>CAZZIU010000005.1:0-103136 GCA_964654545.1 uncultured bacterium
ACCGCATGGGTAACCTTAGGAAGAAAATATTTCCAGTGGGTGTATTGGGTTTAACCCCGGCATCACCATCATGCAATTCTGCAACCCGTTTCACAATGGCTAAGCCCAACCCTCTTCCCTCTTTCTTCCCCGAATCAAGCTGTATGGATCGCTCAAATATGTAAGCGGCTTTGTCCGCCGGAACCGTAGTGCCATAATCAATAACATTAATTGTTATATTATGGTCATCCTTTTCCATATTGATCAACACTTTTTCTCCATCACTTGCATATTTCACCACATTACTGATATAGTTATGGAAAACTTGTTTAATAATGGGATCGGCAGGAATAACCGTATCCTCAGGAATATCAATTTTAACCTGCAAATCATGCATATCCAGCAGGGATTGATATTCGTTGATTACTTGCCTGATCTCATTCACCACATTCAGCGATTGTTTTTTAACTTTCTCCCCCACCGCAATTTTACCTAGTAGTGATGTATTGTTTATTACCTGCAACAGACTGTCACTGGCTTCTTTAATTATGTGCATGGCTTCATTTTCCTGATCATCGGAAATAATCATATCTGCCATGTTCTTAATGACACCAACAGGATTTTTAAAATCGTGACGAACTATGTCAAAGAGGACATCTTTCAAATTATTTGATTCAATTAATTGTTTTCTGGAATGGCGAAGTTCTTCTTCCGTTTCCATTCTTTCCTGTATCTCTTTTCGCAATTCTTTCGTTCGTTTGGTCACATTTTTTTGCAATGATGTTGTCCAAACAATTATCAGACTTGATGCAAGAATGAAAATAACAATTCCAGCAAATATATAGGGGCGAAGTGTTCTCCATGATATATATTTTTCTTCATACGGCGTAACCCATTTATCTATAATTCGGCTGTATTCGCCACTACTCAGGATATCTTTGTAGCCCTCATTCAGTGCTTCAAGAAGAACAGTGTTTCCCTTCGGTACGGCAAAACACAAATCACGTGACAGCAATGAACTCCCGATGCTTATGATATTTTTAATATTTGCATTTTTCAGGTAATAGGATGCCATCAGAGTTTGGAGCACCGCACAATCTACTTTTCCCGTATTCAACAGGATCATGGCAGCTTCAATATCATTTACTTTCGTGATTTCCGTAATGGATGGAATGTCATTCACCAGTTTCGATGACAAACCACCACCTAAAATGACCACACTTTTGCCATGGGGGTCATATAAATCAACCAGTTTTGAATCTTTTCTTATAAACGTTTTGTACGTTGCGGTGTAAAGGCATAGGGAATAGGCAAGATAATCATCATTCCTGTGGGAATAATACAGGCCTGTCAAAACATCAAATTCCCCCGTTTGAATACAATGTTTAATGGAATCCCAGGAGATTCCGTTAAGCGAATAGTTCAGATTCTGCGATTTAGCTATCGCTTTAAAAAGATCAATACTTAATCCCTGAGATGAACCATCCTCCAGGTATTCAATCGGTGGGTAATACTCATTATGGTAGGCACGTAGCGGACGAGATTCTGTAGCAGATAAAAAGGAATTCAGAATTAGAATAATACATAATTGTATATTCTTCACTATATGGACACCAGATTTTTGCCTGATATTTTTCTCCCCTAAAATATGGCTGGAATTCAAAACGTGGCCTGAACAAAATTACTGACAAAATATAACATAAGTCTAATTTCAATTACGGAACCAAAACCAATTCTTTTCTCCGTCACGGTACGGTTCTCTAGCTAAAAGTAAAATTATCAATACTTTTTATTACGAGTGCAACACAGGATATAAATTGTACCTTGATTTCTTAGCGTATAAGTTTTATTGAAAGAAATGCCCAAAAAATACCAAGGCCCGATCTTTCTGTATTTTACGTACACCTGAGCATTACTGCAGATGAGCAGACCAAGAAAAAAGAAGCTTCACAGTTACATGCAAAAATCGAGACATTTAGAGATTACATGAAAAGTTTATTAGAATCTGCCTATCCCCCAAGACCACCACATGCTACTCTCCATAGCTTCAGGCATGCTTTCAAATCCGATATGGATAGGGCTGTCGAAGCCGGCTGTGATCTTTTTAAGATTAAACCGATTAAGCCTTCCCTGCTAAAACAAAATGTCAGAATGTTATTACACATTAATTGATATGTTTTTTATCTGCTTTTCCGATAAATTTACCTGAAGAATGAACGAGGAAAAATGAACCCTACAATCCTAACAACCGTTATACTGCTTGCAATCGGATCACTATTAATTAGTATTGCGGCACTGCGTACGTATCATTTGGTACAATTGCTTGCTGGACAACGATTCCACAGACGCTGGGAATTCTTATTTATTTTAATGTTATTATTTATAGCCGGTTACCTGATATCCATCTGGTTTATCTTAAGTGATGTTCAAACAAATCTTTTCATGCTTATGGGTGGAGTCTTTTTTGCCGGCGCTATTTTTGTGTTGCTGGTTGTTAATACCGGATTTCTTACTTTAAATGATCTTTTTAAAACAACTGTTTCCAAAGATTACGTTGAGAACGTCATCGGATCCATGGCAGATACACTTATTGTTATGCAACTTGATGATTCTAAAAAAATCATTACTGTTAACAAGGCCACCACTTTACTCTTGAATTATAACAATAATGAAATCGAGGGTATATCATTTAGTCGAATTTTGGGTGAGCCTGGAAAAACAGACGATCTTATTGATGAAATAATAAAGAATGGTTCAGTAATTGATCGTGAAATTTTATATGTGAAAAATAATGGCGAAAAAGTACCTGTTCTCTTCTCTGGCTCTGCCCTTAGAGATATCAATGGAAAAGTTGATGGAATCGTCTGCGTCGGACACGATATCTCTGAACGGAAAAAGGCACAGGAAGCGCTGGAATCCGCCAATAGCATGAAAGAATTGTTATTGGATATTTTGACCCATGACCTCAAAAATCCGGTAGGTGTGATTGAGGGTGTTGTCGAAATTTTAAGAAAGGATGAACCGGAGCGTAATGAATATTCAATGCTGCACAATAGCATTCAAAGTTTATTCAAAGTGATAAAAAACGCTACCACATTGTCACGTGTTGCTATGTCTGAAAAAATCTCAAAAAAATCGTTGGATCTGGCAGAATTAACGCGTGTAGTATTGGCCGAATATCAATCATCAATTACCTACAACAAAATGGAAGTAATAAATAATGTACCGGAACAGTTGGAAGTCCAAGCAAATCCCATTTTAGTTGAGGTCATAAAAAACTATTTATCGAATGCATTAAAATATGCAGTAGACGGTAAAAAATTGATAATCGATTATACGATCGATGAGGGGTACCATATTTTTTCTTTTAAGGACTTTGGCGACACGATACCAGCTGAAAACAGGGAATCAATTTTTAACAGACGAATGCAGCAAAAACAACATGTGCCAAAAGAAACGGGTCTTGGATTAGCCATTGTAAAACGAATCATGATTGCGCATGGTGGTGATGCCTGGGTACTACCAAATGAACCAAAAGGAAATATATTTTACTTCAGTTTACCCTATGCTTAGATAGTCCGGAATAACGAATAGGGTTTACCCTGACCCATCTATTATACATTGTTGAATCTTAGACTAATCTCAATTTAAAAATACGTTTCGCATTTAATTCTATACTAAAAATCATCTTCCTGAATGTAGAATACTCATCGGCAGTGAATTCGTAAATACACACTCCCGGACTTGCAAGAATTCCTTGATTATTACATTCATTCCAGGTGATTTGATGATGACCGGATGCATAGTTATCATTCACTAAATTGCGTTCCACTCTACCTAAAATATCAAATACCCTAATGTGTACATACCTGTCTACGGATAAATCAATTGAATAGTTGTTTCAGGATTAAAAGGATTTGGGTAATTCTGAAAGAGACGGAAATCGTCTGGTGTTGTTTGATTAATTAGACAAAATCAAGATGGAAGGTGTGACACTAATCGCAGGAACAGGTGACAGTGGTATATACTGAAATAAATTATTTTGCGGGAACGCCTGGGAATCGAACCCAGCTCCCCAACTCGATTGGGGACAACGGTTTTGAAGACCGCGGCGGGCACCAGCCTCACAATCATTCCCAAATAGGATACCAGATTAGAAATCCATATTAAAAATCGGAGAGCCAATTATCGAAATTATTTTTCCGGACTGTTTAGAATCCTAAAATCCAATCCAAACCGGTTGTTCAGTTCTTGCCCTACTCTAAGCGCTTCATCGCGACTGCTGTAACGAGCAACTCGCACCACATACAGCCTTCTGCCACCAGAGGTGATTTCGCCTAAAATTACCGCATAACCTGCTTCACCTAACTTCAATTTTAAATTTTTTGCGTTGGAGTAATTACTAAATGCTCCCACCTGAACCACCCAGGGTTTAGCATTATCCGTGGACGATGCGACAACTACCTTTGTTCTCGGTCGATTTTCTTTTGCCCTGGCAATCTTTTTTGAAGCGGTTTCTTTGTCAACCTTAACCAATGCAGGTTTATCGTTTTCATCAAGCCCGGAAACCCCATATTTATGAATATTTATGTCCGGATATTTTTCCGCAAATAATCGTAAATAGTGCTTGGCGGAATCATCTTCGCCTGTTGCAAGATAGCTGTTTACCATTAATTGAATTGACCGGTCAAGATTATTCGTACCAGAATATTTTAGCGGAATCGTTTGAAAATACTTGCTGGCCTGTGAATACAAACCTCTGGAATACAAATATTCTGCAATTTTCATTGCGGAATCATCAGCATATTTGGAGTTGGGATATTTATCAACAATCTCATGATACATGTCAATTGCATCGTCACCATTTAGCTGAATCAGCGCTTTAAGATACTGTACACCAGGATCATTTGGGAACTTTAATTCCAATTCAGGCAAATTGGATCTTACTTCTGCTATTTTCCCCTCTTCGATTAAGGACAAATAAAGGTCGACGTTTTGTGCATCAAGTATTACATTAGTTGTTATTAGTATAATTATAAATAAAGATAACTTATTAGATGCTATCTTACGAATGTAACCTGGGGTGATTTCTTTCTCAGGCTGCACTTTGGTGATTGTTTTGGGTTACGATATCAATAATTTCATCGACTTGTATTCCCAATTCACTGGGTGTTTTTTTATTCAATGATAATTTCAATTTCATGAGTCGGGCATGTACAGAATTATCGTTCAGGTTTAATGCATTATCCACCAGTGTGATTGCTTCATCGCTATGGCCTTTTTCCACCAGTACGTTTGCTAATTTTGATAACGCGGAAAGATTATGTTGATCGGCCGTAAGTAATCTTCTGTAAAACTGCTCTATTTCACTGAATCTCCCCATATCAAAAAGAGCCGATTCAATTTTACCGTACACTTCTTTTCCGTTTTCCGAGTCGAGTGTGGCATAGGTTTCCCAACTGGAAATTGCTTTGATTAGATTTCGCTCTTCTTCGTAAATGTTACCAATATATTTGTGTGGGAGCCCATAATTGGCATCAAGTTTACCAGCTTTTTGAAATGCCGACAGGGCATCCGCACGTTTTCCCTTTTCCAAATAATCCAACCCTTCATACAGCTGATACCGTGCCAGTTGATTCTTATCTTCTGTATCACGTATTCGCTGACTAAGCTTGGCCAGTTGGGCAGCGTCTGGCCAGTTTTTCTGCTCTTCTTCCAGTTCCAGTAAAAATTCAGTAGCCCAGAGATTCCTTCGCTGGGCCTTTAATATAATCTCCGCTTCTTCTTTTGCGCGACGATAATTATCAATAGCACGATAATCCTGTGCTAAAGCCTGATGAATATCAATCATTACCGTTTCGGAAAGATTTGGTCTTACCGTCAACGACTGATGGATTTTAATTGCTTGTTGCGGTGCTTTTTTCCGCATGATATTTCCCATTTGTAAATACGCGTTTACATGGGATGAATCCTGCTTTACCACATCACGCAGTTTTAATAGTGCTTTATGGTCGTCCCCTTTTAACAAGGCATCTAATGCATCTGTGTACAGGGTATCGGTTCGTTGTTTTTTCTTTGGACGTGACCGTAGAAATACCACAATGCCACCCGCTAAAAATGCAACCAGCAGGATCAGTAAAAATGCTTCAAACCCCACGGTTAATCCTCATCGTCCTGTACGTCATAAATACCTTCGTCAATTGCCACATTCCGTAAGTCAGTTAATTCTTCACTTACCTGCTTCACTTTTTGAATCAATACCTTGTTCTCGGCTTTTACAGTTAGTATTGAGGCAACTGCCACTCCATAGCCGATAACAATGCCCACGGTTAAGGCACCCAGCATTACAATTGATATATTGATATTCTCATAAGACCGGAAAACCAAATCAATGTTTGCCGTATCATTGTTCTTAATTAAAAATAACAGTAATAAAAGGATAACAATTAGACCTAGAAATAGTTTAATTAGTTTCATTAGGCAGCTTCTCTTTTTGCTTTTATGGTTCCATGCAAACTGATACCCTGAGCACGGGAAATATCAACGACTACAATGTCTTTAATATTGGCATCTCCCTTATCAAAAATAACCCATTTGTTCGAATCAGTCCGTCCGGCCCATTGATGTTGGGAACGTTTGCTTTCTTTTTCAACCAAAACAAGTTGACTGGATCCAACCAAAGTGCGATTTCTATTCAGGGTATGTTTTTTTTGAAGAGCAATAAGTCTTTCTAAGCGGTCTTGTTTCTCTTCTTCAGAAATATGATCTGAGAACTGGACCGCTTTCGTCCACGGACGTGGAGAATACTTAAACGTGAATGCTGAATCGAACTCCACCTGATTCATCACGTCCAGCGTTTCTTGAAACTCAGCCTCTGTTTCGCCAGGAAAACCCACAATTATATCCGTGCTGATACCCACACCAGGTAATGTGGTACGAATGCGTTCTGTCATGCGTAAAAAATGTTCCCTGGTATAGGTCCTGTTCATTCTTTTTAAAATGCGATTTGATCCGGCTTGTAAGGGGAAATGTATGGAGTTGCATATATTATCGTATTTTGCCATGACTTCTAACATTTCCATCGTAACGTCCTGTGGATGCGGTGAGGTAAACCGCACTCTCTCCACACCATCCACCAATGCAACCTGTTCCAATACGTCATGAAACTCAGAATTCCCTGATTTATAAGAGTTAACATTTTGCCCCAACAGGGTTATTTCTACAAATCCTTCTTCCACAGCTTTGCGGGTTTCTGAAATAATACCTTCTATGTTGCGACTACGTTCCCTCCCACGAGTAAATGGAACGATGCAGAAAGAACAGAATTTATCGCAGCCCCTCATGATTGAAATCCAGGCATTTATACCTTCGTTTCTGCTGGGGAAGAGATTATCGTACACTTCAAATTTAGAAAGTTTGGTATCCACCAATTGATCAGGGTTATCCATCTTTCGATGAAGTAGACCAGGTAAACTGCGATAAGAGTCCGGTCCCAGGATTATATCCACATACGGTTTATTCTCAAGAATGTCGTCTTTTAAATGCTGAGCCATGCATCCCAGTACACCGATAACGACAGCAGGATTATTCTTTTTAATCTGGTGAAATTCTCCAAGTCGAGAATGAACTTTATCTTCCGCGTGCTCCCGGATTGCACAGGTATTTACAAACACCGCAGATGCGCCGTTCATTTCCGTAGTTGGCTGATATCCTTCTTTGTCTAGTAAACCGGCTATTAATTCACTATCGGCAACATTCATCTGACAACCGTACGTTTCTATGTAGTAGGATTTATTCATAAGGGATTTAATGAAGGAAAAGAATTGATTTTATTTGATATTACCAGTGAAGAAATAATCTAACGGGTCCTGGGGTGTTCCATAGTAATGGACTTCATAATGCAAATGTGGTCCACTTGTTCTTCCAGTACTACCTGATTTACCAAGCAGATCACCCCTTTTAACTATCTGGCCTTTTTTCACATTTAATTGTGACATATGAAGAAACAGTGTTTTGTAACCGTATCCATGGTTTATTTTAACATATTTTCCGTATCCCCCCCGAATACGCGCTTCCTGTACTTCCCCATCGGCCGGTGCTAAAATGGGTGCGCCTGATTGGACTGTGATATCAAGACCGTAATGGTAACGGCGTTTCCCATCCAATGGGTCTGATCGCCAACCAATACCGGAGTTAAGATACCCACCGATCACGGGTCTGATTGAAGGTATATGTTTCAAACGTTCCGTATCTTTTTTTACTTTGTCATAAATATCTTCATAACTGGAAAGTTCCAGCTTTACACGCCGTGATATTTGATCAATATCCATTTCCAGATCGGTTAAGCGTGATTTGACTTTCGGAAGTATTTTGTCAAGTTCCGGTGTGTTTTCGACAGGAATCCCACCGACACCCAATTCTCTTACATCTTTATCAATTGGTGGAAAATCCGCGTAAGAACGAACGGCTTTGTCACGTTCTTCAATTTCACCCAATTGGTTATCAAGATCGCTTACTTCCTCTTGTAAATAATTCAGGGTGGTAAAAATCGTACTGTACTCAGATTGAATCTCATGCAGACGATTTTGATAAATCCATTGCGTAAAAGCTTCGGCAGTAAAGAATAAAACCGCCCCAACCAGGACAGTGGTAAAACCCAGTCCAGCCATGATTTGACTAAAAGAGAAATGCCATTGTTTGACACGTCTTTCGCTCTCCGCTTGGAAGATATAGTTTTTCGGTGAATATTTATTCAAGGATGCAAGTATCCAAATTGACCGTCGATTTTACAGACACCATGCAGAATATGCAAAATGTATAAGATTAGGACAAATAGAGGCGCAGCAGTTGCGACCGGGAATAATGCCGCAATCGTTGCAACGCTTTTTCTTTGATTTGACGTACCCGTTCTCTGGATATATCCATGTCCTCACCAATTTCATCGAGGGTCTTTTTCTTGTGGTTATCTAATCCGAAATAATTCATGATAACAGACTCTTCCCGCTCATCCAGGGTGTGCACAACCTGAAGGATTTCATAATGAATCGATTGCTTCATCAAATTGGCTTCCGGTCGACTGTTATCTGAACGGATAAATTCATGCATGGTCCTATCGGAATCACTCAGTGGTTCGTCGATTGATGAAGGTGGATTAAAACTCTTAATCAGATTTTCTATTTCATGAATTGTTTTGTTGGTTATTTCTGCTAACTCTTCTGTCGTCGGTTCCCGTTCATACGCTTGTTCCAGTTCCAGTGATTGTTTATACAATGACCCAATGGATTCAGACACATTACTGGGCAATCGAATTGTTCTTCCGGTCTTTGTTATGGCCAGTCGGATATTCTGTGTTATCCACCAGACTGCGTACGAAATAAATCGAAATCCTCTGGTTTCGTCGTAGCGATGAACTGCTTTAATCAGCCCCAAGTTGCCCTCATTGATTAAATCTTCGAGGGGAACCCCATGATGCTGAAATTTTTTCGCCACGGCTACCACAAATCGGAGATTATGGGTTATCAGGCCGTTAAATGCATCTTTATCACCTGCTTTGGCCCGTTGTGCCAGTACCACCTCTTCCTCAGGTGAATATGGCTGTATATTTTTAATCTCGGAGAGATAGATGTTCAGGGCACGATACGTAGAAGATTTTGTTTTGGTTTCCTGGCGCAATGTATTTGTTTATTTTTCTGATTCAGGTTCTACTTTTTTCTCAATATTTTCCACAATTTCTTCAGCAATTACTTCCGCCTCTTTCACATCTTCGTCAGCAAGATCATTTTCCTCTTTAATTTTCTGAATTTCCAGTTCTTTAGCCACGATGGAATCGGATAATTGACCTATATCATCAAACAAGGACTGCATGGAGTCGATATCAGATATTTTCAATGATTTTTTCGATTGAAAATGTTCAAAAACGGATTTTCCAATTTTCTCAAATGATTTGGACCGATCACGTTGTAATTGATGGATTTCAATTTTAACCTTGCTGATTTTTGTTAGCTCCTCAGTTTTTGCAACAGCTATTTTACTTACTTCTTCAGCCTTTTCAACGGCGGCAGCGCTCCAATCCTTCATGTTTTTTTTCAAATCATCCCACATTTTGGACATAAAGCCCCCTTTTCTAGTTAATTATTGCCTTTGGTGAATTTAATATCATTCTTGAATACATAAAACCCAATCCGGTTTCATAAATTGTTAATTTGTATGCTATTGTGTGCAATCGACCTGTTTTACCGATAAAACTTCAGGCATATTCCTAATGGTATCAATGATTTCCTCGGACAGCGGATCCTCTGTTCGGATAATGCCAAATGCTTCTTTTGTTTGTTGATTTCTGCTTAGGAGATAGGCACTGATATTGATCGAATTTTTTCCTATCACAGATCCAATATTACCGACGACACCTGGTACATCTTTATTCTGCACAAATGTAAGTTGACCGGATGGTATGAGCTCCATTTCATATCCAAGTACATTTACGAAGCGAACCTGGCGACGACCGAACACCGTACCATCTATTTGGGACGTCACTCCATCCCCCGTTACCAAGGTACGAATTACGTGAGAAAAAGGTTCAAGAGATTCTCTTTGATGAATTTCCAATGAAATTCCCTGTTCACGTGCCACTGATTCTGCATTAATATAATTGATACGGTCAGGTGTACGTTGCAACAATAGTCCTTTCAAAAAAGCGAGGGCGATTGCCTTTACCTCAGAAAGTTCTCCAAAGCATTCCACATTTATTTTCTCAATCACGCTGGTTACAAGCTGTCCTTGAACGGCCCCAATTTGTTCAGCGCATTCCAAATATGGCTCCAATCCCTTCATTGCTGACATATCAGAGACAGGTAGGTTTAAAGCATTGGTTAATTTTTGATTTAGTAAATAATCTCGAATCTGTTCACAAACAGCTATTGATACACCTTCCTTCGCTTCCCTGGTTGAAGCCCCTAAATGGGGCGTCAATATACATGTGGGGATGCCCACAAGTGGGTGATTCCCATCGATCGGTTCTTTGGAATAAACGTCAATTGCCGCACCGGAAATCACACCATTTTTCAAGGCAGACGCCAGTGCAGACTCATTAATTATTCCTCCCCGTGCCACATTGATAATTTTGGCGGTAGGCTTCATTTGTCCAAGACGTTCAGCATCAAATAATCCCCTCGTGGCATCCAAAAGTGGAACATGCAACGTAATAAAATCCGATTCTACCGTAACACGATCCAGATCCGTTACCAACACTTCATCGGGATTAAATAATCGTTGATCTATATAGGGATCATACCCAATGATTTTCATTCCAAACGAACGACATCTCTGGATGACTTCCCGCCCGATTTTACCTAACCCAACTACTCCAAGGGTTTTACCCCTTAATTCCGTTCCCACCAGTTGGTTTCTATTCCATTCGCCCTTTTGAAGACCAATGTGTCCTTGGGGAATATTTCGAGCTAGAGCCAGTAGAAGTCCCACCGTGTGTTCTGCAGCTGAAATGGTGTTCACATCCGGGGTATTCATTACAACAACGCCATGCTTGGTGGCAGCCCCAATATCCACATTATCTACGCCGACGCCGGCACGACCGATGGCTTCCAATTGGTCGGCATGCGCAAGATAGTCACTGGTTATGTTGGTCCCACTTCTGATTACCCAACCATGGATATTAGGCAGCAGCTTTATCAGGTCCTGTTCAGAAATCTCCGGGAAATAATCAACGGCAAATCCGGCAGATTCAAGAATACCTTTTCCGCTTTCAGAAATGGGATCGGATACCAGTACGCGCTTCATATCAGCTTTTGTTTTCTGCGGCTATTTTATTGAGAGCCGATCCAGCTCTAAACCATGCAATCTGAGCCCTATTATAGGTGTGATTGCAGACCACGAGATCAGATGAACCATCACTGTGTGTGACCTGCAAAGAAAGAGGTCTCCCCGGTTCAAATTGATCCAAATCGATAAAATGAAACGTGTCATCTTCCTGGATGAGATCGTAATCTTTTTTATTCTGGAATGTCAGAGCCAGCATTCCTTGTTTTTTAAGATTCGTTTCATGAATTCTTGCAAATGATCTGACCAGCACTACGCGCACACCTAAATGTCGCGGTTCCATGGCGGCATGCTCACGGCTGGATCCTTCTCCATAATTCTCGTCGCCAACAACGATTGAAAGAATGTGATTTGCTTTGTAGTCCCGCTGAACATTTGGAACAGTATCAAGATGCCCTGTGAGTTGATTTTTCACCGAATTGGTTTGATTATTAAATGCATTTACTGCACCAATTAGTAAATTGTTGGAAATATTGTCCAAGTGGCCTCGATACCGCAACCAGGGTCCGGCCATACTGATATGATCTGTTGTGCATTTGCCCTTTGCCTTTATCAACAGTTTCATCCCAACAATGTTTTCACCATTCCAGGGGGCAAATGGGGTAAGTAATTGCAGCCGTTCCGAGGCAGGATTTACATTTATTTCGATAGAGGAACCATCCAATGCCGGTGCCTGATACCCAATGTCCTCAGCTTGAAATCCGTTCACTGGAAGTTCATGGCCCGTCGGCTCTTGTAGTTTCACACTTTTGCCGTCGTTATTTACTAGACTATCCTTTAATGGATTAAATGTCAAATCTCCTGCAATTGCCAATGCAGTCACAATTTCAGGTGATGCAACAAAACCATGTGTATTAGGGTTGCCATCATTCCGTTTAGCAAAATTGCGATTAAACGATGTGATAATTGAGTTTTTTTCCTGCTTTTCAGCTCCATGGCGTGCCCACTGTCCGATACATGGTCCACAGGCATTGGCCAGCACTTTTCCACCCATTTTATCAAAGATTTTTAGGTAGCCATCCCGTTCTACAGTGGAACGAACCAATTCTGAACCTGGTGTTATGGTGAAATCTGCTTTCACGGTCAAATGCTTATCGATTGCCTGTTGAGCAACCGATGCGGCTCGTGAAATATCTTCATAGGATGAATTAGTGCATGATCCAATTAAACCCACATCAAGCTTTTGTGGCCAATCGTTCTTCTTTACTGCTTTTCCAAATTCGGAAATCGGAGTTGCCAGATCCGGGGTAAAGGGTCCATTAACATGCGGTTCCAGATCAGATAGATTGATTTCAATGACCTTGTCGAAATATTTATCAGGATTTTCGTAAACTTCAGGATCAGCCGTTAAACTCTCACGATTCGCAGCAGCAATCGATGCCACTTCTTCCCTGCCCGTTTTCTTTAAATATTCAACCATGGATTGATCAAATCCAAACAGGGATGTGGTGGCTCCAATTTCGGCCCCCATGTTGCAGATTGTTCCTTTTCCAGTACAGGACAATGATTCTGCTCCTGGGCCAAAATACTCCACAATTGCCCCGGTACCGCCTTTGACGGTTAGGATTCCAGCCACTTTTAAAATCACATCCTTTGCCGCTGTCCAGCCACTCAAACTGCCGGTTAGTTTAATCCCGATTAATGTTGGAAATTTTAATTCCCATGGCATCCCTGCCATCACATCCACTGCATCAGCCCCTCCAACACCAATTGCGACCATCCCTAATCCACCTGCATTGACAGTATGCGAATCCGTACCAATCATCATACCTCCGGGAAACGCGTAGTTTTCCAGTATGACCTGATGAATGATCCCGGCGCCGGGCTTCCAGAATCCAATTCCATACTTGTTCGCAACCGTTTCCAAAAAGGAGTACACTTCCCCGTTGGCAGTCTTGGCCACTTCCAGGTCAGTTGTCGCCCCATCCTTTGCTTGAATCAAATGATCACAGTGTACTGTGGAAGGGACCGCCGTTTGATCCTTTCCAGCCTGTAAAAACTGTAGCAGTGCCATTTGTGCGGTAGCATCCTGCATTGCAACCCGGTCAGGACTAAATTCAACATAATCTTCACCTCGGCGAAAATCGGCCAACATGTTTTGGTCAAATAAATGAGAATATAAAATCTTTTCTGAAGCCGTTAACGGACGTTGAACCGCTGCTCTTGTTTTGGCAATTTTATTGGCGTATTCACGATAGACATTTTGTATCATCTCTAAATCAAACATACATTCCCCAAGTTAAAAATGTGAAAGACTGGAACTTGATCTTCTGCAAATCGTTGCGGATTACAAGGTGAAAAAATACTTAATCCCTGCTTACATATCCAATCGACTTAAAGGAGACTTTGTGTATATTTCACGCCTTATGCATTTCAGAATATGGACTCTTTTATTGGCACTTTTGCACGGAAGTATATCGGCCAAAACCAGTTGGGAAATTGTCGAATCCTCCCAGAATCGTTTACAGATTCGTATACATACCGATTATGAAGCAAAAGATGATATTGGCTCCTTTTCATTATTGGTTGGTCTCCCTTCATCCGATTTACCGACTATTGAAATACAGCGATCGGACATCCAAATGTTACCCCATAGTGTATCGGATAGTCTGGTAACTGACATTACCTGGAACAATGTTCAGCAATTGCGGGGGCTGCATACTGCATCTTTAAATATCTCACCACTCATTGATTCTGAACACTATGCCAGATCGACCATGGTGAGTATGACGTTTCAGAAGAATCAGAATGCGTCAAATCTTTCTTCAATAAGAAATCAAGCATTTCTCGACAGCCGTGTCATCAACTGGAACATGGCCAAGAATTGGATTATCCCTAAGAAAAAGTCAAGAATAGCCAGCTTAGCCGAACTACCAGATGGCAAATGGCTTAGATTTACTGTCAACTCTGACGGAATATATTCCATTTCAGGTTCGGATATCCTGTCGGCTCTGCCAGAAGCACTAAACTATGATATAAACAGTATTAGGCTTTACACATATTCAAGTGGCGGTCGTGAAGAAATGGGGAATTTTCTTGATCATTTCGGGTCATTTACATACCACCCCGTTCCTGAAAATTTGGTCGAATGTGCCTTATCCATCGATGAAGATGGCGGAGGTACATTAAGCTCGAATGATAAAATATACTTCTATGGTCGTGGAGCAGATGGATTTGATGAAATAAATGGCACTGTGCATTATAATAAAAACATTTATTTTACTGAAAACACCTATTGGCTATTGCTCCCCACCATTTCTGACTCAGATGGAAAACGGATTGAAGAATACAACGAGACCGTATTTGATCCAATTTCAGTTAATTATGGAAAAGTTTACCAGCATATCGAGGCTGATCTCACAAATCCCAATAAAACTGGAAATTTATGGGTTGGTCCATCAATCCCTAAAAATTCTGTTTATACCCTGACCTATAATTCGCCCAATATACTCCCTTCTCTCGACGGCAGACTGACTCTAAAATTCAGAGGGAATTATAGCGGCTCAGTGACTACCTCTACCAGTCACAATATTACCCTCTATCTGGAAAGCTCCTCCTCCAGTCCACTGCAGACTTTTACCATCGGGAAATATTCACATGTTGAAGTAAACAAAGTTATTGATTTGAGTTCGCATTCTTCGTCCAGCATACATTTTTTGTTAAAAAACACGTCAAGTCATTCATTGTCGGCACCCTATCTGGATTATGCCTCGTTTATGTTCAATCAGGAACTTGTGTTTAACGGAAATACAATTGAATTTTATGCTCCCCTTTCATCAGGTGCTTTATCAGTCGACATTGGAGGTTCAGCAGACCCGATAGTGTGGGATGTTACTGATCCATTTACTCCTGCCAAACACGCTTTAGACAGTGAAATGGCATTTAGTTACAATAGCAGCGACAACGTCCATCATCACTTCTTTGTCTTCAATAAATCAGAAGCCACAAGCATATCGGTGGTAGAGAATATTGGTAACCACTCATTTAATCAGCTTCGCAATACAGATAGTGGCGTTAGACATATTATCATTGGACCTGAGAGTTTCCGATCTGCTACCGAACCGCTACGACAAATGCGCGATCAATCAATGGGGTCTGTTTTTGCATCGATTGAAACCATTTACAATGAATTTAGCGGAGGTAACAAAGATCCTTTTGCTATTCATTCTTTTATCCAGTGGACCCAGGAGTATTGGACCGGAACCAAGCCGGATTATGTATTAATCCTTGGTGACGCAGATTACGACTATCGCAATGTAACCGGCAGCAGTAAAACAATTATTCCAACCATCGAAGTCGGAACAGCTTCACATTGCACCGATGATCGATATGCATCTATTAACGGAAAAATACCGGAACTGGCCATAGGACGCTATCCAGCTCATTCTGTCACTGATGTAGAAAATTTTGTCGAGAAAATTGTAGACTTTGAATCGAATCCCGAATACGGCCCATGGCGTCAGACAATGACTTTAGTTGCTGATGACGGAGCCCGTCCTTACGAATCCTCTGTCGCTGATGAAAAATCTCATACCTTGAATTCCCAATTCATTGCTTCCGTCGCTCACCCTGCAGTTATTGTGAAAAAACTTTACATGATTGAGTATCCAGAAGTCAATGATGCTTCCACCTATGGGGTAGTAAAACCTGATGCAACGGAGGCCCTGTTGGATGCCCTGGAGCAAGGGACCGCAGTTATCAATTATATCGGGCATGGGAGTGCCAGTCAATGGGCGCAGGAAAGATTAATTGTTCAAAGCAGGGACTTGAATAAAATCAACACTGGGATGTGGCTACCACTTTGGATAGCAGGAACATGTAGCTGGGGATATTTTGACGATGTGGATATCGATGCTTTTTCCGAAGAAATCATTCGATTACCCAATAACGGGGCTTGTGGCATTATAACTACTACGCGGAAGATAACATTTGGTAATAATACAGCCAACATCCACAGTCTTTTCAATACAATTTTTCCCAATCATACAGTGACAGATAAATCAATTGGTGAAATTCTTCAAAGTGTAAAAACTGGAAATAATTCAGGCGAATTTTTTCAACTCTTTGGTGATCCAGCTACACCATTAACCTTGCCGTCCAATAGTGTGGAAATAAACAGTATTGTGCCGGATACACTAAAAACATTGGACACTGCGTTGGTCACCGGGACAATGCCATTCTCTTCATCTGGCGGAAGTGGTTTTATTCAATTAATCGATTCTGATCAGACTGTCACTAGAAGTTATTATTATAAGTCTACATTGCAAAATATCACCTACACGCTTCCCGGTGGAAATCTGTTTCGTGGGCAATTTAGTTTTGAATCGAATCAATTCAATTCACTGTTACGTGTGCCAAACGACTACAGTTATTCCACAGACCCGGGGAAATTGGCTGTCTATGTCATCACCAATGACGATCCAGCAGTCGAAGCATTGGGGTCTGTGAGTGAAGTACCAATTATTGGTGGCCAGGTTGGGCAGGATAATGAAGGGCCAATTATCGCCTTTTACGATGAAAATAATTTGCCCCTTTATAGCGATGACCACATACCTGAAAGCAGCGAAATCAATATTCAGATTATAGACCCTTTGGGAATAAATGTTACCGGGAGCATTGGCCACGAAATAATTGTTACCGATGTAAAAAATCAAAAAGATACGGACGTTACAAATCGTTTCATTTACAACCAAAATAGCATTACAGCCGGAAATGTATATTACCGGCCTGAAACCAGTGAGAAGGATCTTGAACTGCGAGTTAAAGCCTGGGATAGTGCCAATAATCCATCAGAAGCATCCATCAACCTTAAAATAACAACCGACAACGAATTAAAATTGCATCAGGTTTATAATTACCCCAATCCATTTAGCACCAATACCAAATTCACATTTGAGTTAACCGCACCTGCCCGTGTAGGCATTAAGATATATACATTAAATGGACGAAAAGTCGTGACGCTTGATGCATTTGATTTTGACGCGGGGTATCATTTTATGGAATGGGATGGCCATGATGCATTCCATGATGAGATTGCAAATGGAACCTACCTATATCACATAACTGCAAAATCAGCCGATAAAACCATTTCCATTGTAAATACCTGTGCCAAATTCCGGTAATATACTAGACCATTTACCTCCCATAATACTTGCTTCCTCCTCAGCACGCAGAAAGGCATTGTTGCAGCAGATTGGGGTACATTTTCGAGTCCAGCCATCCAATGTAAATGAAGATTTTAGTATAAATTTGCCTGCCGAATCTTTCGCGACCCATTATGCGGAACAAAAGGCAAAAGAAATGTCTGAACGCTTTCCTTCCGCTTTGGTGATTGGTGCTGATACAATTGTTGTCTTGAATAATGAAATTATGGGCAAACCAAAGAACAAGCTTGAAAGCCAAACCATGCTTTCAAAATTATCAGGGCAATCACATCGTGTGATGACAGGTGTCTCCCTACAGGTAAAACAATTAAATATTGATCATACCTTTTTAACAAAAACCCAGGTGACCTTTAAGCCAATATCTAACAGGGAAATCGAATATTATATAGAGAAATACCAACCCTTTGATAAGGCTGGTAGCTACGGCATTCAAGATTGGTTTTCTGTGTTTGTTGAAAGAATTGAGGGTTGTTTTTACAATGTGGTCGGGTTTCCCCTTTCCGCATTTTATCGTGAAATAAATACCCTATTTGGAGATTAAAATATTGCTATTTATGAATAGGTATTCATAAATAAATTCAACCAGGAAATAAAGAATGCAGGATATGGAAACAATTACACAACCTTACCACGCTCACGAAGTATTGAACCTGATTGTAAATAATCCAGGAAAATTTTCAGTACAAACGCTACAGGATACCGTCAACCAGCACATGGGTCCGGATGCAGTATTTACAAATTGTTCCGGCAGGGTTTTTGACACCACCCAACTGGTTCAGTTTTTAACCTCACGTGGAAAAATTATATTGCGGGATTCAAAAATATTTCCGGTAACCGACCGAATCTGCACTCATTAAACTTACCGCTTCTTAGAATTTTACTATATAACTGGTTTCCCTCATGTTTCTAATTTCAAACATGAAAACTATTAACCAAAACTACTCCCTTCTTTTATTAAGCAACTCAACCAATCCTGGACATCCCTTCCTTGCCTGGCCTGAAGAAACCCTGTCCACTTTTTTGCATGGATTAAAAGGGTATATTGCTTTCGTTCCTTATGCCGCAGTGACACTATCCTGGGATTCCTATACAGAAAAGGTGCGTGAACGAATGCAAACTCTCGGATATTCGGTAAAATCCGTGCATACTGCAGATGACCCAGCACAAATGATATTGAACGCTTCTGCTATTATGATTGGTGGAGGTAATACTTTTCAGCTAATCCACCTGCTCCATGAACACTCCCTGTTAGATGCCATCAGGAAATGCGTCAATTCAGGGACCCCGTACATTGGTTGGAGTGCAGGATCCAATGTCGCCTGTCCTACAATACAAACCACAAATGATATGCCAGTCTTACCTATTCGCGATTTTTCCGCCCTCGGATTAATACCTTTTCAGATAAATCCCCATTTTACCGATAAAACCATCCCAAACCATGGAAGTGAAACACGGTCTCAACGTATTAAAGAATATTTGGCCGTGAATAAGGAATTGCCTGTACTGGGGCTTCGTGAGGGAACGGGACTAGTCATTAAAAATGGTGAGGTAATGTTGGTCGGTGATAAACCGGCAGAATATTTCAAAAGCGAATCAGATGCAAAGGCGCTAAAACCCGGACGTCTAAATGTATGATGTATGGATTCGGTACGATTCTGCGCTAAGAATCAAACTTTACTGATACCAGCTTTGATACACCTTTTTGTTCCATAGTCACGCCATACATATAGTTGGCAGCTTCCATGGTAAGTTTATTGTGTGTCACCACAATAAATTGGGTCTCTTTCGCAAATTCATTTAAGACCCTTGTAAATTTCCTAATATTCACGTCATCGAGTGGTGCATCCACTTCATCCAGAATACAATAAGGGCTTGGCTTAACCTGGTATATTGAAAACAATAGAGCAATCGCCGTTAAAGCTTTTTCACCGGCCGATAACATTCGAAGGGATTGGTTTCGTTTTCCGGGAGGTTGAGCATATATAGCCACATCCGCTTCCAGTGGGTCCGGGTCTCCAACCAGGTCTAAATGGCCCTTACCACCTTCAAAAAACATCACAAATAATTTCTCGAAATTCTCTTTTACTCGGTCAAATGTTTCTCGGAATTGCTTTCGGGCAACACGATCAATTTTTGCAATTGTTTCCCGTAAGTTTTCCTCGGATTGGACCAAATCATCGCGTTGAGAAATAAGCAGGTCCATCCTTTTCTTCTCCTCATCATACTCTACCTGAACAGCCATGTTTATCGGACCGATATTTTCGATGCTTCTTTCAATCCTCTGGATCGCCAATTCCAAATCATCCACCGTTTTCTCATCCGTGGCTTGTCCTTCAGGGAGTCCTTTTGCTAAGCGTGCCTGATAGCGATCTTTTATGCGTTCGATGATTGCGGACTTTTTCTGATTGAAATCTGATAATTGAAGCTCAAACTGTTGCAGTTCTTCTAATAGTTCTTCCTTACTTCGTTGTTCCTTGCGAATCTGATTTTCCAATGATTCAATATCGCGGTATGTATCATTGTAGGCATCACGTTTCAACTGATGAATTGACCGTTGTTTTATAATTTGGCCATTTAAACGAACCGATTCTTTCTCATTGGTTTCTATGTCCTGCTGAATAGATACTTTTTTGGTTTTCAGATCTTCGATTTCACCAGTTATTTCCTGATTCCTCTGGTCCAAATCTTTGATAGTTTCTTCTGCTGTTTGTTTTTGAAAAACCAGATTATCGCGCTGGTTTTCCAGATTCAGCAATTCAATTCGAACTTCCTGCATCTCTTGCTGAAAATCATCCCGTTTGCGCTGCACTTCCAATAATAATTCATTCGCTTCTTTTTGTTTTTGATCCATGTGCTCTAGTTTGAGCTCTTCATCGCGTAATTTGGGAGTAAGTGTATCAAGCGAATCTTTCAGCTGATGTAAATCATTACGTTCATCACCAATCAGACGGGTCTGTTCCTGAATCGATTCCAATGTCTGACTTTGTTTGTAATGATTTCTAATGATTTCAGTTTCAACACCGGACTGTTCATCAATCATGGTTTCCGCTTCTGTGGATAAATCATCCATTTCGCCTTCAAGTGCCTCAATGCTGGCATCCAATGCATCCAACTCAGTTTTAATACTTTCTGCAGTGTCAACCAACGAAACAATCCTGGCATCCAGCGATTCAATTTTTTTGGAGCGCCCAATGACGCTCCCTTGAGATGAGTCCTTTTTACTTTTTAAAATATAATTAGCACCAGAATAGGACCCGTGGAGGTCCACTTTACTGAACCCATCATCCTGGTTTACATCCTGAAGTGATTCAAATACAGCAATATCGCCCAGTAAAAATTCTGCCAATGGTTGTAATTCTTCGGATACTTCCACCAGCGTGGATGCAAAACCAAGGCTACCTGATGGAGAATTATTTTTTGTCTTTTTTTCAATGTTAATATCTTTGTAAGGGATCAGTGCAATTTGGTTCAATCTCTCATTTTTTGCCTTTTCCAAAACCGCATTGGCGGTGTTTTTGTCCTCAACAACCAATACATTGGCAAACTCACCAAGGCTGGCTTCGATGGCCAGTTTATATTTTTCATCGACTTGAAATAAATCCGCTACAGTGCCTAAAACTTCTGGAAAGGATTCTTTATTTCCCAGAACGTGCTTAACACCACTGGGGTAGCCTTCGCCGGTAATTACCAGTTCCCGATAAAACTGCAATTGGGATTCCAGTGTTTCCACCTGGGTAATCAGTGAATGATGTTTCAATGTCAAATCATGGCGATTTTTCTGATTGTTTTCCAGCAGCGATTCAATCCGTTTTATTTCGCCATTGGTTTTTGCCAGCTGAGTACCAACAGATTTTTTCTTTACCTCTAATTCTTTTTGTTCCTTCGAAAGATTTTTTTGGCTATCCTGGAGATTGGAGATTTTGTTTTCTAATTGCGTGATTAAATGTGTTTTCTCCTCCACCAACGTGTCCGTGCGTTGCAACAGAGATTGTTGATCCGCAACGTTTCGCTGTTTTTCCCAACGCATGTTTTGCACACGTTCGAGGGCCTCTTTTGCTGAATTGTAATCTATTTCAATGCTGGAGAATGCTTCCCGTTTTTTCTTGTATTCGGATAATTTTTCTTCAATCCGCGGCTCAATGGCCTGAATCTCTGATTCATACCCTAAGATATGCGTTGATAATGTCTCTTTTTTGGAATCATTGGTGGAGGATTCGCGTGACATTCTATCAACTGCAGACTCGGAAGAACGAATCTGTTCGTTCCATACCAGAATTTTCTGTTGAATCTGTTCCCGTTCCGTTTCAAGATCTCGAAGTTCAGATTGGGATGTTTCCATTTCTTGCGAAGCCTGCTCAAAAGCTTTTCGCAATTGATGCAACTCATGTTCGTGCAAATTTTCTTCTGTATTTTTTGATTCCCGTCTTTTCTTTATATCAGAAATCTTTTTTACCAGTGGTGCAGATAATTCGTCCAGTCTTTTCACACGAATAGTCGCCAGCAATATTTCATTTTCTTTTAGGTCAATTGTGAGCTTTTCATGACGCTTGAAGCGTTTTAATTGGAGGTTTAGGGCATTCACCTTGGATTCAACTTCGCCTATGATATTGTTGATATTATCAAGGTCCGCTTTGGTAGCCTCAAATTTTCGAAGAACGGATTTCCGCTGTTGTTTGTATTTATTGATTCCGGCCGCTTCTTCAAACATTTTGCGACGATCTTCTCCCGTTTCAGAGAGAATTTGTTCGATCATTTTTAATTCGATCACCGAATAGGCATCCGCCCCCATACCCGTATCAATAAATAAATCATGGACATCTTTTAGGCGGCACGGCGTCCGGTTCATAAAATATTCGCTCTCCCCATTCCTGAAAACACGACGACCAATTTCGACATCATTGTATTCTAGGGGGAGTTTTCCTCGATTATTATGAACCGTTAATGTCACTTCCGTCATGCTAAGTGGTTTGAGTCCTGCTGCACCGTTAAAAATAACATCTTCCATTTTACCACTTCGTAAAACAGAATATTTTTGTTCACCAAGTACCCAGCGGATAGCATCAACGATATTCGTTTTACCACATCCATTAGGACCTACTACGGTTGTAATACCTTCGCCGAATTGTACGGTTTCTTTATTCGCGAAAGATTTAAAACCCTGAAGTGTTAGTTTCGATATATACACAGTTTTGGTTTATAAGCCTGTTTGCAACCGGCAAATTTAATGAGAATTTTATGGAATCACAGAGATCGGTTCATGGATTTTAATTCGCTCGTTCCTTTTTGATAATGTGTGGTTCAGTTGAAAATTCAATCAACCAATTGCCCCTGTGCATTAATGATCAGGGATAATAATTTCACGGATGACTTCCACAGAATATATTACCAGACGGACAACACGTGCATTTTTCTCTCTTCTTGTTGCCGGTGGTCTCATCGGATGGCTACATCCATGGGACTCTCAGCTTGCACTCTTTTCGTTGTTTACAACCATTGTATTGTTTTATCAGACCTTTAAACATGCCACGTCTCATCATCACAAAATTGTATTATTATCCGGTGTGCTTATCACTGGAATTTGTGGTGTAATGGTTGAACTTTGGGGGATTCACAACGGATACTGGGCATACCATGATTTACCGGAAACCCGTACTTTTGCCAGATGGTTGCCATTTGCGTGGATGTTGTCTTTTATATTTCTGTACCGATTCGAAAACCATGTAATTGCCTTCCTTGGACTAACCACAATAAAAAGTAAAATACTTTTGGCATTATCGGTGTCCGCAATATTACCGACCTGGGGGGAAATTATCACAATCAACCTTGGTGTCTGGACATATTACTGGAAATATCAAATTGTCGGTGTTCCCCTGTTAGCTGTATTGCTCCTCATGATTTTCCATACAGGTATATTTTTATTTTTTGTGATGGTATGTAAAATCTGGTCAATAGATGAGCCGGTGTTCGGTTTACGTTTCGGTAACAAGAACTAATGATGGGAATATCAACATGAATATAATTTTGACCGGAGCCACTGGGATGGTAGGTAGCGGAGTACTGCATATCTGTCTAATGGATGAAAGGATTGAAAAAATCTTGGTTATCGGACGCAATTCATCCGGAATTGAACATGAAAAATTAACAGAGATTATTCATGATGACTTTTCCGATCTCTCTTCCATTGAAAACCGTTTGGTGGGGTTTGATGCTTGTCTCTTTTGTCTTGGTACCACCGCCGTCGGAAAAAATGAAGAACAGTATACCAGAGTCTGTTATGACTATCCTCTGCACATGGCACATACATTGGTAAAATTGAATTCTCACATGACATTTCAGTACATCACCGGAATAGGTACCGATGTGACAGGAAAAAGCAGACAAATGTGGGCACGTGTAAAAGGGAAAGCGGAGAATGCATTAAAGGCTGTACCATTTCAACAGGTGTTTCTTTTACGACTTGGCTATATTCATCCGGACGTTCCGGTGAAAAGAGTAATTGCATTTTATAAAATATTTAGTCCGATTTATCCGGTTATCAAATGGTTGGCACCGTCTTTAACAATTACAATGTCTGAACTGGGTCGTGCAATGATTAATCTGGTAGAATCCGGATACAAAGAGCAAACATTGTTTCCAAAAGACCTAAAAATTGTTGCTTGCGGTAATGTATGAATTGATTGAATATCCAACCCTTTCCCAAGGTGCTGTTTGGTTTCTTGAAAGAGGATAAAAAGAATTTATGCCCATATACATTTCACTACTCCGGGGAATCAACATCGGTGGTCATAAATTGATTAAAATGGATGACCTAAAACAGCTATATATGTCTATGGGATTCCAATCGGTCACCACATACATCCAGAGCGGAAATGTGGCATTTTTTTGTAAAGAAAGTTCAAATTCAGAGTTACAGTCCGCGATTGAGAAGAAGATTCAACAAGCGTATGGATTTATGGTCCCGGTTGTGATAAGAACTGAGGGTGAAATGAAATCCATCATTAGCGATAATCCCTTTGCGGAATTCACATACCAGGATGCCATGCAGCCATATGTTACTTTCTTTCAGCATAAATACCATATGAATAAAATAGCAAGTGCGGCCAATCGATTATCAACCAAGGACAAGGTGCAGTACCGTGAAAGGGAAGCATATATTTATTGTGAACAAGGGTACGGACGTACAAAATTGAACAATAATTTTTTCGAAACCAAATCCCGCATTCATGCCACCACACGGAATTGGAAAACTGTACTAAAGTTGACGGAAATAGCGAAAGCAGCCAGTTGATGAATCCAATAGCACAACAGTATTTCGATGCTTTTTATCACTCATTTAATATAGCAGCACTGAAAAATATATTAACAAGTGATCTTTCTTTCATTGGTCCCTTATCAAGAATGGAGTATGTGAACGCTCTTATTGCTGATCCACCTACTGACTGTACCTATGAGGCAGAATTATATTGTGAACATTCGAATCACATAAATGTTATTGACACTTTCTCAAAAAATGATATTGTCACAAAAATGTCACTAGTATCTATACTTCGTAAAAATAAGATCCGTTCTATAGTCCTCTTTTTTGATGCTGGGTTATTTCCATAATCCAATCAGAATAGAAAGTATAGAATTACATCAAAATATTCTGATAATTTCCATCCTTGAAAACAAAGTAATTCATCCTATTAACAATATCTGGAGATTCTATGAATGATGCACCAAACTGGTTAAAAAATCTGGAAAAATATATGCCAGGTCCCGGATCAAAATTCAAAGAAACACCAGCTGGTTTCTGGGTTGGATTTCTCCATGGTTTCATTGTCCCCCTTACCTTTATTTACAGCCAGTTTAATTCTGATGTCAAATTAGTAGAGACGCAAAATGTGGATAAATGGTACAATACTGCATATGTGTTTGGCATTGTTGTGCTCATCCGAGCAATAATCGGAAACCACAGCTAATATATTTTTAACCAGGCGGCCAGTTCATCTGCCGTCCGCCCAGTAAATGCAGATGAATGTGATACACGGCTTGTCCTCCATCCTCATTACAGTTGAAAACCGTCCTGTATCCCGAATCGGCTATTCCTTCTTCCCAAGCAAGTTTGCTGCTCCGGTGTACAATTTCACCGATCAATGTAGTATCATCCTTGGAGATATCGTTTGTTGTAGCAATATGTTTTTTGGGGATTATTAGAATGTGTGTAGGTGCCTGCGGTGAAATATCTCGAAAGGCCAATAATCTCTCATTCTCATAAACGATATCACAGGGAATTTCCTTTTGGACGATTTTGCAAAATAAACAATCACTCATGGGGTCACTCCTAACATGGTTTCATTGACAACCGCGAGGGCAGTACTTAGTGCTGATTCAGCTCTCAACCGCCGTTCACCCAGGGTGACGAACGATATGGATTTCTTTTTTAATAAATCCAGTTCAGTGGGTGAAAAATCTCCTTCGGGTCCTATAAGGATTAGTATAGGTTTTGTACTCCCTTTAGCCATGGATGTTATCCGTTGTTTCCCAATCCAGTGGCAGCAAATAGTCTCATACTTTTCAGTGTCTAATTCAGCAATGAATTTTTTGAAATCAACAGGTGCTTTCAATGATAAAAAGTTAGCCCTTCCACATTGTTTCGAAGCCGCTTTTACAATTTTTTGCAGGCGTTCAATATTGGTTTTCTTATTTACGACTCTGTCCGTCCGCAAAAAGTGAATTGACGTGGCTCCAAATTCGGTAGCCTGTTCAACAGCTTTTTCCAGTGCAGTGCGTTTGAGTACGGCCATACCAACATGAACCGGTCGATGGTTTTCTCCAAAATTGGTGAAGGTCTCTTCAATTTTACCGCGAACAGTGGGGAAAAGATGTGTTATTTTTCCTCGGTAAGCTGAACCCAACCCATCGATTAGCCAGATTTCGTCCCCTACTGTACGGCGTAATACTCTATGAATATGATGGCTTTCATTTTCCTCAAGTCGAAACGAATTATTTGCCACATCCGCTGGAGATACAATGCTAAATATGCGATCAGACATTAGAAAGTTTTCGAAAAGGAAATGTCCAGCGATAAACCGCCGTATTGCTTTTTTCCATCAATTTTCTTTTTCATGGGATAAATATCACTACCGGCGGTTACGGTTACCATGGATCCGCCAGCCATGAGCATTTCGATTCCAACGCCCACAAACCCACCCAGGGTCCAATACGTTTTGGCCGTATGCCAGCGATCGAAAAATTTATTATTCAATTCATCCGCATCAGCAGTAAATAATGGACCCGATTGTATGGTGGCGAAAGGGGCAATATTGTTGTCGATTTTACCATCGAACGGATAATAATTCACTGTGCCAAAGAGCGGAAACAATAGCAGGTATTTTTCACTGGTTACTTCAATCTGCTGGGTAGAATAGTTATAGACGGGAAACTCGCTTTCTGCACGGATGTCATAGAGCCTGGTGGCAAAACCGATGGATAAATTAGAACGCAAGGAATATTGCCTGTGAAAACTAATACCTGAGCCATCGGTACCAGCTACAAGACCTATGCTATTTCGCCAATCTTGTCCTTGGAGTATGGACAAAACAAACATCCCAGTGATAATCGGCCAATATATTGTTTTTGCTCTAATCATTTTAATCTATCTATGGAATAAGAATAATTTTACCAATTTGTTTTCCATTTTCCATATAATGATGGGCTTCCCGGATGTTTTCCAATTGAAATGTTTTGTCTATGTGGGGCGTGATTTTAGCATCGGATACTAGTGACAGCATGGATTCAAAAGTGGAGACATCTCCCATGGTTGATCCAATAATGGATTGCTGACGATAAAACAGGTATCGTAAATCAATATCTACTTTCGCTCCGGTTGTGGCACCACAGGTGACGATTCTACCCCCTTTACCCAATATCCTTGAACTGGTTTTCCAGGTTGAATTACCCACATGTTCAAAAACAACGTCCACACCATTTCCATCCGTATATTCTTTTACTTTTCCAACAATGTCATCATGCTGATAGTTCAATACTAGATCTGCTCCTAACGTTTCAGCAAAACGTTGTTTTTCAACCGTACCGGCAGTGGTGATTACCTTACACCCAAACGTCTTTGCAATCTGAATCGCAATGTGCCCAATACCTGAAGAAGCGCCCCATATAAACACAATCTCTCCGGAAACAATGTGAGCACGTTTTACCAGCATCATGTAGGCTGTTTCTGATACGAGTGGAAAACCGGCAGCTATGTGAAAATCCATGTCTTCAGGAATGGGATATACATATTTTTTATCAACTATCATTTTTTCGCACTGGGTTCCATTTTCTGTTTCACCAAATATTCCAAATGAGGAACAGAAATTTTGTTTCCCATTCTTGCATGCAGGGCAAGCACCACAGTAGGTCAATGGCTGTATTACTACCCTGTCACCTACACTGTGATTACCAACATTTGTTCCAATATCCGAAATTATTCCTGCACCATCACTTCCCAGAATTATTGGAAGTGGAATGTGAGGAACCCCACGTCTTACCCATAAATCCAGATGATTCATTGCTGCGGCTTTAATATCCACAATTACCTGGTCCATTTCAGGGCGCGGATCAGGTAATTCAATGACGTCTAATACATTTGGATCACCATGTTGTTTAAGAAGTACAGCCTTCATCGTTTTACAATCCATTGCAATGTGTATTTGCCAGATCCAGATAAAATGATTCCAATAAATATGAAGGCAGATTCAATGGCATGGTACGGACTACCTTTTCCTGATACCACATGAAATACGATGGCAAATATCATGGTGAACAACATCATCAGTGCCGATAGTCTGACCTGGAATCCGATGACCAAAAAGAGACCGCCTATCGCTTCGGATAGGGCTGCTAGCAACCCCCAAAATGGGTACCAGAAATGTATTCCGATACTACCGGGTCCATTCATACCCAGACTCGTCCATCGTTCTATGCCTCCAAGCAATTTCGGGTATCCGTGTAGAATAAACATGATACCAATGCCTATTCGAATGACCAGGATAGCCCAATCAATCAAAGCTTTTTCATTACTTTTGAGAAATCGAATCCAACCCATCATTTGGTATCATTAATATCGGTGAATTCTGCGTCCACACTATCGTATTTCTGTTTGCTGCTATTTCTATTTGTTTTTTTTGGATTTCCAATTGTCTGATGTGATACCTGTTGATAAATCCAGTAAATAAACCAAATTAATAGTCCATAAAAAATCAATTTACTCATGACTAATATTGTTTTGTAGGATTGAAAAATTTTGTACCGGATACAGGTTGGCGTATAACATCAATGACTTCTTTTAAATCATTTTTATTGTTAACAAAGTCAATATTGTTGGTATTGATAATTACCAACGGCGTATCCTGATAATTGAAAAAATATTCATTATAAATTTGATTTAACGCATCAATATACTCATAGGATATGGTTGTCTCATATGTCCTGCCACGTTGGTCGATATTTTTCATTAATGTGTCTGTATCGGCCTGAAGATAGATTACCAGATCAGGATGAATAACGTTCCGTTCGAGCAAATTTGCAATGGTATCATAAAGACCCATTTCATTTTCATTCAGGTTGAGGGAAGCAAAAAGACGATCCTTGACAAACATATAGTCCGTGATCAATAGATTGTGAAACATATCCACCTGCCTCAAATCCTGCTGTTGCTGATACCGCTGAAGGAGGAACCAGAGTTGTGTTTGAAAGGCAAATCGTTCTGGATCTTTGTAAAAATCAGGTAGGAAAGGGTTTTCATCGAATTCTTCAAAAACGGTACGAGCCCCCAACTCCTGAGATAGTAATTTAACTAAACTTGTTTTTCCAACACCAATTGGACCTTCAATCGCGATATAATATAAATGTCTCATGCCTGTTTTTCCGGTATATGCTTCCGTACATTTGATGTATCGGGACAATAACGCAGCAGGGATTTAACGGATTTTTTTATTACCGGTACAACAAAACCAGGAGCCAATTCATTAAACGGTATCAACACAAATTTCCTCAATGCCATCATGGGATGGGGAATTTTTAACATATCCGTATCAATAAAAGTGGAGCCAAAACAGATTATATCAATATCAATAACACGTGGTGTATTCTTTTCCCTTTTTTCAGGTCGCCCCAATAATAATTCAACTTTACGAATTTCATCCAGAAGTTCAAATGGTTTTAGGTCTGTATCTAATTGCACCATCGTATTGAGAAATTCCGGTTGATCTGTATTGCCCAGTGGCTCGGATTCATAAATCGAGGCCACTTTTACATCCGATATATTCTCATTCATACTAAGCGCGGTGATGGCACTAACAATATTGGCCTCTCGATCACCGATGTTGGCTCCTAGTGACAGGTAGGCCGTCTCAGGCATAATCAGCTCTGGTTCGCTTCAATTCCACTTCCACTTCGTCCAGTACACCCTGCACTGGTGCATTCGGTTTTCTCACTCGAATGATCAGTTTTTCAACCAGATAATTCGTAATAATCTCTTTTGCGATGGATTCCGCCAATGCTTCAATTAAAAAATATTTATGCGATTTGGTAAAGGATTCCACCGTTTCGTAAATCGCCTGATAATTTAATGTATCGTTTAACTTATCTGATCTACCTGCACGTTTTAACGGGCGGTATAATTCCAAATCAACGGCAAATTTCCCACCAAGTTGATTTTCAGATTCATGCACACCATGATACCCGTAAAAAACCATATTTTTTAATCGAATTATATCCATAGCAATGGTTATTCCCTGTCTGGATTAAAGAGGATTAAGTTACGCATGTTCGCATATTGACGGAAGCAGCGAGATTGGTAAAAATTGAATTCATTTTAGATTTAGGAAATAAAAAAGCCCTCATAGGAGGGCTTTTTTATTTCGTATCCAAAAGGCTTAATACATTCCGCCCATACCTGGATCAGGCATTGGAGGAGCCGGTGGATCTTTTTCTGGTATTTCCGTAATTGCCGCTTCAGTAGTGAGCAACAATCCAGCTATAGAGGCTGCATTTTCAACTGCCACACGAGCAACTTTCGCAGGATCAATGATACCAGCTTTGAACATGTTGACATATTCATTGTTGCGCGCATCGTATCCGTAGTCATCTTTCCCTTCGCGTACATTCTGTACGACAATGGAAGCTTCCAAACCAGCATTGGTTGTGATCTGACGAATCGGTTCTTCCAGAGCACGGCGCATGATATTGACACCCACAATTTGACTGTCAGTAACTTTTACCCCATCCAGGGCACCAATGGCACGTAACAGTGCTACGCCACCGCCAGGGATAATTCCTTCTTCCACTGCTGCACGAGTTGCATGCAATGCATCTTCTACGCGGGCTTTCTTCTCTTTCATTTCAACTTCCGTTGGTGCACCGGCATACAAGACCGCTACGCCACCTGAGAGTTTTGCCAGTCGTTCCTGCAATTTCTCACGGTCGTAGTCAGAAGTGGTTTTATCGATTTGCACTTTAATTTCATTGATACGTGCTTTAATTGCATCAGTATCACCTGATCCGCCAACAATAGTGGTATTATCTTTATCGCTGACGACTCTTTTGCATGTTCCCAGGTAATCCAAGGTAGCGCTATCTAACTTGTAGCCCTGCTCTTCAGAGATCACGGTAGCACCAGTAAGCACTGCTATATCTTCTAACATGGCTTTACGACGGTCACCAAATCCTGGAGCTTTTACAGCCAGAACCTTGAATGTCCCACGCAGCTTATTTACCACCAATGTCGCTAATGCTTCACCTTCAATATCTTCCGCGATCAGCAGGATTGGTTTTCCTGTTTGTACCACTTTTTCCAATAATGGTAGCAAGTCCTTCATATTACTAATCTTTTTGTCGTGGATTAATACGTATGGAGTTTCTAATTCAGCTTCCATGGATTCGGAATTGGTAACAAAATAAGGTGATAAATAACCGCGATCAAATTGCATACCTTCAACAAATTCGAGGTAAGTCTCTGCAGTTTTGGATTCTTCAACCGTGATAACACCATCTTTTCCGACTTTTTCCATCGCTTCCGCAATTTTGTCTCCAATTTCGCTGTCGTGGTTTGCAGAGATGGTTGCAACCTGGGCAATTTGCTTCGTGTCAGGAAGATCTTTTGACTGTGATTTAATATGTTTTACGATCGCTTCTTTTGCAGCATCAATTCCACGTTTAATGGACATGGGATTGGCACCGGCGGTTACGTTTTTGATCCCTTCCGTAATGATTGCCTGGGCTAATACGGTGGCAGTTGTGGTTCCATCACCAGCAACATCTGATGTTTTGGAAGCAACTTCCTTCACCATCTGAGCGCCAAGGTTTTCCTTGGGATCTTCAAGTTCGATTTCTTTTGCAACGGTAACACCATCTTTGGTAATGGTAGGTGCACCGAATTTCTTTTCAATTACTACGTTACGACCTTTGGGCCCCAGTGTGACTTTAACGGCATTCGCCAATTGGTCAACACCTGATTTCATTGCTGAACGGGCATCCAAGCCATACTCTATAGATTTTGCCATAATATAATCCTTTTCTAGAGAATTGCTAAAATATCGTTTTCACGCATGATCAAATAATCATGTTTATCGACGGTCACTTCTGTACCGGAAAATTTTCCATACAGAACTTTTTGACCCTCTTTCACAGTCATTTCGACCAGTGTGCCTGCGTCACTGTATTTACCAGGACCTACGGCAATGACGGTGCCTTGTTGTGGTTTTTCCTTGGCTGTATCAGGTAAAATGATACCACCGGAAGAAACATCATCCGCTTCCAGGGGCTCAACGACAACACGATCAGCCAATGGCTTCAGATTTAGACTCATATGTATCTCCTTTTGTGTAATTAAGTATGATTTTTATAAATTTTTGCAGCAGTGAAATTATAGGCTAATGAGAATGATTTTCAATAAAAATTAGCACTCTAAAAATAAGAGTGCTAATTAATGCAAAAAGGGGTACTAATGTGGGAATTCTGCAGGTTATTATTCTGGTTTAAATCCTATTCTCTCAAAGGGGTTTACAACACTGGAAAGGATATTGTTCAAATGGGCACTGATTCTCTTCAAATACCGTACATACAGTCCAAGGGCTGTGGCACTCTGTGCATTACCGGCGTCGATTTTTCCTTCAATCAGCTCTCTGACAATGACATCGGTTCTTTTTCGCACACCTTTTTTGTAGGACTTCATTAATTCGTGTGCCTTTTCTTCATCATTATTTTTTAAAGCATCTATAATGTTATCAAACTGGTATTTGATATGTTTTTCAACATCTTCCAGATCGTCATTTACCGCTGAAACAGATAGTTTTGCAGGATGATACATGGCCAGCTCCAGGATATTTTTACAATAATCACCCAACCGTTCAATATCTATTACGATGCTGGTCAAAACCATTCCTCCAACCAACCCTGTGCCGCCTATGGAGCAATGTGTCATTACCTTGCGACGCACTTCTTGTTCATAGGCGTTAATAATTTTATCTTTTTCACGGATATTCACTTTGACATTGGCGCTTTCTGTCGTCCGTAGTACGCGGACCGACTCATTAAACATCTCCCTGGATATATCCAGCATTTCATACGATTTATTCCAGGCCTGATTTAACAGGTTATCCGATTTCCAAGCGCTAATAAACTCTTTCCACATATTTCACCTCGTAATGAAAATTAAAACCAATGGAATCAGGAAGAATACAATTCCTATATAGAGCAATGGAATCCAGCGGTTCTCCATTGACTTCCGTGCTAATTTTCTCGCTAATACCAACGGTATGTTTCTTAAAAAGGGTATTCCTGTTATAATGACGATTCCGCAAACATTAAACAATAGATGGGAAAATGCCACTGTTATCGGTGCAATCTCGCTGGTGACAAGACTGGCCAGGATTGCTGTAATCGTCGTACCAATATTGGCTCCCAATGTATAAGGGTATATTTGTCGTAATGTCAAAACACCGGCTCCCGCCAGGGGCACAACAATTGATGTGGTAATAGAACTGCTTTGAACCAGGACTGTAAGTAGTATTCCAAGGATAAAACCACGTATTGCTGTCTTGAAAATATATTGATCAAACAAAGACTCAATTCGTTTAATTACAATTGATTTAAGGAGTACAACCAGATATTTGAGAGAAACAAATAAAAAGAGCAGACCAAGAACGAGAACAATAAGCGCCTGATCCTGAACCAGATCAATGATCCAATGAATAAATGGTTTTGTTATGGTTTTGATGGGACTTGAAAAGCTTAAACCTCCGCTGTGCATGAATAAATCACCAATCCAATTGGCAAATTTGCCTAAAAAATTTGTCGCCAGTTGCAATGGAAACAAGATAACGACCGCCAGTAGATTGAAAAAGTCGTGAACGGTAGATGCGGCAAAAGCTCGTCCCAATTCTTCTTTTCGTCCAATGTGTCCCATGGATACTATGGTATTGGTAATGCTGGTTCCGATATTGGCACCCATCACAATCGGAATAGCTGTTTCAACTGTCAATACTCCTCCACCAACCATGCCGACCACCATGGATGTTGTGGTGGATGAACTCTGAATTAGACTGGTGGCCAAAATTCCAATGAATAAGCCTACAAAGGGACTGGATGTCCACAACATGACCTGATTGGCAAAATCTTTTCCAAACAGTTTAAAGGATGCTCCCATCAACCCAATACTTACAAGAAATAAATACAGCAGCCCCATAGCGCCAAGAATTCCGAAGATTTCTTTAAATCTAGACTGCATTATGCCGATTCTGCATGACGTAAAAGTTAGAAGACTGTTATTATCGTGACAACAACTGAAACAAAATAATATTACCTAACCAGGTAAGTCACCAGGCTTTAATAAATTTTCTTCCATCAGCCGAATTTCATCAATACCAGAAACAACGATCTCCGTATCAAATGTGAGCTTATCTTTCCCAATTCGACCTTGATATTCAATATTGGATAAAATGTATTTGATACAATTCAATCGAGCTTTTTTCTTGTTATCTGATCGAATAATTGTCCACGGTGAACGGGTACGGTTTGTTTCTACCAGCATCTGGAATTTTCTAATGCTGTACTGATCCCATAATTCCTGTGCCAGGCGATCTACCGGGGAAATTTTATATTGTTTTAATGGGTCATTTTCGCGGCTCTCAAAACGGCGCAACTGTTCCGATTTTGATACTGAAAAATAAAATTTAAAGAGTAGAATACCGTCTTTTACGAGCATCTGTTCGTAGAGCGGAGTATATTTTAAAAATCGCTTATTTTGTTCATCATTGCAAAATCCCATAACCGGTTCAACCATAGCCCGATTGTACCAACTTCTATCAAACAATACAATTTCACCGGCAGATGGTAAATGTCGCGAATACCTTTGAAAATACCATTCTGTCTGTTCTCGATCACTAGGCTTTTCCAGCGCAACCACGCGTGCACCGCGAGGATTCAGGTGCTCTGTAATACGTTTAATAGTACCCCCTTTGCCAGCAGCATCACGACCTTCAAAAAGAAATATTACACGCAATTGTTTATCTTTAACATGATTTTGCAGTTTTAGCAATTCTATTTGGAGCGTCTTTAATTCTTTTTCATAATCAAGAACGCTTTTTTTTATGTACACCGGAATTCTTTTTTTTCCAGGTTTGCGATCTGCATATTTGATGGCAACACCTTCTGAAATTATATCACCCTTTAACTTGGTTTTCTTTGGTTTATTGGTTTGTGTTTTTTGTACCATAATGTGCTCCAGGTTTAGCGCTTATACCGACCATGTTTGCGTTTATGTTTCATCATCCGTTTTAATTCTTTTTCGCCAGGAATGACAATTTTCTTATCGATCTCAAAACTCAACTTTGAATTTCTTCCTCTATAACGTGTGGTATTTAAAATTAATTTCATGGTTTCCAGTCGTGCTTTGTGTTTGTCATCAGAACGAATTATATACCATGGATTTTGTTCGGTATGTGTTTTTTTAAGTAACCTAAATTTCTTTTCAGTGAATTCATCCCACAATTCCTGTGCCTGCAAGTCTACTTCACTTAGTTTCCATTTCCGGAGGGGATCGTTTTTTCGTCGATTAAAGCGTTTGGCCTGCTCCTTCTTGCTAACTGAAAAATAGAGTTTTAATAATGTGGTTTTTTTGTCTGAGACAAAATTATCTTCGTAAATATTAACCTGTTTTATAAAATTTTTGTACTGATCCTTCGAACAAAATCCAAGCACAGGTTCCACCAAAGCTCGGTTATACCAGCTGCGGTCAAACAGAACGATTTCACCGGCATGGGGAAATCGTTCGATATACCGTTTCATATACAATTCGGTCTGCTGGGTATCAGTAGGTTTACCAAGTGCCACTAACCGATAGCGCTTTTCATTCATATAGCGTGTTACGCGTCGGATAGTACCCCCTTTTCCGGAGGCATCGCGGCCGTCAAACAGAATAATAATTTTGTGACCAGTTTTTTCGATATGTGATTGGAGCTTTATAAGTTCAGCCTGAAAAGGTTTCAGCTCTTCAGACTGTTTTAATTTCAAAAGCGACTGCCGTATCAGCTCTTCTGAAGACAATTTATCAGAAGAATGGAATAATTTTAATTTCTTAAAACTCTCAATATAATCGGCTTCAGTCATTCGATTTTCCCCGCTGCAAATTTACTGGAATGAGTTAACATAACATTGCCATGGTCCCAATACTGTAAGAATTCTTTGTATACCGTATCACGCCTGATGAGTATATAGTGCGAAATCTGCAATACGTTGTCCTTGAACTCAGAGGAAGCTATCTTTGCCAAATACATTTGAATGAATTCCTCAGAAAAAAACCCACTCAACGTATCTTCTTCAATTTGTTGGCGTATCTTCTTTGGAATTTGCCATCTTTTTTTTGCCCAGCTCAGGAGCAGGTGCAGCTGAATTTCACAATCGTGGATTACACCAATATAATTTTGAACCTTCTTGAAAACCCCTATTTGACTCTTTTCCCCATTCATCAATTCCAAAAAATATCTATACCTTTTTACTTCCAATCGTACATCATGAATTGTTTTTCTGTTAGGTAGATTATTAAATCTCATAATTTTTTTCTTAAGACGATTGGCACCTTCCACCCCTTGATCCACAAGCACAGAATCAGGAATTGATACATAATCTTTGATACCTTTTTCAAATGTTCTAAAACCTTTTTTCTTTAAGATTTTTGCCATCTTATTTTGCAGGCTTTGTGAACGTTTTTTTCGTTTTTTCTTCAAATACTCATAAAAATCCAATCCACCGGTTGACATTTCACACATTTCCTGCAGATCCTCCATGGCTACATCCATGTCCCGTAATTTATTTGAAGGACGTGTCACTTTTCTAATCCACAGCGAAAAACGATCAAACCACTCGTCACTCGTTGATTGATAAGCAAATCGGGTATAGCTATGCAATCGCCTGGCATTCACCCTAAACTGATGTATTGATTTTTCCTGACCCTCCTGTGCTATTGCTGTAGCATGTGCTTCCATGAGATATAATCGATCTTTAATGGATTGAATCAGGACGGATTCTTCGAGTGGGTGTTCTTCAACTGCCATCAACAATTCACCTACTCAGAATTGCTTTCGGTCATTTCCACATCCTGTTCCGGAATTATAGACATCAATGTCCGCGCGATATTGGATATAAATCCGTTGATTTGTCGGAACATATCCATGATTTCCATATGTACATCATGGGTTGCAACGGATTCCAATTTTTCCTTCTGTACACGTTTTATATGCATTCGACGAAATGCTCTTTCCATCTCAGTATATTTGATATCTTTAGTGATTATTTTAGCAATCCTCTTCCGTTTAAATTTGCTAAAAAACGCCCCCATTCTTGATACCTGCTTAATCACTCTCAAATGGTAATCATTCAGCTCAGCAATGCCTTCTTTAGAAAATCGATATTTTCCATTGAGATAAGACTGTGCCAATGGAAGCAATTTCTGCTCTACGATATCGCCAATGTTTTCCATGTCATTCACAACCGACATTAAGCCAAAGACTTCCTTGGCCTGTTCATCATCAAGTTTTTGCCGACTGACCAGAACCAAATAATCCGATACTCGGGCTTTTAAAAAATCGATTTTTTCCTCCCGCATATGGATACCCTCAATCAAACTGAGGTTTTCATGACTCATATCCTGTTTTTCCGAGTCACCTGTAAACAGCTCTATTATTGCCGACAACATTCTTCTGAGAAGTTGAGTGATGGTGGCAATTTCTGCCATGACCAGATCGATTGCTATCGCCGGGGTTTTAACCATATTCTCGTCTAAATGATAAACCTTTGGCTTTAATCCTTCATCCACTATTTCTTTCCGTACCGGTAAAACCTTATAAATTATTTTTGAGAATTGAGTGGTGAATGGAAGAAATATTAGTGCAATACTGACATTAAAAAAGGTGTGTGCATTTGCGATCTGACGAGGGGTTTCGGCAGCCATTTTAGCAGCTCCTTCCAGGTCGGATACAGGAGAAATCATGCGTATAATATCCGCGAAATATGGTATCCAGAAGACGAAAATAAGAACCCCAAGGATTTTATATCCTACGTGTGCCAGCGCCACTCGTTTGGCATCCCTAGACGCATTGATACTCGCCAATCCAGCCGTAATACAGGTTCCAATATTGGCACCAAAAATCAATGGTATTCCCGCTTCCAGAGATAGAACCCCCTGAATGGCCAATACGATTATTATTCCTGTAAAAGCACTACTGCTCTGGATTAATGCTGTAAATATGGCTCCTACAATTATACCGTAGATTGGATTTTCCAACTGGGATAAAATGGACAGAAACGCCTCGTGTGTTCTCAGTGGATACATGGCTTCAGACATGAGATGCATTCCATAAAACAACATTCCAAATCCCAGAAATATTTCACCGAGATGCTTGTAAATATCTTTGGAAGAAAACATATACATGGAGACACCAAGTGCAACCATGATAAGAGCGTAATCCGCAATCTTGAACGCAATTAACTGGGCCGTTATGGTGGTACCGATTCCCGCTCCCAGAATAACACCCAGGGCCTGAATAAATTGCATCAAACCGGCATGAACAAAACTGACCAGTAGAACTGTGGTTGCACTGGAACTTTGGATAGTCATTGTAACCAGTGCCCCGACCAAAAGTCCAATTACCCTGTTTGTGGTTAATCGCTCGAGAATCGTCCGCATTTTATTACCTGCGGATTTTTTCATTCCTTCGCTCATCATTTCCATGCCATACAGGAACAGCCCAAGACCGCCAAGTAACCCCATTATCAACAAAAATACCCAGTTTGATTGCCGTGCGTATACATGAAAGAATACTTCGTTTGATTCAGGGCTTCCTGTTTCAATTTTTGCCGAAACAATGAATTCACCATATCTGGATCCGGTCGTAAAGGATGTTGCAGCGAATCCTTCCTTATCCGTCCTGACGACAGTTTCTGATAATTCCTGTCCCCTGCTTTTTGAAGGTGCCGATACAATAGAAAAATAAACCGCTGTATTTGCCAATGGCGCCCCATCCTGCAGGACTCTGACAACAATAGGATGATCAAGTTGTTTGTTTACAATCTCATATTGACCATCGCCAGAGTTTCTTTTATCTATTTCGAGTGACGCTTGACGTAGAGAAGTAGAGGGTGTACCGGAATAACCAAAAGAATTGGTAATGAACCACAATACAAGTATACAATTTCTAAAATGATTTCTTTCCATCACGGTTAATTTGTTATACAATCTCTTTTCATTAATAGCTGTAAATCCATCTATATATTAGCTTAATTTAATAATATAAAGTATTATACAAATTGTAAATAATTGTTATCAGTCATAAATCAACAACAATTAAAGCAAATAGTAAATTCAAGAACCAACCAGCAAAAATGGGGAGAGCTATTGACTTATTTTCCCGTGCTTCCAAATCCACCACTACCTCGTGATGTCTCAGATAATTCTTCAACCAGTTCAAAATGTATGGGAGAGCCAGACATGGCAACCAATTGAAACAGTCGTTGACCCGCTTCCAGGTCATAATGCAGATCTGATATATTATCAATAGCAGCCATAATTTCACCTCGATAGCCACCGTCAATAAGGCCAATGGAATTGCTCATGCGCAATGGTGTTTTTGAAATACTTGAGCGTGGCATTAACAAGTAGGGAAGATTTTCTGTGTTTTCGCATGCAATTTGAAAATGGATAAATGCAGTGGAATGGGCTTCAATGCGTTGCCCATGAATAACGAATAAATCCAGACCTGCATCCCCATCGTGAAAATGACTGTGATCGGTATAATATTCTTTTGTTTCAAGATTAAAAGGACGGATCTTAAGATGCATTTCTGTATTCCCTGTATAATTGTACACCAAATGTAATCCAGCCAAGAATGAATAGTACTCCGCCGAAAGGCGTAATGATTCCAAATAGTCGTATTCCAGTCAAAACAATCAAAAACAAGCTGCCTGAAAATAGGATAATACCGGTTAGAAACAACCAACCTGCCTTTGTTAAAGAAGGAGAAAATCGCGTGAGCACCATTGCAATTCCATGCATGAGGAGATAGTAAACAGCGGTATGGTAGGTTTCCAGTTCAGACCCACTGAGAACAGGCTTAAGAGTATGAGCACCAAAAGCTCCCAGAATGACTGCCAGAGCAGCAATAAATGCACCCAAAACAGCTGGCATTAACTATCGCTGTCTTGCTGGTGGATGATGGTGCGAATGGGGAAAGGAATTTCGATGTTTTCATCATTGTAGCGTCGATGAATACGGCGAATAAATGTATCAATCAGCTCGTGTTGATCACCGTATTTCTGCACCCTGAACAATATTTTAAAATTAATACTGGAATCACCAAACTGATGATAGCGTAACTGCGGTTTCCAGTCTTTAACGGCCCCCTGCACATCTTCGACTACTTTATTTGCTACTTCAAGTGTTACATTACGTACATGCTCTAAGTCACTATTATATGAAACACCTATACTGATGTCAACTCTAAATGTTGTATCCATTGAATTGTAGTTTCTTATTATAGCTGTTGATAACCTGGAATTTGGAATTGAAATCACATTGTTGGATCGTTCTTTCATAGATGTATTCCGCCAGGTGATATTTTCAATATACCCCATTTCACCTGAATCAAGCTGCACAAAATCACCCGGTTGCACTTTTTTGCTCAATAAAATATGCATTCCGGAGAAAAAATCTGATAATGTGTCTTTCAGTGCCAGCGAGATGGCGAGACCACCAACCCCTAAGGCTGTTAAAAATGGGGTTATGGAAATATTCAACGATTCCAGTGCAATCAAACCACCGATAATGATAACTATGATGCGAATAAGATTGGTAAACAATTGGGTGGAAGGAAATCCCCCCTCCTGACGATTAGACCATAATTCCAGCATACCCGCAAATATTTTGCTTACCACCAGAGTGACGGATAATATCAGTGCAATTTGAACAAAATTCGCTAAATATTCCGTATAGGGTTCACCAATTTTGATACTATCGCTTACAACGAAAAAAGCTACTAAGGAGGTCCACAAAACGATATGGGATTCCAGGCTTTGAAAAACGATATCATCCCCACGCCATTTGGTTTTTTCCGCTAAGCGAATCAGGCGATTACGAATAACCCTTTTCAAAAAGAATCCGGCCAGGATTCCTACAATCAGAATACCTACAACAGGTCCCCATTGTCGAATAATTTCCAGAGTTGTGTCAAGCATCGGTTATTCAGTTTCCGCTATGTGTGTTTCAGGTATATTAATATCTTCTCTTTTGACCTTATCCGGCGACAGAATGACCCGGCAGTGATTATCATGGAATAGGGTATCCAATGATACGGATGTCTGTGCGTCCCATATTCTATTCAATAATTTATGTCCGTGATTAAAAACGGTCAATGCTTTTACCTGTCGGTTCTCGTCGAATTTCCACTGCACCCCATGGATCTGTCCATTTACCAAGATTTTTTCTTCTTTAACAAACCCACTGATGTAATATTCACTCTTACGTTCATATTGCTGAAAATCTTCGGTGGTTAAATCCTGACCGTATTTATCCCATTTTTCTTTAAAAATAAGAGAATCACCTTCGTACAAATCCACCTGTTTGCGCTTCCCATCAGGAAAAAATGTAAACGTACAACGTAGATTGCCATGATGGAAGTATTCTTCCTTCACAATCATTCCTGATGCATTAAAAATACGCATTACACCGTGCATAACGCCTTCATCATAGGTTGCCGTTGAAGAGACTCCACCTGACGAAAAATAACGGTAGTTCATTCCATCCGGACGATCTTTTTTATAGTAACCGCTTTCTACCAGAGAGCCGTTTCTTGCCCAGAAACTGAAAGGACCATTGCGTAAACCATTTTCGTATGACCATTCCGACTCTTGCATCCCGCTGCTGTAATAGGACTTCATCATTCCGGATAACGACCCATTTTGGTAGTCCCTTTCTTCTGCCAGAATATTGTTGTCATGGTATATTTCGAATTTTCCGTCCAATAAACCATCTTTGTATTCTTTCAAACTGTCTAAATTTCCGCTGCTGTCAAACCATTCCCAGCGACTATCCTTTTGCCCCGCAATATAATGACCAGCCACTGCAATTTCCCCATTGCGATGCCATTGCATATAAGTGCCATCCATTATCCCGTTATTGTACTCAATAATTGAATCTTTTGCCCCTTCCGTATTGTACCATATCCATTTACCGTTTCGTTTATCCATTGCGTAAGCACCGCTTTGCAGTTTCTGTTTTGAGGGTTCAGCGATGAAATATTTTCCATTTTTGTATCCGGTTTCATATTCCACGGATCGAACTACGACCCCGCTCTCATCCCACCATGTCCAGGTTCCATCAGGTTTTCCATTAACATAGCTGCCTACAAGTTTCTTGTCTCCATTGGGAAAATATTCTTCCATGGGACCATCCAGGATATTCATTTTGTAGGATTGCATCCGTAAGAGAATATTATCAGTGGAATAATCTTCCCAGCTGCCATCCAATACTCCCTGATGAAATGTGCGCAAAGAATCTCTTTTCCCATCGGCGTTATACCAAACCCATTTACCCTCTCTGTTACCCGCGTGATACGATCCATCTAACCGTAAGGTGCCCTTTGCATCAAATCGTTTCATTTCACCCTCCAATACGCCATTGGTGAAATGGGTGATAGTTTTTGGTTTTTGATTTTTGCCGTAATCAACCACTTCCCCGTCGAAAACATCCAGATTGTAGTTTCTGATCGAATCAATGATTCCATCAGCAGAGGTGAATACCCATTTTTTATTCTTTTTTCCAAACTGATATTGCCCTTCTATTCTGGCCGATCCGTTTTCCCACCAGGAACGAAATTTTCCATGTTTTTGATTGTTTTTAAAGGAAACGTCTTCCTCAAGCTGTCCATTTTGAAAATAGAATTTTCGATTCAAAACAATTGTATCCGTGGCAACGACAGCAATTTTATCTACAATTTTTGGCTGTTGCGGATTGTGCCAGGCGGTTACTCGTGGTTTTTCACCGCATCCTGTGAGGATAATCAGGACGATTAGTAGAAAAAACTTCTTACATAACATTGATAAATTATTTGAGATAAGCAATTTTTCTGTGATGCTTGCCCGTTCCCATATCTATTTCAACGATATAAGTCCCGCTGCCTACTGGACTACCAGACGTGGACAACCCATTCCATGGCACCCGATAGGAGCCTGGACTGTATAGCTTGCGTTCTTCCCACACCAGTTGTCCTGCAATGTTGTAAATGCGAATTGCCACATTTTCTTCCGTTGGCAGTGTAAATTCGATTTGGGTGTTGGCATTAAACGGATTGGGGTATATGTTGGTCAATGCATATTCACCCGGTTGCAACCATGGTGGTGCAACACCCGTATAGGTTACCATTTTCATTACCCAGTTGTCCGGGTCCAATACTATATATTGTGCCGATTGTCCGATGGGGAGATTTACCGTGAACATATCCTGAGCATTTGAACTTTGGGCAACATAGCGGATAGTCGTGTCCTGGCATACGATGTCCAGATCCAGTGGCATTGTAAATTGGGCACCACCGATGGAGGTTTGACTGATAGTGATCTCTACTGCATTGGTAAGATTATCAAATGATAGCGTATAACTGGGATAATGGCTCTCGTATATCCATTGATCAAAAAAGGCATCCAGGTTCATTCCGCTGACAGTGGCGCAAAGATCGCGAAACTGCTCCGTCGTCGCGGTGCCATAGGCAAATTCCGGTGACGCAGCATAATTGTGCAGGATCGTAAAAAATGTGTCATCTCCAACCACGTGCCTTAGCATGTGCAATACCCAGGCGCCCTTCTTATACACTGTGGTATGGAAGATATCACTGGGTGATACGACATCGTACCGATACACAGCCGGGTCTGCCCACCAGGATTCAAACCCCAAGCGTGAGTCCATATAATCCCAAAACGCATCTTGGCCATTTCTTTGTTCAATCCATAATGCTTCGCTGTAGGTCGCAAACCCTTCATTCAACCAGATATGGTGGAAATCGAAACAGGTTATCAAGTCCCCCCACCACTGATGCGCCAGCTCATGCACAAGGACATAGTCTTTGGAATGATCCCCAGTGATTAAAGAAGCGTTGTAGCTGGTACAGGTTTGGTGCTCCATAGCGCCGCTCCACGAAAAAGCTGCCATGCCGTATTTCTCATCCATAAACGGGTATTCACCAAAGAGTTCAGCGAATATCCCCATCGATTCATTCATAATATTAAAATCCTCAGAGGCATTGACTGAATCCTCCGGGAATACAAAGTAGTTCAAGGGAATTGTTTCGCCGGTTAAAGGCGATGTATAGGTTTCTTCCCAGGTCGCATATGGGTAAACAGCCAGTGAAACCAAATAGGTTGTAATAGGATACGATTCGTGCCAATGCCAGCGCTGGGATGACGGAGCTTCCGTATCAACACCCAGGAGCAAACCATTCGATGCAACGGTGTAATCACTGGGTACCGTTATATAAATATCCACCGAATCTGCTTTATCTTGCGGGGCATCTTTGCATGGCCACCAGTCACGCGCACCATAGGGTTCAGATAATGTGGCGATCAAGGTTCTCCCGTGTGCCTGTTCAAATCTGAATGATCCCAACCCACTGGACACTGGGGAACCATTGTAGTAAATAGTGTGATGGAATGAATCACCATTTTGAATAGAGTCTGCCGGTGTGATTGACACCAGACTCATTATATGCGAATGGGTGGTGATTGCATCATCTATCTTTACAGAATCCACGGACATATAGTTGCTTAGGTTATACTCAAACACAGTCAAACTTGAGTCCGTAACTGTTCCTTTAATTTCGATAAATCCCTCGATGGTTTGACCGGTGGGATCTATCCATATATGGATGCCGTACCAGGAAACGTCAAATTTGTCCTGATTTTCGGTGGTTGCTAATTCTTCCGGAATCAATACCTTTTCCGAACTTCTACCACAATTGAAATCAGGATATTTATCCTGCCCAAAGATCATGGTTACACCACATAGGATTAGTACGAATCGATTCATTCTCTCCTCACTGCTATTCATCTCTCAAAGTTACCCCATTTTTCATTTTAACTCCATGTGTATCCTGTTCGATTCAAATATTGCTTCTGCTGAATCTGCATGATGGTTTGCTTCACCTTCTCTACCGTCATAAATTCGCACCCATTTTTAGCCCACAAATTTTAATCATTTAAAGGAAGTTTTATGGCATTAATGACATCCATGCGAAATCGGATGCACATTGTCCTCTGGGCACTGTTGATCTTATTTTTACTCAGTATGACCGTTGGCGGATTGGTCGGTGGTGCAAATATCATCGATGAAATATTCGGACGTGTTGATCCAAGAAAAGAGATTGGTAATGTAAATGGTCAGGGTATTACACCAGACTATTTTTCACAAATGGTCAGTTCCCAGCTGGAACAATATCGATCCAGTGGACAGGAAATCAAGGAGCAGCAAATCGCCCAGACACGAAAACAGGTGTGGGATAATCTGGTGCAGGATATCCTATTTCAACAGGAAATTGATCGCCTTGGAATTACGGTCACCGATGATGAAGTGCTGTTCCAGCTGCGAAACAACCCCCCTCCGTTTTTACAGTCCAATCCATCCTTTTTGACGGATGGTGTATTTGATCCAGCGAAGTATGAACAAGCTATTAACAATCCACAGGGAAATGAGTGGGCACCCGTGGAACAATTTATGAAAAACACCTACCTGCCAAATTACAAATTGCAGCAGATGATTCTTTCATCTGTTTCGGTAACGGAAAAAGAAGTCTGGGAAGAATACATCATACGCAATGTGGATTATACCATCAATGCCGTTCATGTTACGCAACGCGCATTTGACAGTGAGCAGGTTGAGCCATCCGATGATGATATGCTGGCATACTATAATGAACATATTGATAACTACGATCGACCCGAACAACGGATATTGCGCTATGTGAGTTGGCAGAAACTTCCGTCGTCCAGGGATAGCGCGGAAGTTATCTCTCTGGCGAATGAAATTGCAGCCAGGGCAAGAAATGGTGAAGATTTTGCTCAATTAGCAAATGAATATACCATGGATCCAAGCAACCAGGTTTCTGAGGATTCTGCCCGCGGTGGTGATCTTGGCTGGTTTGGTAGAGGACAAATGGTTAAACCATTTGAAGATGCAGCGTTTACCGCGGATATTGGAGCCATAGTGGGGCCGGTTGAAACTCGCTTCGGCCATCATGTAATCAAAGTGCTGGATAAGAGAACGACAGGTGAAAAAGAGGAAATTCATGCCGCCCACATCCTCCTGCAGGTAGAAATGAGCAATCAAACCGGAGATGAGTTGCGAAAAAAAGCGACCATTTTCAGCTACGATGCGCAGGATTATGGTTTTGATGCGGCTCTGGATACCCATCAGGTACAATCCAACCTGACACGCGGTTTTGATGCGGATGCTGAATTCATTTCCGGTATCGGAACATCGCGCTTTGCCGTCCGATTTGCCTATGATAATGAAATCGGCAGTGTGACGGATGCATTTGATACAGACAATGTATACACAGTTGCCATGCTGGATAGTATCATTCCAGCCGGTTCAACCCCCTTTGATGAAGTAAAACCACAGATCAAACGTGATTTAACCAAAGAAAAGGCCATGGATCTTTCAAAACAGCTGGCCGGAGATCTGTTGATGGACTTAGAGGGTGGAAAAACGATGCAGGAGCTTCTGGACGAAAATGCGAAACTGGAACGGGCCATCAATGATACAAAAAAACTAAATCGCGGATTTCTCTCCATCGGTCGCAGTTATTATGTGATAGGGGCGTTGATGGAAGCGGAACCGGGAAACATTATCGGTCCGATTGAAACTACGCGCGGGTATGCCTTGATCGAGTTGCTTTCGGTTGGCAAGATCGATTCCACTGATTTTGAAGTACAACGAGGTATTTTGGAGCAGGATTTACTGTCCACAAAACAGAATCAGGCTTTCCGTGAATGGCTGGATGAGCTGAAATCCAGTGCAGAAATCGTTGATAACAGGAAATATTATTATTAAAACACAATCAGCCATAATATAAAGGCGCTTCGGCGCCTTTTTTTATTACAAGAAGATGAAATAGGATCCTTTGAATGCAATCATACATGTTGACAAAATATGGTAAACCATCCGTTCTAAAAATTCAGAATCAACCATTACCCGATGTAAATCCAGGTGAAATCCTTGTAAAAATACAATCCATTGGTATTAATTATGCCGAAGTCCAATCAAGAAAAGGCTTGTATCAGTGGTCCCCAAAACTGCCGTACACCCTGGGAATGGAAGCCTTTGGTATAGTGGAATCGATTGGGGACGGCGTAACCACCCACCAGATTGGACAGCCGGTCATTGTGGCAAACCAAATTGGATGTTATTCAGAATATGTCTGCGTCCCTTCTGTTCAGGCACTGCCGGCTATACCGGATTACACACCAGAGGAGAATGCTGCTTTTTCCGTGAGCTTCATGACGGCCTGGGTGGCCCTCATGGAAATGGCCCGCTTACGTCCGTCTGATACGGTACTCATCCATGCCGCCGCCGGCGGATTGGGCACAGCCGCTGTACAGCTGGCGAAAAAATTTGATTGTACGGTCTTCGGTACGGTGGGAAGCGATGAAAAAATGGACCTGGTTAAACAATTGGGAGCTGATGCGGTTATCAACTATCGTAAGGATGATTTTGTTACGAAAATCAAGGCCTTAAACGATCAAAAGGGTCTGGATGTTGTATTGGAAGTGGTTGGGGGCGATGTCTTCAGGAATAGCATGAAGGCATTAAACCCATTTGGGAGAACCATCGTCATGGGGTTTGCCAGTCTCAATCTGAACAAGTGGAATCCATTTTCCTGGTACCGGACCTGGAAAGCGATACCCAAAGTAAATGTGTCAAATCTGGCTGTGCATTCATCGGGGATTCTCGCTTCTCATCTGGGATATCTCCTGAGATCACCAGAGCATTTGATCAAGGTATGGAGCGAACTCTCAGCATTTGTAAGCCAACACGGCATCCGACCAGTCGTAGGCCATACTTTTGGGTTTGATGAGTTACCGGCAGCACACACCTTGATGGAAAGCAGAAAGAGTACAGGGAAAATTGTTATCAATGTCTAATTCCTTTGGCGCTCCCAGGAAGATCAGATTGTCACAGTTTGTACATAAGCAACAAGCTTGATCCTGAATTCTTATAATTTTCCTCTTCAGGGGCGTCGGTCAAAACTTCTGTAAAGCCCTGGTAAATCATAAATCGCAACCCAAATCTGGTTTTAAACCAGTAATCCCCGCCCACTAATAGACCTATCTCAGACGAAAGATCTTTTGCATCAATGGTTGACGATTCTGTCGATCCGCTAACGGTAAGTTCAGTGGAACCGCCCGTGCCGATTGAAAATTGCAACCCTCCAAATAATGCTGCCTTATTACCAAACCTGTAAGGATATAACCCGTATATGGATAAATAATTATAAATGTCAGTACCCTCCCATAAATTTCCAAATATGGTTGCACTATAATTGGCACCTCGCTGGTTTATGGCCATCCCAACATTCAAGATGTTGAGTTGCTTTTCCAAACCCAAATAAATTCCAGACTGAGATGTAACATCCACATTGTCAGCGACCACTCCATCGTTATAGGTAATTTTCGAATTGTTCATACCGCCAACAATCATTAAACCGTTTTTTGATCTCATCAGTTTTGTCATGTTTTTGTGCATTGCTTTGGCAGGAGTACTTTCTTTTACGGACATTCGATCATCGGCCGCAGTTGCATAGCCTGGATCAACGGCAGATGCAAATTGTTCCGCCGATTTCCGCATCACCTGAAGCAACAAATCTTCAAACCGACCTTCGTGATCATAAATAGCAGTTTGGGCGATAGTACCTTTTTCAATATCCACCATGCGCAAAGACACGGAGTATATTTCACCAAATTTGCTCACACTTCCACCGATGATATTGCTTACTCCAATCATTTTACCAACTTCCACCAAACATTCATTGGAAGCACAACCGGAAAGCTGAAAACCCTGCTCATCCAGCACCTGATTCATTAATTCCCGTTCCGCAACAGTGAACACCCCGGTTTTAAATAATTCTAAACGAAATCGATCCGTCAGCGTGCTTGCTTCCTTGTCAGATATACCTTTCCCATCAAAATCAACAACGGCTATATAATTCTGTGAGAAAACCAGATTAACCAACAATAAGCTAAAAACATAACGAAATTTCATACTGTACACCTTTGTCTATGACTTTTTATTTGAACAAATTTAATGCTTCGGTGGGATTCGTTATATATATTTTTTCAGGTACGATTTCTTACCTGATAATTTGTATCTGGAAGAAAATTACATGCTTCTTCGGACAACCTGAAATAACCTACTGTCTGGCTTGTTCCTCAGCAATTCGCTCCAGCATTATCACAGCATTATCATTGTTTGGATTGAGTTCCAATGATTTATTATAATAGGTAATCGCCTTGTCGTATTCCCTGGCAATCATGTACCCTTCCGCCAGACTGTCGTAAACATTGGAAGATTGCGAATATACTTTTGTGTTTAATATAAAAAGTGAAATGGCGTCTTCAACGGCACCCTTTCTCAAATAATTGTACGCCAGGCTGTTCATTTGCTGTTCTGTAAACAATATCCGATCCGGATCACTGGTTAAAACGGCCCTGGCATAGTTCATGGCCTCGTCCACCCCACCCGATTTCAGAACTTCGGTGAATTCCTCATCCATTCGTTCTGATATAATCAGGTACTGTTTCAGATCGATTAAGGGACGTTTGCATACAAATATTGGGGTGTTATTTTCATCGGGCATGCAATAAGGATTTGTAAATAGTCCAACTTCCGTCACATCCCTGAATAGTGATTGCAGTGATCCCCGGGGGAATCCAAGTGCCACATACGCCTGTTTTGGTTCGTGTTCCCGCAATGCCTCATAGTAAAACCAGCTGTGGACCATAATCGGTTTGGAAAGACGATATTTTTCTTTCCACCGTTGTACGGCACTCGCCTGTCCCCAATTCCCTGTAAGGATACCCACCTGCGATGCATCCACACCTGTTTTGTTGTGGACGGCATTGGCAATTCCCTTCACCATTTCTTCCCAGCCAAATCGGTCTGCAAAATGTTGTGGTAAGTTGGTCAACGCACGGTTTTCGGTTTTTACGCCAGCGTCTATACCAAATACTTTCACGTAGTTTACAAGACTGTCAACCGGTAAAACGGGTATGAACATTGGGATTAACGGAATCACAAGCAATAGATAGACGACTGAAAAACCAATAAGATGATTTCTTCCATAATTTTTCTTTTCCAGAAAGCGTTCAATGGCGACTCCGGAAGCAGCCAGTGGTAGGATGAAATAGGGAATCAAAAAGTAAAATTTTCCGCCCATAAAAAAGAGCAGGAAAAATAGGAAAACAAAACTGACCCCAAAAAAGCGATATGGTTTCCATTCTTTTTTAACCAGCAAGAGGTAAACTCCGGTCAGCCAAATGGGAAAATTCCAGATATTGTTTGGTAGAATTTGCGCCCACAGATATTCCGGAAATGAGGCTAAATAGGCATAGCCCCCTGAATAATTCTGTGCAAAAGCCAGAAAATACCAATCATGAAGCTGTTGCCAGTAAACAAATGGAAGTGCAAACAGGACTGCCAGTAACGCAGCCAGCCAGATCCATTTCTCTTTAAAATATCTTCTTTCCGGTACAAGCCATAAGGAAGCGAATATGGTCAGAGCCAGAAACAGGATGGTTAATTTATTCACCATTCCCAATCCCATCATAAGTCCCGCTGCTAACCAACGTTTCTGGTCGTTGGTATTGATAATTCTTACCAGCAGGTAAAGGGTGATTGTCCATATGAGAAAATCGATACTGTCGTAAGTAAAAATTGCTCCAAAAATGATAAATCCTGAAAAGAGTACGAATAAGCCCGTAAGAAACATGGCAACCAATTTTCCGCCAAATTCTCTGGCGATCAGCATGGCAAATGCAATGGCGAAGGCACCACACAGGCTGGCTGCGAAATGCAATGCTTTGATGGAATTACCAAACAGGAACATCATGCTCTTCAAATAGAGCGGAGTTAAGGGGGTCATCTCCAGATTATGCCAGCTGAAGTCATTTGCGATTGCCATGTAATAGAGTTCATCGCGGTGATACCCGTATTCAGGGTGGATCAGGTGCAAAAAAATCTTGGCAAGGAAGATTCCTCCAATAATGAGTTTTTCATTTTTGGTAAGCTTCATGATAAGTGAATTTAGTGAAATTTACATGTTAGGAATGCAACCCTGATTGTGGATGGAAAATTAGATGGTATAGCGTTATGGATAAAAATCGATACTAATTCTATGGAGTGTTAACCGTTGACGTTACGCCCGTGGTTAATGACGTCCTGTCACCGGAATATTTTGGTTCTATCGACATGACATAATCATAGCTTTCATTCCGGTAACCCGCCAGCGTATCAAGCTCATCCCATATTTTTTATGGGCTATCGCATTGGTTGTGCTTAGCAATTTAAATCCAGGTTAAGCTGTCTTCCTTCATCTAATGCCTTTTTATCCATTCCCGCACCAATTGCCAAACCTAGAACCATTCCTATAGGTATTCCAATTCCAAGTAATCCCATATTGCCAAGGATCGTCCCAAATGCAATTCCAAGAGGTGCACCAAAAACAGACATACCGATTACCATCCATCTGGTTTGATATAAATTTTTAGGTACAAGATTTAGTTCTTTCTCAAGCAATTTAAAAATATTGGACTGTGATTTTCGTATTTGTTTTCCTAAACCCTTATTCGAACCGGAAAATGAATTTATTTCTTCAATATTTTGGTTTACTATAGACACTGATTCTGATGGAATTTCCCTCTTTTTCAATTCAACTATCAGTCTTTCGCAGTAAACAAATTTCTTCAGTAGTTTTTTATCCTGCTCAATGTCTGGTCTTTTATCAAGTTGTTTTATATCCATCGGTCTTCCTTATGGTAAGTTATGGTTGTGCATGGTTCTTCAATTTTGCTTCGTATCCCGAATTGTAATTTAAGACATGAATTGCACGGATGTCCACGAAGGGCATGAATGAACTATTGGATCTGAAATTTATAATTGAGATTAGGGGTTAAGAATGGGAAAGGAACGGTTACATATATGATACGATGTGCATTTTAGAGCATATTCCTTTGAAATTGCTTTAATAGCATACAAAAAAACACCATGAGCCACTTCAATACCATTCATGTCAGAACCGTTCCATGAAATCTAAATAGTCCAGCTGACTGGTTGTCATTAACAATGGTTACTATTTCTTCACCTATTATATTACCTCTCACTTTACCTATAAATAATTACTGCAACCTTTGGCGCAAACCCCATGACACCTATTGAAAAGTTATCATTGGCATAATCATGTATTATATCATAGTATTTTATTGAGTCCCAAATCCTACTTTTCGTCGTGTCAACTTCAATAGAATCTGGATAGGTGAGAATTACCCAACTCTGATAGAATTTGTAGTTATTTGTATTTTCTATACTATCTGGCAAAATGACAAATGAATCCGGACTAAAAAATTGAGAAGGATACTCCACCCAATAGAATCCCCATGCTCCAGTATTAACCTTCAGTAATGTGTCTCCAGTTACATTATATATCCATCCGATTAAACCATCATTGTCACTACTCCCTGGTCTTCGGTAGAAGCTAGTAAGCGGTATCGAGTCTGGAGAACAATCAGTACATTTTTCTAACTTTTGAAAGTATCCGTCAGTGAGGGTGAATGATGGATAATCGTAAAGTAATATTGTAAAATTTGCTGAGTCGGAATCCAGAGGCCAATAGTATTCTGTGATTTCATCATTATTGTCATCATCACATGTAATTAGTATCGTCAATAATAGGATTCCAATTAAATACTTTGATATACGCATAATAAATCCCATTTTATTTGATTAGTGTTAATATTTATAGGATTGTACTAAAAGCTGGATTCAAGTTTGAAGTGCAACATTTGTTTTTTGGTTGAAAAATACCTGATTGGCTGTATTGAACGCTGCATATTGGTGTCCCTAAAAATGAGAATAATGTCTAAATATTGTTCTTTTATAGTCGTTTATAATTATTTGTGAAATAAATTGAGTTGGGACAATTCCTTTCCGATCTGATGAATTCCATAAAGAATTTTTTCCGTTTGTTTATCGGATGATTTTTTCGGCTTTGCACGTATTGGGATAACAATGAGGGATTCATTCCTATCTTTTTCGACAGAAACCTGCCATTGAGAACTTTGAAATACTGGAAAAATTGTTTGAAGTCTATTTCAAATGTGAGATTATCCTGAGTAACCTCAGTATCTTCATCTTCAAAATAAAGACTAAAGGCCTCAAGAGCATTGTTCAATAATTCTGGTATAATAGTCCCCGTTGTAAAAATTGAATATTTATGGCAATAAGCAGAAAGTCCCGTATCCGTTTTCTCAACAATTATATTTATTTTTTTTGATAGTTTCTTCACAATTTACTTTTTAGAAAATTTACTAATTGCTCTCCCTGTATAATCAATTGAAATATTAACAGCTTTCGTTATACAAGAAAAAATTCATCAATCATCACTCTTTATTCTTCATTTCCATGGCTTTTCCAATGCCGATGGTCACGGCGAAAAAGAGTAGGTAGGTAACACCAATATCAGACATATAGCCCCCCAGGGTGGTTTTCATGGGACCACCAAACAGAAAGAGTGGAATATCGATGGCCACATTGATCAGAAAAAATACGATTCCCAGGTAGATGCCTTCCCGCATGTAGTTGCCAAAAACACTCCTAAAATAGAGCACGGTAAATATGATAGATACGGTAGTTGCGGTGAGCGCCATGATGGATTCAAACAGGGGTCGATTGGTTTCATGGACCACAAAGGCAAAAAAACTGACAATGAATATGAGCAACCAGGTTAAGAAACCATACAGGATGGCTTTTTTAAACGATGTCATCATTACCTCCTAAATAATAATCCAAATTGAAACGCGCCCCAAATTATAATGGTGAAAGTTTATACGCAATATGTCAGGTGAACCCTTTCCCATTCCCTCTTTTGCAGAGATGCCTGCATAAAACAGGATGTATTCGTCCAATTTTCCTAGCCCTGAAATTGGATGCTGACTAAATTCTCCCCGATCTGATAGTTGAATACGCAACATACGATTAGAATGCAACCATCATCATACATATCCTTTTATCTTTACTACCAAGAACCCTATACCAACTTCATTACCTCATAGGAGAAACAATGATTACGTTTAGCAAACAACAACTTAAAATTCCCCGGATGAGTCGACCGGTTTATCTGGTGACGGGCGGGATGTCCAAATTTGGCCGTGCCATTCCGGAAAAACGCACGGAAGAGCTGGTCATCGACGCCTTTCTGGAAGCAGCCCAATTTATTGATAAATCACCGGTCGAATTGAAACGCTATATCCATTCCTGTTACTACGGTCATTTTGCCGATCATTTCGGCGACCAGTTACTGGGCGAAGCGGTAATCCACGATCGACTGGGGCTGGATCCGCTGGGTAATGTGGGTATTAAGACCGGCGGTGCCACCGGTGGTTCCACCCTGTGGGAAGCCTTCAAAGCTGTGGCTTCCGGTTATTCCGATTGTGTGCTGGCCATGGGCTGGGAACGGATGGATGAAGTACCCACCGACGAAGGAAATAATTATATCGCCTGTGCTGCTGATAAAGACTGGGAAACACCACTGGGTCATATTTACACCGGCTATTACGCCGTCATGGCACAAAAATACTGGCAGGTGTTTGGAAAAGAGGAAGATTCTTTTCGCAAAACAATGGCAGAGATAGCCGTGAAAAACCGCGGATACGCACGGATGAATCCCCACGCCCATGGACCCATGAAAATTACCGTTGACGATGTATTGAACTCACCTGTTGTGGCCCATCCACTGCGCGCCCTGGATTGCTGCTTGATGAGCGTGGGTGCAGCCTGTGCCATCCTCTGTGATGAAGACACGGCACATAAACTCACGGACAATCCTTTGCGAGTGCATGTTTCCGCCGGCAGCCATTCCCTGCGCGTTGCGGACCGCTTGAACATGGATATTCCTTTGCTGCCCAACGAACGTCCCGATCAATACAAGGATCTGGGTGAACGTTTCCCCGGCGGTGATCGCTATCCCGGATTTACAGGATTTCTGGCTGCCAGGATGGCCGCCTATTACGCCTATGGCATGTCCGGTATTGTGGATCCAACGGAAGATCTTGATTTGGTGGAACTCCACGATGCCTTTACCATCAGCGATATTCAGACCTACGAAGATATAGGCATCCGACCCTATGGCGAAGGTCGGTCGTACGTGGAATCAGGCGATTGTTATCATACAAACCCGAATACGGGTAAGCCGGGCAAACTTCCGGCAAATCTCTCCGGCGGATTGATTGGAAATATGCATGCCGTGGGCGCCACGGGAATCATGCAGGCCATTGAAGTGGGTCACCACATTTGGGGTCGCTGGGCAGAAATGCATTCCGATGAGAAAAAATGGAAGGCGTTTGGCCGACAGAAACCGGATGATTGGACTGATTTACAGGTGAACAATGCGAAACGGGGCCTGGCCATTAGCCATGCCGGTGTGGGATCACACGTAACGGCCACCGTTCTGGTTCATCCCGATCATGAATTGGAAAGGAGTGCATCATGAGTAACGTGACAGATCGTGGAAAAGTTGCCGTTGTGAACGGCCGCTATCGTCCCAACGGGAAATTCCACTACATTTACCCCAACACACCCATTCGCGATGAAGACGGTGAATTGATGGGGGTTACCAATCCTCGTGATATTACCCATATCCACGCTTATGGTGGAGAAGCACCCTTCTTTGCAAATCTGGCCAACGGTAAATTGCTTGGGACACAGTGCAACCATAAAGGATGCGGCTTATACCGTACCAAGTTTGTTCCCTTCCGTATCCATTGTCCCGATTGCTTGAACAAAAATGATATTATCGATGTGACGGACATTGCAACCCGGTCCGCTACCGTCCACACATTCATGATCACGGAACGAACCGGGGCATTCAACACCCTGGAAAAACCCGTTCGCTTTGTGAATGTGGAATTTGAAGGGGTGGATACCATCCTCATGGGATACCTGTCCGTTGGCGAACCGACCATCGGTATGCGGGTCGTTCCCATTTTCCAAACGGAAAATCCAACCTATACCATCCTTGACTTGTCCTGGGTTCCAGAAGGAACGGATGAGAGTGAACTTCCCACCGGGTTCACTTTTAGCAACTAATGTACAGGCGCCGTGGTTCACACCACGGCGCTTTTCACCTTGTCCGTATCCATTGCCCACCTATCCTTTGAATTGCATTTCCCCCATTCCAAATCTTTAAAAGACAAGCGCCGGATTCTGAAACGAATGAAGGATCGGATTCGCAACAAAACCAATGTATCCATGATTGAATCCGCCTATGAGGACAAATGGCAACGGAGCCAATTAGAGATCGTATTTGTGGGTAAAAATCAGCGTGATCTGGAAGACCGGATTTCCAGGTTGCTAACACTGATCGAAACCATATCCATTGGAGATGCGCAGCTCATCCGATCTGAAATACGTTGGTACTGATACGCGCTCCTGAATTGTAATTGCTATATCTTATCCGGCGAGTTGCATTCCCAAAAATACCACAACATCATACAAACTATGTGTCCAGGCCGTAATGCCAAATCCACGCAGAAGGTACAATCCGCCTAGGTAGATTCCCGCGATGGTTCGGTACAGGAATAAACGAAAACTGTACTCATCGCCAACGCTGCCAATAAAATGAAAAAGCGAAAAGATAACGGCTGAAACAATGATGGCGCTCATAACCTGCATGGGTTTTCCCCATGAAAAAATGAACCGGATTATTATGGCTGCCCCACCCACCAGGAGGACCCGAAACAGAATTTCCTCATAAATCCCGGCACCCACTGCCAGAATCACCTGATGCAGCAATCCTTCTACGGAATTTCCCAGTATGTAATGCTCAGACAGGGAAAGAACCAGGTACAGTCCGGTCATCCAGGCCGCGCTTTCCAGTATCATTGTAGCCAGATATTTGCCCCTGATCCTGAATGCTTCCTGAGCGCGGACCTGCATAACAACAATGACCACAATCGCAACCAGCGATATAAACCCGAATCCCTGCATACCCCACAATCCAAGGGCACCTAATATCTGGCGCATAAATACATCGGCACCGTTCCGCAGAACGGGCATATCGGCATGGGAAACGGATAGCATTCCTATTTCATAAATGAAAAAAAGTGGAAGCGTAAAGATTAAAGAGTAGAATGGAGAACGTGTTTTTTTTAAATAATTTCTCATTATTAATAGTCTATATCTATCTATATATTAGATTATATCTAATATTATATAAAGGTTCACTCAATATCAGTCGTTTTCGATTTGTAAGACCGCAAGTAACGCTTCCTGTGGTACTTGAACCTTTCCAATCATTTTCATCCGCTTCTTTCCCTCCTTTTGTTTTTCCCACAATTTTCGTTTACGTGTGATGTCTCCGCCATAGCACTTTGCCGTAACATTTTTCTTTAGCTGCTTCACGGTTGAACGTGCAATAATGCGGTGACCGATTGCGGCCTGAATGGCGATGTCGAACATTTGTCTGGGTATGAGTACTTTTAATTTTGAGCACAATGCCACGCCTCGATGGTAGGCATCTTCCACATGACAAATGGTGGACAAAGCATCCACCGGTTCGCCATGAATGAGGATATCCAGTTTCTGCAACTTCCCTTCGCGAAAGGAATCCAGATTATAATCCAGGCTGGCGTACCCACGTGTACCCGACTTCAATTTGTCATAAAAATCAAAAATAATTTCTGCCAGGGGTAATTCATAATGCACCTGCGCTTTGTCCGCGGAGAGATAATGGGTGTTTTTGTAAATACCCCGTTTTTTCTGACAGAGCGTCATGATGGTGCCAATATACTCTTTTGGCGTAATGATTTCGGCAGAGACAAATGGTTCTTCAATGGTGGCAATATCGCCAGCCGCTGGCATTTTTGCCGGTGTATCCACTTCCACCACTTCTCCACTCGTTAGAGTAACCTTGTACCGTACATTTGGGGTGGTTGTGACCAGAGACAGGTCGAATTCACGCTCCAGCCGTTCCTGGACTATTTCCATGTGTAAAAGGCCCAGGAAACCACAACGAAAACCAAAACCCAGTGCGCTGCTCGTTTCAGGGTCAAACCCCAGTGATGCATCGTTCAGCTTTAGTTTATCCAGGGCGATTCTCAGTTGTTCGTAATCGTCCGCATCGGCGGGATATAAACCGGAAAACACCATGGGCTTAATTTTCTTATACCCGGGTAATCTTTTGGTGGCCGGAATTTGTTTGAGTGTCATGGTATCGCCCGCCTCAACATGCCCCACTTCGCGGATATTGGCTACCACATAACCCACATCCCCCGATCGTAGTTCTTTCGCAGGGATTTGCTTCAAAACAAAATGACCTACTTCGGTGATATCATAGGTGATATTATGGGAAAAAAACTGGGCAGTCATCCCAGGACGAATCACCCCGTCAAACACTCGAACATACGGAATGACGCCGCGATAGTTATCGTACATGGAATCAAATATTAATGCACGTGTGGCAGCCTCATCCTTGGACTCCGGCGGATGAATGCGATCCACAATACCCTTGAAGATTTCTTTTATTCCCAGGCCCGTCTTCGCACTGACCAGAATAATTTCTTCCCGGTCACAACCAATCAACTCCATGATTTGTTGCGACACCTCATCCAAACGTGCACTGGGCAGGTCCACCTTATTTATCACAGGGATTATGGTAAGGTCATTTTCGATGGCAAGATATGTATTGCTCACGGTCTGGGCTTCCACTCCCTGGGCCGCATCCACCAGCAGCAATGCTCCCTCACAGGCTGCCAGAGAGCGCGACACTTCGTAAGAAAAATCCACGTGTCCCGGTGTATCAATAAGGTTAAAAATATAAGTGATGCCGTCGCTATGTTTATAATGCATCTGAATTGGGTGGCTCTTGATGGTTATCCCTCGTTCGCGCTCCAGATCCATGCTGTCAAGCACCTGATTCTTCATTTCCTTTTTCGTAAGCGTATGGGTTTCTTCCAGCAAACGATCGGCCAGTGTGGACTTCCCATGATCGATGTGGGCAACAATACAAAAATTTCTTATATGACGTTCAGACATGGGAGAAAATTAGTGACGGATTCATTCCCACAGAATGAAATAACCCACCAGATGAAACTATTTTTTGATCTTTCAATTCAAATAATTTTAATTTTATTTTCACTTTTAAACCCTGATTATTCCATCAAATGAATCTCTGCAAGTGCACATATTTCGAAAAATAATCTATTAAGATGAAGCGAAAAATAATTCTTGCATATTTTTTATTAAACTTTTACTTTAACACCGTAAGGTGCTGGTTTGGTACCTTTGGTATGTGGACGGGGTAGGCTTTCACTTTGTTCCGAGGTCATCGTGAAGGCTTGCCCTTTTATAAATAAAAAGGGATCGTAATGTTACGATCCCTTTTCAATTTTACCACGTTGCGGGATTTATTTGTTTTTGTCCTCAGCCATCTTGGCTTTTTCCTTTTGTGCCGTTGGTAAGGCTTCCAGTTCAGCAAGGCGGCTCTGAAGATCTTTTACGTTGTCCTCCATATCTTTATGGTCACGATCGTTTCTTCTCCGTTGAATGTCAAATTCATCCTTCAAATCGCTCACCGATCCTTCAACATCCACAAATCGTTTGCTTATTTGTCGGTCCAGTTCACCCAGTTGGAATTTTACTTCGTCAATCAATCCCGCCAATGAATCGGTCATGGCTTGGATGAGTTCCGTATTGGCTTCTACCCCCAACCGGTTTTGTTTCACATGTTTTCCTCTACCGATAAATTGCAAATCAAGGGTTTTCAGATCTGTACGAAACTCCTTGTTTACCTGATCAACATGTGTCAGTTGTTCAGATTCAAGGGTGTCCATTCTTTTCATATTTTCAGTATAATTAAATTGAATATAACCACCCCCAACAACGAGCAGGATCATTAAACCAAAAATTATTTTGTCTTTTAAGCTCATACCTTCCTCAATCAATTATTTCCCTAGAGCTTCCAACCGTTTTTCCCAATCACTTATTTCTCGTGATGGCTGGCCCTCCGGGTTGTCTGTAGATGCATCCTCATCCTGTTCATGCACCATAATATTATGCAATAATTGTTCCTTCTTATCTGAGTTATCCTTTAGGTGATCCATTAACTCACTAATTTCTTCATTAAAATCAGAAATGGTCGTTGCCAGTCTCGATATCAATTCGTTGAGCAGTTCACGACCATAGCTTTCATTAATGCCGTCCAGCAGATCATCTAACTTGCTCGAAAGATAATCTTGACGACCTTTTTCGTTTTGTAGATCAATACTCATATAGAAAAGTTACTTAATGTTGATAAATATCGAAATCTAATTTGACGATTCAAGGGGAATCAGGTCAATAGTTTTCACTAAACATTCCTATCTGTATGAATTATTCTCTTTCCCGTTTCTCTGTCAAACTCAAAACATCCGATTTTTTCGTATTCATCCAGTATGGGGAAAAATATTTTTTGTTGCAATCCGTAGGGTATCCTATCCTTTTCCTCCAGGGTGGTCAATTCTTTACCACCAATGGACCATTCCGAACTGCGTTTAAAAATTGTTCGCTGCGCATACAGCACAATTTCCACCACATCTTCCACGTGAACTATAACCACGTATTGGTATTGGCGTATATCCTGTTTAACATTGGTTGGTTTCGTTAACAGAATATTCCCTTCCGGCGTGTACCAATCGATTTCATAATCAAGTGAGTCTAATAATTGCTTGGATTTTTCCAGTATTTCCCTGGGCGATCCCTGGTAATCCACATAGCGAACCATCTGCGGTGGAGTGATACAGGCTGAAAACCGGACTGCCAGTAATCCGATCCCAAGTAAGACTCGAATCACAGGCAATTAATATAAGTCAAAAATAGATGGCAACTCTTCCGGATCCGCATCCATCATCGTATTTACCATGTAGTCGGGATTGAAGTAGACCAATCGCAAAATGCTTGTTGCTCCGGACAGGATGGGTAAATCCGTTTTTGGAGACTGGACGGCCCCCAATAAAATCAATTCAATCTGGCACGGAATTTCTTTCCATGTGGTGTGCAAATAAACACGCTCATAGGTGAGCTTGCCCAATCCATTTACACCGGATTTGGGACCGGAAATGACCTGATTTGTTGAGGAAGGCTTTTGATACACCTCATACAAACTTTTTTCGATGGTATAAAATTGATTTATTTGTTCATCCATGTCCATGGGATCGATGGTATAATCAATTTCCACTTTCCAAAATCCACTGTCGGAATAGGAATAGTACATGACAACGTCGTACTCACCCAATGCACCGTTCATTATTAACTGGCTGCTATCTTCATTATAAAACAGCGTATCCATGTAGGTGTACTTGGGCTGATTCCTTGCCGGACTGCCCCAGGCGTAACCCTTGTATCCATATTCGAGTCCCAACCATTCGGCAGGTATGGAATCGGGTACTGCTATTGCAGGTTTTTTTGCAACATTTTCTTCCACCACTTCATCCTGATCTGTCAGCACAGGTAAAGAATCGGATTCCGTGGCAGCCATGGAATCAACAACAGTGTTTTCAAGCACTGTCGAATCAGGAATGACATCGACAGCAGCAGAATCGACCAACGTAGTATCACCAGAATCATCCTGGGCCAAAAGTACGGTTGTAAAGAGTAATAGTATGCAAAATACCTGGAATTTCATCCCGAATTCCCTTGTTTATTGGTGATAATATTAATGAAGAACGAGTCAAAATACATAGGAGCAATCCATCTCGCAAGTGAAAGATTTAACCGCCCACCGGCAGAAAGATACAAATCACAATCTCTGTCGTTGCATCTTAAACCAATCCATTACCAATTTATCTCATGGCAAATCATCCATTACTCCCTGTGATTAATGACTACCAATTGTTTGATGAAATTCGTCAAACGGTTGGAACGCCCACCTATGTGTATTTCTCCCACCGATTGCAATCAAACCTGGAAAGACTCGATAGAGCACTTCATCATCATTTTGAGCAATATCATATCTGCTATGCATTGAAAGCGAACACCAATCCAAACCTCATTTCACGCATGAAAGCCACCCTGCCCCATATGGGTGGTGATTGTTCCAGTCCCGGCGAATTACATGCAGCGCAATTAAGCGGTATTGATCCCCAGGAGTGTATATATACCGGTAATTTTGAATCTGTGGAAGATTTATCCAATGCCTTAGAGTCAAAAGCCGTCATCAATCTTGACGACAGCAGATCCCTTTCCCGGTTATTGCAGATTGGAAAACCCGATACGGTGTCATTCCGCGTAAATCCGGGATTTGGCAAAGGGAGTTTTTCACAAATTACCACTGCCGGCGACAAAGCCAAATTTGGGATCCCAAAAGAAAAAATCATTTCAGCATATCGTGCAGCACTGGATGCTGGAATATCACATTTCGGACTGCAGTGCATGGCCGGTTCCGGAGTGTTGGATGGCGAATATTTTAACACCCTGATCACAGCAATTCTGGAGATTGCCCAGTCAATTGAAAAGGAATTGAATATTTCCCTGAAATTCATTTCCATGGGCGGTGGTTATGGTATTCCTTACCATGATGAAGAACAACCACTGGATATTGATGGGGTATTCCGATCTATTTCTGAAATTTATTATACCTATTACACGCACAGAAAACTGGCACCGGCGTTGTGGATTGAGCCGGGAAAATACATTATCGGGGATACCTGTGTTTTATTATCTACGGTGACAGGAATTAAAAAAAGTTACAAAACCTTTATAGGGTTGGACTCTGGCATGGAAACACTCATGCGTCCCGCCCTTTATAACGCCTACCACAGAATCTATAAAATTGGCGCACCGGATGCACCATTGACCCAGGTGGTCGATATTACCGGAAGAATATGTGAAAATACCGATCGGCTTGCAACAGACCGGCAATTCCCCGATGTAGATGAAGGAGATTTAATTGCGATTATGGATGCCGGTGCATACGGGTTTTCTATGTCACATCAATTTAATAACCGACCACGTGCGGCAGAAGTCTTTGTGGATCAAAAAAAGATAGTTCCCATTCGGCGACGCGAAACCATAGAGGATTTATTTCAGACATGCATTATGTAAAAACAATTTTGACGATTTTGATCTTTTTCCAAGCAATAAATGCTCAGCCACACCCAAGCATTCATCAAAAAGAATTGGAATTTTACAACCTCTATTACCCTGATCCGGAACCGGACACAACGCCCTTGAATCTGGCACCTCGATCAGAAAGAATCGTGACACCTTCACATTCCGTTTTTGGTTACCACCCCTACTGGATGGGGACAGCCTGGCAGAATTATAATTACAATCTTCTGACCACCATCGCGTATTTTAGCGCGGAAGTAACAGCCACAGGAGGATTAAGTGCGCTACACGGATGGCCTGTCACCAGCCTGATCAATGAGGCCCATTCTCACGGTGTAGATGTGGTGCTGTGTGCCACCCTATTTAATTCGTCTAATATCTCAACTCTATTAAGTAGCGCTACCTACCGTCAGAATCTGATTAATAACCTATTGACACAGGTCCAGGCCGGGAATGCTGACGGCGTTAATATCGATTTTGAAACGTTTCCTTCTTCGCAAAAACAAAACATGGTTACCTTTGTTACGGATCTGGTCAGCGTTTTTCACAACGCTATCCCCGGTTCTCAGGTTACACTGGCAACACCAGCAGTTGACTGGAGCAACGCCTGGGATTTAAATGCCCTGGCTTCTATTAGTGACGGATTATTCATTATGGGATATGACTACCATTATTCCGGTAGCTCCAACACGGGTGCCAACGCACCCTTAACAGGAGGATCCTACAATGTGACCAACACGGTTAATTATTATTTAGGACAGACCGGGAGCAACGGGGCAAAAATCATTCTTGGAGTCCCTTATTTTGGATTTGAATGGCCCACCGCCAGTGGCAGTGCCGGCGCAGCAACTACCGGCAGCGGATCGGCATACTATTACTCCGCCATGGAACCATTGGCACAAACGTATGGAAAACTATGGGATGCATCCTCGCAAACACCCTGGTATCATTATGAATCAGGGGGTTGGTATCAGGGCTGGTATGATGACAGCGCTTCTCTGGCGTTAAAATATGATCTGGTTCTTAATTCCAATTTGCAGGGAATCGGAATTTGGGCCCTCGGATACGATGGTAATGAAGCCGAACTGTGGGATGCCATATTGACCAAATTTGGTCCAACATCGCCCCCTACAACCCCTTCTGAATTGGCTATCTCGGCAATCGATGCAACCAGTCTCATGGTCAATTTTTCAGGCTCAACGACTGCCGATGAATTTATTGTTCTTCGTTACAATGACAATTCAGAATTGATTGATACCCTGGGTGTGTATACCAACCGACCAGTCGTCATCAGTGGCTTAACCGAGAATGAAACCTATTTCCTCAGAATAATTTCACAAAACAGTTTCGGTTCCAGTCCCGGGACCGAAATGTTGGGAGCCGTACCCAGTGGCAACAACCGAGTATTGATTGTGAATGGTTTTGACCGTGTAAATGGAACCAACAATACGTTTGATTATATCCGTCAACATGGTTCTGCGGTTGCCCAGGATGGACAGGGTTTTGATGCCGCCTCCAATGAGGCCATAGTATCGGGGCAAATTGATTTAAATGATTACAGCATAGTGGATTGGATTTTAGGCGAAGAAGGAACTGCAACCCATTCCTTTACCAGTGAGGAACAAGGATTGGCAAAAACATTTCTGGAAAATGGTGGCAATTTGTTTGTATCCGGTTCGGAAATCGGGTATGATTTGTCCGGATCCGGTAGCACTGCAGATAATCAATTCTACCAGAATTATCTTAAAGCCCAATACATTTCTGATGATGCAGGTCCAACCTACGCCGCCTACGGTGTATCAGGGAGTATATTAGAGTCCGTGGGTACATTCACATATGACGATGGCAGTCATGGCTCATACGATGTGGATTATCCGGACGGAATAAAACCAATAAACGGATCAGAGGTCTGTGCAAAATACTCAAACGTGAACTACAGCTCCTATGGTGGCGCGGGAATAGCCTATAACGGTGTGTTTGGCTCCGGAACCAATGACGGTGCACTTGTTCACCTCAGTGTAGGTTTTGAAGCCATTTATCCATCGCAAACCCGCAATAGTCTTATGAGTGCAATTCTGACGTGGTTTAATGAAGTTAACGCCATTGATCCATCTGGAACACCCCTCCCGGCAGAATTTTTAATTGCTTCCATTTATCCCAACCCAACAAACTCAACTGCCACAATCACATTTAATGAAGGTCCCATTTTAGAAAACACATCCCTGAATATTTACAATATCCTCGGACAAAAGATATTTTCCATGGAATTGCCCGGTAATTCCAGGAATAAATCCGTTCATTGGAATGGACTGATGGAGAATGGAAAACAGGCTCCCACAGGGATGTACATTGCCCAGATTTCTTCACCTATCAGATCCCATTCTGTTAAGTTTACCATTCTAAAATAATGCCTAAGTTACTCTGTATTCTGCTATTGGGGATGCTGTTCTCTCAGCAGCATCCCAGCACACATCAAACTCAATCTGAGCAATTTCATGAAAATCGACGAAACGATATTGTACCTGTTCGAACAGGGTTGGATATCCTCCTATCCGATAGCCTGCATTTGATTACAAATAAATCTGTTGCCCTTGTTACCAATCAAACCGGCGTTGACCGGGATAAAACGCCCAATTACAAACGTCTTCTGGAATCACCTGATGTTTCATTAAAAGTCATTTTTTCTCCGGAACACGGTCTTTTTGGTGAAGCAGCAGCTGGAGAAAAAGTATCCTACGACGGAGTTGAGATTAAATTGCCAACAGTTTACAGCCTCTATGGCAAGACCCGTAAACCAACTGCAGAAATGTTGACCGGAATTGATATTATTTTATACGATATACAGGATATTGGCGCACGATTTTATACCTATATTACTACGCTCGGCCTGGTAATGGAAGCTGCTGGCGAACTTGGTATTCCTATCCTGGTTTTGGATCGGCCAAATCCTATCAGTGGCGATAGAATATCAGGACCAATTCTGGATATAAGCCATCAATCGTTCGTTGGGTACTACCCCATTCCCATTCAATATGGAATGACAATTGGTGAATTGGCACTCTGCATTAATCATTCAGATTGGGTTCAATCACACCCGTCACTTACCGTACTCAAAATGGAGAACTGGGAACGGGATATGTGGTACGATGAAACGACACTTCCCTGGATTCCACCATCGCCAAATATTCCAGACCTCAATACAGCGATTGTTTATCCTGGCATGTGTCTACTGGAAGCCACAAACCTTAGCGAAGGGCGGGGAACCTTTCGACCATTTATTCAGTGGGGAGCACCCTGGTTAGAGGCTCGAATTGTATCTCAGGAATTGAACAAACTCCATCTTCCCGGTGTGGTGTTTTCCCCCACCACATTCACACCAATTACAATTCCAGGGATGGCCAGTAATCCAAAATATGAAAATGAACTTTGTAAGGGAATACAAATCCATATCGTGGACCGCTATCAAATAGAAAGTGTTGATCTTGGATTATCGATTATTTCTACAATTCAAACATTGTACCCGGAACAGTTGGAATTCAATGCATCCTGGTTCACGAAATTATGGGGGAACGACGACTGGTCAGAATACGTATCTAACTGGTCAGAAAAGAGGGTTCATACTAAGCGTGAATTACCTGAATATTTGTTGAAATGTACACTTTATTAATTATAATCCACCCACATCACCAATAACATTTCTGGTGACGCCATCAGCCTGATTCAGGGCTTGGATGGCTTCTTCTTTTGAATAGTTTTTCAGTGCCATCACGATGGCTGTTTTTACCGAACCATCTGCTTCCCTAAGCATGACTTTTGATTCTTCGTAGCTTAAACCGGTCAATGTTTCAATGATACGTGATCCGCGATCCACCAGTTTGTCATTTACCACCTGTAAATCCACCATCAGGTTGCCATAGACCTTACCCAATCGAATCATTGTGGTGGTCGAAATCATATTCAGCGCCATTTTGGTAGCTGTACCAGACTTCATTCTGGTGGAACCGGTAATTATTTCTGGCCCTACATCAAGAATAATGAGGGAATCCACCTCCACCGTCTGTAATGGTGTTGGATTGCAAATGATATAACTTGTTTTGGTTCCAATCGACCGACCATATTCTAATCCGGCAACCACATATGGGGTCGCACTGCTGCTGGCTATCCCAATGACCACATCTCGAGCTTCAACACCGGCCTCTGTCATATCCGCTTTCGCTGCAGACGGTTTGTCCTCGGCACCTTCGATGGAGCGCACAAGGGCTTCCCTCCCGCCGGCAATCAATCCCTGGAACCAGTTCTGTGGTGCTGAATAGGTTGGTGGCATTTCGGTGGCATCAAGAACCCCAAGTCGTCCTGATGTTCCTGCACCCATGTAAAATATTCGATGCTTATTCCGAATTGCGTGCACCACCATTTCTACAGTTTTTTCGATTGCAGGGATGGCTTTTTCAACTGCACCGGCAATGGTTTTATCTTCCGAATTGATCGTCCTCAGGATTTCCCCGGTTGTTTTTTTATCAATCTGATGAGAACGGGGATTCTGGCTTTCCGTTGAGAGGTGTCTGCGATTCTTTAACTGCTGTTCATCCATGGATAAAATTATGGATAAAGAGATTGAGATTTGGAATATTTTCAACCTATTTTAGTGTATGAAAAAATATTCTTCCCTTATTGTCTCACTTTTCTTTTGCTCCCTCTTCGCCAGTGACTCGTTAGAGACTATCCTCAAGAATCAGATAAACGGATTTGAAGGAAATGTTGGAGTCTATGTCTACCATACCAAAACGATGGAAACAGTCGCCATCAATGCGGATGACATCTATCCAACTGCCAGTATGGTAAAAATTCCCATTCTGGTTACAATTTATAATCGGATTGAAAAAGGTGAGCTTGGTTTGGATTCTACATTGTATTATTATCAGGATTCCATTCACTATGCCTACAAAGGGGCTGACGCTTTGTCCCGCTTCAAAGATGGTGAAGATATTACCCTGAGCAAATTAATAGCGCATATGCTCATTTTCAGTGATAACCATGCCAGTTTATGGCTGCAATCACTGGCCGGAACCGGTACTGCAATAAATACGTTTTTGGAGGATCTGGGCTATGAACACACGAGAGTAAATTCCCGTACCGAAGGACGTCAATCGGACTGGGAAATGTATGGATGGGGTCAAACCACACCCAGAGAGATGGCAAATTTGGTATTATCAATTAGGAACGGTACCATGGTATCATCCAAGGCGAGCGAGGATATGTACCGAAATCTCTGCCGTTCGTATTGGGATGATGAAGGGTTAAGTCAAATTCCCCCCGATATACAGGTTGCTTCCAAACAAGGTGCTGTTAGCGCTTCAAAATCGGAAGTTTTGCTTGTGAATGCGCCACATGGAGATTTTGTGCTTTGTATTATCACCAATAATCAACCTGATACGCGTTGGACTGAGGATAATGCGGGATATGTTCTTATTCGGAATATTACAAAATCCGTATGGGATTATTTCGAGCCGGATTACCACTCAAAATAGTCTCACAGCATAAACGAACAGTACTATATTGGAATATAAACGATTATCCTTTATTCCCGCCGGATCTATAGATGGATCTTTATGCGATCTTATTCTGGAACTGGGAGCAGCAAGTGTATCCATTGATGCGGTTGACAAAGATGCACCCTGGTTTCAAGAGTACGATGTACCCTTTTGGGAGGATATTCCTGATGTTCATGTGACCTGCCTCCTGGATCAGAATATCTCACCGGAATCATTTTTACAATCCGTTCTTGATGTGGTTCAATGGGACAAAAAACCGTACTACGCAGTAGAGCCTGTAATAGAGCAATCATGGGAAAAAATTGGTCGTGATGATTTTGATCCCATAAAAATCAACCCCAGTTTGTGGATCGTTCCTACCTGGCACGAGCCGGTCGACATACAGGCAGTAAACATTAGACTCGATCCAGGTCTGGCATTTGGATCCGGATCACACGCCACAACACGACTATGTTTACAATGGCTTTCGGAAAATAATCTTAAGGACACCCATGTCTTGGATTTTGGATGCGGTTCGGGGATATTGGCAATTGCTTCAGCCATGCTTGGGGCTCATTCCGTCACCGCCACGGATACTGATGATCAGGCCATCACATCCACAAAGGATAATGCCGACCTGAATCAGGTATGCGTAACTGTTATCGACGACCCAAACATTGTGACGGCTCACTTTGATATTATTCTTGCCAACATCCTGGCCAGACCATTGATTGCCCTATCCAATCGCATTACAGAACTCACCAGACCTGGTGGTAGAATTGTCCTCTCCGGGATTATGCAGAATCAGGTTGAAGATGTTCGTTCGGCGTATGACAGTATGTTTAATTTCGACCCATTAGTGGTGTCCGGGGACTGGGTATTACTTTCCGGAATAAATAACGTCTCCACCTAGAACTGCACTGGCAGAAAAACTTTGATAAACGTGGAAATATTCTATTGTACAGAAGCGAAATATTTCTTTGCTGCCGCCACAACTTTCGGTGATAAGAACAAGCTGGCAATAATCGTTGGAATCACCATCAGGGCAAAGGCGCTATCTACAAAATTTATAGCTATATCTATGGATGTTACCGACGCTACAACGATCATAATGATATAAAACCAGTTGTAAATCGATTTCCACCTGGTTCCCAATAAATACGAAATGCATTTACGACCATAATAGGAATATCCAAACATCGTTGACAGTGCAAATGTTAAAACCGCTACCAGCAATAATTGATGCCCAAAGGCGCCCAATTCTGTTTCGAATGCCAGCGCCGTCATTGTAACACCATTTACATCCTGAGTGTACACTCCACTCAGTAATATTACAATTGCGGTTATGGAACAAACTACGATGGTATCAATGAATGGTCCAAGCATCGCCACGAGGCCTTCACGAACCGGTTCGGTTGTTTTTGCGGCACCATGTGCCATGGTCTCGGTTCCGGTTCCCGCTTCATTGGAAAACAAACCGCGACGAACACCGATAATAATCATACCGCCGAGTGAACCACCCATCACTGCATCACCGCTAAAGGCATCACGAAAGATCAAAGCAAACATACTGGGAATTTCACTCGCATTCTTAAATAGAACAATCAGAGCTGCAAATAGATAAATCCCTACCATAGCAGGAACAAGTTTTGAAGCAACTTTCGCGATGCGCTTGATGCCACCAAAGATAACCATACCTACTAGTAGGGCAACAATGCAGCCGGTGAGCAAATTTCCTGTAAATACATTTGTCTGAAATACTCCGGTCGGTTGGTACATAAAATCCCGTATTACCTGGGAAAGTTGATTGGCTTGAAAGAACGTGATGCAGCCGAACAATCCGGCGATACTGAACATAACGGCCAGCGGTTTATATTTTTTCCCCATCCCCTCTTCAATATAATACATTACACCACCCTGGATTTCTCCCTGATCATCCTTACCGCGGTACATCACTGATAATGTGCAGGTGAAAAATTTTGTGCTCATACCCAGAATCGCCGTGAGCCACATCCAGAAAATTGCTCCTGGTCCGCCCATATGAATTGCTACTGCAACTCCCGCTACATTTCCCATCCCCACGGTGCTGGCCAGGGCACTGGACAATGCCTGAAAATGGGTTATTTGTCCCGGGTCATCCTTGGAATCAAATTTTCCGGCAACAATATCAAACGCATGGCGAAAATAGAGAAATGGGGTAAATCGACTATACAGTGAAAAGAAAATACCTCCGCCCAGCAAAAGAATTACCAATGGCATTCCCCACAACGTTTCTGCAAGTGTTGCCATCCAACTGTCTAATGTATCATACATACTCATGGAACTTTCGGTTACGTTTTCATTTCAAAATCTGCCAGTGCTTTACTTGATAAAGGGGCGCCCCACGCATTTATATTGCCGGATAAAGCACCATAGGAGAAAAGTAAAAATAGGATAAATTCAAGCCATTGTTTTCCATAATGGATATAAAGTTAGGTAAAGGATACAGGTTGGCAAAGCATAAGTTGACAGGTGGGATTTCGTGGTAAAAAAACTCGATCGATACATCGTCCAGCAATTCCTCAGCATTCTTGTAATGGCATTGTTGGGGTTTATTTCCATTTTTGTTATTGTTGACCTGATTGAAAATCTGGACCGCTTTATTGATAATAGCGTCCCGACCAATGTTGTGATCAATTACTATATTTATTCTTTACCATGGTTCGTCAACATTGCCCTTCCTATGTCCGTTCTAATCTCAACTATCTTTAGTATTGGATTAATGGCCAAACGGAACGAATGGACGGCCATGAAAGCTTCTGGCATCAGCTTGTATCGGATTGCATTTCCACTGATACTAGTCGGTTTCATTATAAGTGGAATATCCTACGTGCTGGATAACCAGTTGGTCTCTATTGGTAATGAAAAGCGTTTTGACATTGAACGTGAGTTCATCAAAAGGAAAAGTCGAAAGAGCATTAGACAACCCAAAAAAATAATGAAGGATGTTTTCCTTCAAAAACAAGAATCGCTCCACATATCGCTGTCTACCTATAAGACCCATCAGCAATCCGCAGAAGGAATTAATGTGGTTGAACTGGATAGTGGTCTTGTATTTAAACGTCTGGATGCCCAAAAAATGTCCTATATTGACAGTCTGTCACTATGGGCTGTTTCCGGTTATTCGATTCGAACTTTCGACAGTACTGGTTCGGAAACGAGTGCCAGAATTTCAACCAGCGATACGCTATTATCGCTTGATTTCAAACCTGAAGACATAACGCAACAGTTTAAATCTCCTGAGGAACTCAACTACAATGAACTGGAAAAACGGATTCAAATACTCCAGGAAAATGGAGTAGATACTCGCAGGTGGCAGGTTGTCCAACATTTTAAGATATCCTTTGCTTTTACAAACCTGATCGTTATTTTATTTGGACTTCCATTGGTCGTCATGAAATTAAAAGGTGGATTAACCTTTGGTGCAGGTATGAGTGTCTTCGTGATATTTTCCTATTATGCGTTAATAAAATTTGGTCAATCCATGGGATTCAAAGGACTTCTTGATCCATTGTCAGCGGCCTGGATGGGGAATATAATATTTATCGTTGGCGGAATAATTTTGATACTGCTGGCGCGCAAATAATTGAAAATAGAAGGGAAATTTTTAAAATAAACTGTGGTTTAATCTAAAGCTTAAAATGTAAGTCTGGTGTTTTCGTCCGTGACAGGTGGAGCTGGTTCACCAGAATTATCTTCTTCCATTGTCTCTTTCCGGCTTCCAAGTCCCGTAAATGTCAATCCCAGGGAGAAATTGAATCCTTTCATCGTGTGCAACCAAATCCCGTTGCGGAATGCAAATCCTACATCAAAGATAACCGGACCTTTATGCACACCCATTCCTACTGCTAATTCCTTAAAATCTGCTCCTCCCCAGCCGAATCCAAGCCGCAGCGGCATGCTGGGGAATTTGTATACTTCCATACCGACAGACCATTTCCAGTGTGCACGGGCAAAAAATCGATTTTGAAATCCAGTCCAGATATCGCTGGTTACCAACATATTTTCTGTCCGATGAGACAATCCCATTCGAAAAATTCCGGGATAGCGAGTAGTAAACTCCTTCAATTTTCCTTTGGAATCCAAGTTGTATACTATTTGCTGATCATTGGTAAAGGTATTCTCTCCAGAGAGGCCATCCATGTTGGTTGAATCAATGGTAAACGACCAGATAACAGCCATTGAATCATTTAAGGCATCTCCATTCCATGTGTTATGATAAATATCATCCTTATTACCAAACACATTATCCGAACCAGCCAAAAAGTCCTTCACCCAAGTGGGTTTATTCCATTTGATGGTTCCTATTGCATTTATCATGGATGCCCCAAACTGCCATCCGTTATTTCGACGTGTGGTAAAACCTAAATCTAACCCAAGTCCACCGCCCCCAATGCCTTGTCGCATATAATACCGACCAGATCCATACAGGTAGTCATCGGTCGTTACCAATGAGGATGAGCTCGAATCTCCATCAATACCAAAATAGAAAAGACCTTGTAAATACTTAATAGTAACACCCCATGCAAACTGTTCATAGGGCACAGCAAATGAAAATCCCAGTTCATTGACACCTAAAATTTCATAGTTCAGGGTCAAATCCAATTCTGAAACATGGGCATTTCCCTTCAATAACAATTCAAGAAATCCGGTAGGAAGCGCCAGGTCCCCGATGACGATGGTATTGCTTGTGAGGGCCATATTTCCCGAAGCAAAATTTAATCCCGGGGTCGCCAAATGGATGTCCGGGCTGAATGTCAATCCGCCTCCATTATCAAGTTCCAGTAATATGGCATCAATTCGTTTATCGGTTAATGTATCGCCGGATAAATTATTTAGGTTACTCAATGAAATATAATTGCTTACCAGTCCTATATCCAATCCAACCACCTGTAGCATGAAGGGTTTATCAGTCTGAAAAGCAAGCAATGCCGGGTTATACCCTACCGCGAATATCCCATCTGCTACTGTGGTGTAGGCACCTGCCAATCCCACGGATCGGGCATCACGTTTGGTCTGAGCTTCGATTGAAGTCAAAGCGATCAGAAGTGACAAGGTAATGGCTAGTCTATTCACTTCTGTTTCCCACCCAAACTTAAATGCGGGTTAGCCAATTTCTTCTCCTGTCGCCCATTCTCCTGAACGGTAAAATACCAACCACTAATATCGAATATATCCGATCCGGTTACCGAAATACGTAACCGTAAACTGTCCCTATCACCAGGTGGAATATCAAAAATTCCATTTGTAGTTATGGGTGTCCATGAAAAAGAATCAACATTTGCGATAGCCAGCTGAATTTCATTCCATTCCACTTCGTCTGCCGGATTCAAACTCGATCCCACACCGTATCGCAAATCCACTTCTTTAATAGTCCCGTAAGAGTTCCATCTGATGATATATGTCTGGTTCATAATCAATGATTCGCCACCATTGGGATATTGTATCACCAATTCATCAGGTGGACTTTCAAATACGCCCGTATTACTTACGCGAAACACGATATTCGCTGAAATTCCAATATAATCCTGCATAGATAAATAGACAGCGTTGCCATTTGTCCCATTCAAATGAAATCGTGGTACAATATAATGTTCACCAGGATCCGTCATTAGTCTGACTCTGTTTGTATCGATGATGCTGGAGTGACTAATAAATCCCGATTGTAATACCGAACCGGGATGACCGGTTGAACTGGTATCGGTATAAAGAGACAATGGATCGGGAAGAATAATTTTTACCAATGTATCTACGTAAGATATTACGGTATCTATGGTACTGTTATTTGCCTTAACCAAATATGTTAGACCATTTACGCAACTTCTAAAGTCATCCATAATTCCAAAAATATAAACATTGCTCAGCATTGGATTCATGGAATCACATGATGTCATAATGTAGAGACTGTCGGTGGGTTGCCATCCCTGCTTTACCACCATCGAATCGCGGAATGCATTTAGAGCCTCTTGGGTAGTATCTAAAGGAAAATACGTTTGGTTTGATTGTAGAATTGAAATCTCACCACCGACCGGAATATGGTTGGTTACGTTGGTATTCAATGAAGCTTCCAACAGCGAATTTCGTATTAAACTGCGTGTCTCGTGGGTCATTTCGCTTAGTGGAGATTCGGTCTGGGGAATAAAGGTCATGGGGTCCATCCGAACTTCAAAGGGAGCAATCAGTCTATAAGAACCACCTATGGAAGCACCAACCACAATATTTCCCCTGCCATCTATGGTAGCAGCTGCATCAACATTTATATTGGCCGGATTAGAGGATAGCAAGTCAACAATTGTGGTCTCTCCAATGCCGGGAGCAACCGTCGTACTATCGCTCCATGTTGAATCGCTGGGCGTATTATACACCAGTGTGGTTGTACCATTTTTCCACAAGCGAATTATTGTTTTTACCGTATCCGTCGCATTGGTTGGATTACCTACATTCGCAACGACCGCTACACGAGATGTATCGCCAAAACCATTCACGCCGATCAGGTTAATATCCAGATTTACTGGTAATTGAATTTGATTTAACATTTCAAACTCGATACGTACATCTGTAAAAGCCATCCCGGAGAATCCCTGGGGCATACCGGTCATTTGCTGACTACTCGGAGGAAATGATTGAATGAGATTGGCCTGTAACGAATCGAAGTGAAATTCTGTGACTTCCACTCCGATATCAAAAGAACCCAGGTCACTTCCATCTAAAGGAATTACTGTTTGTTGTTCAGTTAAAATAGCCCGCATATCTATTTTCAATGTCCTGAGGGCGCTATCCGGATTGGCTGGATTGGCAAAGGTATAGCCATCCAGTTTCCAGGTCTTTGAAATAGGATTTAAATTAGCATTTAGTACGGTATCAATTTTTACGGAATCCGAACCTGCTGGAGGAATGAAATTGCGAAAATGCATGTAAAATTCAATATCAAAAGGGAAAGTACTTTTTAAGCCGTTCACCGAGATCGTATTGATATCTCCAAACGTGTTTGCCGAGAACGTTCCGCTATACAATTCTATATCTGACGGAAAATCAACAGGCGATAATTCTGGTGCAACATCTGTTCTGGAGGTTGTTACTTGTGCACCATCAATTCCAGCAATTCGAATTCGCACAGACACATTTGCCTGTACAGAATCTCCAGCGTTGATTGTCAATGTGTCCACCGTCGTCACCTGCTGCAAACTAAAACCCATTTCCATTCTGATTCCCGATCCAAGTGAATCACGACTTAAAGACGTGGTTTCAGCATACTGGTTATCTTTTGTCACCGAAGAACGTGTATGATTGGCAAGGGTATCCATTGGAGTAGAGGTATCGGTCAATAGGCTGAATCGGACATTTTCTATGTCGGATGGCAATCCATTATTGATGATCTGTGAACTAAACAAACTGGAGTCATTAGCCACATCCTCTATCACAATAAATTTATCAATGGACGTAATGAATTCCGGCAACTGTGATGAAGGTATTTCCGGAATATTTAAATCAAGTCTGATTAGCGTATCGAAATTCGCAGCGATCACATTCCAGGTACTCGTCAAAATACGGTGGTCAAAGTTATTCGGTATATTGAATTGTTGCAGGCTATCGATGTCAAAAAATCCACTTTGCCCAAATGGAAGAGTAAAGGAAATGGTAGTATCAACGAGAAAATCAACGGTAATTCCTGAAACCGGCGTAGCATCTGGTTGGATATCTTGATTAATTGGCACCTGTAGATACGATGGGTCGATGGACGTATTCGGCAAATCACCCTGGAACATAATTTGAAAACCAGAAGAGTCGCTGGTTGGATCAATAAAATCGCTCCCTGCCATATTGGAGAGAGGGTACGACTGATTGGTAATGGGAATTTTTAAATCCATGAACCAGGTCGGCATCTCAAAACTGGCCGGGCTCTGGAAATCGCATGCAGAAAATATTAGAAGGAGCAGAACAAAAAGAAATCCTGCTGAAAATGTAAAACCTCGGCTCATTTTACAATTTGGTTCCCTTACCTTGGATTATCATGATTTACTTTACTGCCAATTTTGAGGGTTTTTCGATAATGATGCCAGTATTATTTTGCGTTGGCGAGAATAGACTTTTATCCCTGATGTAAAGATAAAAAAGTAACCTGGTCGGATTAATTACGCTTTATAATTATTTGATTACGGTCCCGACACGGTCTAAGCGCGGAACCCACCTATCCAGGTCCAAAGAAAAATATACAAACAATGCTGAACCTAGCATGTTGCTTTCAGGTACAAATCCCCAATAACGTGAATCAAGACTATCATCGCGGTTGTCGCCCATTGCCCAATAATAATTTTGCTCTATTGTATAGGATGGAATATCCTTTATAGAGACACCATCTACATACAGGAATTGCCAGCTATCACTACCGATTGCTGTTGACCAGGGTGTTAGCTTTTTCCCTTTTGGATAATAATCATCAAAAACACTTATTGTTTCTTTTCTCCTATACAAATCGTTGGGATCAATATTTGTTAAAGTATAAGTCCTGTTTCCAGATTCCAAAGTTACATGATGTCCATCCATAATTATTAATGGAACCACATACAACCAGTCTGTTGAATCATTTAAAGCTATTTCATCCCCTTCTTTGGGAATGATGATAGGGGACAAATTATCTTTATTGCCAGACGTCCTGAGAAATATATCTCGCTGCCGATAGTCGGCGGGTAATTCCGGTGCAATATATTTTCCATGATCAGGTAAAATAAATTCATGATCGTTAACGAATACTTTTCGCGTTTTTATTTCTAAGGTGTCTCCCGGGAGCGCAATTAAACGCTTTACATATTTATGATAGGGATCCCTGGGGTACTTAAAAATGATCACATCACCTTGCTCAGGCTCACGAAATTTTGGAAAGCGAACAAAAGGAACATCAAATCCCATATCCGTGTACGGAATACCAATCCAATCGGGGGTCCGCATACCGTAAACAAATCTATTCCCAATTAAAAAATCACCGGTCATAATAGTGTTTTCCATGCTGCCGGTGGGAACAATATATGCTTCCACGATTGTGACTTTTAACAAAAATGCAATTAGGATTAAAATTGCAATTGAACGCGTTTCAAGTAAAATCTTTTTCGTCTTCTCAGTCATTTTCTTCTCAGTTATAAATTAAAATCTACATGTTTAATGTGGTTAAACGAATTATTTTTACCATGGATTTCGACGACAACTGCCTCTACCCTGAAAGATTTGGTAATTTCATTTTTGGTTAAATACATTTGAATAGTGTTTCCCAATTTTTCCATTTTTTGTCTTGATAAATTGTGTTCGGGCCTAATTCCTTCGTGTTTAGAGCCAGTCTTAACTTCAATAAACACCAATTCACCTGATTGTTCCCCGATTATGTCAATTTCACCCAATCCCGATTCACGATGATTGACTTCAAGTATTGTATATCCTTTATTTCTCAGGTAGAGTGCGGCGAGTTTTTCGCCCAACCAACCCAGTTGGTTATTTTTCTTATACCATTGAATGGATTTTAATTTCGATTTAACCGGTGAAAAACTTTTCCGGTGGATCGGTGTCGCCATCCATTTCTCCAAATTTTCCAAATGCATTTGAGTACCATACCCCTTATGTTGTGCAAAACCGTATTCCGGAAATATAGTATCCATCTCCAACATCAATCTATCACGCTCAACCTTTGCAATGATAGAAGCAGCACGTATACAGTCAATTTTATCATCCCCCTTTATTATTCCTTCATTTGGGATAATTTGATGGGGTAATGGATATCCGTCAATCAATGCTCGGTTTGGTTTGACGGGAAGTCTACCAAGCGCCATTTGCATCGCCTTATAAGTTGCATTCAGAATGTTGAGTTTATCAATTTCCCTTTCACCGACGACTCCCAACCCAACACCTATTGCATTGTCCAGTATTATTGGATGGAGTTTTTCTCGTTTAGCCGCACTTAATTTTTTTGAATCCCGGAGATTTACTATTCCATGATTTTCCGGTAAAATAACAGCGGCAGCCACTACCGGACCTGCAAGCGGACCTCTCCCAGCTTCATCGACTCCTGCTATTATTTCCACGGCACCAGTTCTATACTTTTTCCGTCCGATCGCAACCAAACTGCTCTCTGTTTATCTGTGCGATAGATTTCAGTTTGAAAAGAACCAAATCGGTTTATTGTTTCTTGTGAAGGATGATTGAATTTATTTTTCTCACCAACCGAAATTACACCAATCGACGGTCTAACTTCCGTGATAAATTCATTAGAACTACTCGTGTTCGATCCATGGTGTCCAATTTTGAGAACATCCGAATCCAGATATAATTTAAATGCCAGTAACTGGCTTTCTCCCTCTTTCTCTAAATCTCCCATAAAAAGAAATGAATTATTCCCATGGAGTAATCGAAATACTACGCTATTATTATTGATACTAGTTTGCTCTTCTACCGTATCCGGGTGCAGCCATTGGAGATAACTGTGATTATCGATGCGTAACGTATTCCCTGCCTGGACCGATCGTAGAGGAATATCATTAATTTGTGCCTCTTCTACCACCTGATTATAGGTAAACGATCCGTAATCAATAGTGCTTTCATAAATGGTATCCACGGTGAATTGATGCAGAAGGGACATGGTTCCGCCAATGTGATCATTGTGTGGATGTGTCAATACCAACCAGGTGACAGATTTTGTTCCCATATGGTGAAGTGCGGGTACCAGAACCTGCTTACCCATATCCTGTTTCCATGTCCGATATCCTGTGTCCACAACCATAGTTTTTCCATTCTCATTCTGGATGACGATGCAGTCGCCCTGCCCCACATCAAGAAATACAATGTCCATGGTATGCCGTTTTAATGTCCACTGCCAAACCAATATTGTTATCAGCAGACTTACTGCAATTATAGCTTTTGCCATACTTTTTTTCATCAGGAATACGACACTGGAAATAATGATCACATAATAAATGATATGGATAAACTGAAAATTATTAACAGTGATTTGTCCGAACGGTATTTTGCTAAACGCTTGCGCAAAAAATGAAACAATAAGGTCAATCAACCAGATTGTATTTGCAACTATCTCTGCAAAAATTGGAATCGAACCCACAGATATGAGCATGATACCGCCAGCCACCAAACAACCAATTAGAGGAACTATTATTACGTTGGCAACCAGTGCTATTAGCGGAAGTTTTTTAAAGAAAATGAGGGTAATTGGTATGGTCCCAATTTGGGCAGATAATGAGACTATAAATAGTGCCCATGAACCACGGATCACCGGATTTGAAATTGATTCAATTCTCAATGGCTCAGGAAGCGCCGAGGTGATCAGATTGTAAAAAAACAGAATTGATCCAACTGCTAAAAAACTTAATATAAATCCCAGCTCGAAACATTGCTGAGGTTGAGTCATAAGCATCATCCACGATGCGGCAGACAGTATATTCCATGGATTTGCACCACGATTCAGTACGGGAGCAATCATGTACAATCCTCCCATAATACATGCTCGATTTACACTCGGGGCAAAATTCGTAAGAGCGGCGAAGAAGCATAATCCTCCTACTATGGCAATTCGATCGTACCCCCATGGTATCTGTAAAATTGGAGTTAAGATGGTGAGGATGAGAAGTATATATCCGACGTGTAGCCCCGATACTGCCAGCACATGAATTACGCCAACTTGTTCAAATTGGGATTTCATCTCCGGGTCAATACCGGACCGATCCCCTAACAGCAGGGCTGTCAACAACCCTGCATCTTGTGAGTTTAAATATGTAGAAAAAATAGCCTTTATGTCATTCCGTACATGGGCTATCCATTTAAGCAAGCTGGGTGAATGGGTTGGTCTGACCAATACTGTACTTTCGGTAATCGGAAGGATATTACCTATCACGCCTTTTTTTGCATAATAACCACGAAAATCAAACTGGCCCGGATTTCGTTTCTCGTTAAACTGAAAAAACGTACCAGAAACAATCACGGTATCGGCGATGTCCCAATTCGGGATACCATCAGTATAGAGAAAGATTTTTGAATTTATCTTAAAATACTGATTCTGTTTTATAATGGATTGAAGATGGATTGTTGTTCTGTATTTACCGCTTTTTACGCGGTTTATTTGAGTGGTAGTCCCAGTCACATTTATTTCGCTATTATCTATAGTACCAGCCAAATGGACCTGATGACCCATGTCTGCTTTGGTGAGGGTATAATTCCCCCAACCAATAAAAAAAGAAAGAATACAAAGGATTATAGAAAAGTGTTTTCGGCATCGAAAATATGTATAAATCATGATTGAAAGCACCAGCAGAACGATGGATGCTGTTACATAGGATGAGTCCAACTTTCCCCAGAGAATACCTGCAATAATGCAACCGTTTAAGATTACAAATGGATATCGATAAAACTGCATAACATTAAATATGTAATAGTGTGGATAAATTATCATGGAATATTCAAAATTGCCAGAGACACTCCTATCCATTAAACTTTACGGTTTATTTACCCAAACAAAGGAAGATTTATGACAAAATCAAAAGCCGGTTTAATCGCATTTTCAATTATACTGCTTATTTTACTGATATGGGGAATTGATCCCTTTAATGCTGTTTGGTCATTTCCCGGCAATTTTGACTGGGTAAAGAATTTCCCATCTGAAAAATTACCGCTAGGAGCAATCCCTCTCATGATTATTGCACTGGTTGGAACTGGTATTTTCGCAACTATCAAACTTGGGTTTCCTCAGATTCGGTATTTTAAACACGGTATTAATGTAACCAGAGGGATGTATGATGACCCTGAGGATGAAGGAGATCTCAATCATTTTCGAGCACTAACCACGGCACTGTCAGCAACCGTTGGAATAGGAAATATTGCCGGTGTGGCAACCGCATTGTATTATGGTGGACCTGGTGCCATCTTTTGGATGTGGGTAACCGCTTTTTTCGGCACAACTTTAAAATATGCCGAAAGTACCCTTTCATTAAAATATCGTAAAATAAATAGTGCCGGTTTTACCGCCGGTGGTCCCATGTATACTATCGAACACGGACTCGGTAGAAATTGGCGCTGGTTGGCAGTAGCATTTGCCACATTCGCTATTATTTGTTCATTTGCGACAGGAAATGCAATACAAGCCTTCACGGTTTCTGACCAATTGTATTCTGAAGTAACCCAGGTTATCGGTGCCGAGCACTTCCTTACAATCAAGCACGTACTCTTTTCCGGGTTTTCTGTGTCTGTTATGCAAATTATAAATGGATTATTACTGGCTACGGTTGTTGGTATGGTGATTATTGGCGGGATACGCAGGATTGGGCACGTAACCGGATTCTTGGCTCCAATCATGGCGCTGATTTATGTATCAGCCGCCGGACTTATCCTCCTGGCTTATATAGATCAAATTGGTCATGCATTTGGATTGATTTTTAATATGGCGTTTAACCCTCCCGCAGAAATTGCTGGTGTGGGTGGAGGAAGTTTTCTGGTACTGATGAATACGCTATTATGGGGAATTAAACGTGGACTGTATTCCAACGAAGCTGGTCAGGGATCAGCAGCAATAGCCCACTCTACTGCAAAAACAAAGTACCCAGTTCGCGAAGGATCGGTTGCCATGTTAGGACCTTTTATTGATACAATCATCATTTGTTCTCTCACTGGATTGGTAATAATCACAACCGGAGCATGGCAACACACGGAATTCTACGTGAACCGAATCGACCCGGCTTTTACAGGTGAACTTTTAAACAGCAGTTTACTCACATCGTATGCATTTAAAACGGGACTATCCTGGTTGTTCGGGTTCGGAGATAAAATTGTCACCTTGTCGGTCCTTCTCTTTGCCGTCTCAACTGCAATTAGCTGGTCTTTTTATGGGGACCGCGCGTCCGAATATTTGTTTGGTGAAAAATCTATCAAATTCTACCGTTGGTTTTTTGTCTTATTCGTATTTATCGGGGCTATAGCAAGTCTGGAAGCTGTTTGGGCATTTGGTGATGCTGCGCTTGGTTTTATGACTTTCCCAAACCTCATTGCAATCATTTTGCTTTCGACGAAACTGAAACAAATGACAAAGGAATATTTCGCTAAAGATCACCAACCTACAATTGCGAAAATCTATCATGACAAATAAGGCTCTTGACACAGCCTTTAAGGCCGCAAAAGAAGCCTCACAAATCATCGTAAGCGCCCTGGATAAACCCAGGGCGTATTCGCATAAAGGAATCTCTGATCTAGTCACTCAGACGGATAAGCTCTCCGAATCACGCATAATTGAACTAATTCAAAACACCTTCCCTGACCATGGAATTCTTGCCGAGGAAAGTGGATCTAATAAGGCTGCATCCCAATCCCGCTACCAATGGATTATCGATCCCCTCGACGGTACTACCAATTTTGTACACGGATATCCTTCCTTTGGTGTATCCATAGCATTATTCATGGATAATTCTCCATTACTAGGTGTAATAATTGAATTACCGGGTAATAATGTGTATCATGCCGTTAAAGGTGAAGGTGCATACAGAAATAATTCGCCGATATCAGTTTCTAAGAACCAAGAATTATCCCACTCCCTGGTCGTAACGGGATTTGGATATGAACATGGAGAGAAATGGCATAGAAACATGGAATTATTTAAACAATTGACCCATAGGACACAAGGTGTCCGTCGACTTGGTGCCGCTTCGGTTGATTTGTGTCATGTCTCCTGCGGAATAGTGGATGGGTTTTGGGAGTACGACTTGCACCCCTGGGATACGGCTGCTGGTATTTTACTTGTTGAAGAAGCTGGTGGGAAAATATCGGGAATTGACGGGAAACCTTACAGCATATATCAGGATCATATTTTGGCAACCAATTCTGCTATTCATGATTCACTTATGGATATTCTGAATACAAATTAGTAATTACGTATTCAACGAATGTCTACAGAATAAAAGAACTCATTTCCCAGCAGGATATCCAAATGATCTCCTGAACGGAGTGATCCCACCCCGCTTGGTGTACCTGTAAACAGGATATCCCCCCTTAATAATGGAACACGAATGGCCAATTTTTGTAGTAAGAATTCAATTGAAAACAGCATATGGTCAGGATTGCCCAGTTGAACGAGTTCTTCATTCTTCTTTAAACCAAATCCCGTGATCTTTTTATCAATAGTACACTCTTGAAATAAACCAAGAACAGTACTATTTTTAAAGGATTTCGCCCAAAACCAGGGTTTCCTTTCTTTTTTCAGTATTGATTGTGCGGTGCGGTCTGTCAAATCCAAGCCAATTGTGAAACCTGCTAAATTGGATGTGATATCCGCATTGCCGGGCTCGTTAATATCTGCGCCGATACAGACCACCAACTCCACCTCATAATGAATATCAGAATTGGATGGAATTTCGATTGTACCGGTTTGGGCTATGGAGGCGGTTGATTTTTGAAAAAAAAGAGGCTCTTTTGGAATTGGATTCTGTAATTCATTGGCATGAGCAGCGTAATTACGTCCCACACAATATATGTTTTTTATAGGAATTCTAGACCCATCATGAAAAACAGCATCTGATGAGAATTCTGACATTAAAAATCCATAACCTTTATATCAAAGAACTCGTTAAAAGTGAATCGACCTGTATCTGTCACTCTACCGATGGTTGTAGAGGGCACTCCAATGGACATGCATATGCGTTCAAATTCCATAATGTCCTCTTCGCCCAGACTTATTAAAACCAATCCCTGGGTTTCTCCAAATAGCATTTGGTCATTCCGAAGTTTGCGACTGAAATGAATACGGGCACCTAATCCCTGATTTCCCCGCTTCAGTTCTTTTGCAATGGTAATCGCTAATCCGCCACGCCCAAGGGGGGTTGCTGATTTTATCAATTTAGTCTGAATCCCCTGTACCACAGCTTCCTGAATACGGCTTTCCATGTTCAAATCACAGGCAGGTAAATGGCCGATAGTATTGTTATGGATAAGGTCCATATAGGTGCTATATCCCAATTCACCGCGATGGCTTCCCAGAATACTGATAAAGTCACCATTCGATACAAAACCTGTAAATTGATTATTTTCTAGTTTCTGACGGTTTCCAACCGCAAACACAGCCTGCGTCTGTTGATGATTTAACGTGGTGACAGATCGGTTTAGAATTGGCAAATGTAACGATCGAATGGATTCTTCCTGTCCTTGAATAACTTCAAATCCATACCACACATCTTCCGGATCATTAGAATCATGAAAGATATTGCGAATAATTACTCCCTTAAATTTGGCGCCCACGGACGCCAGATTACGGGTTGCATCGGCCACAGCTAATTGACCGGCCAACCGTGGATAATCGGTGCTTGCTCGATGGGTATACGATGTGGCCATCACCCATTGTTTTGAAGATTTTGCATCGTCTTCAATCGCAATCATTTCCGGTTGTGGCTGACTATTCTCCTCATTCCACAGCTTCTTGAATATCTTCGTGAAATCTTTTTCAATATCATCTGGAAGAGACTTATCAACTTTTAGTTCTTCGCGATGAAAACGTGTTTGCGAATAGACTCGCCAAGGAAATCGCAACACATCAATGGGAAGCGTAATAGTTGAGCCATTTTCTCCGGCGACATGTATTTCCTGCTTCTCATTTATCGACCCTATAATTGTTAATTGTTCTTTCCAATCCTTGACTGTATGAAGCAATTCCTTTTTGAATCCATGCTGAACTACCAATAATAATCCTGTGGATTTAATTCCAAAAATATCTTCTTTTAAGGTAACCCCGATATCATCCTGTGTGCACCAAGTGGCAATGGATTGTGGTAGTTTATACTGGTCTACAATTCGTGTTCCCAGCACCCATGAGTGTTCTAATAACCCGGCAATGCGTTTTTTGGCAGCTTTAGATATCCGCTTGGAAGGGAGTGAAATAAATCCCACAATTGATCCGGCAGGTGCCAGCTGCAATTCTGTAGGATGACCAGTTTTCACCAAGCCAGCCGATATTGAAATATCGTTGTTCTTAAAATTGTTATTTAGATGCACTGCTGTTGTTGAACGAGTTTCAGCTTCCAGCAAAGATTGGATATTTTCCACAATTTTTTCACCCACTGCTAGCGTGGAGAAAAAATACATATGATTTCCGTTTTCATCCATTAGATCTTCTTCTGGAATGCGAGTTCGCTTGATTCCGTCATCCAGACGATTTAATGTTTCAGTGTACAGTCTGCCTTTAAGATATTTTCGTTGAAATGCAGCGATAACATTCAATTCTTCATCACTTGGCATTCTACCTAGAACGTGACGAGCAAATTGAATATCGGTGTGAGATAATGAATTCTTCATGATGTTGTGTATTGGTCCATCACCGAGAATATTTGGTCTAGCGGATATCCCTTCCCCTGAAGGAAACGAAGACACTTTGCTTTTTCACGATGATCGTTGATATTGTATTTTTTTTTATTAATAAGACGTGTAATTAAATCTGAAATGGGCATTTCGCTATAAGCAGTATCAAGAACAGATTGTATCGTTGTTTGGTCAATACCATGTTTTTTTAGTTCAACCGATAACCGTAATGGACCCATAGCCGTATTGTGAACTTTATCCCTAGCAAAAGATTCAGCGAAGTCTCTATCATTGATGTATTGCTTGCTTTCCAGATAGTGAATGGTGTCCTCGATATTCGGCAAAGAAAATCCCTTTTCAATTAATCTCTGTTTAAGTTCCTGTTTGCTTCGTTTTCTATAGCTTAATAGGGTTAGTGCAGCGTGCTTTATCTGGACAATTTCACTGTCAAGCTTTAGTCGATTAATTTCTTCCGCGGTTAAGGTATCTTCTTCAGAAAAATAATGCTGATAGAATATCTCCTCGGTAAGCGAAAAACAATCTCCATCGTCTAAAAAAATTTGGCGGGAATGTTCACGACCTTTTCCCTTTTCAATTCTAATAACCTTAGGCAGAGGCGCCCTCATCTAAGCCCATAAACGATTTGACCTTTTGGGTAATTTCTTTAAAGGTAGATTCATTGTCCTCAAGGAATTTTTTGGCATTTTCTTTACCTTGACCTATTTTCATTTCGCCGTATGAATACCAGGAACCCATTTTCTGTATAATATCACCGGCTAAGGCAAGATCAATAATATCACCGGTATAAGAAATACCTGAACCATACATTAAATCAAACTCAGTTTGCTTAAAGGGTGGTGCAACCTTGTTTTTGACCACTTTTACTCTTACCCGGCTCCCGATGCTATCCGTGCCATCCTTTAGAGTAGTAATACGACGAATCTCCATTCGGATAGAGGTATAAAACTTCAGCGCTCTACCACCGGGTGTTGTTTCAGGGTTACCAAACATGACACCAATTTTTTCTCGAATCTGGTTAATAAAGATTACACACGTATTTGACCGGCTTACAGTTCCGGTCAGCTTTCTAAGAGCCTGGGACATTAAACGAGCCTGCAATCCAACATGGGAATCTCCCATATCACCTTCTAACTCTGCCTTAGGGACTAGCGCAGCAACTGAATCAACTATAATCACATCAAGAGCCCCGCTGCGAACCAATGTTTCTGTTATTTCTAACGCTTGCTCTCCTGTATCCGGTTGGGAAATGAGTAATTCATCCGTCTCAACTCCGAGTTTTTTGGCATAATTAGGATCCAGCGCATGTTCTGCATCAATAAATGCGGCATACCCGCCATTTTTTTGTGCTTCAGCTAAAATGTGAAGCGCCAGGGTTGTTTTTCCTGAAGATTCTGGACCATAAATTTCAATAATTCGCCCTCTTGGAACACCACCGACTCCCAAAGCAACATCCAATGATAAACAACCTGTGGAAATCACATTCCCTGTCCAACTCGGACGATTAGAACCAAGTCGCATGATGGATCCTTTACCAAATTGTCTGTCGACTTGCGAAATGGCTAATTCTAATGCTTTTGATTTCTTGTCTTTATCTGCCATGTTAAACTCCTGTTTGGGTCTATACCTGATTCAATAAATTGTATTCGTGAATGCTCGAATATACTGCACCGGTCGTACGTAATTCACTACTCATTAATATGAATTTATTTACAAAAAAAGGGATGGGTTCAAATTGCGCGTGAAGGTACTGGGTTATATCCGGTGTTTGTTTTGGTGGGTATTTAATTCTTGCCAGTGTAATGTGTGGAATAAATTGTTTTTCATCTGCGGGATATCCAAATGGATCCAGAGCATTGTTGATATCACGTACCAATTGAACCAGTGGTTCCTCATCACCCTGCAAGCCAACCCAGAGGATTCTCGGTCTCGTTGAAACAGGAAAACAACCAGTAGTTGCAATCTCAAATCCCATTGCACTGTGTTTTTTTGATACGTTGGCTAATGTATCGTGAATCGCAGAAATCCCATCCGGTGGTGTATACCCTATAAATTTTAACGTGAGATGAATTTGTCCGTTTTGTACCCATTTAAGATTATCCTTTTTGTGTTGGACAGTTGTTCTCAACATATTCCGAACATCCAATAAAGCGGTCGGTACAGTTACGGCCACGAAGGTACGGAGTAATCTATTGTCCATTGAGCTCCTTTCGGAGCAAATTCAACACAAATTGACTGCTTCTCAATTTATTTTTATCTCTATCATTTCCAAACTGCCGGTGTTTAGTAACGGTACGACTAGGCAGGGCCAAACCGAAAAACACGGTACCCACGGGTTTGTCTTCAGTTCCACCACCAGGTCCAGCTACACCAGTAATTGACAGCCCAATGTCCGCATTAAACTCATTTCGTACGCCTTCAGCCATTTCCTGAGCCGTTTCCCTACTGACAGCTCCATACTCATCCAGTGTTTCCTGTTTTACATGCAGGAATTTTCTTTTGGCCGCATTGCTATAGGTTACAACGCCACCTAAATAATAATCAGAACTGCCGGCAACTGATGTAATTTTATGACCAACTAAACCTCCGGTGCAGGATTCAGCTGTCGCTAACGTAAAACCTTTTTGCTTTACCATTTGCCCTACTTTGAGTTCTAGAGTGTCGTAATCAAAACCAAACACTGGTTCACCAACAGTATCAACCACATCTTGTACTGCCTTTTCCATTTCTTGTTTATCCAGACAGGTAACTCTCACATTGACTTCCAAAAAATTCGGGTAAAAAGCGAATGTGCAATTTGGGTTTGAATGTATAGTGGAGTGCAATTGTTGAGCCAAGGATGATTCTGGCACACCCGTAATTCGAATTGTTTTTACATGAATATTTTTTTCCGATTTAGTTGCCAGTAAAGGCAATATGGTTTCCAGCATTATGGCCTTCATTTCACCTGGTACACCAGGTGTAGAAAAATACATGCATCCGTCTTTTTCAAATTGTAAACCTCGCGCCGATCCTATCGGATTTGGAATCATCACACCATTATGCGGTATGATAACCTGACTACGATTGTTCTCTGGTATTTCTACTCCAAATTTATTAAAGCGTTTCTTTAAGTATTCCCAGTATTCTTCATCATATTCTAATTTAGAGTTGAAATATTCATAGAGAGCAGTTGGTGTAGTATCGTCATGTGTCGGGCCAAGTCCACCTGTAGTTACAATATATTGATACTCAGTGGCTACAGCGGCTAAGGTGTTTTTTATACGATCAATGTCATCCGGAATAGTTACATGATAATCTAAAGAAAACCCAATGTTTTGTAGCTCTTGACCAATCCAGGCAGCATTGGAATCAATAGTCATACCAGACAATAATTCATCACCAATTGTTATGAGGGCACATTTCATAATATGAATTGAATTCCTTCTAGAATCAATAATGCATATACACCTGCAGCAATGTCATCCAGCATAATACCCCAACCACCAGGAATACGATCAAACATGCTCACTGGCCAGGGTTTTGCGATGTCAAATATTCTAAAAAGTATAAATGCCATCAAAATATACATGGGAGTTACTGGTAAAAACCATAACGGTATCCATTGTCCTACCAGCTCATCAATAACAATATGAGATGGATCTTCCTCTTCCTCATACCGTGATATATCTTTTGCTACCCAAACCCCAATGAAAAAGAGAACAACCGTCAAACCAACAATAAATAGCGGCTCTATGACCAGCTGTAGCGCATACCATAGCAAAATGGCAACGATACTTCCCCAGGTGCCTGGTGCACCCGGTAAATACCCCGCGAATCCAGAGGTCGCGATGAAGGTTTTTATTCTATGGTAATTCACAAAATCAGGAGAATAATTTCCGAATCACTTCTCTATTGGCATAGAGATATGTGAACCCGGTGTACACCGTGAATAAAGTAGCTGCAAAGGTTAAATAATATATTAAATGGTAATGTGTGACAAATCCCAAAACAGGAGTCAATAATCCAATCTTTAATCCTTTTAAACCCAAATAGGTTAAAATGAATATAATAATGGATATTTGAGTTGCCGTTTTGGCTTTAGCAATTTTGCTGGTAATTAATCGAAAACCTTTGTGTTCCATCACCATGCGCAATCCTGTTACAAACAGGTCACGGAAGATGATTAAGGCAACCATCCAGTATTCCACCAGGCCAATGACAGCAAAAGAGATAAATGCCGATGATACTAAAATTTTATCAGCCAAAGGATCCAAAAACATCCCCTGGGGTGTGATTTGATTGTATTTCCTGGCATAATACCCATCATACGCATCCGTAATCGATGCAATTATAAATATGATTAACGCCCAGGTTTTCGCAAGTGGATGTTCGTAAAACAGACAGATGATAAACACCGGCGTCAGTAAAATGCGAAAAAGGGTTAATATATTGGGTACGGTTATAATTCTGTTCTTCCTTCCAAGGCTCTAGTGAGTGTGGCGACATCGGTGTATTCCAAGTCGCTTCCCACGGGTAATCCTCTTGCTAACCTGCTCACTTTAACGTTTTTATCCTTTAAAAGGCGGTTTAAATATAAGGCTGTTGTATCACCTTCCACACTGGGATTCGTTGCCAAAACAACTTCCATCCCTTCAGTTACACGATGGAGCAATTGGTCGATATTTAAATCTTCTGGTCCAATGCCGTCCAAAGGTGAAAGCACTCCACCCAATACATGATATTGTCCACGAAAGGTATTGGTTTTTTCAAACGCAAAAATATCGGCCGGTTCTTCCACTATACAAATAACTTCCTGATTGCGTTTAGAGTCAGAACAAATACGACAGGGATCAACCTCGGTAATACCACCGCAATTCGCACAGAAAAGAATATGGGTTTTAACATCCAATATTGCTTTGGCAAACTCTGTAGCTTCCTCTGAAGATGCCATCAACACGTTTAGTGCCAGTCGCTGAGCGGTCTTCGTACCGATTCCGGGAAATTTGGAAAACTTCTCTATCAAGCGCTGAATTGTTTCCGGATATTGACTCATTTACATACCCGGGATTTTTATATTTCCCAATAAATTACCTGTAACTGAATTCATGCGGTTTTGAGACTCATCTTGTGATTTTCCAATTGCGCTGTTTACCGCTGAAATAATTAAATCTTCTAATAATTCTTTGTCTTCCTGCAAAGCGTCCTCGGAAATGGATAATTCCAGAATTTCCATTTTTCCATTTGCTGTAACCTTTACCATCCCACCACCAGCATCCGCATCGACGATAAGATCTTCTAATTCAGCCTGCACATCCTGAATTTTCTTCTGCATATCCTGCGCCTGCTTGAGCATATTGGCCATATTGCCTTTATTAAACATATTCACTCCTATCTGATGATTTCACCATCAAATAATTCAATAATTTTTGATACTGCATCCCCACCATTACCCGTACTGGTTTTTGATTTTTCCGTTTCGATTTCTTCTGCTGAATCTTCCACCCAGGAAACCTTCAACCGCAATGATGTTTTAAATATTGCTTGAACAATTGATTCAATGAAAGATCGATTTTGTTCAATAATTTTGAGATTAAACCGGGGCATTCCCTTTAGTTCTAATTTCAAAACAGAACCTTCTATGCTATGGAAAAAGCAATGTTCCATTACACCAGCCAGAGATGCTTTCTCCAATGATATTTTCTCAACCGTCTCCATCCAATATGTTTTCATTTTGTCATCAGTCATGACTAAATCTTTTGCTTTTTCATCCTTATTTCTCCCTAGTGGAATAGGTGGGGATGGTTCCTGCATTTTAGACTTGGTGTCTGGTTTTGGTTTTTTCTCAAATTGTTTTTTTGGTGGTTGAATTTTAGTCGATGGTTTAATTACTTCATTTCTTTTAGGCGAGACATTTGATATTAAATCTTCAATTGATGCTGTTGAATCCATTTCAAGCAATTTTAACAAGACCAGTTCGAACAACAGATAGGGATGTGAAGCACGTCTGGATTTCAATTCCAGATCAGATATTAATTCTGATACACGTAATAAATCCTGGAGAGTCCATTCAGCGGCTTGCTGTTGATATCTTTCTTTAACCTTGTTATCCCCGATTACCATTTTTTCACCTTCAGGAATTTTACAGTACATCAGATTTCGTAAATGCTGGTTTAAGCCATTGGCAATTTCACTTACCGGTATTCCTGACTGTTGAACAGATTTTGCCACCTCTAAAGTTCGAAGCTTGTCTTTTTTTAAAATGGATTCGGAAAAATTAAAGTACAGCTCGATTGGAATAATTCCAAGAATATCCGCTATTTGATCAATGGCTATAGTATCGCCAGAAAATGCTATTACCTGATCTAGCAAACTCAATCCATCCCGCATACTTCCATCAGCTTTTTGTGCGATTGCAGTTAGGGAATCGTCGTCGATAGTAATGTTTTCCTCTCCTAAAATGAACGAAATTCGCTCGGCAATTACTTTATCAGTAATTCGGTTAAAATCAAATCTTTGGCAGCGGGAAATTATTGTTGCAGGGACTTTGTGTACATCTGTTGTAGCCAGAATAAATTTGCCATGAGGAGGCGGTTCCTCAAGTGTACGCAAAAGTGCATTGAATGCAGGAGTTGTTAGCATATGGACCTCATCGATGATGCACACTTTAAACGGAGAATTCATTGGGGCATACTTAATAACTTCACGCAAATTCCGTATTTCTTCGATTCCCCGATTTGATGCACCATCAATTTCAAGGACATCCATGTTTCTACCATCGGTTATTTCGCGGCAGTTTGAACATGCATTGCACGGTGATCCCGGGGTTTTCTGGCAATTCAGCGCCTTTGCAATTAAACGAGCCGTAGAAGTCTTGCCTACACCACGGGGACCAGTCAATAAATATCCCTGGGCAACACGATCCAATTTAAACGCATTCACGAGCGTTTTTGTGACGTGCTCCTGACCAACAATATCCTCGAAAGTTTGTGGGCGCCATTTTAATGATAATACCTGATATGACATTTTTAGTTTGGTTGCCTTCTAATAATTTGGTCGTGCACCAATGATTGATATCCCCGGTAAGTCATTTTACGATTTAGTTAACTCCACTCCAGAATTCCACCGGCACATGAAATTTCAACTTACCGCTGCTTCCTTCCGGACCTGACGGGGTTCAGTGTCAATCCATTGCGATGAATTGAAGCTTCAACGTCACTTGAATCTAAAAACAACTTCAGCAAATACCTTTCATTAGAGATCGACCCTGCTATAGCGGGTTGCAGGCTACAGGGCACCGCTACCTCCCCGTCCAGCACGACCAATTATTGTGGAGCCGAGGAGGTTCGAACTCCCGACCTTCGCATTGCGAACGCGACACTCTCCCAGCTGAGCTACGGCCCCAAATCATTGAAAAAGAATTTCGGTTTTATCGATTTTTATTCCGGATGTTGCTCACTAGCAATTCTAAATCCCGAAAATCAATTAATTCGATCGGGTCAAGAAGATAATTAATGACTCGATAATAGCTAGGAATTTTAGCTGATTTTCTTTGTAATGAACAAGCAAGAAGGCACAATCAATAAAGTACCACTACCTTAATTTCTTCCAGTTCAAACCAATCCCAAAAATTGGTGCTGTCCAGTTTTAAAACTCCATTTTTAAAGCTGAAGCGGACACGCTTGCGATACAGGGATTCGGTAAACCATTCGGAATTTTCACGTTTGTAATAAATTGCCACGTAAGGGGGGTTATCTTCTTCAAGATCGGGAATAATTAACGTACAGATTGCATCGTTAAACTGACCTTCTTCGGTTATAAACTCAATTTTTGTAAAATGGTAAACTCGTTTTCTAAGGTCTGTGTGTTCTTTGAATCTATTCTCAGATTGAGAATACGCAATGGATAGCAAAAGTATTACAGGCAAAAGGGCGTTGGAAGCCCAGTGTGTCTTTATGATTTTTTCCGGAATAGTCCCTTTTTCTTCGGTTTTTCGCCGTCTTCCGGTCCATTTTGACTGCTTGTAGCCTTTGTTTTTTCCTCCAAACGCCGCTCCCATTCACTCATCTCCGCCGGATCTTCATCTGATTCTTCTGTTGAATCACTGTTTTCAACTTGTTCTTCCACATCAGGTCCTTTTTCCCAAAGACGTTTGAGTTCTTCATGTCTTTTCTTTGATCGTTCTTTCAGGTCCGTTATGAGGGTGTTGACTTCATCGTTAAAATCGGCTACTGTTTTCTCCAATCGACGAATCAATTCTTCCTGTAATGGCTGTCCATAACCGTCACCAATTTGTTCCAGCAAATTTCCGAATTTCTCTACCAGATACTGTTTCTGTTTATCCTGTTGTTCTTCCGTTTGAGTGTTCTCAGCCATGCGACCTCCTGATTAACATAAGAGAATTTAATGAATAGCAACCGACAAATGAATAATTCATCCTGATTTGGTTTGTGATATCAATCCAGCACTTTGAATTTTTTTAGAAGCGTCAATTCGATCGTTTTTTGATCTTCCGGTGTCAAAGCAAATTCTCGGTTTGGTGTTAATAGTATCTCCGATGCTTCCTGCAATTCATTGCTGAATATAATCCCAAGCATTAAACCCATAACACGATTATACCAAATCTTATCAATGACAGGATCACGATGGTTGTTCCATACTTCCATTGCTCCTACGCCTAGAGACGCACTGAATAGAAGAAAATACTTCTTCCAGGATGATCGGTCAATTATTGATGTTTTATATGCAATGTTATTCATCTGCCATAAAGGAATTCGAAGTACTTCCAACGGAGTTTGAACATGCAGGTATTTTTCATCAAATTTTATGAATGTTCCTTTAATCTTTTTCCCGTCTCGATGCTTTATAATTACATACTGGTTTCCCGGAATGTTGTTCATGACATCAACCGTATTCAAATATGTAAAATCAGATTTTATTTTTGATCTTTCGCTTTCAGTAAGCTCTGGGAATCCCTTAACACTATTCTGTAAATCGAAAAACTGTCGAAAGGTAAACCGACGTTTGGTCGTGCGCTGATTTGAGTATTTTACAAAAACAATCTTGGCAATGTAACTTCTATCAGGTTGCTCATAAAACTGAGCATTCTTGAATCCGCTAATATCAGGGAATATATTATAATATACATTTTCTGCCGCATCTAATTCAGTCCCAATTTCGGGAGATAAGTGGACTATTTCACCATCTTGTGCCAACAAATCTGCCTGGCAAAAAGCCAGGCAGATTATGATCACACTAAGTTTCCAATAAGGAAAATACTTCATCCTCTTCCGGAAATCTTCCTTCCTTCTTTTTCGAGAAGACTAATGCATCATCCTTGGAAATTTCAAAAACACCACCACCGGATGGAATCAGTTTGAGAGATGAAACCGATGTGCCATATTTCTGTAAGATTTCGGTAGCCAAACTGGCTGCCCTAGGTAAATAGTTTCAGACGTTGCAGTATTCAATCGTAATGTGCATAAGATTCTCCTAGAACGAAAATGCTGTTTCAATTGTAGTCAATTTTTGTGGTATTAACTCCTCCCCTTCATACGCATAGAACTGGCGAAAATCCCAAATAAGACTTACACCGTTGCTAATCTCATATCCCAATTTATATCCCAGGATTGTATTGATCGAAGGATTTCCAAAATCAAATGGATCGGGATCATTGTTTCGCTGGTAATACGCCGAAGCAACGCTCAGTTTCGGAATAAAATCAGTGTTTATGTTCACCATTGCTAAGAAACTATTGAATTCCACCGAATCGGCCTTCATGGTTGCATACGATGCGGAAAAACTGACAATATTCAGGATATCTGCTGATGCGGATCCAAATATTCCAGATGAATTGGTTGATGAAGCTTCATCAGAAAACAGCAACATATCCTTCGTAATAACATATGGCTCGTCAAAAATGTAGAAGGGTTGTACTCGTGACAAATCGTAACTTTGATCAAAGAAATTCTGAACATAGTAACTTTGCTTAATTCGGTATTCAACGCCTAAATGTAAGAATTTCATAATCGAAGCTCTGATACCAGGAATTGTGATACCAGTACCAGATCGTTCGGGACGGCCAAAGTAAGATTGTCCTGGGTCCACCTTTGGAAAGATTAGATGATTGAATTCTGTAAATACATCCAATGCCAGGAATTTATTGCTAAATACGGGATAACCTAAATCAGCACCAAATCCCAAAGCTGTAGATTTATTGTCTTTCGTACTAAAAGGATCAGCCAACAATGAGACATTTGTGCCAGTATCCGGAACTGTATAATAATAGGCACTGAAATCGCCACCAGTTGAGTTTTCCAGATCTTTCCAAAATGATATTACAGCGCCATTCAAATCCCCATCTTCATCCGCAATATCTGGCAACCCATCTCCATCACGATCAGTTTCGGTTGGATCATTGTCAGCTAGACCATCACCATCCGAATCCAACCAGTATTTGTCATTATCAATAAAATGATCAAAGGCGTCAGGATAGGAATCACCATCACGGTCTTTCAATCCGGAGAATTGATTTATATCTGCCACAACATTTACACCAAATGTTAGTGGGAATCTCTTAGATACTTTGTAGGTGGTTCGTAATCCCATCAGTGTTCCGCCACGTACCAGGTCTTTCACATTGGAAAATAGTACTTCCGTACCAATTTTGCCCATATTTACACCGAGATTTAATCCCACGCGACGAACTTCAGGGAATTCCATCATATTGGAATACCCATTAAGCAAACCACCGTATCCCAGGGTAACACCTGGCAATGACCCCAACTTGAACCAAAACGGGTCTTGTTTCTCAGCCCAGCGGATATAAAGGAATTTGTCCATAAAATCGCTGACTTCATCCCATTCATCTTTGTGGATATTACCCTGATCATCAATATACAATACGATATCAAGTCCTAAGCCAAGCTTGCCAAATTTAAATTCAGGTCTGAATGCGAACTGGTTGTAAATAATACCGTCAATCGTAACACTTCCAATACCAAGTCCCATTCCCATACTACGACCGGCTGATTCAGGTCCAGCTTCCTCAGGTGCTCCTTCATCAGGTATTACCTCTTCAGGTGTGCCAGTTTCCGGAACAGTCGTATCAGGGGTTGGTTGATCCGGGGTTGTTTCCTCAGTCGTTTGATCTCCCGTATCCTGGGTTTCCTCATCTCCAGTTTGTTGATCGCCTGTATCTCCCGGTTGAGTATCAGGATCAGGGTCTACTGGGATGGAACCGGGTGTGGTGGGTGTATTCATTAAATTTCCCAATGCATTTGAAATTGCCGTCTGTCCAGCTGAGACTTGAACAATTTGTCCACTAACTGTATTCAATACTTCAAATAATCCTTCGGTGCCCATAAACTGATCAACGCCGCTTAAATCAACCAATGCCCAGAACTCGGTTCCTTTTACAGATGCCACCGACGTAGGGGTTTGTACTCTAAAGGCTTTGTTTCTGCCTTCTTTGGAAATTTGGTTATAAACCGTACCATACTTCATGTCCACCGTTCTTGTATTTTCTGTGTCCACGAATTGAAAATCAGAGTTTTCTCTCACCTTCAAAACCGATTTATCATCAAGGTATATGAGCACCGCAAATGCTTCAGCCCCGACTTTGAGTTCATCCCCGTTATTTACTGCCAAACCGGGGGTCACAGAGGTAGAAAATTCGGTCTGACCGGAAGCCTTTAAGGTTACATCGCCCATGGACTTAATAACCCTGGCTACAGATTCAGCCTGTACCAGAGAAAAGGTTAAGAGGGAAAAAAGTGTGAATAGCAAAATCTTCTTAAACATGGTTACTCCTTATTGAAATCTTTTTTTGTCATAACGGGTGAATTTACTGAACTATGTCGTATCAAGCACTGTTGCAGTTCACGTGCAGTTTAATAAAGCAATATTAAGCTGTCAAATATTTGTGCACAAGGAGAACAATTGAATGGTAATCTGTCTCACTATCTCTGCCCATTCCAACCTCGCACATCCGACTGGAAGAATATCCAATAGCCCCATTCACAGCAGGTATTATACGATTTTCCATACCTGCTGCAGATGCAGTTAACTCCGGGATTAATAAACCACGATCTCCTGCAAATCCGCAACATTCAAACTGATCAGGTAAGATTACTTGGGTGGCACATTGCTTTGCCAGATTTACCATATGCTCCACATCATTCATTTTCCTGGTTGAACAGGTTGCATGAAGAACAACTGTTTCATGGATGGGACTCTTTTCTGTCCCATGTATCAATTCAGACAAAAAAGGAATTATATCTACAAAGTTGAGGGCCTGCCACTTTCTCTGAATTTTCTCAGATACATCCGTGCTGCCTTGTAAAAACTGGAATGAACAGGGAGATGTATCCACCACTATTGGAATTTTTCCACTTTCCGTTTCCGTAAACAAGTACTCGATTGTTTTTTCTAAAATAGATCGGCTGGCACTGCCATAACCCTTTGACTGGAATGGTGTACCACAGCACAGCGAATCGATGTCTTGGGGGATTTTCAATTGGGTATGTGTCAAGGTTGCAATTTCTAGTACCAATTCTGCCGTGGATGATCCATTTTCCATTGCAAAAACACGACTGATGCATGATGGAAAATAAATATACTTGCTTTCTGAGGATGATGGCTGGACTGTAAATGTTGCTGGAATGGATTTGGGGATATCTTTGCTCCATTGAGGGAAGGAAACTGGTAATATTGTTCTCAATATTTTTGTCATTGCAGAAAGGGTTGAATGGCTAACAATTTTTCCTGCAAAATGGGAAAATGAAACGGCATTGCGGATAGTTGATTGGGTGAAAGAAAAATGTTTGGAAGCCCAATTTGCCAGGATGTGTCCGACCCTTGAATGGCGTTCTTCACGGAGGTACTTAATATAATGTCCCGTATCAATATTGACAGGACAAGCCGTCTCACAAAGACCATCAACGGCACAGGTGTCACTGACCTTATAATACCAGTTACTCTTTTTAATCTCATCTAATTTGCCGTCATTGGTGATTTGACTCAATTTCATTTCTCGCAGGAGGGCAATTCGCTGTCGTGGTGTAAACGTTAATTCGCGGCTGGGGCACACCGGTTCACAAAATCCACATTCGATGCACAAATCTATCGTGTCATGGACATGCGGCATCGGTTTTAGCGATGTAACATGCAATGCATCCTTCTTGGTTAAAATCACGTCTGGATTTAAGATCAGTTTTGGATCACTAAGTTTTTTTATTTCCCACATGAATTCTGCCAGAATTCCACCCCATTCAGTTGCTACAAATGGCGCCATGTTTCGTCCGGTTCCATGTTCTGCCTTCAATGCACCTTCATACCCATTAATCGTCATGGCCACCAGATCAGCCATAAATCCTTCATAGCTGGCGATTCCCTCTTCCGTTTCCAGGTCAATGGATGCTACAAAGTGCAAATTGCCATCCTTTGCGTGTCCGAAAACTACTGCATCATTGTATTGCCATTTTTTAAACAATGATTGTAACTCTGTGACAGCATTGGGCAGCTGGTCTACTTTAAAACAAATATCTTCCGTGATAACACTGGTTCCCTTTTTCCTGAGTGAACCGACAGTGGGATACAATGCTTTTCGAATTTGCCATAGTTTTTGACGTTGCAATTCATCGGTCTGAAAACCATTCAGTAAATCCGTTTCTGTACCTAAAAGTATTTCTGTTTTCCGAATCGCCTCCTTGAGCTCTGACTGATGTGTTCGCTGAAATTCAACCAGTAATGCCGCACAACCGGGTTTTAAGGCTTCAACGTCATACGGTGGATTAGATAGGTATTTTGCCGTCGTTAATGAAGCATAATCCATGAGTTCAATGGCATCTGCGCCAATCTCCGTCAATCCAGATAACATTCTGCAGGCATGTGCAATTGAATCAAAAATCAGTAAACCGCATGCCTTTTTGCCTGGATCAGGAATGGTTTTATATGTAACCCTGGATACAAACCCAAGGGTACCTTCCGCTCCCACGAGTAAATGGGAAAACATATCCAACGGATGATCAAAATCGATGAAAGAATTGAGCCCGTATCCAAGTGTGTTTTTACGTTGATATTTATCTCTAATCTTTTGCGCTAAATCTGTGGAATCCTGAATCTGCTGCCTGATTGCTTTTAATCCATCACATAGTGCTTTCTCATCACTCTCAAAACGAACATAATCCGATGGCGAACTGGTGTCATAGGTTTGGCCATTTGCCAGGATAAAACGGACCGTTTTCACCGTATGGTAACTGTTCTGCATTACACCGCAGCACATTCCCGATGCATTGTTGGAGAAAATCCCTCCTATTCTTGCCGCTTTAATTGACGCCGGATCCGGACCAAGACGTCGTTGGTATTTTCGTAAAACCGTATTAACAAACTCTCCGGTCAATCCCGGTTCAAGTGAAATGGAGCTCCCATTGTCGTGAATCTCATAATCCTGCCAATCACGCACAACCTCCACGATAACTCCGTCTGTTACTGCTTGTCCAGATAAGGATGTTCCCCCAGTGCGAAATGTGAGTGGTATTCCAGTGGAATTTGCATAGTGAAGCAGCTGGATTACTTCTGATTCGTTCTTCGGACGTGCAACCGCATTTGGGACAAGACGATACAGACTGGCATCATGGGCATAGACCAATCGGTCAATCAAGTCTGTTGAAAATCGCTCCTTTGGGAGAGGACTATTCATCTGGTTTTTCGGAAAATTTCCGGAACCGGTATTGGTTTATTGGTTTCGTAATTAAATGCCACCATGACAAATATTCCCTGAACCATTGGTGTTGCAAGACCCTTTTCGAAGATTGCAGTTTTAATATCAAAACTGGTAGTACCCACACGGGTGATGGATTGTCCAATCTCAATTACGGTGGGATGACTGGTCTGTTGGATATAGTCAATTTGCATCCCGGCTAAGATAGTACTCACTTCTGCCTCCCATCTTGCAACATTGTAGCCCAGGTGCTCATAATATTCAAGACGAGCTGTTTCCATGTACGATAGATAAGTGGCATGATTTATGTGCCGTAACCCATCCATATCATTCCATCGTGTTTTCATGGATGTCCAAAATTCAAATTCATCACGTTGAAATATTGTTCGTTTGTTCATGACAGAATTTATGGCTTATACCCCTCACGATAACAGATAGTAAAGGGGAATTGTATTTTTCCATACATTAGCTGCATATTTCGTGATCACAATCCACGAGGATTTTATGAAATTCAATTATTGGCGTATTCTTTTACTCGGATTCGGATTTATGGGAGTTACCTTGCTCTGGGGTATATACAATGCCTACGTCCCCATATTTCTCCAGGCTGGTCGTCCTGATTACAGCACAACGGCAGGTGTGACGGGATTTGGTATGTCCGCCAGTTGGACGGGTTTTATTATGACCTTGGATAATATTGCTGCATTACTCATTTTACCATGGATTGGAGCCATATCCGATCGAATATGGACAAAAATCGGGAGAAGGAAACCATTTATCATCATTGGGGCACCAATTGCGTTTATCGGTTTTGTATCGATTCCCATTTTTGTGGGTAACTCTTTGGTGTTCTTTATGGGTGCAATCTTTCTCACCCTTTTGGCCATGGATCTCTTCCGTACACCCGTTATATCCTTCATGGGAGATATTACACCATCACCTAAACGATCCCAGGCAAACGGGATGATCAATCTCATGGGAGGGATCGGTGGGGTACTTGCCTTCGTTGCCGGCGGACTCCTTTTCAAGGTATCAGTTGGGGCTCCTTTTTATTTTGGTGGTATCGCCATGCTGGCCGGATGTGGAATTGTCATTGGTTTCATAAAAGAACCTGCCCCGGATGAGGCCAACGCACCTGAAGAAAAACCAGCGTTAATCAATAGCCTGAAACACGTACTAAAGGACCACAATAAGTCCGCCATAATGCTGTTGGGAGCGATCTTCTTTTGGTTTTTGGGGTATGGAGCACTGGAAGTCTTTTTTACATCATTTGCTGTGAATCATCTGGGAGTAGATTCGGGTCAGGCAACATTTCTACTGGCCTATTTTTCCATAGCAATTATCGGTTTTTCACCGATTAGTGGCTGGATTGGTTCACGATTGGGTCGAAAGTTTTCCATAAGTATCGGTATAATTGGATTTGCGGTTCTATTGGGAGTTGGATTCTTCATGGAAACTGTACTTGCAGCAAAAATCATCCTTCCCCTCTGCGGTATTTCCTGGTCGCTCATACTGGTGAATTCACTACCAATGGTTTTGGATATGGCTCCCGCAGGTCATTTGGGTGTTTATACCGGTTTGTATTATTTGGCTTCCCAACTGAGCAATATTGTGGGGCCAATTTTATC
>CAZZIU010000005.1:103236-119409 GCA_964654545.1 uncultured bacterium
CCGGTTTGTATTATTTGGCTTCCCAACTGAGCAATATTGTGGGGCCAATTTTATCCGGAAAGATAATTGATATATTTAACAATGATTATCGTACGGCCTTCCTGTATGGCACCGCAACTCTTTTCATTGCCTTATTTTTTATGATTCCTGTAACAAAAGGTGAGGCTTCCTGATTTTAGTACTTATTGTTTCTGGTCATGATTATCCGGTGAATCTTTGGGCTTTTTAAATCGCTTCCCCCTTGCTTTTCGCAACGCTTTTTCATTTTCAATTGCCTCATCCACATAGTCGGGATGTTCATGACGGTACATGTCTTCCGGCATAGATCCAGTTAACCAGGATGGGTTCATTGGATACACGTGAGGACTAAATACGGTGGAATATAAATGCCACACTACTATTGCCAGAAATGCTAACCAGGCCTCCCAGTAATGAACCACCAGAGCTACATCCAACGCACCAATAGGAATAAAATGGATAAACCAGTTGTCGAACCACAATAGTATACCGGTTATAATCATCACGACAGTACCCCATACCAAAGCCCAGTATTCAGCCTTTTCTACATAGCTAAAACGGGTGAATTTGGGGTTTTTTGAGCCTAGTCCCAGATTATAACTAATCCGAGAACCAAATTCACGCAAATCGCGAAACAGCGGTAGCATATCTTTGAAAAACTGTCTCCCACGTTTTGTAAAAATAAGAAATATGACATGCCATACAACGGTGAGGATAAAGATGACAGCGGCTATACGGTGAAGTGTGCCTCGGAATTCAAATCCGCCATCCCAGCCAAAGAAAAATGTAGATATCCAGGCTTGGTCAAAACGCAGGGCAAATCCAGATACAACGAGCGTGAGAAAACTTCCCATTAGAAGAGTGTGCTGCCAGACTTCTCCAAGATGCATACGGCGAACCTGTGGTCTTCGAGTCATGGTTTTTATGATTTGCCTAATGAGATCAATAAGCCAGTGCAGCACCATAAAGCCAATCACAATTATGATAAGCAGGATATAAATTTTTTCAACGATAATTGCAATCGGATGCCGAGTGTCTTTTACCGTACCGTGAATGGTCACATTTGCAATTTCCGATGTTATCCCCGGATGGCATTCACCGCAGGTTGATTGCAGGTTGTCAGGATAAATGGTTGAGTTCGGATTGTTGCTGGGCAAAATGCGATGCACGCCGTGACAACTGGCACAATTGGCCACATGGGTATCTCCCGATTTTGATTTCAACCCATGATAACTATCCACATAATTACGAAGGCTTCCTGTGGGTGCACCATAATCATCATTTAACAATTCCGATTGATGACATGGTGTGCAGGTAGATTCAGCCAGTTTCATTTTTGAAACTGGTGATCGTGGATCCTCAGGTGACATAATGCCGTGCTCACCATGGCAGTGCGTACACACAGGTGATTCAGCATTACCACGAGCCACCAGCATCCCATGGATTCCTTCATTGTACTCTTTAGCAATTTCCTTATGACAGCGACCGCATGTTTTGGGAATATTGAAATGATTAATGGACGATTCATTTTGAATTGGCGAATATATTTTATGTGCCGTACCTTCGGTGGAATGGCAGTCATTACAGGTAGCCGCATCGTATTCATTGTTTCCATTGCTATTTGCTAATCCATGTACACTATTATTATAGATTTCAACAGGATGATCCTTCAAAATATCGTACTGCTTCACAAGATCAATGTCCTCATGGCAGTTACCACATGTTTGTGGCAAATTGGAAGGGTGCGTTTTGGAGAGCTTTATGTCACTCGGCAAAATATCATGGTCGCCATGACAATCTTTACACTGTGGTGTATCTTCACAGGGTTCGTACTCCAATCTGCCATGTGCCTGATATTCATCGGAAGCATCTTCGTGACAGGAACGACATCCATCACACCCAACCTGCATGGCTGATGCTTCATCATGGGGGATAAAATCTTTATCCTGATGACAATCCAGGCACTCAAGTCCCTCATGGATTGAATGGGATAAATCCACTTCAATATCTGTATCGTATTTGCTTGTTTCGTGGCAGTCGATACAGGCATCATTATCAATATACTCGATGTCCTGCGACGATGAGCTTGGTACAAAAACCAGGCTAATGATTAATAAAAGCCACGAATGTGGAGCGAAAAATCTGTTTACAACTAGATTTTTCATGTTTTGAATTGCCATAATATCCCCCGATGAATGGCAGTGATTGATGAATGTGGATTGCAGGGTTGTACTATTGCGATTGCACCTCTGCCTTTTTCCATGGTGGTAAAAGTCTGATAAGAATTGCCAGAATAAAGAATGGAACGATTAGCAATGTCAGTGCCATCAAAAATCCCTCCCGACCAAATATTTCCATATCGTACGATATCAAACCTCTAAAGCTTTTGGAGAACATCTGTCCCCCTAACACTACATTCCATCTGGTACTGAAAATCCCAATTTGAATCAATATGGCTGTCAAGAAATACAGCAATTTTCGCAGTTCCTGATTGAATTTAGCCATTTTAGTGACAATCAGAATACCCAATGGTACGATCATACCAATCAGTATTTGCAACACAACTAGACTAATAAATAGTTTGTTTACCACCATTTCGGTAATAATCTTTATGGATTCCTCACTTTCGTACAAGCGATGTGTAATATCCAGTATTTCCAGTGAAAAGTCGACGATGGCAGCATACAATAGAAATGATGCAATTTTGTCCAAACAAGCCATGTCAATGGCTTTCCCGCGGGATGGTGTAATGATCATATAAACCAACATCACAAGTGCGATCCCAGAAACAATTGCAGAAAACAAGAATACTATTGGAATGAGAACACTGCTCCACCACGGATTGGCCTTAATTGAGCCAAAGATGAATCCCACATATCCATGCAAAATAAAAGCAGATGGTATGCCGAGTATGGTGATGTATTTCACTACCTTTTTGTCAAAAACAATGGATTCAGGACTGTCATCTCTGGAAAACAATGATAATGCTTTGTAAGCCCAATTCATGGGAAATTTTGCCGTTCTACCCCAGTGGATGAGATCCACACGATAATCAAACCAGATTTCCAGTAATAGAACTACCATGAGGTACCAGGCATAAACAAAACCAAACATGGCCATTGCGGAGCTCAAGTTTGGTGTAAAGAAGATTTGCCAAGATCGCAGTGGATGACCCAAATGTAACAACAACGGCATAGGTGCGATAATGAGAAATGCCAATGCAGTAAGCAAAGATAGCCGATACGTCGGTCGTAATTCCGTCACGTTAAATACCTTTACCAGGGATGCCAAAATAAAGGCACCAGCTACCAAACCCGTAAGATATGGATAAACCACAATCAGAATGGACCAGTGTACCTGAATTTCATTCGGGTAGATGAAGCCGGACAATTGTTCCAATAGTCTTGTGAGTCCTTCATGTACTGCTGCTACGTTCATTTTACCTCCCCATCCAGATCAGTGTAAAATACCTTTGGTTTCGTGTTGAGCTCAGGTTTGAGTACATGAACTTTTTTCATCCGTCTTAGCCGTGTCAGCGGACTGGCTTTGCTTTCCAAATCGCCAAATACTCTTGCCTGGGTAGGACATACTTCCACACAGGCCGGTAACAGGCCTTTTTTAATGCGATGGTAACAAAGTGTGCATTTGTCAGCCGTTTTCTTTACTGGATGCATATATCGGGCACCATAGGGGCAAGCCTGGATGCAATAGCTACAGCCAATGCATCGTTTTTCATCCACCAGGACGATACCCTCTTCCGTGTTGAAGGTGGCTCCAACCGGGCATACCTGGGCACAGGGCGGGTTGTCGCAATGGTTGCACATTTTTGGCACAAAAAAGCTGCGCAGGATATCGCGTTCTTCCATCTCCGATGAGAGTTTACCGGCACCACCCTCATTGCATTCGACCACCACTTCGTCATTTTTCTTAATAATGTATCGTTCTACCCAGGTACGGAAATAGAATGGTTCCTTTGGAACTTTATTCTCTATTTTGCATGCTTTCACGCAATTTGCACATCCGATACACTTATCGATTTGGATTCCCAGTGCATATCGTTTTACATGATGCATAACATCCGATGATGTTTCCGAAACGGCATGCAAAAGTGTACCAAAAAAGTTGCCGGTTGCGAGTACAACCGCTGATTTACTCACTAGGGATATAAAGTTTTTTCTCTTCATCAGTCTAACTCCGGTAAATGAGGATAATGGCATTGCCAGCAAAGATATTTCTCTCCATTATTTCCATGCGTGGAAAGATTGATCTTTGGGGCTTCCCGGTTAGAGGATTCTTTGGAATGACATTGCCCGCAAAATGCACGTTTAGTGGGTTTGGAAGGCCGCACTTCACGTGGTTTTATTTTATGCTCTTCGGGTGTGTTATGGCAGGTTATACACTCAAGCTTAACATGTGGTGATACCGCAAGTGTGCTTGCAATACTATTGTGACAAGCTACACACTCTGCAGGTGTTTCCGGCGGAGTCGGATCATGTGGATCATGACAATTGATACAGGGTTCCAGGGGATTGTGGGCAAATGGATTTATCTGTGGAAACCCTGTTGGGCGTGATGGGTTGTATGTGTGACATACTGGACAGAATTTCCTCTCTCTGGGAGCAGGCGGAGTTGCATCATCCGGTTCCTCTGAATGGATATAGGAGGCACCATGACAAACTTCACAGGAAAGTTTATTGTGATACCCTTCCTGTTTTAACTCAGGTTGTTCATCATGACAATCACTACATATCTCAGATCCGGCATATTGAATATCTTTCGATAATTCTCTTTCGATAGCAGTGGTATTAAAAATACCCTTCTTTTTTAATTCATCAGGGATGACAAAAACTCTTACACTAATTACAAGTACAATCAGTACAATAAAACTGATACCGATTCGTATGACTTGGTCGGGTAATTTAATCATATGCCTCCTTCACGTCTCCTGTAAGCATCCTTACCAAATCCATTTATCATGCAATTGAATTGTAGTCCATTGCAAATAATTGGATATGTCCGTATATGTAGATATTGAGGGTTGATTCCGGGGACCAGTGAAACATGTCCCCCGTTTGTATGTAACGTACAACAACTAATGCCTGTTTTATAATTCATAATGAAAATAGGGTCGTACCACATCTATTGCCATTTTACCCCCTTGGTTATGGCTAAGAGTTTCTATTGTGTCATAGTTTGCAAATCTTTTTTGTAATTCTCAAGTGTTTCAATAATCAAATGGTAATTGTGTACCCCAAGACTGCCGTCTTTTCGCAACTGTAAAATGCCGGTTACCACACGTTTATAGCTAGGATTTTCAGCATTGTAACTTGGTATGGTGGACAACAATGCTGAGACATCGCTCAAGGTAGTGTTGTAATTGCCCTGCCAGGTTTCCAGCATCTCGATTTCTTCTTCCTCATGGCAATCTTCACACCGTACAACCATGTCTTCTGCTAAAGCTGATTCATCGCCGGCGTGGCAATCCAAACAGGCAACTTCTTCTTCGGACATCGCCGATGGGTATGGATTGGGAATCCAATCAGCAGAACCATCATAAATGGATGCCTGTAAGGAATGGCACTCCGAACATGCCTCTTTCACCTCTTCATGATGGCATGAAGAACAGGTTTCATTGGTAATAACGATATCACCATGCTTGGCAACATTAGAATGGCAATTAAAACACTTCACCTTACCATTGGCAATATGTTTTTCGTGATTAAATAGTACGCCATCAAAATCTCGTTCAATGTTTTCCACGGCTATATGGCAGTTGCTGCATTCAGATGGTATTACATGAGAATACTGGGACAGGTCAGGTACACTGATGCCCAAATTTGTTTCAGAAATAATCTCCATTAAATCACTGGAAACTTTCGTTAATAACTGGTCAGAAAATGCTACATTGTGAACCATATTTCCGCGATCGACAATGTTGTAATTGTATTTTGCCCGATCCAATAACGGTTGCACAATATATTGTTTAAGCTTGCCAGGAGGATTTTCATTTAATTGATTTTCGACGGATTCAATGGATTTTTTTACAATGGCCACCTTGTTCTCCAAAACGTCTTTCCATTGATTAAACAATTTATTGTATCCAGTACCATGACATTTTTCACAGGTTTCACCAGTGGGTTCGGCAGTATCTTCGTCGTACTTGGACGTGGATACATTTTCATGGAAAATATGGCAGGCTTGGCAGGTTAGTCCGGCCTCAAACATCCTGTCAGGATGAAGATTTACTCCTTGTCCAATTTGTCCGGAAAACAGCCCAAACTGTATTGAATGCATGTTGGAATGGCAACTTTCACATTCAGGTACAATATTTTCTGTTTTCGTAACTGATTTGTGTTGGATAGCAGAATGACATTGTTGGCATTCAACCTTATGGTCGGTGACGTGATTCCGGTGCATAAAATCGCCATCGTCGTACATGTTAATTTTTTCAATTTCTGCGTGGCATGAGCTACAGCGTTCTTTTGGTACGGCACCATCTCCGATTTGCATTTTACCATGGCATTTTTTACAGTCAATCTGCAATTCATTGACTTTCGTATGATCGTAATCCACGGTGGTGGTTTTGGTGTTAATGGGAGCATCATGACACCAGGTACAATCGTTTATCGGTTTTTCATTTGGTGCATTTTTAAAATGACAAAGAAAACAGGTGGATTCGGTAACGGAAATATGTTCACCCTGCACTACTTGCGAATGGCAACTTGTGCAACGCAGTTTCTTTCCCCGCCTCAATTCGGTCAAGTGCGGTTTGTGCTCGAAAAGAATGCCTTCTTTAAATATAACATCATCTTTAAGCAATCGTTGCTCGTGGCATCCCGATCTAAGACAGCTTTCATCGGAGATTTCTGCCCATGGTTTGGACTTTTTGTATACACCGGTAAAATAATTCACTACCATGCTTGCGGCGGTAAATTTTCCTTTTATTTTCGATTTAAAACCGGGAGGAAAATGACAGGCCGTGCAGGTCACTTCTGCATGGGTTGAAGTCCGCCAAGCGTCTACATAGGGTTGCATAAAATGGCAGTTTGAACAAAAAGTTGGTTTCGAAGTCAATTCTGTGGCTGCTAAGAGCATCAATAATACAGCTGTCAGAATTCCGAGTGTAATCAGGGCAATTTTTATAATTCTATTTTTCATCGTTTCGTCTTAAAAAAATGTTCCAATTATGATAATCACTAATACAACAACCCCTAATGTTAAGAATAGATAACCGGCTGTGAAAAACAGGTATTTCATCCATTTTGGTAGTGGTTTTGTCAGCCGCTGTTTGTATTCCTGTTCCGGTAAGTTTTCGTATTCCAATGGACGTTCATTCTGGAATTGCTCCTCCGTCATCCGTCCAGTGAAAATTACTTCGTCCATAGGGAAAGCTCCAGGTCGCAAATGGGTGTTGAAGAAATGCACAGTAAATATAAACGCAGTAGCAAGGAGTGCCTCCTCCGAGTGCACGATGTGAGCAGCATTAATAAACCATCCCGGAACCCAACGGGAGAAAAATTCAGGAAACCAAAGCATTAAGCCTGAGAATCCAATGACTACCATTCCCCAGAAAACAGCGATATAGTCAAATTTTTCCCAATAGGTCCAGCGTCCAAATTTTGGTTCATGCTTTTTAATGCCGATAAAATAGGCCAGATGCAGCACAAAATCGATGGCGTCCTGTTTATTTGGTATTAGACTATTTGAACCCCAGAAAATTCCTTTATCGCCACGAATGAAAGCTTTGTATAGCAAAAGAATAAGATGGGTAAGAAATACAAGTGCCAATAAGGATGCACCCACTCGGTGGGCGATTGCCGCAGTACCAAATCCTATCACATTATGGACAAACCATGTTGCAGCAGCACTGTGGGAAAATTTTAGTGGTATCCCCGTTGAGGCTAAGGTTAAAAATCCCAAAATCATTCCAAGATGTAAAAATCGTTCGATTCGTCCAAATCGACGGACTCGGTAAGCAGTTTTTGGTGCTTTTTTAATTGGTCCGTGTTTGATCCGTTTTAACGTTAATCGTGTGAGCCAGAGAATCGTATGTGTTCCGAACACAAACAAGACCGATCCCAATAGCCATAGCATGGATACATGGATGATATTGAGAATCGGATTTTCCTCTTTAACATGGGGCGAATAGTGTTGAAGATAACCAACAAAATTATCCGTAACATTATCATGACATTGGGAACAGGTTTCCTTGATATGTTCTTTTCCAACCGTTGATCTTGGGTTGTTGCTTGGTAATATGGAATGGTTGTCATGGCAGGACACACATGTAGCGAATTTTTCCCCCTGATACCCTAATTGATACATTTGACCATGATAGGAGGAATTGTAACCATCCACCACATCCGCATTTAACTGAAACTTCATGGTGAATTCACGGTCGCCGTGACATCGACTACATAATTCCACGATCGATTGACCGGCAAATTGTTCATCCACTTTTTGGATACGCTCTGTATTGTGGCAGTCTACGCAGGTGGGTGCTTCATCATGTCCCCTAGCCCAGGCAATATAATGAGCCGACATTTCATATTCGGCATTTTTGTCTTCATGGCACTGGATGCATTCCTTTTTGCTGGCCGAAGTGATGGCATGATCTGGGGCCAGAAAATGATAGTTATGACAGGCTCCACAATCGGAAACATCTCCACGATCAATTTTCTCTACCTGATTACGATGGATTTCTCCATGAGCTTCTAATTCTCCAACCACCAGATTATCTCGATGACAACGCAAACAGACAGCATCGATATTTACGTTGAATATTGATCCTTTTGCAGCACCACTCATATCCGTTTCATGACCCGTATGACAAACAACGCAGGTTTCCAGTCTGGGATCATCATTCACTTCCGGACGATGAATGGATTGTTCGTAACCTTTATGGCACGATGTACAAAGAATATCAAGTCGTGCAACAGAAACCTTGCTCTCAGGATTTCTAGGAGAAAGTACCTTATGGGTGTCATGACAATCAGAACAAACTGGTGCATTAGGATTACCGTGCAATAATTGTTGGTAATGCGAGCTCTGATCATAATTAACCACTTTTTCCTCATGGCAACCACGACAGGTTTCTGTAATATGAATCCGCCAATCAGCACCGCTATACTCATCCCGTATCTGCTTGTTATGAGGGGAATGGCAGGATACGCACGTTAATTCAGAAGTGGATAATTCCTTATTCCAATGCGCCGATCCATAAAACTCATCCAGGATATCCTGGTGACAGACACCACAGACTTTACGCGGTTCACCCTTCCAGGATACTTTATGCCTGCCATGACAATCAGAACACTGCGGTAAAGATGTATATCCCTTTTGAGCAAGTGGTCGAAAAAATCCCTCAATGAATTCTTCCTGTGCATCTTCATGACAGGAACCACAATCCGGCAGTGGTAATCTTGGATTATGGGGGAAGTCATCTACGCCATCTAAATCTTCATGACACTCAATACAGTCGAAGTCTTCATGGGGTGTTCCAATTAAATGATCAGAATTCACATATAGTGACTTTGGAATTCCATATAAAACTGTCTCCATCATTTCATCGTCATGACACGTTTCGCAAACATCATTTTCTTGCGCCGATACGGAAAGAAGAAGTATAATCAGAATACAGAATGTTCTTATCCTGTTTATTGATAGAAATTCGCTCATCTTTTCTTTAATCATGTTATTAAAGTGGAATCAGGAAGGTATAAAAAAGGAGCTGGAAAATTCCAGCTCCTTATCGTTTATTTTGGACTATAACCTTCCGGAAATTTGTGAGCAATTTTAGAAAAATACTCCTCAAAGTCGAACGAAGTAAATGTAGGACTTTCTTCGTTATGACAACTACGACAGGTTTCTTCGTTTGGCAGATGGAAGCCAACTGTAGCTCCATCTACTTCACCAGCATAGATAGCCTTCATTGTTTTTTTAGATTTATATTCGCTCCCGGGGCCGTGGCAACCTTCACAACCAACACCTTTTAGATATTCCATTAATTTGGCTGCTTTTTTGCCATCTCTGTCATCGTCGGCCGGATTCCAAAATGCTTCGTCTTTTATTTCAAATCCACCATTTCCGTACCCAGTAGTATGACATTTAACACATTCAGGTGCTTCCCACGGACTTGCAGTTAAGCCCTTTTCTTTCGCAATAGCTATTGCCTTTTCTCCTTTTAGTGTTTCAAATGCCTTTGAATGCTGTGACCCTTCCCAAACACCAAGCTGGGCGCCCTGTTCATCTTTTTTATGGCACATTCCGCATTTTTTCCAACCAACATATTCAAACGGTTGACTATACACCAATCCAATAATGCCAAGTAAAAGTATGAGTTTTTTTATCATAAACGCCTCCTTATTTAAATAATTCTATCCAGTGATAAGATTCTGAAGTTTGATTGATTTAAGTGAAATTGTTGCATCAATGACATACATCACAAGTAACATAAATCTTATCCGTCTCCGATGTATTTCTTGTGTGGCAGTCTGTACAAAATACACCAACCACATTGATCCTAGGAATTGTATTTATATTGGCATGATAATAGTCATGACATACCGAACAACGATTTTCCAAAGAGACGGTTGTGTCTTGATCGGTTAATTTCCGCCAGCGATCTCGGTTTGCGGTAATTCCATGAAATGCTAACGTATCTAAAGGATTGACCCAATCACTTGATGGATGTCCGGTATTGTTATCGTCATGACATCCGGCACACGATATTCCTGATGTACCACCAGTTAATGACGAGAGATCAGGATCACCATGACAATCCAGACAAGTCTGAACTCCTGTTACTCGAATTTTTGATGTATGAAATAGATCTGAACCAGGTTCCGCCCACCCGTTGGGATGGAGTTGAAACTCTGCGTTTTCAGTACAACCAATAATCAACATAAAAATGATGGGTGTAAATATTTTTAGCTTCACGAGTGACACCTCAAGCAGGTTGATTCTTTTTCTTGAATGTGGCAGGATTTACACACCATTGGATAGTCCAATGCTGCAGTTCCATGGCTCCCACCATCCTGTTTCGCTTTTCCAACCCAGGTTGGTAAACTATGATCTACTGGCATCGGTTTGAATTGACTGTGACAAGTAAAGCAATCACCAATAACGTCGTGACAGGTTCCACAATCTTTGATCCCAATCCGTGCATCCACGCTATGTTGCAATAAATAATCATTGGCATGATGACGGGGCTCTACCTGTTGATTTGTATGGCAGTTATTGCAATAGGTTTCTTCATGGCAGGTTGAACATTTTTCACTGGAGAAATTAGCTAACCCAAGTCCATGAACGGGTAACCAACCGATCGCATGGCTTCTTGGTTTATTCACAGAATGACATGCCAAGCAATCACCTTTTTTCCAGGCTGTTGGTGGACTCTGACTATCTTCGGAAGGAAAATAATCGTGACAATCAGTACAATTATCACTGAAAGCATTGGTATGAAATTTGTGAGAGAAATTCAAACCACTGGTAGGTTGAAAATCACTATAGGAAAGAGGATCGTTCTCATTGGCGTGACACATTCCACAATTGTCATCTTCATCAACTTCATGACAATCAGAACAGACATCCATTGTTGGTAGATATCGCGTATCTAACGTGCGTGCAGATTCAATTCCTTCATGACAGGTTTCACATTCAATTTCAGCATCATCAATATGCAGCATATGTGAAAAGGTAATAAAATCACTTTGTGAGAAAACAAAACCTGTAAACACTAACAGGATAACATTATAACGCCACATGGATTGTTACCCCTCCTCTCCCATCAACTGTATAATATTCATTGGTTGCATACCGATAAAATACCCGTAACGATATTGTGTCAATTGGGGACCATTCTACCCATCCGTTTGATCCTTTTGATTGTACTGGCTCGATTAAATCATCTGCTACACTCAGGGCATTCATTTCAAGCTTTACGCCTGCTTTGATAGCATCGGTTAATTTCCTCTGATATCCTAATTGACCACCAATTAATGTACTCGTTCCATAATCTGCATAGAGAAGTGTCATGGTGTATTTCTGATATAAAAACATAGACTGTAAACTTGTGGCACCATCGTCATTGACGCGCGTTGCTAATTGAGTCCAATTGATGAGGGATTTTGAAAAGTCACTACGGAGTGAGAAAAATACTGTAGGAGGTATGGTAATTGTTTTATCCGACCATGAATAAATTTCATCTATCATGAGTCGTCTTTGTCGTACACCAAGAGCAGTTGAGTATTTGCCAAATCGTTTTGATAAATATGTGCGATATGAATGTACTCTGAATTCTGATAAATCATAGGAAAACTGTTGGTTATATGATATTCCAAGCAGATTCAGTGTCCATTGCATTCCAGCTAAAGTATGGACGTTGGTATCAAAATAGTCCTGCCAATAGGATATTTCTCCTTTTTTGTTGTCGTACATTATAGACCAGGATGCCATCAAGACAGTTTGTTCTGACTTGCCACTGAAATCATAACGTGACTTATTACCCCCACCCACTGTGAGTCTTCCTAGAGATTTTGCATTCAGATTAATTTTCAATCCATCAAAGCGGAAGTTAAATAATCCACTCCAATGACTAACGCGCCCCAGTTCAAAAGAGTGATTTTTATGAGCGATTTTTGCACTAAATAAATAGACCCTAAATGGATTTTCTAAGAAGAGATGTTCTGAACCATACTCAAAGGATGACTGCAGTGAAAACAGGGAATTGAATTGTTGCTCATAATTAATCAGTGTAAACCAGTGTGTTTCATCTTCCAAACTGCGCATGTGCATACGAGGTGACGCAGCTGATGTTAATACACTGATGTTTGGTTTTGAAGCATAGGTGCAGGTAATTAAACAGATAATCCCGAAGATAAATAACTTAATATATTTTGATTTTTTCATATGAGCTATCCCTTAAGCCGTGTACCACTAAAAGAGTAATTTCTGATTTCATGATTTAATCGCCATTTGTGTTCAATCATCGGAATTTAACTTTACTGATTATTTTAATTCGGATCAAGAAGTCATGTTTAGAAGATTGAATTATTTCCTTGTTTACGCAACTTCAAGAAATCTTTTTTCCAGAAACATTTATTCCCTGTTGAAATTCCCGTTTATGGAGTACGCAGTGTCAGTTCAAACATTTCCTTTAGATGTCCGACTTTTCCTGCCGACTTGTATACCTCACAAACTCGGCAATCACCATCAGCGCATTCACGAGATGAGGCCGGCAACTGCCAGCACACGGCATTATTGGATCGATAAGCCGGACAATTTTCCCTCTCTTTCACCGAGCAGGGTTTTAATTCCCAGCACGGTATGAGAGCCAGTAGTCTACGAATCCCGGCAATATTGAGTTTGTGCAAAGTGATTTGACGTCGAATACATGCAATCCATTCCAAATCCGTCTGTGAGTATAATCTCCGACCAGTATTGGTTTTAAAAGGTAATAACAGACCCTCACGCTCGTATAGTCGTAATGTTTCAGGCGATACACCGATTTTCGCAGCAGCCACACCAATCGTGAATACAGGTTCAGCAGGATCAAATGCAATCGAATTTATGAATTCCCCCATATTATTATCCTGTATTTTGAGATACAACAAATTACAGTACTATTATATTATTATCAAGGTAAGTGGATAATATTATCCACTTAAATAATTGTTTTCTATTTAGCACCTATTTGTGAAATAGTCTTAGCTTTTATAAAGTTTTCAAAGATGGTGAAACAGATAATTCATAGTACATCAGACCTTGCGCTTGCAGGAATTTTTATTCTGGTCATTGGCTTCATTCTTGGTTTGAGTGAGATGTTAAACAAAAAAAAGCAGTTGAAAAGTGCAACAACCAGAAAAATGGTGCACATGTCGGTTGGGATTATATCAGCATTTTCACCATGGTATTTTTCGGATTTTAAAACAGGTCTGGCAATAGGATTTCTATTTGTAGTTGGAAATTGGCTCCTATTGAAACGAGATTTGTTGGTATCCATTCATCAACATGCACCCAATAATTACGGTACCGTCTTCTTCCCGGCTGCATTTATGATATTATGTATTGGTTTTTGGAATAAACCAATACTCTTTTCTGCAGCAATGATAGTAATGGCAATTGCAGACCCCCTGGCAAGTACCGTTGGACGTCATGTCCGTCGACCAAAAGAATTTTCTATCTGGGAAGATAAAAAAAGCATGGAAGGTACGGTCTTCATGTTTATTGCATCTTTTCTTTTATTAATGGTGACCTATATACTTGGATCATGGTATATGCATCAGTTACAATATTTACCTTTAGCTGCGCTGATGGGCATTATTGGTTTGGTTGCGATGATTACTACTTTCGGCGAAATCACAAGTAAAAATGGGTCTGACAATTTTACAATTCCGCTACTGGTCGCTTTTTTTTCAGACTTATTTATTATCCAATATAATCTCGATTTGATTTTTCCTATTTTTATTTGGATGGTTGGTTCTTCAATCATCTTCATTTTTTCTGTCAATAAAAGGTGGCTAACAAAAGATGGTGCAGTACTTGCATGGATTATGGGTATTATAATTTTTTCTACCCACGGATTGGTTTGGATCATACCACTCTTTGCCTTTTTTATAACTTCATCATTGCTGACACGAAGCAATAATATTGAATCCGAACATCAAACAAAAAATGGTCGTAACCTATACCAAGTAGCAGCAAATGGTGGAGTAGCTACTGCAATAGCAATTTGGAGTTTCACTACCAACAGCGATCGTATAGCGCCACTTTTTCTAGCTGCTATTGCAGCAGCAGCGGCAGACACTTGGGCAACGGAGATTGGTATGCGGAGTAAGCATCCACCTAGGCATTGTCTCACGTTGAAACCAATGAAAGCGGGTGATTCCGGAGGGATTACAGTACTTGGTATCGTTGGATCACTGTTTGGCGCAATCCTGATCAGTAGTGTAGGCTTTTTCTTTAATCTGGATCTCCAACAGATGTTGATTATCGCCCTAGCGGGATTGATTGGATCTTTTATGGATTCCGTCTTGGGTGGAACCATTCAAGCAAAATATCAATGTTCATCGTGTGGACAAATAATTGAACAGACAGTTCACTGTCATCATAAAGCGGAACTAATTTCTGGATGGAGACCCATTAATAACGATGTTATTAATGGGATAAATACACTTGCCGCTGTTATCCTTGTTTATCTACTCGTCAATTGATCATGACAAAAGAAGCACTTTATCAGAAGACCGTTGATCAAATTCTATCTTTTCTAGGTCCAGATGGTTATCCATTGACAGGCATTGGAAAAATGGCATCTATTTCCTCCCTCCTGCATGATGCTTTTCCCGAATGGATTTTTGTTGGGTTTTATCGTTCAATCAGTAAAAATCTTTTGGAGATTGGGCCCTATCAGGGAAGCGTTCTTGCCTGTGGAATAATACATTTCGGCAAAGGGGTCTGTGGAAGTTCAGCGCAACAGCAAAAATGTCTAATTGTTGATGATGTCCATTCTTTCCCTGGCTATATTGCCTGTGACGATAAAACAAAATCAGAAATTGTTATACCTGTTGTACGAGACAAGAAAACCATAGCAGTCCTGGATATCGATTCACCTGAAGAAGCCGCGTTTGATCACACCGATCAACATTATTTAGAAAAAATCATTACTGTATTGTGAATATAGTCCCATCTGGATTGCAACTGTTTCGTGGAATTCTATCCTATACCGAGATGCATTACCGATTTCGGTTCTGGCCATTTTCCCGATATTATCGAAAAGAACCTGAAATAATATTGGACGCGCCCCACCGCGTTGAACCTGATAAACCAATTCCGATATCTTTGATTATTAAAGATGCAGATGCTTACCCTATACAATTAGATAAGGTAAAATTAAATGTATCTTTTCCCTCGGGTCTTACCAATAGGGTAGAAAAATCATTTAATACAATAATTGACACACACTGGTTTTCACATCTTATACCAATTGAAATAATTGAAACCGGCAAAATAAAGATAGACGGAGAAATAACGTTCACGATAAATGGAAAAAGGCACTCAGTAACGACCCACAATATCCACTCGTCACCGGCTTTTCCATTAGAAGTACTAGCTGACAAACAACGATTACCAGGATCAGACGTTTTTCTATGGGGAGAT
>CAZZIU010000005.1:119509-140383 GCA_964654545.1 uncultured bacterium
AGTACTAGCTGACAAACAACGATTACCAGGATCAGACGTTTTTCTATGGGGAGATTTGCATTATCACAGCAACTACACAGAAGATTTCGTGGAATTTGGGGCGGCTTTGGACGTTACCGTCGAAACGATCAAGGCATTGGGGCTGGATTTTTTAACCGTTACGGATCATTCATACGATTTGGATGATATGTATGGTTCATGGAAGGAAAATGATCCTACCTTACAAAAATGGAAAGATTCCAGGGATGAGATTGATCAACTCAATAGTTCATCACCGATTAAACTTGTTCCTGGTGAAGAAGTGACCGTATCGAATGGAAATCACAGAAATGTACACTTATTGGTTTATAATGAACAGCAATATATACCTGGTTCAGGTGATGGTGCGGAGAAATGGAGCAAAACCCGCACTGAGCACTCCATTACTGAAGTCTCCAACATGGTAACTGGTAAGGCACTAGTAATAGCTGCTCATCCTTTCGTACCTTATTCTAAATTAGAGCAGTGGCTAATAAATAGAGGTAAATGGGAATACAAGGACGTTCTCGATAATCCTATTCATGGATTACAGATTCTCAATGGTTGTTTTGATGAGGCCTTTGAAACAGGATTCAGTCATTGGGTGAAATTATTACTCAGTGGTAGAAAAATTTTCATTTTTGCAGGAAATGATGCCCATGGCAATTTTAATCGTTTCCATCAAATTAAAATCCCAATGTTATCGACCTGGATTCATCGTGAGCAAATTCTAGGACAATGTCGCACCGGGATTATTCGACATGAAAATCCGTCGGTTGAAAGTATCATTGATCACCTAAAAGCAGGCAAATGTATTATCACTGACGGCCCTTCAATTTCCCTGGATATCTCCAATGACGAAAAAAAAGTCAGCATGGGTGATACCATACATGCGACCTCATGTGTGATTGAAATATATACCTCATCATCGGTGATGTTTGGTCAACTAAGCCATGTCAAACTGATTCATGGACTCATTAACTCAAAACGTGAAAAAATTATACTGGATGAACATATAACAGGTGAATCGTGGAAAAAGATACTAACATTGGATATCACATTTTCAGGATATTTTCGCGCTGAAATAGCAACCAACAGTGGCAAGCGTGCATATACCAACCCTATTTGGGTTTCTCCAATATAAAAAAGTCCTCCCAAATGGGAGGACTGTAAACTTCTGATTTGAGAAGTGTTTAGATTACTTTATAAACCAGCAAACCAACCATAAAAATCAATGTAATGAAAATAAGGGCAACTCCCATATTTCCTTTTTTGATTTCTTCCCATTCATCAATATCCGTGGATAACCAATCGAAAACCTTTAATGCTACGCCCACACCAAAAGCGAATCCTACTGCAGCTACAATGGACCAACCAAGTGCACGGGCATATTCGACAAACAATCCTGACAATGAAGTTGGATCAAACATGCTACCTCCTTAATGTGATGAAATTGAATCTTTAATTTGACGCATAAATTCTGATGCTTCCAATGAACCATCTGCTAATTCCTCTACCAATTTGGCAGGGGCAATCGCCGTAATAATGGTCTCATTTCTCCCCAGGGGAACGTTTACAGCAATTTCTATTTTTTCCGGAATCATTGGTGTGAAATCAGGTTTTGATAATGCCAATTCTCTCTGATGAATAATAGCCTGACCTACTGCGGCAAAGCCGACCAGCATGACCATTTCAAAATCGTTTCTTTTACTCGCAAGCTCAACCGTAAACACAGTGCCATTCATATGCATGTTTCGGTCATTTATTTTAATCCTGTAAGAACTACAGGTATTACTGATTTTTTTGTAAAACGCGTAATTCCCAAAAACAGGTTGAAGCATCACTGCTGCGATTACCGATAGTAACAAAGCTTTTTTCATATGCTCGCTTTACGTATTATTCAGAAAAAATTAAGAATGAAGTTTAAATGTAATTTCCCTGTTCAGCAAGGAGAAGAAAAGACTTCCTTGCCTTTTTTAAATACTCGTTGAATTGGTACATCCGTCACATTGTACGGAATATGCATTAATCCCGGGATATCCCAAAGGATGATGTCGGCCTGACGATTTTCCAAAATTGCACCTTGTCTTGATTCTATCAGAAGTGCTTTTGCACCCATCCAGGTTGCAGCTTTGAATGCCTCTTCTGGTGGCAATCCGAGGGCGATGCAACCCAATGCTACAATAAAAGGCATGGATTGAATATGGCAGCTCCCCGGGTTGAAATCAGTGGCCAAGGCAATGGGAATACCCATACTTCTTAATTTGTGAGCCGGGGCATAGGTTTGCGATCCTAGAAAGAAGGTCGTACCTGGCAGCAAGGTAGCAATTACATCGTTTTCTTTTAATGCCAGAACACCCTGTTCACTAATGGCCATTAAATGGTCTGCTGAAACGGCACGCAATTCTCCGGCAAGCTGTGCAGCCCCACTATCTTCAAATTCATCCGCGTGGAGCCGTGGTTTTAAACCAAATTCCAGTGCGGTCTCTAAAATGTGGCGGGATTGGTCAACGGTAAAATACCCCTTTTCACAAAACACATCGCAAAATATGGCGATCCCCTGCTCGGCAACTGCTGGAATCATTTCCATACACAGCAGATCAACATATTGCTGTGGATTATATTTATACTCTACAGGGATGGCATGGGCACCCATAAACGTGGGGATGATATCAATGGCATGCTGTCTATTTACTTCCGCCAATACATCCAAACTTTTCAATTCCGATACGGTGTCTAACCCATAACCGCTTTTTGCTTCGATGGTGGTTGTACCAAGAGCAATGAATCGATCCATTCTTGGAAGAATGGCATCTATCAATTCATCTTTTGTTGCTGCCCTCACACCTTCAATACTTGCTTGAATACCACCGCCATTCTCTGCTATGTCCTGGTAACTTGCCCCTCCAATTCGTAAAGCAAACTCTTCCTCTCTTCCCTTTAAAAATACCGGGTGGGTGTGGGAGTCAACAAATCCGGGAGTAACCATTTTCTCATTGCAATCAATAATAGAATCAGCATTCGATTCATCGCCGCCAATAGATTGAACGATGCCATCCGAAATAAGTAGTTGCGTATCGGTCCGAATTTCTACGTGTTCGGTCCGAGGATCGGTTGTAACTAAACACCCAATATTTTGAAGAAGAATTGTGCTCATTTACCTTTTTGCATTGGAATGTGCATATCCCATTCTTTCGCGTTTTTTATCGCTCGATCGTATCCTGCGTCGGCATGGCGGAATATTCCCATGCCAGGATCATTGGTGAGAACACGCTCCAATCTTTTTTTCATCTCCGGTGTCCCGTCCGCTACACTTACTTGTCCTGCATGAATGGCCAACCCCATGCCAACTCCTCCACCATGATGGATGGAAACCCAACTTGCTCCGCCAGCAGTATTCACCAGGGCATTCAATAATGGCCAATCCGCAACCGCGTCTGAACCATCCTTCATCGCTTCGGTTTCTCGGTAAGGTGATGCCACTGATCCCGTATCCAGATGGTCCCGTCCGATAACGATTGGGGCTTTCAATTCTCCCGCGGCAACCATCTGATTTAATGCAACACCGAATTTTGCCCGTTGGGTGTATCCCAGCCAGCATATCCGAGATGGCAATCCTTGAAATTGTACTTTTTCACGGGCCATTTTTATCCACCTTACGAGTGTTTCATCCTCGGGAAACAAGTCCAGAACTTTTTCATCCGTTTTATAGATATCTTCAGGATCGCCGGATAAAGCTACCCAGCGAAATGGCCCCCTGCCATCACAGAACAATGGACGAACATAGGCCGGGACAAAACCGGGATAATCGAAGGCATTTTTGACTCCCGCTTTGAGTGCCTGACCGCGGAGATTATTTCCGTAGTCAAAGCAGACGGCACCCATGGCTTTAAGTTCCAAAATTCCCTTCACATGCTCAGCCATTGCCCGAAAACTTTCTCTTGTATACCTATCTGGATCTTGCGTTCTCAATTGTATTGCTTCCTGGTAGGTCATATTATTCGGAACGTATCCATCTAATTCGTCGTGAGCAGATGTTTGGTCCGTGACCATATCGGGGATTATTCCCATTGCGGCTATTTGAGGAACAATATCTGCAGCATTTCCCAACAACCCTATGGAGATAGGCTTTCCTTTCAGCGCGGCATCTCTTGCCAGTGTCAGTGCTTCTTCTAATGATTCGGATGCCACGTCAAGATATCTGGTTTCTAATCGACGCTGAATTCGATGTGGGTCAACCTCAATCACTATACATACACCATTATTCATGATAACGGACAATGGTTGAGCTCCCCCCATTCCACCAAGACCGGCAGTTAGTACAAATTTTCCGGTTAAATCTGCATTGTAGTGCTGTTTTGCAGCAGCAGCAAATGTTTCATAGGTCCCTTGTAGGATTCCCTGGGTACCAATATAAATCCATGAGCCGGCAGTCATCTGACCATACATCATGAGCCCTTTTTTGTCCAATTCATTAAAATGCTCCCAGGTCGCCCATTGCGGAACCAGATTTGAATTGGCAATGAGAACTCGAGGCGACCACGGATGGGTTTTAACAACGCCAACCGGTTTCCCTGACTGGATGAGCAAAGTTTCATCATTTTCTAATTTTTTTAGCGTCGATAAAATGGATTCAAATGCATCCCAGTTTCTTGCAGCTTTTCCTTTACCGCCATAAACGACCAATTCATCTGGATTTTCGGCTACATCAGGATCCAGATTGTTTTGAATCATTCTATATGCTGCTTCCTGTTGCCATCCTTTGCACGATAGTGTTGTACCCCTAGGAGCCTGTATTTTTCGTTGCGACATTCTAAACCTCATCCATTGCTAGTGCGATATTATCAAAGATGGAAATTTACAAAGATTGATCGTGCAATCATGAAAATATCCACAGGTAAACGTAATTTCCGATCAACGGTTTGGAGAATAGTATGATAAAATTTCTTGCCTTTTCCCTTTTGCTTGTCATGACAGCCTGTACAAAAGTTCATAACAAGATTATTTTGAACAAGAAACCAGATGATATGCTAATTGGCTATTGTAAGTTACCCGAATTCGAACAGGGCGATTACGCTAAATGGTATGAAGCCGAGTACAACAGCTACAACGTATCTGAGCAAGACTTGGCTACACTCATACCCGTTATAAATGAAGTCGATATATTGATTGTAATGGGCACTTGGTGTGGTGATTCTCGTAGAGAATTTCCCCGATTCATTAAAATACTCGATACATTAAATTATCCAAAAGAGAAATTGCGTATTCTAGCAGTTGATCGAACAAAATCGATTGATGAAGAAGGCTATAAGAAATTGAAAATTCAATTTGTTCCTACGATTATTATCTCACGTGTCGGAAATGAGATCGGGCGGATAGTGGAATCTCCTAAGGTATCTCTGGAGCGAGATCTTTTTGAAATCATCGTTCCATAAATAATTCATTTATTGATTGATTAGGTATCTGATCGGATCCATATACCGGGGATTTTTACCTACGACACTATAGGAGAAAAGGGCAACGCCCGGGAAACGCGTGATTCTGGTATACTTTATTTTGTCAGCCGTGTCTTGCGCTTTCTGATTATAAGTAGCAACACCCATAATAATTCGCTTGCGGTATTTTTCAGGTAAATTATCATAAATGATATCAATATTTTTCGCAAAATCCCTTAATGAAGTCGTATAATTCATAGGAACTGCCCAGTCCAGATAACCAGCTGCCAACCACACGTCCCATTCCTGATAAAATCTATCACGGGCTTCATACAAATTTGGTTTTACTGCCGCCGATAATACACATCCAGGTCGAACATCCTTGATCATTTTATTGGTCTTTTTCACCAAATCAGTGATTGCCTGACGCTTATAGTCTCCCCATTTGCTTACCTTCGCACCAAACTGCGCATTCGAAGAAGAAATTCCCCTGGTAGACAGGAATATATTGGGATTATCACCATTGGATTTAGTATAGGCATCGATTGCTTTCTCATTTTTGCCGTATTGTGAATCTTTATACCGTAAATAATCCATATGCAAACCATCTATGTCATACTTTGCTACGATTTCTCTGAAGACAGCCAACAAATGATTGTTTACTTCCGGATGATGGGGTGCCAGGTAGATACCTTCATCTTTACCTCCAGCCGCTCTATATTTTTTTAATAAAGCCAGGGGGTCTTTTTCCTTCCCATCATTGTCAAACCACGCTGGTTTCTGAAAAAATAAATGTGATTTGTTCTGGGGTACCTGTCCGGCGGACCACAATACATACACATTTACCCAGGCATGTACTTTTATATTTTTTTCATGCGCCAATTGAATCATAGTCGCCAGAGGATCATAATTATCGTCTCTAAGGAGTGCACTTCGAGGTACCAGAGCCGATTGGTAGAGAGCATCCCCCCTACCTCGCACTTGTACGAACAAATGTTTTATACCGTTTTTCTCTGCAAACGATACCACATCTTCAATATTTCTTTCGGACAATATGGTATTTCGGACTACCCACATACAGGTGTAATCAAAGGATTGTTTGGCGGGATTAGCGAAACATAATTCCAGAATAAAAAGAAAGGCAACCGCTTTGGTTGCCTTATAATATAAACGAGTTAAATTGTGCAATTCAGACCATGCTTTATTTGGAATCGGTTTTCTCTTTCTTCTCTTTAGGCTTTTTTGCAGCCTCTTGACCAACACCTTCCATATCTACCAATTCAATTAGTGAAACGGCAGCACGATCATTATCGCGAAATCCTAACTTTGTGATTCGTGTATAACCACCTGGGCGATTTTCATAAACCGGTGCAATTTCATGGAATAAGGAGTGTACGACATCCTTTTTTCTGATTTTACGCAATACCTGCCGACGCGCATTTAAATCGCCACGCTTGGCAAAAGTGATCAATGGTTCAATAAACCGACGAAGTTGTTTCGCACGATTGTGGGTTGTCTTGATTCGTTTATGTTCAATCAGGGAACTCGCCAGGTTTGCCAACATGGCATTGCGATGTGATTTGGTACTTAAACCCATTTTATTTGTCGATTTACGATGACGCATTTTTTATACTTCTTCGGTTAAATATTGTTCAACTTCCATTCCGAAGTGGAGTCCCATTTCATCAAGTTTTTCCACCAATTCAGTCAGCGACTTCCTGCCAAAGTTTTTGTACTTAAGCATTTCGCTCTCTTCTTTGCTTACCAGTTCGTGGATATATTTAATTCCGGCGGCCTGTAAGCAATTAAAACTGCGGACTGAAAGTTCCATTTCATCTATTGTTGATTTGAGTAATTTTCTTGTTGCCAGTGTTTCTTCACTTAAATTATCAGAAACTTCCAACACTTCTGGTTTACTTAAGCTTTCAACAACCAATAAGTGAGACTTCAGCACTGAAGCTGAATAGCTAACGGCATCAATAGGTGTTATAGAACCATCTGTTCTCACATCAATGGTAAGTGCTTCATTGGTTTCTTTTTCTCCAGGAAGTGAATTAACCTGGTAAGAAACCTTTGTAACCGGATTAAAAATGCTATCGATAGCGATCATTCCTATCGGAGCGTTTGGCATGATATTTTCTTCAGCCGATACGTACCCAATCCCAATCCCGATTCTAATCTCAATTTCAACAACACCTTTATCATTGATTTCTGAAATGTAATGATCTGGATTTAAAATTTCGAATTGATCACTGGCTTTTTGAATATCTGTAGCTGTGAAGGTACATGGGCCTTCCAGTTTTAACAAAACTCTGTCCGGATTGCTGTCCATCAGCTTAAAGCGTACACCTTTTAGGTTCATGATGATGTCAGCAACATCCTCCCTGACGCCTTCCAGTGTACCAAACTCATGTTGTACATTTTCAATCTTTATATTGGTGATGGCCGCACCAGGAATACTGGTTAGCGCTACCCGACGTAATGCATTCCCAAGGGTCACACCAAATCCGCGTTGTAATGGTTTTATTGTAAAACGTCCTTCAGTCGCATCTGAAGTAACAGTTTCAATTCCAATATTTAAGTTTAAATCATTAGCCATAAAATGGTATCCCTACGGTTTTATTTAGAATATAACTCTACTACAAGTTGTTCATTAACGGTCAGATTCATTTGATCACGATCTGGAATGGCGATAAATGTTCCTGACATTTTTGCTTTATCAAGTTCTAACCATGGTAATTCAATGTCCCCTTTAATACGTCTCATGGATTCCAAAATGATATCCATTTTTCTGCTCTTTGAACGAACTTGAATTACATCCCCAGGTTTCACCTGATAGGAAGCGATATTTACTGATTTGTCATTGACTGTAAAATGTCTGTGGCTCACCAATTGCCGTGCTGCTGGTCTTGACGGTGCAAAACCAAGGCGATAGACTACATTGTCCAGTCGACTTTCCAATAACTGTAATAAGTTTGTTCCAGTTTCACCCACCATTTGATCGGCTTTCATAAAGTAATTACGAAACTGCTTTTCCAACAAACCATACATAAATTTAATTTTTTGTTTCTCATTCAGCTGAGTACCATAATTTGATAACCGTTGACGCCGTGATTGCCCATGTTGTCCTGGGGCATACGGTTTCTTATTCAGTAAACGATCATATTTGGTATTTCCAAAAATGTTCTCGCCGAATTTCCGGACTAATTTCCCTTTTGCTCCGCTATATTTTGCCATTCGTCTTCCTCCTGATCCTTATACCCGACGGCGTTTTGGAGGACGACAACCGTTATGAGGCAATGGTGTAACATCCTTAATTGATGTAATATTTAATCCTGCTACTGCTAATGAGCGAATCGCTGATTCACGCCCTGCACCAGGACCTTTTACTCGAACTTCCACGTTGTTCAAACCCAAAGACTTGGCCTCATTTGCAGCATTTTCAGCAGCTTGTGAGGCGGCATAAGCAGTACTTTTCCGTGATCCTTTAAATCCAGATGTACCGGCTGTCGCCCAAGCAACCACATTACCAAATTTATCTGTTAAGGTAATATGTGTGTTATTAAATGTTGCCTTAATATGTGCAACACCGGAAGAGTCGACACTACCCTTCTTTTTCTTTTTGCGTTTGACTTCTGTACGTTTAGCCAATGAGTAATCCTTTCTTAACTACGCTTTGCGTCCTAAACCTATAGTACGTTTGCGACCTTTACGGGTTCTGGCATTCGTTTTTGTTCTTTGTCCGTTTACCGGCAAACCCCGACGATGACGTAATCCACGATAACTGCCGATATCCTTTAACCGCTTAATATTCATTGCAACTAAGGAACGGCTCTCACCTTCAACTTTTACTTCCAATTTGCCAATCGCATTTCGAAGTGCAGTTACCTGTTCTTCATTTAAATCATGCACCCGGGTATTCTGATCAATTCCGGCCTCATCACAGAGATGTTGTGCGGTGGATAGACCTATACCGTAGATGTACCGTAATGAATAAGGTACCTTTTTGTCTCTTGGAATATCAACTCCAGCAATACGCGCCATTGCGGTCCCTAACCTTGTCTTTGTTTATGTTTAGGATTTTCACAAATAACCAACACAACTCCGTTGCGTCGGATAATTTTACATTTTGAACACATTTTTTTTACAGATGGACGAACTTTCATGATGCTCCTACTTTTGACGGTACGTGATGCGTCCTCTTGTCAAATCATAGGGTGATACTTCTAATGTAACTGTATCCCCTGGCAATATCTTGATAAAATGCATCCGCATTTTTCCGCTGACATGTGCCAGCACTTCATGGGTATTGCCACCTATGTCAATTTCAACTCTAAACATTGCATTCGGCAATGTTTCTTTAATAATACCTTCTACAGTGATTGGTTGTTCTTTAGCCATTTTTGCTACCTATACTGAGGATTTTTGGTCCTTGCTTTGTAATAGCAATCGTATGCTCAAAATGAGCGCTCATTGAACCGTCCTTGGTACGGACTGTCCACCCATCACTATCAGTAATAACTTCTTTTTTTCCCATATTTATCATTGGCTCAATGGCCAATACCATTCCGGCTTTAAGTTTGTAGCCACGCTTCGGTTCGCCATAATTGGGTACTTGAGGTTCTTCATGCAATTGTGTCCCAATTCCGTGTCCAACCAATTCGCGCACCACAGAATAGCCATGGTTTTCCACATGAGATTGAATTGCATGCCCAATATCAGAAACGTAATTCCCTTCTTGCGCTACTTCAATACCCTTAAACAGTGATACTTGAGTCACTTTCATTAACCGCGCTTTATCATCATTGATGCTGCCCACCGCAAAGGTCCTTGCAGAATCACCATAATATCCATCTTTCTCAGCGCCACAGTCAATCCCTACCATTTGCCCCTCAACCAAAGAAGCCTTACGTGGTATTCCATGAACCACTTCATCATCAACAGAAATACACAATGTTGACGGGAAACCCATATAGCCTTTGAATGCCGGACGGGCTCCCTGAGAACGGATAAACTCCTCCGCGATTTTATCCAATTCTATTAAGGACATTCCGTCATGAATGTATCCTTCTAACAGATTGAGCGTATCCGCAACAATCTGGCAGCTTCGAGCTATGAACTCGATCTCCCTGTCAGACCTTATTGCAACCATGGCTACATGCGGCGGCGGCCGCGAATCTTACCTTTTGACAAAAAGCCGTCGTAATGTCGCATCATTAGATGCGACTCAACTTGTTGTAATGTATCCAGTGCAACACCAACAATAATTAACAAACTGGTACCACCAAAAAAGGAAGCCAAATCATAACCTATTCCGGCAGCTTTCATTATGGCATAGGGTGCAACTGCTATCAATGCCAGAAAGATAGAGCCCGGGAGTGTTACACGGGTTAAAATATTATCAATGTACTCTGCGGTCCGTTTTCCTGGACGTACACCTGGAATAAACCCACCCTGTTGTTTCATTGTAGAGGATACTTGCACAGGATCAAAAGCTATAGCGGTATAAAAATAGGTGAAAAAGACTATCATGGTTCCAAATACCAACCAATAAAAGGGATGGTCAAATGAAAACCATCGCATGATGGATTGCATAAAATCATATTCACTGAAGAAGGTAGCAACCGTTGTTGGAATAAACATAATTGACTGGGCAAAAATGATTGGCATAACCCCTGCTGTATTCACCCGTAGTGGGATATGTGTGGATTGACCACCATAGACTTTTCTTCCTACAACACGTTTTGCATACTGTACCGGAATTTTCCGTGTTCCCTGGGTCAATCGAATGACAACCCCTACAATTACAATAAATAAGGCAAACAAAATGAATTCCGATAAAATGGACCGAACACCTTCACGAATAAGTGTAGCCTCAGAGATAATCACGTTAGGAAAACGTGACATAATGCCTATCATAATGATAAGCGAAATTCCGTTTCCGATTCCACGTTCCGTTATGCGCTCACCTAACCACATAAGTAATACCACTCCGGTTACCAGTGAAACAATCGCTGTGAATGTGAATAACAAACCCGGGTTTGGAACAACTGCTACCGTAGAACCGCCTACATTTGCAGTCATGCTTTTCAGAAACACAGTAACACCATATGCCTGCATAGCACCAATTAATACCGTTCCATAACGTGTTAACTGGGTAATTTTTTTCCTACCTTCTTCACCTTCTTTTTGTAGGCGCTGGAAATACGGTACGACTGAACCCATCAACTGCAGAATAATTGAAGCAGATATGTAGGGCATAATTCCCAGTGCAAATAAGGTTGCTTTTTGGAATGCGCCACCGGCAAAGAGGTCATATAAACCAAACAAGGTATTTTGAAAATTTTGAATCGCAGCACCCAGCGCCTCACCATTTACACCCGGAATGGGTACGTGCGCGCCAATACGGACGACAATTAAAATACCGAACGTAAAAATGATCCGTTTACGCAGTTCAGGAATATTAAATATATTTTGTATTCGCTCTATCACAGGACTATCGTACTGCCTCCCTGTTCCTCAATTTTTGCAACAGCATTTTTACTAAATGCATCCGCTGTAATTTCAACTGCACGGGACAAAGATCCATCACCAAGAATTTTAACTGGCTTGTAAGGTGATCGGATCAACCCGTTATCATAAAGTACCTGCGAATCAATTTTTTTATCTTTTAATCCTTCTAACACAGAAAGATTAACAAGCTGATATTCTTTTCTGAACAAATGATTCGAAAAACCGCGTTTTGGTAATCGGCGTGCCAAGGACATCTGTCCACCTTCGAACCATGCACGGGTTTTATTCCCGCTTCGTGAACCGGCACCTTTGTGTCCACGACCACCCGTTTTTCCTAAACCACTTCCAGCTCCACGACCTCGTCGTTTCGTATCTTTATGCGCTCCTGCTGGTGATTTTAATTCGCCCAATTTCATTACAGTTCCTCAACCTTCAAAAGAAAATCCACTTTACGTATCATTCCACGAATAACCGGATTGTCCTCTTGCTCTACGGAATGATTTAGTCTTTTTAAACCCAATGCTTCCAGGGTTTTTCCAAAATTCTTATTATGGCCAATAAGGCTTTTTACCTGAGTAATTCGTATCAATTTATTTTTTGTTTTCTTCGCCATATTAATTAAATACTTCTTTAATGGTGATTCCACGTTTGTTAGCCACTGATACTGCATCCTGAAGATTTACTAGTGCCTCCATAGTAGCTCTAACAACATTCAGTGCATTGTTTGAACCCAGACGCTTTGTAAGAATATTATGAATTCCAACCTGCTCCATTACCGCACGAACTGCAGAACCTGCTATGATACCAGTCCCAGGAGATGCAGGCTTTAACATCACACTGCTGGCACCGTATTTTCCAATCATTTTATGTGGAATGGTACCGTTTATCACTGGAATGCGTATAATATTCTGCTTTGCATTTTCTTTTGATTTATTGATCGCAGCTATGACTTCATTGGCTTTTCCGAGTCCGACACCTACATGTCCTTTTCCATCACCAACCACCACCAGCGCCGTAAAACGAAACCGTTTTCCACGAGATGTCACTTTGGCCACCCGTTTAATACGGACAACTACTTCTTCTTGTAAATCTAATTCAGCTGGGTTAATCATCTGTTTACCAATTCTCCAAAATTAAAATGACAAGCCACCTTCACGGGCAGCATCTGCCAAAGCTTTTACACGACCATGGTATGTGAAACCATTTCTATCAAGCACAACTTTTTCAATCTTTTTTGTTTTTGCACGTTTTGCCAATTCTTTACCCACCAATACACTGGAGTCAGTCTTGGTAGATGCTTTTGCAACAGCAGTTTTCAGTCCCTTATCGTGCGTTGATGCCGAAACCAGCGTTTTGCCAGTAAAATCGTCAACTATTTGCGCTTCAATATGTTTGTTGCTCCGAAAAACACATAATCGAGGCCTTTCAGCATGAAATTTTGCAACACCTTTGCTGCGATTTCTGTTTCGCGTTAAACGGGCAATTTCTTTTTTCGATTTAGCCATTCCTATTTACCTACTGTTTTTCCTTGTTTGGAACGGACATATTCATCCTTATAACGAATACCTTTACCCTTATAAGGTTCTGGTTTTCTAAAGGATCGAATTTTGGCTGCAACTTCACCAACCAGTTGTCTGTCAATACCTGAAATGGATATTTCCGTACGATTTGCTTCAATATCAATACCTTCGGGTGGATCGAACACAATTTCATGCGAATATCCAACCTGCAATACCAAACGTTTGTTATCCACAAAGGCCTGATAACCAACGCCAATAATCGTTAATTCTTTTTTAAATCCTGAGGTCACTCCAGTCACAGCGTTGGACACCAATTGTCTAATAGTGCCATGCAAAGATCGATGTTTTCTGGAATCTGAAGGACGTGTGACAACTATCTTATTCTCTGTAATATTTACGTCAATTTCAGGATGTGTTGATACATCGAGCTGTCCTTTTGGACCTTGAACATGCAGCATTGAGTTTTTCAGCGTCACCTCAACACCACTTGGAATATCTATGGGGTTTTTACCAATTCTTGACATTAGACCTTACCAAACATTGCAAAGTAATTCACCGCCAACATTTAATTTCTTAGCGGCTTTATTTGAAACAACACCTTTTGAAGTTGAAATTATGGAAATACCCAACCCATCCAGTACACGTGGAATCTCATGGGCATTAACATACACACGACAACCGGGAGTACTTACTCGTTTTAATCCGGTTATCACCGGTTTGCCCCGATGGTCGTATTTTAAAAAGATGCGAATATTAACTTTATCACCATCGGCAATAAAGATGAAATCTTCAATGTAATTTTCTTCCTTCAAAACGAAGGTGATACGTTTTTTTGTATTCGAGGCAGGAATATCAACCCACTTCTTGTCCACCGCCATCGCATTACGAATGCGGGTTAAAAAATCTGCAACGGGATCCGTCATTGACATCTATGTATACTCCTTACCAACTTGCCTTAGTCACGCCCGGGATTTCACCAAGTAACGCCATTTCCCTGAAACAAAGCCTGCAAAGTCCGAATCGTCTGATATAACCATGAGGTCGTCCACACTTAAAGCATCGATTGTACTGTCTTGTTGAAAACTTTTCAGGTCGTTTTGCTTTAACAATAAGAGATTTTTTTGCCATTAAGCAGCCTCAGCTTCCTCTACTTGTTTGACGGGTTTTTCACGTAATGGTAATCCAAATTCTTTTAACAACCAATAGGCCTCATCACTTGTTTTGGCCGTTGTTGTAATCGAAATATTCATTCCACGAATAGCATCTATTTTATCGTAATCAATTTCTGTGAAAACGATCTGCTCTTTTACTCCAAAATTATAATTACCGCCTTTATCGAAAGATTTAAAGGACAACCCATTAAAGTCGCGGGTTCGTGGCAAAGCAATAGAATTTAATCTTTCAAAAAATTCATACATCCGGTTTGCGCGAAGGGTAACCATGCAGCCAACTGGAAATCCTTTCCGGATTTTAAAATTGGATATATCTTTTTTAGATTTTGTTACTACCGGCTTTTGACCGCTGATGAGTTTTACTTCTTCTAAAGCGCTTTCAAGTGCCTTTGTATTGTTTTTTGCGTCACCAATACCCATATTTAGGGTTATTTTTGTCATTCTTGGTACTTCTGAAACACTTGAATAATTGAATCTTTTTTTCATGTTTGGAACGATTGATTCCAAATATAATTTTTTGTAATTAGGGATATATTTGCTTCCCTTTGGTGCCGTTTTTTTGGCAGCAGTTTTCTTTTTTGTTTTTTCTGCCATGTTAATTCTCTATTTCCTGACCAGTTTTCCTTGAGATCCGAACTTTTGTTCCATCTTCTAATATTTTGTACCCAATTCGGGATGCATTTCCGCCATGAACGACCATGACATTAGATATATTGATGGGTGCTTCTTTTTCAACAAATCCACCGGCTTGGTTTTCCTGTGAAGGTCGGGTGGCACGTTTAATAAAATTAACACCCTCAACCAAAACACGATTCTGCTTTGGAAATACTCGTAGTACTTTTCCTTCGGAGCCTTTGTGGTTACCACTTATAACGCGAACCGTCATTCCTTTTTTCACAAACATTACAATACCTCTGGAGCCATAGAAACAATTTTCATATAACCACTATCACGCAATTCACGCGCAACAGGCCCGAAAATACGTGTACCTCTAGGTTCACCCGTTGTGTTCAACAATACTGCTGCATTATCGTCAAAGCGAATATAAGAACCATCCTGACGTCGTACTTCTTTCTTAGTCCGAACCACCACGGCACGTATGACCTCTCCTTTTTTTACCATTCCGCCAGGAATTGCGGATTTAACGGTAACAACGATCACATCACCAACCGATGCATAGCGTCGCCGGCTTCCACCAAGAATTTTAAAACACAGGACCTCTTTGGCTCCTGTATTATCGGCTACTTTTAATCTTGTTTCTTGTTGAATCACTTCATTTATCCAATTTTTTCCGATTCACGGATAATTTCACTCACTTGCCAACGTTTCAATTTGCTCATTGGTTTGGTATGCGATATACGAACCAGGTCACCCATTTTCGGTTCTACAGATGCCACATGAGCCATATATTTTTTATTTCTGCGAATATATTTTTTGTATACAGGGTGTTTGACCTTCCAGGAAACATCCACAACAACGGTCTTTTCCATTTTTGTACTGACTACTTCACCCACCAAGGATTGTCTTCTACGCGTTTCAGCCATCTTATTCCCCATCTTTGGGAACACGTAAACCAAGTTCGTATTCCCGCAATACTGTTTTAATTTGAGCGATTTCTTTTCTCAATTTCCGAATTTCCAGTGGATTTTCGATTTGCTGTAGAGCTTTTTGGAATTTGAGATTACGCAAGGCATCAATATTATCCTGCAATTTCACTTCCAGCTCATTAACGGTCATTTCTTTTAATGCTGAATTTTTCATTCCCGTTAAAACTCCCTGCGCTCAACAATTTTTGTTTTAATTGGCAACTTATAACTGGCATTTTTAAATGCTGTTTCAGCTTGCTCTCTTGTAACACCTTCAATCTCGAATAATACTCGTCCAGGTTTTACATTGGCGACCCAATATTCCGGTGCACCTTTACCTTTACCCATTCGCGTTTCCGCTGGTTTAGCGGTAATCGGTTTATCCGGGAATATTCTAATCCACATTTTTCCAATTTTTCTCACCACACGTGCAATGGTAATACGTGATGCTTCAATCTGACGAGCGGATATCCATCCACCTTCCACAGCCTTCAAACCATAACTGCCAAAGGCCACAAAGTTTCCACGCATAGCCATTCCGCGACGGTGACCACGGTGATGACGTCGATATTTAATTTTTTTTGGTTCTAACATGATTATTGTTTTTTATGCATTATACCATTACAAATCCACACTTTGATACCAATAACACCGTAGGTTGTATGTGCCTCGGTTAGACAGTAATCGATATCAGCCCGCAAGGTATGAAGGGGGACTTTTCCTTCCATAAATTTTTCACTTCGTGCAATCTCAGCACCACCAAGTCGACCAGCAACATTTATTCTGATCCCTTCTGCACCCATGCGCATGGTGGATTGTATTGTTTTATTTACAACACGGCGATAAGAAATCTTTTTGATCAACTGATGTGCAATATTTGCACCAACCAGCGCTGCATCGAGTTCCGGTCGTTTTACTTCAGAAATGTTGATCTGAATATCTTTATCGGTAAGCTGTTTCACTTCCCGTTTTAATCGAGCAACCTCTTCCCCACCTTTACCAATAACAATACCGGGTCTGGCCGTGTGAATTGTGACTGTCACAACTTTGGAGGTGCGAGCAATATCAACTTTTGCAATTCCGGCATTCGGCAAACGAGCAGCTAAATACTTTCTGATTTTGACGTCTTCTTCCAGTTCAGACGCAAAAGTTTCCTTCGGTGAGAACCAATTTGATCTCCAGTCCTTTGTGACTGAAAGACGGAATCCGACAGGATGTGTTTTTTGTCCCAAAAAATCCTCCGTTACTGTTCGTCGCTTACTACGATTGTTAAATGGGAAGAAGGCCTACGTAATCGGGAAGCCCTACCCATGGAGGCTGCGCGAAACCTTTTCATTGCAGGTCCACCATCAACAAACGCTTCCTTAATACTCAATTTTTCCGGCTCTACGACTTTATTATCAGCCAACACCATCAAATTGGCAACTGCTGAATGCAAGGTTTTCTCAATTACCTCTGCTGCTTTCTCCGGAGAGAAATGCAGCATGTTTAAGGCGTTACCCACATTCTCACCGCGAATGGCATCCAATGTTTTTCTCACTTTGCGCGGTGATTGTCTAATATAACGATGTATTGCCCGTGCTTCCATTTCATTAACTCTTTCTATCGCCAGAATGCATTCTAAATGTTCTGGTGGGAGCAAATTCGCCCAATTTATGACCTACCATATTTTCATAGATGTAAACAGGAATAAATTTGTTGCCATTATGCACGGCTATTGTATGCCCTACAAAATCTGGTGTAATCATGGTGCGTCTGGACCAGGTTTTAATAACCTTTTTCTTGCCAGAATCATTCATGACCTGAATTTTTTTCATCAGTTTTTCACTGACGTAGGGTCCTTTTTTCAGGGATCGAGGCATACTACTTTCTCCTCTTCACAATCATGTCATTTGATTTCTTTTTACGCTTGCGGGTTTTAAATCCTTTTGATGGCTGACCCCATGGCGACCTTGGATGTCCTCCTCCGGATGTTTTTCCTTCTCCTCCACCCATTGGATGGTCAACCGGATTCATGGCAACACCGCGTACTGTCGGACGAATACCTAACCAGCGTGTACGCCCAGCCTTACCTGAAACAATTTGTTCATGGCTACGATTCCCAACCTGGCCAAGAGTAGCTGCGCATTCTTCTCGTACCATTCGTAACTCGCCCGAAGGGAGTTTTAAGGTTGTTAATCCAGCATCATGGGCCATTACCTGAGCAACAGCTCCAGCGCTTCGGACCATTTGTCCGCCTTTACCCGGCGTAAGTTCAACATTATGAACGAGCATCCCAGTTGGGATCAATTTTAATGGGACAGAATTCCCCACCTTCAATGGGGCACTTTCACCGGACAACACATCATCGCCTACTTTTAATCCAACCGGGGCCAACATATAACGTTTTTCACCATCAGCATAAACCACCAAAGCGATATTAGCAGAACGATTGGGATCGTACTCAATCGTTGTGACTTTACCTTGAATGCCGTGCTTATCCCTTTTGAAGTCTATCAAGCGATAGCGTCTGCGATGACCACCACCACGGTGACGTACAGTAATACGACCTTTATTATTCCGACCACCGCTTTTCTTTAGGGCTACTGTCAACGATTTCTCTGGTTTATCCGTCGTGATTTCGGCAAAATCTGATCGGGTGCCAAAACGGTTACCAGGAGTTACAGGATTTAATTTGCGAATACCCATATTATACAGTTCCCTCACCCTTTAACAAATCAATAGAAAAACCCTCTTTCAAAGTAACGACGGCTTTTTTCCAGTCCGATCGTTTACCCTGTGTACGGATTGTTCTACCTCCACTTCGAACCGTCATTTGCTTTTCTTTCCCTTTTCGGTTCATGGTAGCTACTTTTTCTACTTTCACATCAAAGAGACTTTCAATTGCAGATTTAATCATGATTTTGTTTGCATTTGGTGTCACCTGAAAAGCATACTTCCGCTGAGTCTCTTCCAATACGCTCATTTTTTCTGTGAATAAAGGGCGCAATATTATGTCTTTAAAATCTGCCATATTAATTCTTAGTGCTCAGTTGTTCATTCAAAATTGCAAGACCGTTTTTATCAAATAAAAGCACTTCATTGTCCAGCAAATCATAAGTGCTTGCTTCGTTGGATGGTATAATACTTATGTTCGGTAAATTCCTGGCGCTCAAGAATAAACTGTCATCTAGAGAGCCAATCAATAGTGTAAGTTTTTTTCCATCTAAGTCTAATGTTTTTAAAAAATCGACTATGGTTTTTGTTTTTGGTGCATCCATCGTAATTCCATTAACAACTACTATTGCACCAGCTTTGGCCTTGCTTGATAATACACTACGTCGGGCCAACTGCTTCATTTTCTTTGGTAATTGTTTCTTGTACGTATGAGGTTGTGGACCAAAAACGGTACCACCGCCTTTCCATATTGGACTACGACTTGAACCTGCGCGAGCCACCCCACGACCTTTTTGTCGCCACGGTTTTTTACCACCACCGCTGACCCGCCCTCGGCTTTTAGAAGCATGGGTTCCTTGGCGCATATTTGCTAATTCTGCCAATATTGCCTGATGAACAACAAATTCATTTGGCTCAATCCCAAACACTGTATCACTGACTTTCATCTTTGAGTCATTTGAGCCGTCTAATTTTTTTACTTGAAATTCCATTTTTTCTATTTCGTAATGGTTAAATAACCGTTATTAGCGCCTGGAACAGCCCCTTTTATGTATAAGTGGTTTTTTTCAGCGTCAACACCAACCACTTCCAAGTTAAGCGTGGTAATTTTTTCATTGCCATAATGACCACCCATTTTCATTCCCTTAAAAACTCGGGATGGATCAGATGCTTGACCAATAGAACCGGGATGGCGTAAATACTCACTTTGCCCATGGGTAACATTTTGGCGTTGAAAATTATGACGCTTGATCACACCAGCGAATCCACGTCCTTTTGATGTACCACTCACATCAACTCTGTCACCAACTCTGAATATCTGAACATTGAATTTCTGTCCAAGCTTGTATTCAAATTCGGGCACAGTTCTAAATTCTGCCAAAATTCGTTTCGGTGATATGCCGGCTTTTTCAAAATGACCCTTAAGTGGTTTGGTTGTATGTTTATCTTTTCGATCTTCAAAACCCACCTGTACTGCAACGTATCCGTCGTTATCAAGTGTTTTAACTTGCGTAACCACACAGGGACCCGCTTCAACAATTGTTACAGGGAGTACTTTCCCTGCTGAAGAAAAGATTTGGGTCATCCCAACTTTTTTACCAATCAATCCGCGCATTACTACACCTTTATCTCAATATCGACACCAGCTGGAAGATCTAATTTCATCAACGATTCAACTGTTTTTGGTGTTGAGTTCAGTATATCAATTAATCGTTTGTGGATTTTGGTCTGGAATTGTTCGCGTGATTTTTTGTCCACATGTGGTGATCGTAAAACCGTGTAGATTGACCTTTTGGTGGGTAACGGGATAGGCCCCGATATAATCGCACCGGTCGATTTCGCAGTCTTTACAATCTTTTCTGTGGATTTATCCAACAGCGAATGATCGTAGGCTTTTAAACTTATTCTGATCGATTGTTTTGCCACAATAGCGTCCTTACTGAATAATCTCCGTTACCACACCGGCACCAACCGT
>CAZZIU010000006.1:0-79561 GCA_964654545.1 uncultured bacterium
CGGACCTCAACAAGCTGTTGGATTACGGTATTATGATGACACCGGCACTGGTAATTAATGACGAAGTGAAGTCGTCCGGCAAAATACCAAATGATGACGAATTGTTAACCTGGTTGACGGGGGAATAATTGCAAAAACCCCTGATCGGCCTTACCGCAAGTGACGTACCGGGAATTTTGATCGGAGCAATCCTGAGTGGCTCAGATAATCAGATACCAGCAACCAAAAAGACCACTAAAGAAATATCATCGCAACCACTGGTGTCTTCCAGGCTGCCGGATTGTCCTGAAAAAGTCTGGTATCCCAACCTCCACTTTCCGCCGGCGCGTTCATTGGGTACTCTTTTAATCGTTAACCCTTCCCTTAAAAATACTGCTTTTATGGCTTTTTCAACCTGGGGGTGATGTGCCAGCATTTCTTCACGCTCAGGAATGCCAACGTAATTAAGGTCGATATCCACCGATAATCTGGGGAGGTCCAGCTCAAAATGATTCAGAGCGGTCCCACTTTTAAAACCCACTTTCCATTGAGGATTGGGTGCAAGAAGTATTCGGTCCTTTGGCAGGAGCACCTGCGCTTTGCGTGATGGAAATTCCGGATCGCTGGGGTTCTCAAGTGAGCCTTGCCAGCGGCATCATTCAGGAAGCCGCGACCTTAAGGGAAAGGGACCCAATGCCACAATCCTATCACGAACTAATGCATCTATGGAATGCTCCTGATCTGGATAACCCAATCCCTCGCTGGAAGGATTGGCAATGTTTCTACAGGACCGTATGGCAAGCGAACAGGACGATTGGGATGGGGGAGAGCAGCAAAACTCCAAAGCTTACCAATCAGGTTATTGGATAGATGTTCTGAGGGCCATGCCTGTAACACTATCCCTCTGCTTGATTATGGCAAGGAGGGGATGACAGATCTATCCTATTCGGTCGGCCGATTAATGTTTGCCACCCTGTACGAACGTTACCGAAAATAGGTTATTTCCCCATTATTACAGATTAAAATAGGAATATTTGCAGGTACCGTAAGGCGGGATTACTTGCACTATTGAAATACGTTGAATTTCTCATTAGTGCGCTTCATGATTTGCACACCCTCATCAATTCCATGTGCTATTGAGCGTATACAAATACGAAATTGATTGAAACCCATTTCACATCATGGTGAACTTAGGGCTTCAATTTGGAACACTTTTTAACCAATACGCATATCCGGAGCTACCGATGAAAACGCCAGTAATCCTGATTCTATTTTTTGCCATTGTAACTATGGGATGTCATTCGAAAACAAATCAAAAATCTGAGAATATCTTTTCGAACCTGGGAGTGGCCAGTGGGGAAGTCCAGGAGACCATGAACAGCGGAGGATATACATACATTAAGGTAAAGGATACTTGGTTTGCGGGCCCTTTGGCGGATGTAAAAGTAGGCGATAAAGTCTCGATCCATCCTTCAATGGATATGACAGATTTTTACAGTTCAACTCTCGATCGGAATTTCGATAAAATATATTTTGTAGACGGTGTAATGAACGGGTATGATTCTGGTGACAACGGAACTGCAAAATGGTTACATGCACTATCAACACAGGGTGCCGTAAACCCGTCGCGCACGAAAGCGATAGAAATACATAAATTGGAGAATGGAACAACAGTGGCAGAAATTTTCCGCAATAGCAAGGCCCTGGAGGGGAAAGAGGTCAAATTGCGTGGTAAAGTAGTAAAATTCACTGGGAAAATAATGGACACCAATTGGCTACACATCCAGGATGGGACGGATTTCGAAGGAGCATATGATCTCACTGTTACTACCGATAAGACAGCAGGCATTGGAGATCAGATTGTCGTTACCGGGAAAGTGGCAACAAACAAAGATTTTGGATACGGTTATACCTACAATGTAATAATTGAAGATGCGGACATCAGAATCGAACCATAAACGCCTTGCCAGGTAAACGGGAAGTCCCATCTCATTTTTTACCTTCATTTCGTCTAAAGGAATATTGCCTGAAAGTCTCCCGCTCGACGAAACAACCGATTCCAAAAAACTCAGGATTCGAGCGAAAAAGATATTTGATGAAATCCCCAATACCGTGGCACTATGTGACTCGGATGAAAAGTCTTTTGTAGTAAAATTATTCGGTTGGCGGAGCAAGTTTCATTTTTACTTTCTACCCTTCATTCAGAGCCGGGCACAAGTAAGCTATACAACGGCTCACAATCTGGTAAACGCAGGATCACGCACCCCGCAACCGATCTTTGTAATGACGAAAAGGTGGATTGGCTGGATTCAATTGAATGTATATATATCAGAAGCTGTCGACCCACACACAACATTACGGAATGCCTTAAAATCGGGAATTGAGGAAGAAAGAATTCCGGCAATTCTACATGATCTTGGCGAAAATTTGGCTCGTATGCACAATGCTGGAATTTTCCATCGCGATTTGACATCTGGAAATTTTCTGGTCGATGACCAGAACAGGACCTATATAATCGATTTAAACCGCTCGGTTCAACGTCAACCCACTACAAAAAGACGATTAAAGGATTTGGCTAAAATTTATTTTGGGGAATTTAACCTGCCAGAAACAGGGCAATATATTGACATATTTTTTAACAGTTATTCTGACACTAGTGGTGTTGATATATTCTGGCAGGATCGTTATAAAGAATACAGGGAAAAGTTGATTCGTTATCGTTCGCGACGGAAAAAAATCAAATCAATTATTCGTCGTAAATAAACAAATTCTATTGGCATGTAAGCCAGGAATCACCGATTGGACTGAAACCAAAGTTAATCCTGCTGCTTCGGCTTCGCGCACCAAATCATCTTTGGTTATCATCGTTATTTTTGATGGCATTTTAACAATTGATCGATGCAGATTGTGCAGCCAGGAAGAAACATAGAGGGATGCAATCACCCATGATTTGCTTACTCGTGCATATTCTTTGAGAATTGCAATGCGATCTTCGGGCGTGTGCATGTGCTGAAGGAGTCTGAAACTGAAAACACCACTGAAATGATTGTTATCAAATGGTAATTCCTCAGCCCGTGCTTCTACTGCAGGGGGATCCTTTGAAATGTATTTATTATAGTATTCTACTGCAAAATGATTTAAGTCTGCCCCAGATACGTCACCGAAATTTGATAATACAGGATAAAATCGTCCAAAACCTGATGGGCAATCTAAAATAGGCCCTTCAAGTTGATGTTCAGTTAAAAGGCGCTCGACCATTTTTAATTCTCTATTGCTGATCCAGCGTTGATCCCATGATTTGTAGCGCTTGTTAGCGTACGCCTCAACCTGATCCAGATTATCCCATATTTTGTAAGTCATTAATTTTACTTTTCACTCTGTTTGTTATATACTTAGGATGTGCTTTCCACAGAGATGCCACGCTCCTGAAGGAAATACTTAAACTTCAAATCTTCTTTTACAATATGATTTACCAACCAGTGCTTCAGGAAATCAAGTATTTCAAAACTTAAATCCTGTTCGTTGCCCTTTTCTACTAGCTTTGCGCCTTTATTCAATATCTGATTAATTAACTGCTGGTGCAACACTCGATGCTCTTCGATTTTATCAAATTGATATTGTTCGTATGTTCGTTCTTCGCGTTTAAAATGGTATTTTGCATATTCAATAATCTCGACAAATATGGTGTTGAGAAAATGGGTGCCTTTTTCAGACATCATGCCATTAAAGAGTTTTTGTATTAGCGCTACCAGATATTTATGATCGGAATCAATTGAAACAACACCGGTGGCCCAGTCATCATTCCACTCAACATAAGGTTTTATACCTTCAACCATGATAGAAATTTAAGTATGACCGGAATTACACAACGAGGATTGTTTAGGCAACCAGTGTATCAGATATCTTCTTTCGTAAGGTCAGGACGGTAATTTCATTCGGTATACCAATGCGTAACGGAGGGCCCCAATACCCTGTTCCGCGATTCACATAAATCCAGGTACCTTGATGGTTATGTTTACCGGCAATGTAGGGATGAGCAGCAGAAACAGCCAAATTAAAAGGCATAAATTGACCTCCATGCGTATGGCCAGCCAGCATGAGGTGAACCCCAAGTCGATTGGCATCATGGATCGAACCGGGTTGATGTGCCAACATGATCTTAATGGTATCAGGCGACACACCGGACAGTGCTTTCTCGGGATCGGTTCTGTGGCTTTTATCAACCTGATGGGCATGCAAGTCAGTCACTCCCGATATATTTAATTGGGCATCCTTAATGTGTACGGATACATTTTCATTTATCAGGTTTTTAAAGCCCAATTCATGTGTTTTCTTTAACCAGTGGTTAACACCTGAATAATACTCGTGGTTTCCGGTAATGAAATATTTACCGTAGGGCGCTTCAAGATCTGCTAGTGGCGACACATCGCTTGCCAGGTGTGAGACTGAACCATCTACCAAATCACCGGTCAGGGCGATGATGTCAGGATTTAGTTCAGAAATTTTACGTACAATTCGCTCTACAAAGTCGCGCTTAATGGTTGGCCCGACGTGAATATCAGAAATTTGGACAATTCTAATCCCTTCCAACGCAGCAGGTAAATCTTCTATAGGAATGTCTACCTCAACCACCTCCGCGTCACCCCGTGCACGATAAAAGCCAAAAAAGGACAATCCACTGGTAAAGAATAACAATGCCATATTGGTAAGATAAACTAGAACCTGCCTTCTCTCAGGGCTAAAAAACCGTTCATCCGTAAAGTGCAGCAATGCGCTTCCCTTGAACCAGATGAAAAAACCAAAATCACGCATTAGAATAATTATAAATGCCATAAAGAAAAAACCTAGACTGGTATACCCTATCCAGGAAAGAAAATCGGTGAATCTGTTTTCAAACCCCTGGTACCGTAAGACAGGACCACTAATGGGCAATATTGCAAGCAAAATTATTGCGATCCATACGATGAGCTGCCAAGGTGCATGGATCCCAAACGCGGGTATAATCCTCAGCCCAACGTAACCATGGATTAACCCAAGTACTGTAATAACGACAAGTAGAAAAATCATATTGTTCGCAAATTAAACGCTGAATTTACACGTATATTTGATAGGAAATGTATTTTGGATTGGATATGATGGGATGCGGGTTACAGAGCGAAGAAGAAGATCAAACCAGGTTTTCAATAAGATTCACCAGTTTTTCCCGGATAATTGGTTTGGTAACAAATTCATTGCATCCTGCTTTCATGCAGTTTTCTCGATCGGTTTCAAAAGCGTGGGCTGTGACGGCAATAATAGGTATGGTTGCATACTGCTCATTATTTCGAATGTATCTCGATAATGTTAAACCATCTTGATCACCGACCAAAGATAAATCCAATAACACCAGGTGTACCGTCTGTTCAGCAAGAATTTTCTTGGCTTCATCTACGCTGTCCACACAAACAGGATGGTAACGGTTTCGTAATATAAAATATAAAAGCTGCTGAGAATCAAAATCATCTTCAACGATTAGTACTGTCTTTATAGGTGCCATTGTTTCCTGAAACTTCTTGAAATAGTTATGCGTTTTGTCAGAGTCTCAAATGATATCTGTTGAATATCGTCGAAATATTTTACCTATACAAGAATCAATCTACCACAAAATTCTTTGCAGAATAAAAAACCCACCTTAAGGTGGGTAAAGAGTATTGTTTTATACGCCTATTTAAAAAGAATAGCGTAGACCGATACCAGCGGACATTTCATATTGCATTGTAGGTACCAAACTGACCATCGGAACAATTTCCGCAAATACACGAACGGGATTTTGGTTGAGTTTCATTGTGATACCGAACGGAAGCCGTGTGAATAAATCAGTATTGGTATAAGCATTTTGTTTGAATTGTACCATTCCACCAAAACCGTAGTAAAGGGGGAAAAATTCATTTTTGATGTGAAGACCTTGATTAAGATATGTAATACGATCGGCATGAACACAAAAATAACCCTGATCACCCATACCCCAGGAGACGGATGCATCAATTGCGCTATAGTTGTTTTGCATTAACTGACCAAGAATCCCAGTTTGGTTCGGTCGCACAATCATACCGGCACTGGGTCTTGCAATCTCAAAGGGATCGGCAAAAATCAGCGTAAATAGCGCACAGAAAAATAATATCTTAGACCCAATTGTCTGCAAATTACTCTCTCCTCGTTAAGTAATTACTGTCATTTTTAACCGTTTGGGGGTCTAAATATAACACAATATACGGTATATGCAAGTACCCTATTTCACAAACAACATACCCTGTTTAGGGTATATGATTAATTTCATCTTTTACTGGATGCTTTTTTGTACTTTAAGGATATGAATGTAAATTTGCAACAAGGGTAACCCAATGAAAAACTTGATCCTTACACGTCATGCTAAATCAAGTTGGCAACATCCGGGGCTTTCAGATATTGATCGTCCATTAAATGCCCGTGGGGAAAAGAATGCACCCGTTATGGGCGATGTACTTTTCCAAGCGGGTGTTAAGCCTGATTTTTGGCTGTCATCACCTGCCGTGCGGGCTTACAGCACCGCAAAACATTTTGCACATAGCTATCAAGAAAACCAATCTATTATTACCACCGATATGCATATTTATGAAGCCAGTACACAAACCCTTCTGCGAGTGATACAGGCGATTCAGGATATATATCAATGTGTGTTATTATTTGGTCATAACCCGGGAATAACCAACGTAACAAATTTTTTATGCGGAAATCTTATATCACGCATTCCTACCGCTGGGGTAGCCTGTATCACTCTAAATATCGATCATTGGACTGACGTAACGCAGCAATCAGGAGTATTAGATCACTATTTTTATCCGAAACAGATTCAGGAAATGGTTTAACCAGTGAAGAGTACACCAATATCGGTACAAAAAAGAGATGGACGTATCGTTCCATTTAATCAGGAACGCATAACAAACGCTATATATAAAGCTGCTGCATCCCTTGGGGGTCATAATAAATACAGGAGCCAACAGGTTTCGGATGAAGTAGTCTATACCTTGTTTCATCAGTTCTCTGATGGGTCAATCCCATCGGTCGAGGATATTCAGGATATCGTCGAACGGATTCTGATTGAGGGCGGACATGCCAGCACGGCAAAGGCATTCATTCTTTATCGCGACTATCGTACCCGTGAGCGCCATCGTATCAAACGGCAAAAATCCATGCTCCTACCCTATCCTCTTATGTATGAGGCTCTACGTTGGAATACCGTACATGGCTGCGATACAATTGAAGGATTGAATCGGATTATTCAAAAAGGAGACTTAAAAGGGCTGGTACAAAAATCCGACGAAAACTATCATCAAAGTATAGAAAAAGCTGCCGATACAATATCCGACGTTAAAAACCGGTTAAAAGTGATTATTATTGCAGGCCCATCTTCTTCAGGCAAATCGACCACCACGGCCAAGTTGGCACAGGCGTTGGAAGCGCGTGGAATTCGAACATCATTGCTCAATCTGGATCATTATTTCTTCAACTTGGAAGATCATCCCAAAGATGATTATGGCGACTATGATTTCGAGACGCCTGAAGCGCTGGACATTGCTTTAATTAATGAACATTTATTAAAACTTGTAGATGGTGATTCTATCCAGATGCCCCATTATGACTTTAAGGAGGGTAAGCGGTACCCGGATGGGAAGGTGATCACTGTGGACAAGGGTCGTATTATTTTATTAGACACACTACACGGATTATTCCCACCGATGACGGAGGGAATAGACGATAATCAGAAATTTAAACTATATATTGAGACTATTTCGCAAATCAGGGATGAACACGATGAGTATATCCGATGGACAGATATTCGGCTCTTACGCAGGATGGTTAGAGACGCCAAACATCGTGGTTATGATCCGCTTCAAACCATTGGCCACTGGCATTATGTTAGACGCAGCGAATTAAAGCATATTATTCCCCATATAGGAACCGTTGATTTTCAAATCAACGGCGCTCTGCCTTATGATTTACCGGTTCTCAAGCAGGTTATCGAGCCATATTTAGAGCACATCCAGGAAGAATTATCGAAGCAGCCCGAGAGGGAAGATGCCCTGATGCGGGTGAACAGGATTTCTGATTTACTGCATAAGTTTGAAGCATTTGGAAATCTGGATATCATTCCGGGGTCATCATTGGTACGAGAATTTATTGGGGGTAGCATTTACACACTGCATTGACCCCCTGGATAAAATAAATATGCAGGATTATCTGTTCTCTGTTTTACTTGGGAATTTATCCATAATGTACTCGGCCAGAGCCGTAATTGTTAAGCTGGGATTGACACCCAGATTAACGGGTATAACTGATCCATCAATCACATACAGATTATCATACCCATGTACCTTTCCGGAAAAATCAATAACACCCTCTTCAGCATTTTTTCCCATCGTGCATCCACCGAGAATATGTGCAGTGGAGGATGTATCAAACATTACTTCTGGTAAAACGCTAAAGGCATCCCCATCAATTTTTTTTGCAATCTGTTTAGCATATTGATTGGCAACGGGTATATAGGACGGGACTTTCTTTTTCGTGTTCCAGTTTGAATTTATAGAATAGCCTCCCAGACGCCACCATCTTCGACGGAAATTTAATTTTAGATAATTGTCTATTGTCTGCATAACAAGCAAAATAACGGTACGGTGAGCCCAGTTAAAGGGGTATAGACTTTTTATAAAGGCAATAGGCTTTCGAATTATGGTACCAAGAAACAAGAGCGGTCGTGGTATTGTGGGGTGACCGCCGACCAACACAGTTGCCAGACTCGACATGGAATCTTGTCCTCGGCCATATCGGACTGCTTCAATATGGGTCACATTATCAGGGTAAATTCCAGAAGTAATAGCAAGTCCCTTCGAGAAATCCACATCTTTCCTGTTCGACTTTGCTCCAACCAACGCTTCGCTGTTGGTACGCACACGGTTTCCAAGCTGATTCGATATTTTTGGAAGTGAACCTCGGGTTTTACAGGAGAAAAGTAATTTAGTTGTTCCAAGAACCCCCGCTGAAACAACTATTCCATAGGCTGAATATTCCTTTGTTTTTTTCCATACTCCTGTTGTTTTCCTGGTTCTGATTAAAAATTCCTCATTTTCATGTTTTATATCGAGAACTTGCGTTTCCGCTTGGATTTGGACACCCCTGGATCTGGCCAGGTGTAGATAATTTTTATCCAAAGTGTTTTTTGCGCCAACTCGACAGCCTACCATGCAACCACCACAAAATGTACATCCGGTTCGGTCAGGCCCTTGACCGTTAAAGTAAGGATCGGGAACGGTTGTATCCGGATCACCAAAGTACACACCCACATCGTTTACATGAAATGTATCACCGCGCTGGTTTTCGTTTGCACATTGTTTTACAATTTCATCTGATTCAGCAATGGATTCACACGGCGTGGCACCCAGCATTTTCTGGGCGGTATGATAGAAAGGAGTCAGGGTGTTTTTTGCGTCCGGGATTCCCCAGTTTTCATTTTCAAATACATTATCTGGCGGAACCAGCAAATTGTTGGCGTACACCAGACTTCCACCCCCAACACCCGCTCCATGGAGAATAAACACATCTTTGAGCAATGTCATTGCCTGGATTCCGTATAGTCCAAGTTTTGGAAGCCAGAAATATTTTCTAAAATTCCAATTGGTTTTGGGAAAATCTTCAGTATGATATTCTTTTCCCTGCTCCAGCATTAAAACAGAATATCCCTTTTCAACCAATCGCAGTGCTGAAACAGAACCCCCAAAGCCAGACCCAATGATTATATAATCATACTTCTTCTGTTGTGACATGGCTAAAAATACAAGATAGTAGGCTAAAAGTGTAGTTTCAGAATAATTTTTGAATCCATATAACTGCTATTCTAATAGGGTGAAACCACATCCCATGTGTTTCGGCTCACCGAGATGGAAATTCTTTTTTTTATCTATTATTCTGGTGTTACTTTTATGTCTACGGCAACCCAATTTTGCTTAAGTTTGAATAGCCCATCGGAGACATTATGAAGAAATTAATCACCTTATGCTTGTTACTCGCAACTGCAGGAGTGAGTCAATCACCTGTCAATTTGGATGTAACAATAACACCGTATGTGACTTACTACATTTCCTCTATTGATTTAAATACAGGTAGTTCCAGCATACCCATTTTTCAGGCGACATTATCAAACAATACGTCTGACAGTGTACGCGCAATGATCGAATTTGAAATTACAGTTTCATCTGAAGCGCTTGAACTTGATAATGAGACAATTCTTCGACTTAGAACCGAACCATTTTATTTTAGCAATGATATATTTATCTCTAATATGGACATGACGGTTAATACGCATGATATTTATGATGTGGAAGGCACTCAGATCGATTTCAGGGTGAACATCGAAGAACAGATTGATTTGGACAGAGCAACTAATTTATTTAATAATGTTGTGAGTTCAGGACAGTTACCCGACGGGAATTATACCTTCGGCGTCAAAATATTTAACGGGGATGATGAATTTGAGGTTTGGCAAAACTATAACGAGACGATTAATGTAACATCGCCGGTGACACTTACACTTAGTGATCCTGGTGGCGATTTGGCAGATATTTCCGAAAATGGCAATGTGATTGCGACACCCACCTTCAATTGGGATACGGATCCCTGTCAAATTCCCGGTGGCTGTGCCTATTATATTCGTGTTGCGGAGTATGATCCATGTATTCACGGTTCGGCAGATGAGGCGATAGAATCAACTACCCGTCTTCCACTGAATCAAAGTGAAGAATGGTATTATGTGGGAAATGGAGTCACTTCTTTTACCTATCCTACGGGTGATGCAGGACCTCTGGAAGACTCAAAGGTTTATGTTTGGCAAATGTTAAAAGTAATGAGTACAACAGCCGGATACAACGGTATACTGAGTAATATCAATGCATTTCGCGTTGGTTCATCTCCGAACTGTACACAGGCTGCCGAATCAAATACCAATATGCAGGTTTTAAAATCCTTGATTGGTGATGACATGTACAACAATATCTTTGCCGAGTGCAATTCCGGTTATTGTTATCTATCTACTGGGAACGTTTTACTGGATGAAAGTCCAACAGATTTCACATTTATTCAGAGCCTGATTTCACAGGGTGTGGCTGAAACCGACTCAACGGGTACGGTTACGTATCATCCAATAAACATTTTATCAGTTGAGGTGTCAGAATGAGAAAGATTTTATTATCGATGATAGCGCTAACCTTTTTGTTTGGTGAAGGTAAGGTCGCCATTACAGTGAAAACAAAAGGTACTGCCAACCACATATATGCCAATGAATCCCCGACAGCCCCATTAAAACTTGGTGCCGGATTAGCAAATGAAGATATTATCCAAACTGGCCAGGATGGGTTTGCTGTCGTTATGTACCTTGACGACAAAACAACTGTAAAAATTCGTGAAAATTCTGAATTCCTGATTGGCGGAACTAAATCCGAAAACGGAATCAATAAACGCATTGCATTGAATTATGGGACAATGGCTGCATCGGTGGCAAAACAAAAAGGAAAAGAATTTATTATCGCGACACCGACGTCAGTTGCATCTGTAAAAGGAACTGAGCTTGTTATCGTGTCAGATCCGGTACTTGGCGATTTGTTCGTGACAATCGTTGGTACCGTGGTGGTGACAAATAATATTACAGGCGACTCTACTACCGTAGATGCAGGGCAATCTGCCAACTCCACGCCGGATGGTGGGTTGGATGTGACACAGACAGAAGAAGGTTCCGTCCCAGATTTCGGTGGAGAGGGTGAAGCTGGTGGAGAAACGCATGAACTTCGCTTTGAAATCGAAGATGCTGATGGCAACCTAAAAGAAGTGATTATTCAGTATCAATAAAACATTTGGAACGAATTGGAGATAGTTTTCTGATGAAGAAAAATTTTATTATCAGCCTATTATTTGCGGTTGGACTGCTCACAAAAAATTATGCCGACGAAATTTTAATTTTCAGTCCAATGCCGAATGAGGCGGTGCTGAAAACAGACGTGTTAATCGCTGCTTCTTATTATGATATGGGTGGTGTTTCAACCGATCGGGTTCAACTCTATCTGGATGGTGTTGAAATTTCTGATCGTGCTGAAGTAGAGCCGGAGATGGTTAGCTATGCACCTTCTATGATTAACCCGGGCACCCACAGAGTTAAAGTCATGATTTTTCGAGATGGAATGGATCCTCTGGAAAAGCAATGGAGCTTTAACGTGGCGGGGAAAAAGAAATGGACGGATGAGGTCGAATGGAACGGGAAGGCTTCTTCTGATTATCGCGGTGAAAAAGTAGGGGACAATAATTTAACCGTTGGTAATTTTGGTTTATTTTTTAAAGGTACCGCCTATGACTGGTTCCGTTTTAGTACGAATATAAAAATGGCATCTGATGAAGATCCATTGATACAACCTCGCAGTCGCTATACCCTGAAATTATCGTTCAGTCGTTTCTTGGACTTAGGGTTTGGTGATACCAATCCACGATATTCACGTTTTACTCTGGATGGAAAAAGGATTCGCGGGGTGAGCGCCAATTTGAAATTGGGCGTATTGAATTTTCAATATGTTAAGGGTGAATTGCTACGCGAAATTGACGGTAGTTTGGCTGAAAATGCCTCCTATAACCTGTTCAGTGAGGGATTTCAGGATTCACTGGCCGTGTATCGCTTGAATCGTCAGGGATATACCTTTAATCAAAATATTTCCGCAAGCCGTTTAAGTTTTGGGAGTGGAAAAATCTTTCAATGGGGTATGAGTTTTATCAAAGTAAAGGATGACATTAATAGCGTAAATGCCATACTGGGTGACGCAAAAGTATTGAATGGGGATACCACCGGGGTTTTAGCCACCGGCACGTACACAATAGATGAACTTATGGCGTTAAACGGTGAGGATGTCTATGGCGACGGGAGTTATTCTTATAACATTTATAGTGATGATCCCACGGATTGGAAGGGCGCAACACCAAAAGATAATGTAGTCCTTGGCAGTGATATTGGATTCTACCTGGATCATAAACGAGTATTGCTTGAAGGAGAATTTGCATTCAGTCTGCTTAATAAGGATATTTGGGATGGAGCCCTTTCATTATCCCAAATGGACACATTATTGGATGATTCTTTGGATAATTCACTGGCTGGCTCATTGGATTTGGATGTAATACCATTTGATCCACGGGATATTGAAGACTTTTTTGTCATAGGGTTTAACATGGTCCCATTGGCGCCAATTGATGTAGCGGCGTTCGGAGACTCAGCAACAGTTTCCATCGGCGAGGCCTTGGTAAATATGCCATCATTATCATATCGGAGTCGCATAAAATTAAATTATTTCGGCAATTACCTGACCGCTGAATATTCCCGCGTTGGACCAGAATTCAAATCGTTGGCAAACCCTTACCTTATTTCAGGGTGGAACCAAACGGTTCTAAGCGATCGAATACAATTGTTTAAGAACCGGATTTTATTGTCAGTTGAATATCGTCACAAGGATGACGATGTGCTAACATCCGTTGCAAATGTAACAAATGAAAACCGGATAATGACGAATCTTACGATTATACCAGGCCCTGGATTGCCGACAGTATCCTTCGGTTATCGAAATATAGGCAGGGAGAATGGAATTACTACAATTGATGAACTCACCAGCATAAGCGGAAGTGATACTACTTATTCATATAAAGATAATCGCGAAGAATGGGTTGCCACGAACATCACGTCATCAATCACTTATGTTTTTGATGCATTTAATTCTCGCCACAGTTTGTTTGCGACTATTGTATCCTATGATAAGAAAGATCAAATTACTGATCGCGAAGCTGATCCAGATTTTATTGATCCAAAATTGACATCAAGTGTATTCAATATTACGGCAACGAGTCGATTTGGATTTATACCACTAAAAACAAATCTGAGCTTTACCACAAATGAAAGCAATTTCAGTATTGCTCCAAATCAATACGCCAATCAGAAATTTAATTCCATGAAATTGGATGGTGAATACAGTCTCTTCAATAAGACAATAACTGCATTAGGTGGTGTGAGTTTCATGAATGGTCAAGGTGCGCAGGAATTAAGCCAGGTTGGATTTAGGGGCGGTATACGCCTTCGAATAATAGAAGATTTATCCGCTCAGTTCATAATGAATGTGCGCAATAAAACATTCTCAGGTGAAGCATCCACTGAATATACCGGACTCGCTACATTGTCGTACCTATTTTAGAGATGAAGCCTTTTAAAACAATAGGGGTCACTTACGACCCCTATTGTTTTATATGAAACACTTGTCCAAATTGGGTAACGCAGTATAATTATAAATAATAACATAAAATATCTCTTTGGGGGATCAATGTTCAAACGGATCATGATTTTTCTATTTATTTCGACCATATTCGGTCAGGTATCTGTGGACCCAGATACAATTAATGCTTCGACGGAAATGGGTACGTCCACATATCAATCGCTTGTATTTTCAAATACGTTAGCAGGTGATGTAACATATACCGTCTCGGTTTTGGACCAAACCCGATCTAATGCATCTAATCTATTTAAACGGCAATATTATTCACCGGATCAATTTGAAGGGAACGTAAGTGACAATCTGGTTCAGGACATCACTTTCCTTAATTCGTATGGTCAGGAAATACCCGGTATCCGTTGCGCGACACCTCAACCATCACTTGCAGAAGATATGATTGTCCAGGAAAACATAGAGAACTGGATGGCAACCCATTCAATGCATAGGGATGCAAGAGATCAGGTAAATATACTGGTCGCATTCCATGTCATTTATAGTACAACAGGTCAAGGCGATGTACCAGATTCACAAATTGAAGAGCAAATTCAGGTTTTGAACGATGCCTATGCTGAATTTGGGATCGAATTCACACTAGACATTATAACGCGTACTGAAAACAATGCGTGGTTCAATGATATGGATAGCTATGAGAACACCTATAAATCGCAATTAGCAGTAGATCCGATTCATTATTTTAATATCTACACAGGCCAACCTGCTGGAGGCATACTGGGATGGGCCTGGTTACCAAGCTCATGGCCGGAAAATTCGTTCATGCATGGCGTTGTTCTTTTGTATTCAACATTACCCGGGGGAACATCTGTTCCATATGACGAAGGTGATACGGCAACGCATGAAACTGGTCACTACCTTGGACTAAGACACACATTTCTTAACGCCTGCTCCGCACCCGGTGATTATATTGATGACACGCCCTATCAGGATGATGGGAATAACATATTTACTTGCAATAACGGTTTGGATACTTGCCCACAGGATGGAACGGATCCAGTACACAATTATATGAATTATACAGATGATCCATGCCTGACGGAATTCACGGTGTTACAGGGAGAACGTATATGGGCACAGATTAATACTTATCGCCCCGGGCTATTGGAAAACCCGGTAGGGATACAATGGGTATCACTCCCGTCTGATACATTGACAATAGGTGGGCAGGGATTAGATACAGTGTTGGTTACTCTGGATGCTAGTACAATGGAGTCAGGACAATATACGGCCGATATTATTTTGAGTGATGTGGATGCAGTCGAGCCTGATCTCGTAATACCAGTATTTTTTGAGGTAACGGCAACTCCACTCATTACAGTGGCCGAAGACACGTTTTCATTGGGATTGGAATACGTAGGATATTCTGAAGATATCACCATAAATGTATCCAATCAGGGAGCAGCAGCACTCATCCTGTCTGGTTTCACAGTTTCAGATTCAAGCTTGAATTACACCGGTTCTCCCAATGTGACAGTTGATCCTTATGGACTGGAAGCTCTTCAGCTTGATTTTTTGTCGAATAGTGTTGGAGAATATGAGGGAACTTTCAGTTTTTCGACCAATGATCCAGGCCATGATACCGTTGTCATTCAACTTTTTGCCACGGTACTGAACCCGCCGGAAATTTATGTCAATACCGACACCTTGTATTTCACATCCGAGCATGACAGCAGTCAATTGATACTTGAAAATATTGGCTTATCAGAACTGGATTTTTCATACCATGTAAATGTTGACATTACAGTAAATGAAAATGCAGTTACTCAGAATTTTACACTCTGCGAATTCCCATTGGATTGGATGCAGCAATCATCATCTGGCAATGGTTGGCAAATAGGAGATCAGGGAGCCAGCGATGGATTCCCAATTCCTGCTGGAAATGGCTGCTATGCGTATGTGAACGACGATGCGCAAAACGTAAATGGAATGTCAGAGATACTCTCAACACAAATATTGGATTTGAGTAACGCCACGTCCCTATTTCTCTTTTTCAACAGCTACTTCACAGGAGAAAATGGACAATCGGCATCCGTGGTTGCAAGTTTGGACGGAGGAATCTCATGGGAAACAGTAATGGAAACACAAAATTATGCGACCTGGCATACATCCTTTATTGATTTGAATGCTTATGCCGGGGAAGAACAATGCATGATTGGTTTTTACACCAGTGATAATGGCGGGCATGGAACAGGGTGGGCAATTGATAATATCATAGTCAATGGCTCATTTATGCAACCGTGGTTAACAGCATTTCCGGATTTTGGAACCATTCAACCTGGAGCGTCCGACACCCTAACCCTTGTGGCTCATCCAGGAGATCTGGTAGAGGGGTATTATGCTGGTGAATTTATCGTGCAATCAAATGATCCGGCAAATCCCACGATTTCGGTTCCTCTGGGATTTACTGTATTTACACTTTCCTCGATGAATGACGACCAAATTCCGAACGGTTTTTCTCTGTATCAGAATTATCCAAATCCCTTTAATCCGTCTACAGCCATTGGATATGATTTACCATCTAATGGAGATGTATTACTAACTATTTTTGATATAACTGGCCGTTTTGTTTTATCGGCAGAACAAAATCAGGCTACCTCGGGATATCATGAATGGCAGTGGAATGGTAACGATTATTTGGGTAAACAGGTCAGCGCCGGAATGTATTTTTATAAAATTGAAGTAATGGTTGCGAATAAACCTACATTTATGGAAACCAAAAAAATGGTATTGCTCAAATAACTATCCAAATCATCCGGTGAATTTCCCCAATGTAATTTTATATTCATTACGTCATTCGCTCCACCCAAATTGGGAGCCAAAGTAAAACTATGATCTTGAATTGATTCGCCATTTTATGTATGCTATTGGATGTTGGGTCACATCCAACGAATAATAAATTCACGATGAATAGATAGCCCGAATTATAGGTGATCTATTCACTTTGCCCACTGTTGTAGCTTCTATTGTGACAAGTATAAAGGTAACAGAATTAAAGTATCACAATTCGTATTTTATTTTCTTACAATATCCATTGTAATAAATAGTGCGTTGAATTGATTTTAACGAGGAGGATTAGCTTCCGGTTGTATTATTTTTTTGCAAAATAGGATTATGATTCGTGAAATTATTATTGACCTGGATACACTACGTTAGTATAATTAACCCGGTTAACAATCAAGGAGGTTAACTATTCATCCAGATTTATCTCATATTAATAAAAATTTCCGTATAATCGCCCAATACATTTCAGATATTCTTGAAAAAGAGATTCTGGATGAAATTAATCCTGACCACCTTTCTCCTTCCCAACTTGCCATACTGAAAATACTGTACAATTATGGTCCCTTATCCGGAAGGGATTTTGCGGACTTGTTGAATATCAGCCGTGCAGCAGCAAGCAAGAGCATAGATCAACTGTACAAAGCAAATCTGGTAAATCGACGAATAAAATCCGATGATCGTCGTCTAATGATTGTTTCGTTGTCTGTTAAGGGTTCTAAAACAATAGATACATATTACCAAAAACGAAATGAGCAAATGCAGGAAATATTGTATGTATTTACCGACGAGGAGATGGATCAGCTTAAGAAATTATTGGATAAATACATTCAGGGAAGTGTACTTAAATCAAAAGATTTGGAATTGGTCTGTATGGTTTGCAATGGTACTTATGGCTCAAACTGTGGGCTAAATGTAGCAAACGATGGACAATGTGAATATTTAATTAAACAAAATGTAGCATAGTCTTCGTGAGAAACGAAGGTAAGGAGGCAAAAATGGCAGAACAGAAGACCTTTATGGACGTGTTTGAAGCACGAGGTGTTTCACGACGCGATTTCATGAAATTCTGCAGTCTAATGTCCGTGTACCTGGGGGTTTCGGCATCGATGGTGCCAAAAATTGTACGCGCAATGGAAACCAAACCCAGAATTCCGGTAATATGGTTGCACGGTTTGGAATGTACCTGCTGCAGTGAATCTTTTATTCGTTCATCTCATCCGGTAGTTGCTGATATCGTTTTGAATATGATTTCACTGGATTATGACGATACGCTTTCGGCAGCAGCGGGACACCAATTGGAAGCGGTACGAAAACAAATCATGAGCGAGTACAAGGGGAAATATATTTTGGCTGTGGAAGGAAATGCTCCATTGAAGGATAATGGTGTGTATTGCATGGTTGGTGGAGATTCCTTTACCAATGTACTAAAAGAAACCGCCAAAGATGCCTATGCTGTAATTGCCTGGGGCTCCTGTGCATCTTTTGGTTGCGTACAGAATGCGAAACCAAATCCTACCGGTGCAACACCAATCCATAAAATCATTAAAGATAAACCAATCGTTAATGTACCTGGTTGTCCACCAATTGCAGAGGTAATGACCGGTGTCATTACGCACGTATTGACCTTTGGTGAAATCCCCGATTTAGACCGGCTTGGTCGCCCCAAATCTTTCTATGGGACTAAGATCCACGATAAATGCTATCGTCGTCCATTCTTCGATGCGGGCATGTTTGTGGAAGATTTCGACAGCGAAGAAGCCCGTAAAGGGTGGTGTCTATACAAAATGGGATGCAAAGGACCAACCACCTACAACGCCTGTTCCAAAATTATGTGGAATGAAGGAACCAGTTTTCCCATTGGATCCGGCCATCCCTGCATTGGATGTTCCGAGCCCAATTTCTGGGATAATGGACCCTTTTATTCCAGACTTGCTGGGGTTGATTTCCTTGGATCAGACAGCAATGCTAATACGATCGGAAAGATCGCTGTTGGTGCCGCAGCAGCTGGAGCAGCAGCTCACGCCATCGGGACAGCAATCAAAAAATCAAATACCACTAATGGAGAGGAGGGTTAGACATGGCTAAACGCATTGTAGTAGATCCCATCCCTCGTATAGAGGGGCATTTACGGATTGAAGCCAAATTGGATGAAAATAATGTCATCAATGATGCCTACAGCAGCGGTACCATGTGGCGCGGTCTCGAATTGATACTTCGTGGTCGTGACCCTCGTGATGCCTGGGCTTTCACGCAACGGATTTGTGGTGTATGCACCACTGTACATGCTCTGGCTTCTGTTCGATGCGTGGAGGATGCATTGGGAATCGACATACCACCCAATGCCAGAATCATACGTAACCTGATGAATGCAACCCAGCAAACCCAGGATCACTTAATACATTTCTATCATCTTCATGCCCTGGATTGGGTGGACGTGGTAAGTGCGTTAAGCGCAGATCCAAAGGAGGCTTCAGAAATTGCACAAAGCATTTCATCCTGGCCTAAATCCTCTGTAGGGTACTTCAAGGATTTGAAAACCAAGCTCACGTCATTTGTTGAGAGCGGCCAGTTGGGAATTTTTTCCAATGCCTACTGGGGACACAAAGCCTACAAGCTTCCACCTGCAATTAATTTGATTGCAGTGGCTCATTACCTGGAAGCACTGGAATTCCAAAAAGAGATCATTAAGATTCACGCTATCTTTGGCGGGAAAAATCCACATCCGAATTATACCGTTGGCGGTATGGCATGTGCAATTGATCCCAATAAAGATACCGCTATCAATGTGGTACAACTCAACCAGATTAAAAAGATAATCGACAGGACACAGGCCTTTATCGATCAGGTCTATATTCCCGATTTAATCGCCATTGCCGGATTTTATAAGGATTGGGCGCAATGGGGCGGTGGACTAGGGAGCTACATGTCCTATGGTGATTTTCCGGAAACGGATGTGGATGACACCAATTCTCTCATGTGGCCAAGGGGGGCAATTCTCAATAAGGATTTATCCACAATCCATGAAGTGGATCCTTATAATATGTCTGAAATACGAGAAGAAGTGACCCACAGCTGGTATACGTATGCCGGCGGCGATGATACGCCACTCCATCCCTGGGAAGGTGAAACCAATGCCAAATACTCCGGTCCACAACCACCGTATGAGCACCTGGATACCGATGGTAAATACAGTTGGTTAAAAACCCCACGCTGGAAAGACAATCCGGTTGAAGTCGGTCCATTGGCACGTGTGCTGATTGGATACGTGAAGGGTGTACCCATGCTCGTTGATACAGTCAATCACGTATTGAAAACCTTGGATGTGGGACCAGAAGCCCTGTTCTCTACCCTTGGCAGAACCGCGGCCCGCGGGATTGAATGTAAACAAACTGCAGGGTTTATGCGCCACTATTACGATCAGCTGGTAGCCAATATCAACAAAGGGGATTACCAAACGTTCAATAGTGAAATGTGGGATCCTGCGCGCTGGCCTAACGAAGCAAAGGGGTTTGGTTATACGGAAGCTCCACGCGGTGCATTGGGTCACTGGATACATATCAAAGATCAAAAGATCGAGGATTACCAGATTGTTGTTCCGTCTACCTGGAATGCCTCACCGCGAGACAGTAAAGGACGATCAGGCGCGTATGAAGCTGCCCTAAAGAACACACCAATGGATAATCCCGAACAGCCACTGGAAGTGTTGCGAACAATCCATTCCTTCGATCCATGTCTGGCATGTGCGTCACATATCTTCGATGCCAATGGTGAAGAAATCACATCTGTGAAAATCTCATAGCGGAGGACATCATGGGACAACAATACGAAGAGCAATATGTATGGCGTTTACCAGTTAGGATATACCACTGGATTAACACCATCACAATAACCAGTCTCTTTATTACCGGTTTATACATCGCTACGCCAGTATTGATAGCTCCAATAGGTGAAGCGTCTTGGTACCGCCAAATGGCATGGTTCAGGTATATTCATTTTGGATCAGCTTTCATCATGATTGCCAGTTTTCTGTTTAGACTGTACTGGGCAATCAATGGGAAAGATCCTTATGGCAAGTTCGTTGGGTTCAAGCCATGGTCACCGCTATGGTGGGGTCAACCCTTTAAAGATCAATTGGGTAGTTATCTGTTTTTACGCAAAGATGAACCAAACTATTGTGGACACAATCCGGTGGCTGCAATGTCGTATTTTCTCTTTGTGTTTTGCGGGTCATTTTTTATGATCTTTACTGGGCTGGCCATGTACGGCGAAAACAATCCAGGTGGATTTACGGATACGCTATTCGGCTGGGTTATGCCAATTTTTGGCAGCAGTGCACAATTGCATCAAATCCACCATTTAGTCGCCTGGATTTTCCCGCTATTTTTCGTTTTACACATCTATGCAGTATTGCGTCACGACATCGTGGATCGCACCAGTGTAACCTCATCTATGATTACAGGATACAAGCATAATGTGGAGGAATGCCCCGAGCTAGCAGACTAGACGAAATTTACCAACCATTACTCAGGAGGCTCCAGTGCGTATAAACGTACTTGGACTGGGGAACACCATGTTTGGCGATGAGGGATTTGGCGTTGAAGTGATCCGATATTTGGAGCACCAATCTGGCTTTCCTGAAAGTGCAACATTGATTGACGGCGGAACCCAGGGTATCTATTTATTGGATTATATTGAATCGGCGGACTATTTGCTGGTATTTGACGCAATTATTCCCGTAGCATATGATCAGGATGTTTATGTATATAAAAAGGATGAATTACCGGCTTTCATTTACCGAAAAATGTCATCCCACCAGGTTGGTTTTAGCGAATTAATTTCTCTGGCACGGTTGCACAGTAAACTTCCTCAGGAATTAACCCTGGTTGGTATTCCTCCGGTAGATTTGAATCTTGGTGTTGGGTTAAGCGAACCGGTAAGCCAACTGGTTCCAAAAGCAGCCAGGATGGGAACAGAAATCATTCATCAATGGATTGGGGAAAGTGACTAATGTCTTCATTGGGTATCATCATTCTGGTAATCATTTCTGTCCTTATCGGATTTTTCATTAACTCCATATTATTCTATGCTAAGCAGGACCTGAAGGTTGGAAAACCAGCCCCCAGTTTTTATTGTCAGAATTTGGATGGGAAAAAATGGGGGAGAAAAGAATGGAGCAGACCACCAAGACCCATATTTCTTGTATTTATATCACCGAGCTGTTCTGTCTGTCGTAGACTGGTGAAATATATTGATGAGCTTGTAAAGGAATTTCCCGATGCAAAACTCGATGTTTTGGTAATGGGAATAAACGGTACAATTGACGTGTTTTCGGAGTTAAAAAAATCCCTGAATGTTGAGCTTAATTTTGCCGTTGATGTGGATGGGGTTTCACGTATGCACTACATGATTTATGCATTACCCATGGTCTATTATATTTCATCCGGCGGTATTATAAAAAAGAAACATAGGGGTTTTAAAGCCGGTGATGATGAAAAATATCGAAAATTATTTCGAAAACGCTCGTCAAAATAAGAATGGACTTGTTGAATTTGGTTCTTGTGTATAACTCAGATGAAAATCTGATTCCAGATCAAATGACCAAAAAGTAAAATCAACCCAAGATTAATTGTATGGGCTGTGATGCATGGCCGGCAGAGTACTTTTAAAATATACAGTGCCCAGGCCAAATAAATTGATCGTGCAAACGCGAGCAACGTAATAATAAAAATGAAAACATTTCCTGGTCTGTCCCAGACCCATTGGGTGAGGATCAATATAAATAATATAGAAAAATAATACAGTGCCCAATAAGCATTTGATCGTCCAAATGTTTGCCCAAACCGCGTATTCATTATTTCTTCACAGCGACAATCCCCAATTTGAACAATGGATGGCAGCCAGGATACTTTTGCGGGCAAGATTCCTCTTCCATGCTGATAGAAATAGTAGGATATAAGAAAGCCAAAGACAGTTAAAAGAAGACCAGATGTATAGTGATAACTGACAGTTAGCAAAGATTATAATCCCAGGAATAGAATTGCAAATCCAGATAACGCAATCATAAGGCCCGCAATGGCATGCACAAATGGTTCCAATTTCCCCATGGAAAATGAAACCCATCCTGCGCTTACAATCCAGACAATGATCGTCATGGTTCCAATTGTAGCAATACTAAAAGCCAGTGTGACTGTTGTAAGCAGCGCCCAACTTCCCTGAGAGGCAGGGTACATAAGGATGGGAATAAGTGGTTCACAAGGGCCGAGAACAAAAATTACAAATAACATCCATGGTGTGAGAGATTTCACGTCACCGTGGATATGAGCGTGTTTCCCCAAATGATGGTGAGTATGATGATGCGCTCCGTCTTGGCTATGATCATGATCATGGTCGTGTTCCCTGGCACGGATTCCTATCCGAATTCCCCAGATTGTATAAGCTATTCCAAATCCGGTCAAAACCCAGGCCGCCAGATCTCCACGAACGGATTCAATTAATTTCAACCGTTGAACAGCTATACCAAAACCCACACCAACAATTCCCAGTACCACAGAGCTTAAAACATGCCCGAGACCACATAAAAAGGTAATAAATAATGTTTTAGATGTAGCCCATGATCGGGCTTTACTCATGACAATAAATGGCAAATAATGATCAGGCCCAAACAGGGTATGTACAAATCCTATCGAAAGGGCAGTGAGTACGAGCGGATGAATATCAATCATAAAGTTTCAGCTAAATGCCTCGCAAACATATCAGAATAAACGCTGAACATTTCCTGGGCACGAAACGCGAATTCCTCCAGATTAAATACATTCTTATTCGACCGAATTGTCTCATAGGATACCAACGGTCTCTTAAGAACAAACGATGCGCGATCGTTGTAGCGGTATATGTAATTGTTTCCGTCTTTGGATGGATACCCTACGGCAGGAGCCAGATTTTTTGTGTACCCAACAAATACGTCAATTTTGGTATCAACTTTCGGTTCGGTCAGGGCAGTGATAAGAAGGTGTCCGTGATTTATATCGTTTGTAAAATCAACAATCGTGTGCACTTTCATTGCTGCATCGGCACCTACGTCAAACAGTACTCCCGGCTCAACCCATTCATTTTCTGAGCTGCGAATAGTACTGTAGTTAGGATTTTCCTTTAGATTAATAAGAATACCTAAATGGGAAGCGGAATAGGTAATGCTGATTCGTCGATCCTTCTTCCGTGTTTTGCGGAAGATGCCTTTTGGTTCCTCCCAACGTTGATCTACTTTTCGTTTTCTCAAATGCATATACAGCGGGCTGGTAGAAACTTTGTTTTTTTCAACCACTTGCAGACCGGTGTTTTCTTCCAGATACTGGACAAATATATCATAGAGGGCATTGGTCAGCTTCGGGTAGGTTTCGTCAGGGAGATGCACCAAATACTCTACGTTGAATTCAAGAATTGCAACGTTTCGAAAGGCAAAAGAACTGAGCGTCTCTAAATTTACATCTTCAAAATAATCGTGAGCTATCCGTTCGGTTTGGTTTTCATATTTGTCCAAATTGAACGTTTCGTATCCCCGGCGTGAGCAACCGGAAAACAACACAACATAAAGGAAAAGAAAAGGTAAAAGAAATTTAACTGATTTGTTCATTGTATTCCTGATCAATGGTATTGAAATATGAATGAAATGTAAACGTGTCGGTGCGTAGCATGCAATGGCTCAACGGTTGCTCAGCAAATGCGTGGTAATTGCTCCCCAACGGGCATGGTTATAATTCTTGTGGCACCTAACAATGATTCCATGGTAACCATACCAGGATGCTCATTTGTGACTTCACCAAGAATTACGGCGTGCTTACCAAGTGGATGTTTCTGCATCGCCAGCATCACCTTGTGCGCATCACGACCTGGTAGGACGCAAAGGAGTTTTCCTTCATTTGCCACGTATAAAGGATCAATACCCAGTACTTCACAGGCTCCCTTAACGTCATCTTTTACCGGAACTCGGTCCTCAAAAATATGCATTCCAAGCTGAGCCTGCTTTGCAAACTCATTTAATGTGGTAGCAACACCGCCACGCGTTGGATCACGCATTACTCGAATATCTCTGCTGGCAGAGAGCATGATATTGATAAGGTCATTTAAAGGTGCAGTATCGCTGCTAACACGTGATTGAAAGGACAAACCTTTGCGAGTTGTAAGTACAGCCATGCCATGGTCCGCAATTGTTCCTGAAAGAATGATTTTATCCCCTGCTTTCACCTGTGAAATATCCAGGTAACGATTTTTCGGGATAATTCCAATTCCGGTGGTGTTGATAAATATTTTGTCACAACTTCCCCTGGAAACCACTTTCGTGTCACCGGTAACGATTTCCACCCCGGCTTTTTTAGCAGCGACCTCCATTGAAAGCAATATGCGATGCAATGTTTCTATGGGTAATCCTTCCTCTAAAATAAACCCAACACTGAGGTACAATGGTTTCCCGCCACTCAAAGCCACATCGTTTACCGTTCCATTTATGGCCAGATCCCCAATATCACCACCAGGAAAAAAAATCGGATCAACGACAAATGTATCGGTACTAAATGCGATCCTTCCCTCTGGTACGGTTAAAAGGGCATGATCAGCCAGCTTATTTAGTGTTTCGTTTGAAAATCTGGGAAGAAATAAAGTATCAATAAGTTCACTGGATAATTTTCCCCCACTACCGTGCGCTAATTGTATCGTGTCGTGGCGCATAATGGGAACCGGGCAGGATAAAGTTTCTGGAAACTCAGCCATTACGATACTTCGAGCCTTTGATATGAATAATATGCTGCACAGGCACCTTCACTGGAAACCATTGTAGCCCCCAACGGATTCTCTGGAGTACAGGACGTTCCAAAGGCGGGGCATTCAAATGGTTTTTTCAGCCCCTGAAGAACAATTCCACTGATACATTCTGCTGGTTCATTCGTTTGAATATTCTCAACAGAGAATTTTTTTCCTGCATCGTATTGATGGTATTCGGGTCGAATTCCCAAACCGCTAACAGGAATTTCACCTATGCCACGCCACTTTCGATTTACAACCTGAAAAATTTTTGAAATGGTGTGTTGTGCGGTAGAATTTCCCTCACGTCGAACAGATCGAATGTACTGATTCTCAACCCTGTATTCCTTGTTTTCTAACTGTTTTACAACCATGAGTATACCTTCAAGAATATCCACCGGCTCAAACCCTGTGGGCACAATGGGCACCCTATATTTATTGGCAATCGGTTCGTATTCTTCCCAACCCATAATCGTGCAAACATGCCCTGCAGCCAGATATCCCTGGACACGATTTTTTGGTGAAGACAACAGGGCTTCCATTGCCGGGGGAACCAGAACATGGCTCACCAGCTCGCTGAAATTTTGTAGCCCCTCACGGTGGGCGGTGTCGATTGCCATGGCGTTTCCAGGAGCGGTGGTTTCAAAACCAACGGCAAAGAAGACCACCTCTTTATGTGGGTTTTCACGTGCTATTTCCACTGCTTCCAGAGGGGAATATACTGTGCGCACATCACCACCTTCTGATTGTACCATAAATAAATCTTTGTCGCTTCCCGGGACTCGAAGCATGTCACCAAAACTGGTGAATATTACATTGGGCAATGAAGCAATTTTTATGGCGCGATCTATGATCTCTAGTGGCGTGACACATACGGGACAACCTGGGCCGTGTACAAGTTCAATTTCTTTCGGTAATAGCTGATCCAGACCATTGCGAATAATGGAATGGGTTTGTCCTCCACAAATTTCCATAATAACCCACTGTTGGGTTACTGTATTTCTGATTTGCTTCAGAATTTCCCGGGCCACTGCCGGGTTACGAAATTCGTCTACATATTTCATGTTTGTTTCTCAGATTTCCCTTTCGGCAAGGGATTGCCGTAAACATCAAGACCTTCGGATGCAGCGGCAGTAACAAATTCTTCCCATGCGGAATAGGTTTGCATTGCTTCCTCTTCATTAATAATGGAAATGGCAAACCCGGCATGAACGATAGTATACTCACCCGCTTGAATTTCAGGTACATATTCAAGACAGGCTTTATTCACCGTACCGGCATAATCAATATTGCCCATCTTTAGACCATTTTCTTCAAATATTTCTACAACTTTGCCTGGAATACCAAGACACATATATCCTCCGTAGGGGTTGGAAAATAAGGGATGAATATAGACCTTTTGTTATTTGCAATCTACGTTCCTTCCGGATTGCTATCGGTTTTGAAGAGAAGCCCTCCCAATCATTGCTTGACCCAACGCCAAGCCACCATCATTTGTTGGCACTTGCTGGTGGGTTAGAACCTCATAACCCTTCGCAATTAATTTCCTCATAACCTGTGAAAAAACAATCTGATTTTGAAAGACACCACCGGTAAGAGCTACAGTTTTTATCCCGGTCCGACTGCTGATTTGAACAACAGATTCTACAAATATCTTTGATAATGTACTGTGAAATCGTCCGCTGATTTCTGGATTAGGAATACCATTCGATATGGCAGATATTACAGACCGAATGATAGGCGAAATAGGCCAGATAATTTTATCATCAGTATCATCCAGCTGGTAGTCAAAAGGTTTTGAGGAATCGTTAGCCAGCTGCATAAATTCAATGGCAGCTTGTCCCTCATAGCGGATAGTCTGTTTTCCGCCGGCAAGCGCAGCCACCGCATCAAACAATCGACCGCAACTGGAGGTGAGAGGACAGTTTGTATTCGACTGAATCATTTCAATAATTAAAGAAGGATCATTCACAGCAAATACTGGTAATGATGGTAAATCTGAACCAAAAGCAGAATAGGCATAACTAACCGCCGTTCTCCACGGAGCTTTGATGGCAGCATCGCCACCGGGTAGTGGAACCGATTCAAAGTGTGCAACTCGTTCATAGCCGGAATAATCACCCACCAGAATTTCGCCACCCCAAATGGTACCATCGGTACCAAAACCTGTGCCATCCATTGTGATACCAATTGTTTTACCGCTGCGTTGATTTTCTGCCATACAGGATGCAAGATGTGCCCAATGGTGTTGAACACCCAAGGTCGGTAAAGGTTGCTCTTCTGCCCATTGCGTTGAAAGGTAGTCGGGATGCAGGTCGTGGATAATTAATTCTGGCTCACAATCAAAAAGACGTTTCAAATGGTCTATAGTTTTCTGAAAGACAGTAAAGGCTTCAATATTTTCTAAATCACCAATATGCTGACTTAGAATTGCTGAATTATCTTTTAACACACAAACGGTATTTTTCAACATTCCGCCAGTTGCCAACACGGTGGGACCCATCGTATTTACCAAAACTGGTTGCGGTGCATACCCACGGCTTCGGCGAAGAATACGAGGTTGGCCTTCTAATACCCGCGTAACGGAATCATCATTCCGAATTATAATATCCCGATTGTGAATAAGGAAGGCATCGGCGATTCCATATAGACGATCAAATACTTCGTCGTTATCTTTACAGATTGGTTCCTCACTTAGATTTGCACTGGTCATGACCAGAACTTTATCACTTTTATTAAAAAGCAATTGATGTAAGGGAGTATAGGGGAGCATCACACCCAGATAATCATTACCGGGAGCTACCGATTCAGCAAGTATCGAATTGGCTTTTTTCCGAAGAAGAACTATCGGTCGACGAGGAGAACCAAGCAGTAAACTTTCCTGGCTAGACATATGTACATAGTGACCTGCTGTTTCAAGATCTTTTACCATAATAGCCAACGGTTTTTCTTCGCGTTGTTTTCTTCGTCTTAACTTTTTCACAGCCTTGTCATTGGTAGCATCTACGGCCAAATGAAATCCTCCCAATCCTTTGACAGCGATGATATTTCCTGCTTCGATTAGTAAACTGGTTTTGGCAACTACATCTTTTTCAAAAAATTGGTGGCTTCTATCAGTCCACAATTCAAGGTGCGGTCCACAAATCGGGCATGCATTGGGTTGGGCATGAAATCGTCGGTTTTTTGGATCGATATACTCTTTTTCACAGGATGGGCACATGGGAAAATTTCGCATTGAGGTTTTAGGTCGATCATAGGGAATATCTTCGATGATAGTATAGCGCGGTCCGCAATTTGTACAATTGGTGAACGCATACCCGTAGCGTCGATTTTCCGGATCACGAATATCTGCTTCGCATTCCGGACAGGTGGCGATATCAGGGGAAATAAAGGTGGTAATTTTTTCTGATTTTTCAGAATGATGAATAGCAAATTCCTGATCACCAACCGTTGGAATTTCCATAGTGGTCAAATCTAAAATAACGGCCAACGGTGGCGCATCGGAGCGGACTGCCGCAGAAAATGATTTTATTTGATCCGGGTCGCCTTCTACCTGGATTTCAACGCCAGAAGCAGTATTGATCACATATCCTGCAAGTTTATGTGCGTTGGCAAGGTTATATATAAAAGGTCTAAACCCAACGCCTTGAACAATACCATTAATGTGTATTGTATTGCGCTGAACCTTCATATTAGGTCAGCTTGGTTTGAATCCATTCACACCAGGTATTAAGCCCATCACCCGTTTTTGCGGATACTTCAAAAAATGTTATGTCAGGGTTTACCTGACGGGCCGCATCTTTACAATGATCTACGTCGAAATCGACATAGGGCAATAAATCAATTTTGTTAATTATGCAGATTTGCGATTCCATGAACATATTTGGATACTTCAATGGTTTATCTTCTCCCTCGGTAACACTGATGATCGCAATTTTCATTGCCTCACCAAGATCAAATAAAGCAGGACAGACTAAATTGCCCACGTTTTCTATCCAGAGAATGGAATTATCCTGCAGAGTAAGATCATGAATGGCATGGTGAATCATATCAGCATCCAAATGGCAACCCGTACCAGTATTGACTTGGATTACGGGAATCCCGCATGCCTGTATGCGTTCAGCATCACGCAACGTTTGCTGATCTCCCTCCACCACAGCCATTGGGATAGATTCATTTAAAATCTTAATGGTTTTTTCTAGTAGGGTCGTTTTTCCCGAACCTGGCGAACTTACCAGGTTAAATGTCTGTATATTTTTTGCTTCAAAATATCCCCGATTGCGTTCAGCAATTAAATTGTTTTTGGAAAGAATATCCACTTCCATCTCGATGGTTCGAGTAGGTTGGTGATTATGGTGATGACGCTCATGCTCATGGTCGTGGGAATGGTGATGAACTTCACCCGGTTTCGTGAACGTCACAGATCCATCAGTTTGACCACATCCACATGTTTCACACATATTAACCTCAATTTATTGTTATCGATTTAACCTGTAGTTCTTTGCCGGCCAGCAACCGTACAAAATAATCACCGCATTTGGGGCAGTTGCATGGGAGTTGTTCAACGTTCCATTGATGATTACAATTGTTGCATTCTCCTTTTGCCGGGATGGAGTTTATTGCCAATGTTGCATTCTCTGCCAAGGTGTTTTTCGTGGCTGCTTCAAAACAAAATGAAAGGGAGTCGGTTAGCACACCGGACAGAGAGCCCACATCGATATCAATCTGCCGGATAGATTGCGCATTTTCCTTTTTTGCATAATCCATTGCCAATTCAACGATATTAAGCGCTATACTCATTTCATGCATAATCAGAGATATCCCTTAGATGAAATATAGGGAAATTCACCAAACGGGTGAAGGTACATGTGAGCAATGGACTGGCGGAATTGATGAAAACGGAAGTACATTTGGAACAAATTGACAAAATGAAGTAATATGAGCGTTACATTAAACAGGAAGAATTAGGACACAGCCATGAAAAAATACCTGATAACAATGCGTTGGTTCGTTGAAAGCGAAGATGAAATTACCGATGACAAGGTTCTGGAGATATTGCAGCACAAAAAAGATGGACGGGAATCATGTTCATCCTGTCCCACCAGAAATGCCCATGGATACGCAGTGTTGGACCATCAATCGTTTATGGAACGAAAACCAACTTACATTTCCACCGAAATTATAGACGCTGCAAAAGAATAATAGTTGTTCGGGGGGAGATCCATGTCTGAAAAAACCAAACTATGGTATTTACAGAATTTTAATCTATTGAGCGGTATGGATGAACGTTCCATGAAAGAGCTCAGTCAAATGACCCATTTGAAAGAAAGCACAAAGAAGGATATAATCTATTTTCCTGATCAACCCAGCAACACAATATATTTTTTAAAGGAAGGAAAAATTAAAATATCACGGGTCGGCCCCGATGGAAGAACGACAACACTTGATCTATTAGGACCGGGAGAAATCTTCGGCGAAAGTGCCATTCTTGGGCAGACAACCCACACCAATATCGCAGAAGCAGTGGAAGACACGGTTATATGTACAATTAATAGAGACATGTTTGAAAAAATGCTCGAAAAAAATCCATTGGTCAATCGCAGTATTAACAAATTTATTGGGTTCAGACTTCGGAAGATTCAAACCCATGTAGAAGATTTGGTTTTTAAGAATGCACAGGAACGTATCGAAGCATTTCTAAAACGCTATGCAAAATCCTTTGGGAAAAAAATGGTGGACGGCTACCGTGTCAGACCATTCTTGGCTCATCAGGAGATCGCAAATTTAACCGCAACAGCCAGGCAAACAGTAAACGCAGTATTAAATAACCTGGTTGAAGTGGGTGTCATTGAATATTCACGCCGCTATTTTCATGTAAAGGATATAAACTGGCTGGAAAATTAGCTTTGTCGGATTCCTGACAGACCTTGGGGGGCTAATAAGGTTAGTATCCTTCCATGAAATCAGAAAAGAATCGCAAAACTTCCATCATTATTGATTTGGTCATTCGAACTACCTGCGAATCATGCTCGAGTGTACGACTTCAGCTGGAACACATTACTCGCAAATTCTCAGATTCCAAACTACGCGTAATAGACGCTGACAAGGAAAATTCATTTCCTGGAAAAAGTCAACCATACGTTACTCCCGCAGTATGGGTGAATGATCGGTTATGGTATTTAGGTGGGTTCGATTCTAATTCATTTGAGGAAAAACTTAATAAAATAAATAGTGAGGTATAGACATGAACACATTAAAACAATTGTCACCTTATGCCCATTGGATGGTGCGAATATCACTGGCTGCTACGTTCATATATCATGGCTGGGTTAAATTTCCAATGGCAGGTATGATGGCTTCGATGATGGGGATGCCGGTCTTTTTGGTTTATCTATTGGCTACCATGGAAGTGGCTGGCGGATTACTAATTCTTTGGGGAGGTACAGGCCCTGATTGGGCTACCAGAGCTGCCGGAGCAATTTTTGCTGTGGTGATGCTAGGTGCTGTAATGATGGTGCACTGGCCAAATGGTTGGAGTTTTACCAGTGGATGGGGAGAGGGAACCAACAATATGGGCGGCATGGAATTTCAGGTGTTAATATTGTTAACTGGTATCAGTTACGTGATTAAAGGAAATTCTGATTCCTGATTACTGACCGGGTAAAATAATAAAATAAAAAACCCCGCAACAACGGGGTTTTTTATTATTACGAACCGAGAAAATGATTAATGGACATGGCCATGTTCTATTTCTTCTTGCGTGGCTTCACGTACCGATTCCACTTTTACATCAAAATGTAATACTTTACCGGCCAGGGGATGATTTGCGTCAACAGTTACTTTATCACCGTCAACTTCCATAACAATAATATTTTGTACGTTTCCCTTGTTATCCTGACCCTGAAATTGCATGCCCGGCTCAACCTTTTCGATGCCCTGAAAAACGGAGTGTGGCAGTTCCTGAATTTTATCAGGATCAATAGTGCCATAACCATCTTCTGGTTGAACGGACACTTTTAAGGAATCCCCGGCTGATTTTCCCAATAGCGCTTTTTCCAATCCGGTAATGATATTACCTGTTCCATGCAGATACGTAAGAGGTCCTCTTTCACTGGAACTATCAAGCTGATTGCCTGAATCGTCGGTTAATGTATAATGAATAGAAACAACATTATGATTTTGAATGGTCATTGATTCTCCTGATATGATTAAAAAGAGGTGTTATCGGCATGCAGGAATTATCCAATATTACACAAATGCAAAGATTTGAAACTTAGCCTGCAAAAATGAACCGGCAAACTTAAGAAGACTGGCAATAAAAAATGTAAGCGAATCTTAGATTATTTTGCTTCCGGGTCATCCTCCATTATTCCCTGAATATTTCCTTCCGTATCAGCGAAGTACGCAAACCAGCCAACCCCGGGGACCGGTCCTTTTGGAGCTATAATTTTTCCACCGCTTTTTTCGATAGCGGTTATAGCATCATCTACCGAATCAACCCCAATGATATTGATTACACCAGGATATTTTGGATCACGAGGTATTATGCCGCCATTGATTCCAGGAGTATTTTCATCCCCTGTTGATGTTATCCAGTAATCGATGGGCCCATCCCATTTTGTAATATCCCAGTCAAATACATCTTTATAAAATGTTACGGCTCTATCCACATCATCTGCAGAAATTTCAAAATGCACAACTCTTCCCATATCTACCTCCTTATGATTGTCAATTGTCCTCAAATGGTTAATTGAATATAAGCCTCATAAAAAATGCTATTGGAACCATTTTTTTAATGAAAATGTAAGGATTCAGTGCAAAGAAATTGGTAAATTCGGATAAGCTAGTCCTCTTTTAATTTTGATGATAGCCGAAACGATGATCCTCTCCTAAATAAGGCCTTAGCTGATACATTCTGATCTAATTCATTCATTGGGGGTAAACATGAATAGTCTGAAGACAATAACGCATCGTTGGTACGTGGTAATAGGTGCAATATTGATTCAATTGTGTTTAGGGGCAATCTATGCCTGGTCTGTATTTACGCCATCATTGGTACAAGCTTCCTGGACAAAAGCGCAAACACAAACCGTTTTTTCCGTCGGCCTGTTTTGTTTTGCAGTCGTAATGGTATTGGCAGGACGAATGATGCCAAAATTTGGTCCACGTAAGGTGGCAATATCAGGTGGAGTCCTTTTGGGGTTAGGATATATACTGGGTGGTATGTTTGGTGAAACCAATTTTGTAATCTTACTCTTATGTATAGGTATTATTGGTGGATCGGGAATTGGTCTCGCGTATGTGGTACCCATTGCAGTAGGAATGCGCTGGTATCCTGATAAAAAGGGTTTCATTACAGGATTGGCCGTTGCTGGATTTGGTTTTGGTGCCATGCTATGGGTGAAACTGGCAGGAACCTGGGGCAATTTGATTGCTACCTATGGTTTGAGTAATACGTTTACTATTTATGGCCTTGTCTTTTTTCTGACGATTACCGTTGGATCATTATGGATGGTATTCCCACCAAATGATTGGAAACCAAACGGATGGGATATGAAAGAAGATTTACACGTGGATGGAAGGATACCCGAACACAATTTCACTAGTGTGGAAATGCTGAAAACACCACAATTTCACTTAATATCCATGACGTTTGCATTTGGTGCCAGTGCGGGACTAATGAGTATAGGTCTGATGAAATTATTTCCAATGGTCGCCCTCACGGCAAAAGGTATTGATGAAGCATCTGCCAGTGCAATAGCCGGAACAGCCATGGCAATCTTTTTCTCACTGGCAAATGGACTAGGTCGCATTGCATGGGGAGCAATCAGCGATAAGCTCGGACGTAAACGATCGATTGTTATCATGATGGCAACTCAGGGAGTATTTGTTATTCTATTTCAATGGTTGGCTGGAACGCCAGCACTTTTGTATCTGGGTGCAACACTTATTGGATTTAATTTTGGGGGCAATTTCGCTCTGTTTCCAACCATCACGGCTGATACATTCGGTACGGAATATGTGGGACAGAATTATGGCTGGATATTTATTGCTTACGGATTTGGCGGTATTCTGGGACCGATTCTTGGCGGACTGCTGGGAGACATGGGGAATTTCCCACTGACGTTTACTATCTGCGGCATATTATGTATTCTAGCTGCAGGTATTATGTCAATTATCCATCCACCGCATAAGAAAATCTTAATCTGAACTAATTATACAATTCCTGTCGAAGCAAGCAAGAATAACTGTGAGATTTCAAATTCATAATCAGTCAATAACAGATTAATCTAATCCGCATATTAATTTTATATTCCTGTCTACCATTTTAGGATTTTATAGGATGACAGAGAAAAAAATTGCACTTGTTACTGGTGGTAACCGCGGTATTGGACGTGAAACAGTAAAACAATTGGCAGACCTTGGAATACGGGTGTACCTCGGTTCCAGAAACGTGAAAAAGGGTGATCAGGCTGCTCAGGATTTGAAGGGGAATGGTAGGGATATCCAATGTATTGAGTTGGATGTGGCAGATGATATAAGTCGTAAACGTGCAATCGACACGATTATAAAATCGGAATCGAGACTTGATATATTAATTAACAACGCTGGTGTGTTGTTGGATTCCTCAGGGAGTTCGCTCATGACGTCACTTGATACACTCCGCAAAACCATGGAAACCAATGTATATGGTCCATTCCATTTGTCCCAATACTGCATCCCTGGAATGCGACGAAATAATTACGGTCGAATCGTGAATGTATCAAGTGGTATGGGCCAACTTTCTGATATGGGGTCAGGGTATGCCGCTTACCGCATTTCAAAAACTGCACTAAATGCCGTCACAAAAAACCTGGCTGCTGAAGTTACTGGAAGCAACATAGCCGTTAATACCATGAGCCCCGGTTGGGTTCGTACTGATATGGGTGGAGATATGGCAAATCGATCCGTGGAACAGGGTGCAGATACGGTAGTGTGGCTGGCAACACTTCCGGAGGACGGACCGTCAGGAGGGTTTTTCAAAGATCGTGAACAAATTCCATGGTGATCTCAATGCTAAGAACACTGTCAGCCCTACTTCTTGTACTTCTTTTTTTACCCAAAGGATGCGAACAGGATATGAAGGATATTGATCAGGCGGGAATCATACCTGCTCCCCTTGCTGTTAAGATTAATGAGGGCCAAATGTACCTACCCAGCTCGATCGCGATTTATGCTACCGATCCAGAAGCAACAAAACCGATTGTGGCAGCCCTAAAAGGTATCCTTAAGCCATCCAATGGGTTTACCATAACCGCCGGGCAGGATAAGAATGCTCATATCTCTTTGTCCATTGTCAGTGACAGATCATTAAGCGCCGAAGGATATTTCCTGGAAATCAATCCACATAAAATTGACATGCGCGCCACCGATGCGAAAGGACTCTTTTACGCGGTGCAATCCTTTCGACAACTGTTACCACCACAGATCGAATCAAATACACACCTGCAATTCCCCATCAAATTACCATGCCTGACCATCACCGATACACCACGATTCGGTTGGCGAGGGATGCATTTGGATGTCAGCCGTCACTTTAGAACCGTGGATGAAGTAAAGCGTTATATTGATCTCATGGCACGCCATAAAATGAACACTTTCCACTGGCATCTCATAGATGATCAGGGCTGGAGACTTGAGATTAAACAATACCCTAAACTCACATCTATCGGTGCCTGGCGAGTGGATCGGGAAGAGGAAAAAGAATGGCGAATCAGACAACCACAGCAACCGGGAGACTCGACAACATACGGTGGTTTTTACACGCAGGACGAGGTCCGCAATGTAATCGATTATGCCCAAAAAAGATATATTACCGTCATACCGGAAATTGAGATGCCGGCTCATGTAACCAGTGCACTAGCAGCATATCCCGAATTATCCTGCACGGGAGGTCCATTTACGGTGCCGCCTGGGAGTATCTGGCCCATCACGGACATCTATTGCGCAGGCAAGGAGACCACATTTGAGTTTCTGGAAAATGTACTGATGGAAGTCATGGCTCTGTTTCCATCACCTTACATTCATATTGGTGGCGATGAAGCGAACAAACTGGAATGGAAACGCTGCCCCCATTGCCAGAAGCGCATTGAGCAGGAGGGATTGGCTGATGAAGCGGAATTGCAGAGTTATTTTGTTCAACGCATAGAAAAATTCTTAAATGCCAACGGGAAAAAACTGATCGGTTGGGATGAAATTATTGAGGGAGGTCTATCTCCGAACGCTACTATAATGTCATGGCGCGGAGAGAAGGGTGGAATTGAAGCAGCAAAAAGTGGTCATGATGCTGTCATGTCGCCCGTATCTCACTGCTATTTTGATTATTATCAGGGAAACCCGGCAACTGAACCACTGGCAATTGGCGGCTTAACTTCCTTAAATAACGTGTATGCCTATGAACCTGTTCCAGCCGAGTTATCGAAGAAAGAGGGAAGGCATATTTTAGGTGCCCAGGGAAATTTGTGGGCAGAATACATGGCAACCTACGACCATGTGGAATATATGGCAGTACCACGGATGACAGCCCTTGCAGAGGTGGTTTGGTCCCCGGTCTCACACCGCAATTGGAATAGTTTCAGTCATCGTCTAAAAACGTTTTTGCAGCGTTTATCCTTTGCCGGTCATACCTATTCAACAGCATCGTATGAAGTAACAATCAATGCATGTTTCGATCCTGAAAAGAAGAAAATGAAGATTACCATGACGACCGAACATCCGGGAGTGGATATTTATTATACCCTGAATGGTGAAAACCCGGGTAAATCTTCAAATTATTATCAAAATTCAATTTATGTTGATAGATCCGGGACAATAAAAGCGGTTGGTTTTCAAGATTCCATAATGGTTGGAAAACCATCAGAGGAACCCGTTTACGTGCACAAAGCGCTCGGAAAACCAACCACATACACCTTTCCCTATAAGGAGCGGTATGCCGGCAACGGTGAAATTCATCTTGTGGATGGATTGGAGGGTTCCAATTACTACAATGATCAAAAATGGCAGGGATTTCAACAGGATAACCTTGAAGTGGTTATTGATCTGGAAGATATCACATCGGTTTCACAGATTTCAATTCGATTTTTATCCCGTGTATATTCCTGGATTTTTCAGCCTGCTTCGGTGCATATATCCTATTCTTTGGATAACAAAGTGTTTACTCCACTCAAGGATTTTAAAAATGAATTATCACCTGAAGATCCTAATGAGGAGATAAAGGCCTATGTATACAATGGTGAAGCATTAAATATGCGTTACATAAAAGTTATTGGCGAAAACATTGGTGTCTGTCCCGACTGGCATAAAGGTGCCGGAGATAAAGTGTGGATTTTCGCCGATGAAATTATCGTGAAATAATCATTTTTTTGCTTTAGCTGCATTTACAATTTGTTACAAACCTGAAATAATTGGTTCACACCTCTCTCAATAAACTTTCGGTGAGAAATAAATCAAACTGAAAGGAAAATACAATGACAGGTAAAACAATACTCCTAATCGCGGCTGGAATAGTTTTTCTATTTATTCTGTCGGGATGCAGTCATCGACATGGTGGTCATGCCAGGTTCAGCAAGAACCCGGAAAAACATATCTATAACATTGTCAAAGTCATGAGCAGAAAACTTGATTTAACTGACGGCCAAAAGGTTCAGGTTAATGAATTGATTCAAGGATTGGCAACCGATCTAAGTGATATAGAGAAGATGAAAATGGAGTTGCATAATACGATAGTTGATGAACTTGGTAAAGAAGAAGTGGATGTTTCCGCTTTAAATGGTGTAATAGATAATAAAGCTGAACAGATGAATTCCTTACGCTATAAAGTGGTGGATGCCTTTGCGGAATTCCATCGTATGTTAACTCCGCAACAACGCCAGAAATTGGTGGAAAAAATAAACAAACATGATAGTCGCTTCAGAAGAATGCACCACTAAATAAGATGGACGCTCCCTTTGGGGAGCGTCCCCTATTCAATTTGTCAAAAAGAATCCTTATCATAGACGATGATCACTGAAATATTGGAAACCGAGCGGATTAAGAGCAAACATGGCGGAATTACGAAGAGGAATGACGATATCATTAGCCTGGTACAATCGGTTATCGAAAACCTGCCAGATGATACTCAAGGTATCCGGATCCAGTTGCCCACTCAACCTGTCATTCTTTCGATTGACGGGCAACGTGTTCAGGTAGCCGTTAAAAACGTTATTCAAAATGCCCTGAAATACTCTCATCAATCAAAGCGACCGGTAGAAATTTCCAGTGGCCGGACAGGAAAATATTTCTATCTGATAGTAAAAGATTATGGTCCTGGTATCCCGAATGAAGACATTCCTTTTTTAACCGAATCTTTTTATCGGGTGGACAAATCCAGGTCTAAAGAAACCGGCGGTTTTGGTTTGGGACTAAGTTTGGTGCACACTATTATGCAAGCACATGATGGTTCAATTGACATTACCAGTACGGTTGGCAAGGGAACCGAAGTTCGTTTAAAATTTCCTCTGTAAGCTTTTTCCTGTCGGATTCATGACAACTTTGATTATTGTGAATCCTTATTTTTCGCAATGTATTTTCAGGTAACCAAAACCAGGATTCCCATTCCATCAATTAGTCGTGAGCAAATGATTGAAGTAGATCGTTTGATGATAAATCGTTTCAAAATCGAACTACCGCAAATGATGGAAATAGCTGGATACCATTTGGCCGAATTGACAATGGGAATCATTGGTGATCGTACACAACCGGTGCTGGTATTGGCCGGGTCCGGTCATAATGGCGGAGGTGGGATGGTGGCGGCCAGGCATCTTGCGAATCGTGACCTTCAGGTGCACGTCGTATTAACTGGCACACTGGAACATGTAAAACCGGTTACTGCCCAGAGGTGGGAGACATTGCAATATTTGCCTACAGTAACAATTGAGCATTTTGACTCGATAAATGGGGCGGATTATTCATCTTTTTTTGTGATAGATGCCATGGTTGGGTATGGTCTTACGGGAAAACCGAAAACAGAATTGGGTAAAATGATTCAATGGGTAAATCGGCTTAACACGCAGGTATTAGCACTTGATGCGCCATCCGGTTTGGATGTGACAAATGGAATTATAAAAACGGATAACTGCGTAAAAGCAGAAGCAACCATGACATTGGCTTTACCAAAAATTGCTTTGACCACCAACAGAACAAAAAAGGTAGTGGGAGACCTGTATTTGGCAGATATTGGTGTACCAAATGCATTGTATAAATCAATGGGAATCGATGTGGGGAATATTTTTTCAGAATCTTCAATCATAAGACTATGAGAATTAGAAATACAATGGTATTCGCCAGTCTGCTTTTGGTACACTGGCTTTATCCGCAGTGTAGTACCTGACTTACTCCACAACCCTCCGTGGGAGGGAGTGATTATTCAACCGCCGTTCCAAGTGGTAATATTTCCCTTAATCTATCTGAATCTGAACATGCCATGGTATTAGGACAGGGAGATATTTTGCTGAGTTCAGGATACAGCTATGTCGTTGCTACAATACGCAGATTGGAACACAAGAATGTGCGTATTAAAACAATACGCAGAGGTATATCCTTGTCGGCTGCAGTTGGTTTGTATCCGGCAACCCAACTAGTAATTACCCTACCGATTGTTAAAACAGATCAACAATGGACTCCGGGAGAAGTGGGATTGCTATTACGTTGGAAACCGGGTTATTATACAAAAAAGAATACAGCATTCTTTCTTTCCAGCGGCTTGATTATTCCAAAAGATGATTCGGCCGACAGAGGAATAAATACAAATTCGTTGTTGGAGAATCGTGAAAATTTGCACAGAATATCATTCGATCGCTGGTGGCAATTAAAAAATAATTATATCTTAGGAACACAATTACTGTTGGATATTCCTTATGCCGCCCGCTATAAATATTATGAACGAGTTGTACAATTTTCCATTTTTCAGCGTGATGAACGCTTTCGCACCCAACGGCTCATTCCGTCATTCCAAATGACCTACCGGTATGATTATAGCTTGACAGAAGAAAATGCGGGATGGTTTGTATTTGGTAATGCCAATATGGAAGTGCAAATGACACCTACTATGGCCGGAAATATCACCTGGGGAGGTCCGCTTATGGTAGGTATAAAAGGAACACAGCTTTCTCAATCTACCCTAGCCATTGGATTACGCTGGTATCCCCAATGATAAAATAGCAGCTGACAATTATTGCGGAATCTATGAATCATTCGAATTCAAGGTTTGTCAGCTGCTATAATAATAATGACTATATCGCATCAATAAAGTAGTCATTTGATTCATTTTTTGTTGTCATCTATATGACAGCCAGTTTAAATGTATCCTATGAAAATTGCACTTTTTGGTTCCACTGGGTTCATTGGACAAGCGATAATGGAATTTGGTTTGAAACGGGGTCATCATTTTCGCATTTTAACCCGGGGTGGTAACCCCGGCGTTTCTGAGTTTGCTGAAAATATATCCTGCAGTTTTGGTTCCATTGATGATCCGGAGGCTGTTGAGTCGGTAATCCAAGGCTGTGATGCAGTAATTTATTCTGTCGGGCTCATCAGAGAATTTCCAAAGAAAAATATTTTATTTAGTACAACCCATGTTGATGGTGTTAAACATAGTGTTAAGGCAGCTGAAAAATTTGGAGTAAAGCGCTTTATCCTCATTTCTGCACACGGAATAGAATCTGCTAAGACAGCGTATCAAGTTTCGAAGCGGAGAGGTGAAGACATTGTCAGGAATAGTGCGTTGCATTGGACGATTATCCGACCATCCATGGTGTTTGGAAATCCAAGGGGAAAAATGGAAATCGCAACGCAATTGTATCAACAGATTGTAAAACCATGGATCCCGGCCCCGCTTTTTTTCGAGGGCTGGCACATAAACAAGGCAGGAAAAATGCTATTTACTCCCGTTCATAGTTTGGACGTGGCAACAACAATAATCGAGATGTTAGAGAACATATTTGCTAAAAATGGTGTCGTAAAAATTGGGGGACCGGAATCATTAACCTGGGGGCAGATTATCAGGAGGATTGGAGAGGCAACCGGTAAAAAGAAATTATCATTACCAGTCCCTACCTGGTCGATTGGCTGGCTGGTATCATGGTTAGGAAAATATCAGTGGTTTCCCGTATCAAAAGATCAACTGGTCATGCTCATGGAGGGAAGTCAGATTATCGGATCCGACCGTGTGACAGGGAAAATTCGGTTTGACATTGAAAACCTTCGCTATTTGAAGATAAAATATGGGTAGCCTCTCATATATAATTGTAGAATAAAAGGTGACTGTAACGCAAATTGAAGAGTGACGGATAATAATTAATAGTAATCAAGAAAAGGTTATGTCGTGGAAACATTAAATGTTAGGAAGGGATTGATCATCCTTGTCTTTGGTGTCATCGGTTGGGCAATCTGTGGAGCAATTATGTTTATTGGAATGGAGGTTACCACACTGCGTAACGCATTGATTATCCATTCGATTGGTGCGCCCCTCGTCTTTCTTTTATTGACGATACTTTATTATAAAAAGTTCAACTATACCTCACCACTGCAAACTGCATTCAGTTTCATCTCTATCGTGATATTGCTTGATATTTTTGTGGTTGCAATACTGATTAATAAAAGCTTTGTTATGTTTAGGAGTGCCATGGGTACCTGGTTACCATTTATACTCATTTTTCTTACTACCTATATTGCGGGCAATAAAATAATGCAAAATGTGACATCGAAAATTTCAAGATAGACAACTTTTTCAATGATTGGATTCTAGGAATAAAAACCACTGTATAGTTATGGAGAACCTGACAAAACATGTATATACCTGGGAAGCGCATCATCCCGAATGGAAAGAGAATGTTCGGAGTGCAGCAATTGAATTAGAAAATAAATTCATTCTGATTGATCCTTTAATACCCCCTGGCGCAGCAGGTGATTCTATTTGGGAATTGATTGAAAAATCGCTGCACCAGGGCAAAGAAGTTCATAGTATGCTCACCGTCTTTTATCATCAACGGAGTACACAAGCAATTCTGGATAAATACGCGAGGCAAGTCATCATTTGGTATCCAAATGAAGGAAGAGAATTGAATATCGCCGCCAACCGATTTTCTCCAGGTGCGTTATTGCCTTGTAACATTCAGGCATTAAAGACAGAACGCAAGTTTGAGGTGTTATTCTGGTTTCAAAAAGATAAGGTTCTATTCTCTGGTGATGTATTACTTGGTGGAAAACGTGATCCATTGCGGGTGTGCCCAAAAAGTTGGTTGCATAATACAAACCGGAATGAGCTGGCCGAATCGCTAGAGTACTTATTGAAGTGGCCAATTGACATTATCCACGTAGGACATGGAAAACCAATTATTAGAAATGCAATCTCGATACTTAATCAAGCTTTACAACGTGCAAAATAGATAAAACAAACCAAGAGGAAGAAATGAAAACATCATCATTTTCGCTACCGTTCATCATTGTCATAATGACGGTGGGATCTTTACTATATGGTCATTGTGAAATTCCCTGTGGTATTTACGATGACGAAGCTCGATTCAACTTATTGGAAGAGCATGTCACGACCATTGAAAAATCCATGCAGCAAATCACAAAAATGGAAAACGAAGAACAAACCGTCTCAAATCAATATGTTCGCTGGATCATGAACAAAGAAGAGCATGCCACAGATTTTCAACATATTGTTACCCAGTACTTCATGACGCAGCGCATAAAACCTGATACAGAATCCTATGCGGATAAATTGGCGCTGCTCCATAAGATGTTGATAGCCAGTATGAAATGCAAACAAACGACCGATTTGCGCTATGTGGAAGAATTACGTGATTTGATTGAGAAATTCCACGTTCTGTACAGCGATCATCACTAATCTAATTAATTATTCTTAGTCCATAGCGGATTTGGAGTCAGTTTTGACGAGAGAAATATATTCTCCGTAACCTTCTTTTTCCATGTCTTCCAGGGGAATAAAGCGCAAGGAAGCAGAGTTAATACAATAGCGCAAACCACCCTCATCTCTAGGACCATCCTCGAAGACGTGACCCAGGTGGGAATCGCCTGCTTTGCTACGTACTTCAATGCGTTTCATGAACAGGCTATTATCTTCCAGTTCTACCACACTCTTTTTTGCGATTGGTCTGGTGAAACTTGGCCAACCTGAGCCTGAATCAAATTTATGGGCTGAACTAAATAGCGGTTCTCCACTCACAATATCAACATAGATACCGGGTTTCTTGTTATCCCAGTATTTATTTTTAAACGGAGGTTCAGTGCCACATTGCTGGGTAACCTGGTATTCCAGATCAGAGAGTTCTTTTTTCAATTCGTCCTGCTCCGGTTTGATAAAGTAGCCATCTTTCTTCAATTCTTTTTTTTCCATTGACCAATTCTCCTTTATATATCTTTCTCTACCGGATCCTTTCTTATACCGATTGTATCGCTCCGGATTTTTGCGGTAGTAATCCTGATGGTAATCTTCTGCTGGATAGAAATCAATGGCCTCAACTATCGAAGTGGCAATCATTGATTTAAACTTTTTTGATTTTTCTAAATTTATTTTGGACTGCTCTGCCGATTGCCGTTGGCCTTCGTTGTGATAAAAGATGGCGGTCTTGTATTGACTCCCTCGATCTGCAAATTGTCCGCCATCATCCGTGGGATCAATGTTCTGCCAAAAGACCCTAAGGAGCGTTTCATAGTCTACCAGCTCTGGATCGAAAGTAATTTGAATGGCTTCCACGTGACCGGTGAAACCGGAACTCACTTCCGAATAGGATGGATTGGCAATTTCCCCCCCGGTATATCCCGCAACCACATCTTCTACGCCATAAATGGCTTCAAAGGGACCTTCCATACACCAGAAGCAGCCCCCGGCGAAGGTAGCTTTGGTCTGCGAATCAACGATGCCTTTGGCATCAAGGAGAGAATGAATCACCACTGGAGTTACTACTAAAAGCAGCGCTAGGGATAGAGTTGTAAAATATTTCTTCATTTGTTACTCGCGAATTTAGGTGAGCAGGATGCCTGGCACCCTGCTCTAATTGTAAAATTATAAGGGTGTAATGGTAATACGAACGATTTCGTCAACAGTCGGATAACTAAATCCGTCATCAACCAATTGTACGGTTCCCATTTCATTATCACCCGTATTTACCCCGGATTGGCGGGGAGCCTGGTTTAAACCGATTCCCGGTATTTCATTCACTTCGGTTCCAGCGTCCCAAATCATGAATTGACTGGTAATGTCTCCGGACAAGGGAGAACCATCAAATAATGCCAATCCCATGTCATCCGGAGCCAGGAAGAGGTCATTGCTTTGTACAAGCATTGTGGCAAACGACATATGATCACCACCCATGGCCGAAACTGTAAAGGAATAGCTTTCTCCCGGACCTACTGGAGCCGGTGCACTGGTACCAATCGGAGTCGTAAACGCACCTACCTCACTTAACATTTCATCATTTTCTAATGAAGCAGCCAAAACAGCGGGATCTCCGTCTTCGGCAAGATTCTCTAGTCCGGATCCATTATCTGCAACGTTGGCTGTAAAGAGTGGTGTCCCGGATTCATGAACCACATAGACACCCGGTGCGATCAGTTGGGTAATTCCAGTCTCATTCGCCAGTATGGATGCCAACCCACTGGGGTCTCCATCTTCAGCAATCGCTTCTAAACCATTACCATCATCAGATTGACCAGCAGTAAACAACACATTAGAATTGGTGTGAATGACATAAACTCCAGGAGCCAGAGGTACAGCCGTACTTCCACCGTCTGATGTCATCAGTGTTGACGCAGTTGATATATTTTCAATGTGAAGGACAAATCCTGTTTCTGAAGAAGATGATAAACTCACCTCAATCACGTCAGAAACGGCGGGCAGATTGTTAAAATCATCGGTTGCCAACCGGACCGTATTTTCAGGGTCACCAGCTCCAGCATTTGCCATGGCTTGTCGTGGTGCCTGATCTGCTCCCAAGCCAGGCTCCTGATTAATTTCCGTACCGGAGTCCCACAGCATAATTTGATCCGTAATATCTCCTGTAATCTGATTTCCCATTGCGTCAAATAATTCGATTCCATCACCATCTGGTGCATAGAATAAATCATTTGATTGCACAAACATAGTAGCGAAACTCAATTTACTCCCCGGCGCAGCATCGAAACTGACTTCGTAGGCTTCTCCCGGAAAGATCGGAGCAGGAGATGTACCTCCAGCTGGTGTATTGAATACACCACTGTCCGAATACAGTTTTGCAGTGGAAATATTTTCAATGGTAACGGTGAAATCAGTAGCATCCTTGGGGTCCGTGCTGGTATCGCAACCAACAGCGAATAAAAGGATGAAACTGACGATTAGTGTTAGATTTTTCATGATATCCTCATAGTTTGTTATTGTTCCAAAAACCTGAGGTCAACTTATTGACTAAGTATCACGAAAGTATCACAGGGGGATCAAAAGAGTATAAAATTAGAGACTGGAGGGGAGGGTAAAGGAAAAGGTTGTACCTACACCCGGGGTGCTATCAACCTTTAGTTCTTTCTGATGAGCTTCCAGGATTTTATGTGCTATTGTAAGTCCCAAACCAGTGCTGGATAATCCATCGAGTGTTTTTTTATTGCCGCTGTAATAGCGATCAAAGATGTGTGGAACATCTTCCGGCTGAATTCCTTTTCCAGTATCAATGACCGAAACAGATATGGACGACTCTCCTTGTGTAAGGCAGAGGGTAATTTTGCCTTTTTCAGGCGTGTGTTCCAGCGCATTTTTAATCAGATTGCCCAATACCCGGTCAATGAGGGATAAATCTGCCACAACCATGGAGAGATTGGGTTCAAATTCATGAACCAGAGTGATGTCCTTTTTTTCTGCCAGTGATGCGAACTGCATCACCACATCCTGTGCCAATTCGGTAATCGAAAATGGTTCTATGTCCGGTACAACCTGTTTTGCCTCTAATTTCGATAATTCAAATAATTCGTTGATCTGTTTGCTGAGATTCAGTGTATTTTTTAGAATAATTTCAAGATACTCCATTTTCTTGGCATCAGGAAGATGTTCCTTCATTAAAATTGTTTCAATGTATCCTTGGATGGATGCCAGGGGCGTACGTAAATCGTGGGAGACGTTAGCAATCAATTCACGACGTAGCGCATCGTTTTCTTTTAGTTTGTCAATGGTATCCTGTATGGTATCTGCCATTCGGTTAAATGACTTGCCTAACTGGCCAAACTCATCATTGTGGCTGTCCACAATTCGATCCTCAAGTTTACCCTGCTCAAAATTTTTCACAACATCAGAAATGGTTGTTAATCGGCGGGTTAATAGTGCGAACAGTATTGTTCCTATTACACCTGCAACCAGCAGAGAGAGCAATAAACCTGTAATCATTGTACGTATGATATAACTGTTTCGATAGAGACTGTTTATTGAATCGTATTCCTCACCGCCAATAACAATATATAAGTATCCTTGCTTACCTTCGCCTATATCGATTTCTGCGACAGAAAAGGGTTTTTGTTTGCCTGGTTGTCTGGGATCACTGCCTAAAACAGGGGCATTTTCTGGTTGCAGTAAAAACCGATGGATGGGATCAAGATCTACTAGATCGGATTTAATTGATTTTCCCGGTTCGGCAAAAAATGCCAAAATATTTCCATGATCATCAAGCAAATAAATTTCAATTTTTGGATTCATGACCATCATATAATGGATACGTTCACCAATCGCACTGAGGTTTAGTTCTCCACCGAGCAGCTCCGTTAATTCGATAGCCATGTCTTTTGCAAGATTGAGGTTTAATCGTTGGTCCACATCGCGATTGAACTGAATAAAGGAATTGGTAGTAATCAGAACCTGGGAGATACCCAATAAAATGATTATTACTAAAAATACAAGGGTGAGCTTTCCATAAAAGGAAGTGAAGAATTTTTTCATATTACAATTCTTCCGGATCTATAAATCGATAGCCGACACTCCATACAGTCTGTATAAATATGGGGTGCGATGGATCTTTTTCAATTTTTGTTCTCAAACGATTAATGTGAGAATTCACAGTATGCTCATATCCTAAGAACTGATAACCCCACACTTGATTCAAAAGTTGCTGCCGAGAGTAGGTGCGACCAGGGTTTTTAGCGAACAATAATAACAGGTCATATTCTTTGGCTGTCAGGTCGATTGCCTTATTATCAACTGTAACCCGCCGTTTGACCTGATCAATGGCTAAATCATTGAACCTTAGAACGGGTAAACTCTCCTTGGACTTTGCCTTATCCGCCTCCACATCGATCCGGCGGAATAATGCTTTTACCCTGGCAATGAATTCACGGACGCTAAACGGTTTTGTAATGTATTCGTCGGCACCAAGCTCCAGCCCCAGCACCTTATCCAGTTCTTCAGATCGGGAAGTCAACATCATGATTGGTGTGTCAATGTCCTGCTGACGAATCTGCTTGCAAATCTCCATACCATCCAATTCAGGTAGCATAACATCCAGAACAATCAAATCAGGTTTGTTTTGCAATGCTTTATTCAGCCCTACTCGTCCGGACTGGCTGTCATCAACGGCAAAACCAAGATCAGTTAAGTGAATGGATATAAGTTCAACGATAGATGCATCGTCTTCAATGATTAGCGCACGTAATTGGTTGTTCGAATTTCTTAACATGGCTTTTGGAATATTAAATGATCAGTCGATTGAACACAATGTTTAAAAAATATTTATGGGCACACAGATGTGATTTTTCATTTGAAATCAGAATAATCAAGATACTCTGACTGTAAATGTACGACCAGAGCTGAATGTATGATTGGCTGAAAATCAGTATGTATTACTTAACTAAAATCATTTTACCAATTGAACTGTAACTATCAGTTTGCAATCGATAAAAATAGATTCCACTCCCATAAGCGTTACCATTCAACCTATAGGAATGATTGCCGGCAGGGAGATAATCATCAACTAGAATATCTATTGTTTGACCAAGGATGTTAAATAAACACAATTGAATATAATCCCCCTTAGGCAAATGATATACTATATTCGTATGACCGTTAAAGGGATTAGGATAGTTTTGGAATAACTGGAAAGAGTCAGGCTTAATGGAAGAAGCAATAAACTCCAAGTTGCTAATATTATATCCGGGGGATAAGCATTTGATTTCAATTGTTGAATTTCCTACTGGTAAAAATATTTTCCCAATTGATTGTTTTTCCCAATTTTGCCAACCGCCAGTATTTGAAATATTTATTGATGGTATGAGGTTTTCACCATTCGCACTCAACCTCATCAGCCCCCCACCATTTAAACTGGATATGGTCGCAACAATTGAAAAGGAATCACTTTCTACAACATTTATACTATACGTGCACCATTCATTTTGTTCAATCCATCCAATATTATACGTTGACTCATTATTGTTACTAGTTTGTTCAATATCGACGCCATCGTTCCGGTATGAAAAACCATCATTCCATGTTGTATAGGTACCATTGGAGACAGAATAGTTAGCAACACCATTGTCAAGATAAGCAATTCCATTTTTCCCCAAATCAAAATCGACCGCTTGAATACTACCAGGAATCTTATGGGGGGAAAATGGTATAGATTTTGAATCAGTAATCTGTCGAAACATAGCATCGGAAACATCTTTATTATAGATACAGTTTTCCAGTCGAGCTTGATCCGCAATTTCCATTAATGCATGTGTGGCAGTTTCAATTGAAGGTTGACTGCTGTTACCATTCCAATAATTGAGTAATTCTTGATAACCATCCGTCGAGTAGATAGAAAGGGGACTTGTAATTGTGTCAATTTTCTTGTGAGGCCACCAGGCCCATCCGATATTATTGTCTTCTAGTAGTGCAATTGCATCAGTGAACCAGGTGTTTGAGTTTTCACCAGCTTCACCACACCATATAGGCACATCATAAGCTTCCCGCATATTTATCATCCACTGAACTGACTCCTGATTGTTATAATTCCAGTATTTATGAAAACTGTATACCATATTATTATCCCAGGGGGGTGTGAGACCGGTGAAATCATTCGCCCACCAATTACCTTCGATAAAAATGATGTGGTTTGTGTCTACTGTTCTGATTAATGTGGTGATATCCTGGTAGAGTTGTTTTAACATTGCATTACCTGGGAGCTCCCAGTTGGTCTCATTTAATAAATCATATCCACCAATCCATAACTCATCGGCGTAACGATCTGCAATTTTATACCATAGGGCAGTCATTTTGCTACGATTTGCGGCCGAATCCCAAAGACTTGGTTTTATTGGGTCGTAATCGGAGATAGCAGCGTCATGACCTTGCCCACCGGGCGCAGCATGTAAATCCAGAATCAAATAGATTTCATTTGCCTCGCACCAGCCCAATAAGCTATCTACCAATGCAAATCCTTTTTCTAGCCACGTATTGTTTCCAGGAACGGGTTCATCCTCCACGGACAGGGTAAACAAATTATAATGCATGGGCAACCTTATACTATTAAATCCCCAGGAAGCCAGCGAATCAATGTCTACTTTTCGACAAAAATTATTTAACCATGTATCATAGAAATTTTCCATATTTTCCATTCCAACCAGTGCTTCAATTTTTGTTTTCAACTCGTGTTGGGTATTCGCAAACCCACTGGTCTTCATCATATATCCTTCTTGAAGCATCCACCCACCTAATCCCATACCTCTGAGTAAAATCTCATCATTGTTTCCGTCAAGAATTAATTGACCATTAACATGTAGGTATCCTTCAGGCAATAGGATTGAATGGAAAAGGAGTAAACAAAAAGCACAAAATGTAGAATAAGGAATTTTCATTACAAGCTGGATTCAAGTTTGGAGTGCAACATTTGTTAATTGGTCGAAAAATACCTGATTGGGTGTTTTAAACCCAAGTCTTTTCCTTGGTCTATTGTTTAAAATATCACTTTTAAAGGGTGATATATGTTAAAAGACTTTATTTACTTTTTTAATAATGCAGGCCAAAACCCAATTCAAATAAGGGGTCTATATTATCACTATTGATTGGGATTTGATCCATGCTTCTTGGCCATGTCATTGCAAGTTTACCTGTCGGATTATAATCACCGAATAAAACATCAGCGACCCCTTGACCCTCAGTTCCTGGTAACCATGCAGCAATTAGACCATCCCAAGTGGAAAGGTATTCTTCAATAATTAATGGCCGTCCTGAGACTAAAATTGCAATAGTCGGTATTCCATCTAATTTCAGTTTATTGAGTACTGCAATATCTTGGCTATTCAGAGTCAAGTTATCCCGATCTCCTTCGAATTCGGCATAGGGGGTTTCTCCAATAACAGCAATAGCTACATCCGCATTTTGGGTACTGTTACCATCAGCTGAAAACAGAACATTAGTGGAATTGTCAACAGTTTTTACAATTGCTTCATAAATAGTAGTTCCCTCAGTAGTATTACCGCTTTCTCCCTGCCAGGAGATAGTCCATCCCCCACACTGGTTACCCAAATCATTAGCGTTGCTTCCCGTTACAAGAATATTCAGCCCTGACTTTGATAGTGGTAGTATTGAATTTTCATTCTTTAACAGAACCATTGAAGCCTGTACACATTCCCGGGCAAGCTCTCGATTAGATCCAGATCCAATCTCATTTATTAAAGCTCGATCTGCATACGGATGGTCAAATAGCCCTAATCGATGCTTTGCACGTAAAATACGGGTTACCGCATCGTTAATTCTTTCCATGCCAACGGTACCCTCATTGACCAATTCAGTCAGCAAGGTGATAAACTGTACATAGTGTTCAGGAACCATAATCATGTCAATACCCGCATTGATTCCATTTGCAATATCACTTTTATACTCTCCTGGGATTTCATCTATCCCCGCCCAGTCAGATACGACAATCCCATCAAAACCCAGTTCATCTTTTAGTATATCGGTAATATAATATTTTGAACCATGCATCTTTTGGCCTTGTATGCTGCTGAAAGATACCATTATCGATCCAACACCCGCTTCCAAAGCAGCCAGGTAGCCTGGTAGATGGATTGATCGAATATCAGTCTCAGAAAGATCAAGGTTACCACGATCAATTTTACCATTCATGCCGGTCCCCCAGAGTACCCCACCATCACCGACAAAATGCTTTGCACAAGCTAAAACGGTGTGCGGATCACTCAAGGATTCCCCCTGGTAACCTATTATTGAAGCCGACCCACATTCTTTTACAATTTCCGATGATTCTGAAAATCCTTCATAATAACGACCCCATCGTTCATCCTGTGGGACGGCAATACAGGGACTAAATGTCCAGTGAATCCCAGTAGCAGAAACTTCTTTGGCCGTCACCTCAGAAGCCTTACGCACCAATTCCAAATTATTCATACACCCGAGCCCAATATTATGAGGGAAAATTGTTGCACCGACGACATTATTATGGCCATGCACTGCATCAATACCATAAATAAGTGGAATTTGTAAGCGTGTCTTTAATGCAGTTGCTTGGTATCCATCAACCATGTCTGCCCAACTGATAGGATCATTTGATTCAGGTGCAGACCCCCCACCACTCAGAAGGGAGCCTAGAAAATATTTTTTTATATCATCATCATTTGCAAGGTATCTCCGATCGACCTGTGTCATCTGGCCAATTTTTTCCGCTAACGTCATCTGTGATATGAGTTGTGATATCTGATCCTCGTAGTTTCCATTTTTCATATCATCCGTTGATTTTAACTTGCATGAGGACATGGATAGTCCAAGGAAAGTAATGAATCCAATTACGATACTTTTATTCGTCACCAGTGGCACCCTTTCAAACAATTATCATTTCATCACGCAATTCGCAATCTCTATGCCAAAATGATCTTCGTTTAACTAATATTTCAATTAAAACCACGTTATAGAAGAGAGAGCAAAAGAAAAAAATAACCGATTCACCAAATTTGCATAGGATAATCAAGAACTTTGCTGCAATTTCCAACATATTATCAAATTGATAACATCGAATAATATCAAATGAACTCAAAATTGACTACTGGCAATTTACTTAATCGGGTCATATTTGTCCTGATACTTGGGGCAATTGGCTTAAGTCTGTTGCTATATCTGCTACCTATACGGTTTATTAATCAGCGCGATGATTCAATAAAACGAATCTATTATGCCGACAATATCTCAAACTCACACCAATCAGTTATTAATGCGTTTAATACTAAGTATAAGGGAGAAATTGAGGTCGTTCCTATAAATTTACCTTTCGCAAAATTCACTACTAATGAACGGAAAGAGTTAATTGCCAGGTCTCTCCGCAGTAAAAACAGTCGGATCGATGTCTTTGCTGTTGACCTAATATGGGTACCGCGATTTGCGCGGTGGGCACTCCCACTCGAACCATATTTTGATCAAAATACCATTAATACATTGCGCTCCGAAGTAATATCAACGTGTTATTATGATTCATCCCTGGTTGCCATTCCCTTTTACGTTGATATTGGATGCATGTTTATTCGCCACGATCAGTTGAGAGATCTCCCTGAATATGAAGCAATTTTAAAAAAACTGAGAAACTCTATTACCTGGGATGATCTAATAGATTTAAAAAACAAATATTTCAGCGATCGCGATTTCTATTTATTCCAGGCTGACAATTATGAAGGTTTGATCTGTAACTATCTGGAGGTCTTAAGCATGTATGGGGGGAGTCTAACAGATAATGGAAAATTTACAATTAATACACCTGAAGCTAAGCTGGCCTGTACTCTAATAAAATCGTTTATCTATGAATATGATATGTCCCCTGAAGAGGTTGTAACCTTTAACGAGAATGAAAGTTTTGAATACAGTATTGTTAAGGATGTCCCCTTTTTCCGTGCCTGGCCAAGCATGATAACAAATACGGAAAATATCCCGCTGGATCAACGGGTAAAACTGAATTACATTGAAATCGTTAGCCTTCCTCACATTTCTGGAAAAGATCCAAAGACAGTCTTCGGAGGATGGAATTTAATGGTCTCTAAAGATAGTGAAAACAAAGAGGCAGCAGTCACATTTTTAAAATATTGCCTTTCACACAAGATCCAAAAGCAAATGTATGAAACAGGCGGTTATTTACCGGTAGTCCAGTCAGTGTATGGTGATACAACAGATTTTATTAATCATGATCGTCTGCACTATTTGAGTGGCCTGTTTGAGAATGGAGTTCATAGACCACAACACCAGGACTACACAAGGGTATCCGATATCCTGTCCTTAAATATAAATCATATCTTGGCGAATAAGGAATCCATTGAATCGGGTCTAAATAGTGCTCAAGATGATATCGTTACCATATTAAACGATTAAAAATGCGATTCACAATCAGGAATTATCATTTTGAATTACGACACTTAATTGTATTATTTACAATTTTGGGTTTATTCCAACTAATTCTATCCTATCTACACTCAAATTCTACGACAGCATTGTTAAACCGGGCATTGGAAGTTTATCGCAAAGATTCTGCAGAACGAATTGCTGATTTAACATCATCATCATTAGAATTAATAATAGAGCAAAGCCAGGTGAGTTCACCTGAAACTCCTGATGATATCCAAGAAACGATTGAACGCTTTGATATTATTCTATCACAGCAAACGCTCCAAAAAAACATTAATGATATTGCTGTCATTATTTCACAGGGAGACAAAGAATTTGATATTATAACAGGTGAACGACTGTATTCATTGTTTTTTGGAGATGACTTTAGCCCGGGAAAAATCAATAACCCGGAAGCAATACGGTGGTTTCGGCTGGCAAAAGAGCAAGTGCAGCAATCAGAACAAATTTTCAGCGTCATTAGTGGTGACAATACATTTCATGTTCTTGTACCCTTTGTACCGTACGGTAATTATATGGGGGCAATTTACATGGAAATATCACCGGATTTAACCAATCTGGTTAAGGAAATCACAAAGGCATATGATATTAGCGGAGCGCTATTTTCGATATTGATCCTGCTAGGGCTAGTGGGAATTTTCTACGTGGCATCCTATGCCGTCGAGGAACGCAATAAAGCCCAGGAAGCTTTGTTTGAATCTCGGGAATCGCAACTGCGTCAGGAAATTGAGTATCAGAAAGAAGCCACTTTTACTCGACGAATATACCACGCACATCATAAAGCAGAAAAAGTAATGGGCTTTATTACCGAGGACCTACGCGCGTTATCAGCAAATAATCTTGAAAAAATACGAGCCCGTATAATGAAATATGCAAAATTCGTTGGTCGTGTTATTTATGATATGAAATCACCGAATCCACCCATAAACATTGTAAGAAATGATTCCTTCAAGACAAATGTAAACAGTGTTATAACTTTTTTAGTTAACCATATTTTTTCTAGGGTTTTTAAACCAATTTCACAACTAAATATTAAAACATATTTAGATCCGGACTTTCCAATCGTTCATATTAATGAAAATGTTGTGTGGACAATTATTGAACCACTCATTCAAAATGCCATCGACCATAATAATGACACCGATATTCAAATAGACATTACAACTGGAAGGTATGGGGAGGACTGGGAAATCGTGATAGCGGACAATGGTAAAGGTATAATACCTGAATTGTTGGATTATACACAAAAGGGTATTCAGAAAATATTTATTGAGAGTGAAACAACCAAATCTAATTCGTCAAATGCTGGTTTTGGATGTTTTATCGCCTATGAGAATTGCAAACGGTGCGGTTGGTTAATAACCGCTAACAATAAGAAAAAAGGTGGAGCTGAATTCACTATTAAAATTTGAACATTATGGCTGAAAAGAAAATTAATATAATTATAATCGAGGATGAAGAATTTGATGTAAAGCGAATTCTGAATACCTTAAACCCCTATAGAAAGAATGTAGAAATTCTTCAAATGGTATCCAATGGTAAGGATGCTCTAGAGGCATTGGAAAATCACAAAGAATGTGATGTCGTGATTATGGATTACCAAATTTCTGGTGGGTTAATAGGGGAAGAATTATTACGCAAATTAAAACAGATTGATTCGACGGTGCAAATTATTGTCATTACTAAAATGACAATAAATCAAACCGATGTTTATTTTGCTAATCAGTTAATTGAGGCAGGGGCCTACTGGTTTGGGACAAAATACCCGGCAGATATTGAGGAATTTATCTATCAACCGACTGATTTCATATTGACGATCACCAATGCATTTGAACGGCGAAAACTGGAACGACAACATTTGTTGAGTCAGAAAAAATTGGAAAAAAACATAAAATATATTCTTTCAAGTCGTCCATTGGTTGGAAAATCACAAGCACAAATGGAGTTACGAAACCTGGTAGATAAATATGCAGAAACGGATGCCAATGTATTAGTTACGGGAGAATCAGGTACGGGTAAAGAATTGATCGCGCGAAATTTACATTACAAAAGCAAGCGCCGTTTTGAACCTTTTGTTACCGTTAATTGTGCTGCCATACCCAAAGATTTAATTGAGAGTGAATTATTTGGGTTTGTAAAAGGGGCTTTTACAGGTGCAAAAGAAGAGAAAAAAGGTCTATTTGAACAAGCCCACAATGGTACAATATTTCTTGATGAAATTGGTGAATTACCGCATGCTTCACAGGCTAAACTTTTGCGTGTGCTTGAATCGGGAGAGCTAGATAAAATAGGTCGGAAGAAAAAATATTCTGTGGATGTGAGAGTCATATCCGCTTCCAACCAGGATATTAAAGCCATGGTAAAGGAAAAACGATTTCGGGAAGATTTGTATTATCGTTTGAATATTCTAAAGATAAGAAGTTTGCAATTATCAGAAATACGTCAGGATATACCCGAATTACTAAATTATTATATTCACTATTATGCAAAGGACTTGAGCATATTACCGCCCAAAATTACGTCAGGTGCAATGAATGAATTTCTTGCCTTTGATTGGCCAGGAAATGTTCGCCAACTGAAAAATATCACTCAACGTATACTGGCGCTAAAATTAGACAAGGTTGAGGGAAAGATAGCCCGGGAAGTATTGGGAATAAACAACCAAGCTTGGTCTGATAATATTTCTCCCATATCAGACTATCATTTTAGCGAAATATCATCGTTAAAAGACGTAGAGTTTGCGTTTCGTAAAAAATATGTAATATTTGTTCGCGATCAATCGAAATCAGACGCAGAGGCGGCACGTAAACTTGGTTTAGCACCACCTAATTTTCATCGAATGTGCAAAGAACTGGGATTAAAGCACTGATAATTAGTTATCAATATGATAATATATTTATCAAATAAATAATACTTGCTCTGATTATCCGATTTAGTTTTTTATAATTTCTAGCATTAAAATATTTTCCGCACGAAACAAGGGGTAAATTGAATATTCACTTATCGGGAAAATTGCTTTGGCTCAATATTTGTAATCCAACAAGCAATGGGATATTGCGAGCAAATTCAAACCTACAAACGGATTGATCAAGATAGTTGCAATCCAAACGGTTTATTTATGAATTATTCCCATACCTTAGTTGAATGGTATAAAGGAGATTGATATGAAATTGCGAAAGATATTATTCGTATTTGTTTTAGGTTTCTCCATGAGCGCCTATGGTAACGTTCTGGATAATCCAGGTTTTGAAACCGGTGACTTAACAGGCTGGGGAGCTGACTGTAACGCCTGGCAAGGATGGGGATCTGAATCTCACATCACGGTTATTGATAGCACAGGCGCACACAGTGGCAGCTATTATCTGGAAATGGGTGTTGGTGAAGGCGGAGGAGCCGGCGGGTATGCTGTTGTCCTGCAGGAATCGCCAACATTTGAAGGTCAGGATTGGACAATTTCATCCTATATTAAAGATGTAGGTGATTCTTTGGCGGGCGGTGATTTTGCTGCATTGAAATATGAAATCTATGATGCAGGTGGAAACTTACTTCTCGACGATGAAGTCATCCAAACCGGTGTGACCGCTGATTGGCAACAATTTTCTGTGAATTACACCATACCCAGTGGCGGAGTTTTGACAAAAGCTATTTTGGTAACTACCCGCTGGGATGGAGGCAATGCCGCGGTGTATGGATATGATGATGTTGAGTTTTATGTATCATCTACGGAAGACCCCTCAATTCACAATAATGTTAACATGGTGTTTGAAACATTTGATGACTTGGATACCACCTGGTACGCAGACGGTGAAGGTGGTTTAAATCTAACCTTGGATTCGACCGATTTTGTTCAGGGTAGTGGCGCTATAGATGTGGAATATTTCATTCCTGAACTGCATCCATGGGGAAGCTTTATTGCATTACAAACAATGTATCCGGAAGATGGGGACCTGTGGGATTTTTCATCTGCTGAAACATTAAGCGTATGGATGAAAGTAGAAGAAGCACCAGTAAGACCCGATACAGTATTTTTTAGAATTCAGGTCTCCGATTTACCCCCGGGAGCAACAAATCACGAAGTGTACGCATATGAAAATGCGACGGCTCTCGATTCCGTTTCCAATTGGTTTGAAGTAAAGGTTCCACTGGTTGAAATTCCCACTGATGGTGCCACGCTACCAAGTGAAGGAGGATTTACTAGAGTACCGGACAATTGGGGTCAACCAAATAACGACCTTGAATTAAATCTTGAAAGTATCAGATCACTGGAATTTGATTTTGTTACATCCGGATGGGCGGATCCGGCAAATATTTTTGCTGATTCCGGAAAAGTATCTTTTGATTACGTTACACTAAAAGGAGATCGTGGAGTCGATGTAGCATACTTTAATGGATTAGCCGTTACCTCAACCGTAACGAATATGTTTGGATGGGGACAAAGTACATTCGAACTTGTTGAAGATATGGGTTATGAAGAAGGATTAAATTCTTTGAAATGGGTAATGGGTGACGAATGGGGTAATGGTTGGAGTGGTGTTGGATTCGACCTAAATCCAATTAATTACTTACCACGATGGGATTCTGACTCACTCAAATTCCACCTTAATACACCTGCTGATTTACTGGATTTGAAATTTGAATTCCAGGGTGGTAGTGGAAAATGTTATTACATTTTAACACCTGAAGCAGCAGGCGGATGGAATTATTATTCAATCCCATTAGCAGATTTTATCATTGATGGTGATAATCCGAACTTTGATACTACCGCAGTTAGCGTATTAGGATTTATGGCGAACGGTAATGCAGTTGCTGGAACCGAAATCTATATTGGTTCAATGGTTACAGGTAATCCAGAATTGGACGTTCTTGCTCCTGATCCACCAGTTGTTTCCGGCGTAGCACAGAATTATTTCACACTTGTTACTTGGCAAGATGTTGAGGGAGAATCGGGAGAAATATACAATGTGTATGCCAGCAAGGAACCTATCACTGATCTTGAATCAAGTGCAGTGGATGTGGTCGCAACTGGTGTTTTAGAAGCGACCCAAAGTGCCGTTCACTACCTTTACTCACCTTTAACAGACGCCGCGGTTGATTATTATTATGCCGTTGAATGTGTTGATGGATCCGGCAATGTCAGTGATCCTGGATTATCAGATATGGTGACCAATACAGCCAAGGGTATCCCTACCATTTCCTTAGCGCCTCCAGCTACTGTTACACTGGATGGTGACTTGAGTGAATGGTACGATTCGGGAATTATGCCCTTTGAAATGGGACCAACCAGTAACTCATTCGGTACTCCCAACACAGTCGGGACAATAACCGATGATGCAGATGCATACGGTACCTTATTCCTGGCAGTGGATGAAAACTTCCTCTATGTTGCAGCTGATATCATTGACGACAGCTACGAAGGATGGACAGGTGAAGGAAACTGGTGGGAACACGATGTTTTTGAATTGTTCCTCGGGTTATATGATCAACGCGGTGAACGCCACTCCAGTATGCAGCGCGGTGGTGAACCAGATTACAAATTCGTTTTTAATGAAGATCATATGTTCGAAGAGCTCAATGGATATGAAGTAATAAATGACGGTGTATCCCTCTATTTTGAAGGCTTTAATCCAGATTATGCGTTTGAAGCAAAATTGAGTCTTGATTCAATCGCCGGCACGTCTGATGATCTGTTTATGGCGTTAAATGGTATGAGAACACCAATTGAGCCCACAATTCATGATCGTGATAACGGCGCCTGGGAAGGCAATGTTGTTAATTCGCCAATAAATGCTGACAATGCCTGGCAAACACCAGCAGTATGGTCATATACCTTCGTTGGCGATCAGGATGGTGTGCTTGGGGTAAACGATAACGAGACATATTTACCAGGAGAATATTACCTGGCAAATAACTATCCTAATCCGTTTAACCCAACAACAACTATCGAATACTCCACTCCTGTTACTGGGCAGGTAAAACTCACCATTTATAATATCCTCGGTGAGCAGGTAGGTCATCTGGTGAATGAAATTCAACCGGCTGGTGACCATAGTGTTACCTTTGATGCAAGTGGTATTGCGTCGGGAATGTATTTCTACCAGTTAGAAGGAAGCAATTTCCTAAAATCGAAGAAGATGATTTTACTGAAATAATACAAGTGATCAGGCGGGGGTTACTCCCGCCTGACTTTTTTTTATCCGTAAACTGATTATCTGAATGATACGACTAAACACACGAAATCTAGCACTGGTACTGCATCTACTTATGGCAACCGCCATAATAGGACAAACCACGGGAAAAATAGCCGGAAAGATTATTGATAAGAACACGAGAGAGCCCCTTGCCGGGGTAAATGTTTATATCCCTGGGACATACCTTGGTACAGTTTCAGATATAAAGGGACATTACTATTTAATCAATGTAACTCCAGGCAAATACGATCTTAAAATATCAATTATAGGATATGCTGATGTCATTGTTCCAAATGTACTGGTATCGATAAATAGAACGATCAATCTTGAAATTGAAATGGAACAAGCTGTGCTAGAGGGACAAGAAATTGTTGTGGAGGTAGACCCAGTATCGAGAAAAAAGGATCAGACAGGAACAATCAAAAATGTGTCTTCGGACCAAATAAGTACCTTACCAATTGAAGATCTTAGGTCTGTTATTGGTATGCAAGCAGGTGTCGTAGACGGCCACTTTAGAGGTGGAAGAATAACTGAAGTTTCGTATTTAGTTGATGGAATACAGGTTGACGATGTCTTTGGTGGTGAAGTTGAAATCGTAACACTTGAACCGGAAGTGGTGCAAGACCTTGAAGTTCTTACCGGTACGTTCAATGCAGAGTACGGTCGAGCAATGAGCGGGGTTGTGAATGCTGTGACCAAGGATGGTGGTGATAAATTTGAAGGTTCCGCTTCCGTTAGTGGGGGAAGCTATATTACATCACATAATAATATATTCATCGGTTTACCTCAATCAGATAATTTTATAAGAAAGTATTTAGTAAACCATTCTGAATCTGAAATTGATTTGATTAGAAATAAAGATTATAAATTTCAACTTAGTGGGCCAATTTTATCTGAAAGAATTACTTTTTTTACCAATATAAGATTTCAGAATAATAAAAACCATTTGAACGGTGTCCGACGGTTCAATGTAAGGGATTATAGTAATTATTATTCCAGTAATCCTCTTCTTTGGGTCACAGAAGCCAGTGGGGACAGTTCCTACCAATCCTTGAACGGTAGTGAAAATTTATCCTTTATGGGAAAGCTCTCGTTTCAAGTATTTAAAAATATTCGATTTTCCTACTTGTACACCCGAAATGATGATAATTGGGATAGTTATAACCATATATTTAAGTACAATCCAGACGGAAAGACAAGTGATTACGCCTCAACAAATTTTCAAGCGTTTCAATTAAACCATATGTTATCGAATAAACTATTTTATGATATAAAAATATCCCGTTCGGATAACTATTATGGCAATTATGTATTTAAAAATCCATTGGATAGCAACTACGTACATGATAAATATCTGGAAAGCTATGGCGTAGGATTTTTCACCGGAGGGCAGGAAAAAAATCATACAGAGAGATTTATACATGATGAGGCAGTAAAATTAGACGTGACATGGCAAATGACAAACAATCACGATTTAAAATTTGGTAGTAATTATACGGAGCATGTCATTGATAACCGTTGGCATTTAATCAGAAATTTGTACAGCGGTCTAGCTAATCAAGATGAGAAGTATGAACCGGAAATTTTCGGGGATTCGACTGTCTATGGAGATGTATACAAAGTAAAACCAATTGAGCTTTCAGCCTATATTCAGGATAAAATGGAATTCAACAATATGGTTATCAATGTTGGTATACGATATGACCAGTTTGATCCAAACAAAAAGTATCCTTCAGACTGGCGCAATCCCTCAAACCAACTTTCCTTACCGGATTCCATGATGTCTTTTCCAGTGAATGCTCCATCGATTTCGCAATTAAGTCCGCGATTTGGCTTGGCGTATCAACTAGGAGGAACGGCTGTTTTGCATTTTAGTTATGGGCACTTCTTTCAAATGCCACCAATGTATGCCCTATATACAAATAATTCCTACCTGATTGGCCCTGCCGACTTTACAACCACAGTAGGGAATCCTCTTTTGAAACCTGAAAAAACGATTACCTATGAAATAGGATTGTGGCAGGAATTAACCCGTGATATGGGAATTGAAGTGTCATTGTTTTATAAGGACATTTACAATTTATTAAGCTCAAAAATTATCAGTACATATAATCAAATTGAATATGGTCTTTACAGCAACAAGGATTATGCCAATGCGAGGGGCATCGAAGTGAAATATGATTTAAAATTATCTAACATTGCTGCTTATGTTAATTATACCCTGCAATACACAAGGGGAAATGCCGATTATCCAACACAGGCATTTGACAGAGAGGGAAACAGCCAGGATCCAGTCAACCGGTTTATTCCAATGAGCTGGGACCAGAGACACACCCTAAATGCAACCCTAGTTTATGCATACAATGATTTTAATATTTCATTAACAGGGTATTATAACTCCGGTACGCCCTATACCTTTTCACCTTTGGCAGAAAGCGTGCTATCAAGGGTAAATTTGTATCCAAATAATGATAAAAAACCATCAACCTATGCCGTTGATTTGACAAGCTCCTATCAATACAGTTTCTTTAAAATTCCAATGCGTTTTACCTTATCTATTTACAATCTATTTGATCGCCTGAATGAGGTTACTGTGAATTCAGGTACAGGAAGAGCATACACTGCCATTGTGCGTGAATCCGATATCATTTCCCATCGTAGTGAATTTAACAGTTACAAAGATATTATTCAGAATCCATCTATGTATGCAGCACCTCGGTTAATCAAATTTGGCGTGGGAATAGCATTCTAATGGGACGGTTAATGAAAATTACAGGATTCATGCGGATAGCAGTAATTGCGTGCGTACTATTTTCTTTTGTTGTAGGTCAGGGACAAGCTTACCAGGGTCCAGATGATCCCGCTGGTGACATTGCAGCGGAACGTGAAGGAACGATGGAAGGGAATCGCGTCTATTTATACTTCAAGAATACAACTGAACTTTCAGATTGGCCCAAGGCAAATGTATCCAAATGGCCAAACAACGCCAATGGTGTAAAAATGGTCGATGGTATTGGTCTATTAATCGGTGGTAAAATATTCATTGAAGACGATGGTGATCCATTCTCGACGGATACTATTCCGCTAACTACACCAGAAGAGATTGATGCTGCAAATGCGGTGCACGAGCTCAATTTTCTACAAACAAGCTACCGTGAGGAAATGGATACCAATCCACAGGGTACGGTCGAATGGGGATTTTATCCTGTATTTGGATATTTTAATGAAACCAATGAATACCCAGCCATGAGCAATAAACCGAATTCCTGGCCCACCATTGGATGGCCATCTGGAAATGGTTTAAAGTGGCCTCGAGAATGGGATGGGCGTTTCGGCAGAGGTGTGATTTATGCAGACATGGAAACCTATTTTGTTGTCAATGACGCACAGGATCAGGAATATTTAGGTATTGAAGATAAAGTAAAATATTATCCCCGTCCCGGTCATAGAATTGGTGACATAAATCCAAGTGTTACAATCCAAAATGATTCCCCCTGGGGAGGTTTGGGATTACGTGTTCAAACCAGAGGATTTCAGTGGAATAATCCACAGGCGCAGGATGCAATTTTCTGGGAGTACTCGGTGGCCAATATTTCTGATTATGATATAACCCAGGTTGCCTTTGGATATTGGGTGGATAACGCCATCGGTGGCGAAGGTGCCGATGATGAATTAGGGTATTTTAATAGTCAACTGGATATGGCCTATTCCTGGGATATTGATGGCTTAGGCACAGGGGGGTTAGAAACAGGAACCATGGGATTTGCTTATCTGGAAAGTCCCGGACTGGCCTACGATGATATTGATAATGACAACGATGGACTTATAGATGAAAAACGAGATAATGCCGCTATATCATTAGTTGGTGCCACAGCAGGAATTACTGATTTAGACGCTTTCTTGGATTTTTATGACAAAACGGAAGACGATTTACGAGAACATTGGGATGCAGACGAAGATCAGGATTGGGAAGATGGCGAGGACTTAAATGGTGATGGGATTTATCAGTTATCAGAGTATGCCGGTGATGATATAGGGTTAGATGGGGTAGCACCGGGGGAACTGAATTATACCGGTCCGGATGAAGGTGAATGCAACCATAAACCTGATTTTTTGGATGGCTATGGGTGTGAACCAAATTTTGCAGCTACGGATGTGTCAGAATCTGATATGGTTGGTTTAACGGCTTTCAGGATGTTTCCTGTACCGAGTCACAATCCATCTAACACAACTTTGTGGTTCAAAAATGATCAAGCAATGTTTGATCTTATAAACAGTAATATTCTAGAAGAGTTTGAAGGAAATATATCAAACCTGATTGAAGTATTTGCTTCAGGACCATTTCCACTTTACCAGGGACGTGTGGAACGAATATCAATGGCAGAACTTCATTCCAAGGATCCTTTATCTGGTTTAAATGATGCCAATCATAGCGCTCCTGCCCTCTACGAACTTAAAAAAATTGTACAGGTTATATACGAAAAGGATTATCGATTTGCCCAGCCACCCAAAATGCCAACGCTATCTGCAACTGAGGGGGATAACCAGATTATTTTAACGTGGGATGATGTGGCGGACACGCGGACCCGTGACCCATTTGTCGGAAATGTGAACGATTTTGAAGGGTATAAAATTTACCGTGCAACAGATAAATATATGCTAGATGCAGCAACCATAACGGATGGTTATGGAACACCGACGTTTCTTAAGCCGATTTTTCAGTGTGATTTGGATGACGGGAAACAAGGTTTTACGGATTTTGGTTTGATTAATGGTGCCGCATATTACCTTGGAAGTGAATCGGGAATATCGCACGTATTTATTGATAATGATGTACAAAATGGCCGCACCTACTATTACGCAGTTGTGGCATATGATTATGGCGCACCTGATATTGGGCCCGGGATTTCACCATCTGAAAACAATATTGTGATTGAAAAAAATGAAGCAGAGGAAGTTATAAGCTGGGGTAAAAACGTGGCCATTGTGACTCCCCATCAACCCGCTGCAGGATACATCGCGCCTCAAATTTCCTCGTCGGAAAATAATTCACTCCTTGGTACTGGAAGCATCGTTGCGTCCATTATGGCTGCCAGTGAATTAAAATCTGGGCATCAATATCAAATAACCTTTGGAATTGATACTATTGACCAAGTTGCAAATAATGATCATGGGCTTTTGTATACTACAAATCAAGTTACCATTTTTGATCTCAATGAGGATTCTGCTTTGGTATACTCAGAAAGCCCTGATCATTTTCTTGGAACGAATTTAGTCCATAGTGACACCTTGGACTACTGGAGTATAAATGAAGTTTCCGGATTTGAATCGGACGTGTTCGATGGAGTCCAAATTGTGATTAATCAAGATGGTGCCATCGCCAGCTATGATAATTTGAATTCTGGCTGGCGCATTGGAGGAGGAGGCACCGTCATGCATGTAAATCCAAGTATAAAGGAATCATCCTATTTACCGTGGGATTATGATATTGTTTTTACCGGTGAAGATTCAGCTTTTGTTGGTATGCAAACCAATAAAGCCGGGGTTCGCGATGAAAACGGTGATGTTATATCAAGAAATTCACTTCTGACTAAACAAGCTTTCGATTTTTATGTTGTAAACACCACATTTCAAGATTCGGCAGGAAATTTTGAGTTGATGGATATGATAGTCTACGATATAAACGGAAATGATATCTTTGATAAATATATAGATAAAATTATTGTTGGCCCCCAGACTGGTAGCCGGTGGCGGGCTACCCTCATGGTTATTGATTTTAATAATGGCAATGATGCAACCTATCCTAAGGAAAACGACATATACAGTATTACGTTTCAAAGGCCATTCTTCGTGACCGATACCTATACGTATTCCGTTTCAGCTACAGATTCAGTAAGTGAAGAAAAATTATTGCGTGATATGGCTGATATTAAAGTGGTACCCAATCCCTACATTATGACCAATATGATGGAACCGGCAGTGGCCAATCAATATTTAAATCAAAGAAGACGATTGTTGTTTACACACATCCCGGCAGAATGTACCATAAAGATATTTACTGTTAGTGGTGTGCTTGTGGATGAAATCGAAGTGGGTAATCCTCCGGATGAAGGTATCGTCCACTGGGATATGCTAACAAGGGAAGGCTTAGAAATTGCTGCAGGTATGTATATCTACCATGTGAAATCCGACCTTACGGGTGACGAAAAATTGGGAAAATTTGCCGTAATAAAATAAAGAGTCCATGAAGAAATATTTAACCATATTGATCGTAATTGTTTTTCTTGTAAATAGCGGAGCTTCACAGGAAATATATCGTTATGGAACGACAGCCGCAAATTTTCTTGAGATTGGAGTGGGAAGTGCAGGAAGCGCCATGGGTGAAGCCTACGTTGCAGTCGCGAATGATCTATCCTCCATTTATTGGAATCCCGCAGGACTCGCTTTTATAATGGGTAAGGAAGCCCAATTTATGATCCAGCCCTGGATAGTGGATATTAATACAACCTTTGTGGGTGCGGCCAGCCACATAAAAAATGTTGGTACAATCGCTATGGGAATTACACAGATTGGTTATGGCGATATAACAGTTACGAACTTAGCTCATCAGGACGGAACTGGTGAATTCTACACCGCTAATGAATTGGCAGCGACACTTTCATTTGGACGGAAATTAGCTGATTGGTTTGCTTTTGGTGCATCAGGCAAAATCATACATTCTGCTATCTGGCATACGGCTGCAAATGCTTTTGCTATCGACCTAGGTGTTACGGTGCAGACCGGCTTTTTTAGTTTGAGCAAAAAACCAGAAGATGGTTTAACAATTGGCATGAGTATTTCCAACTATGGAACCCGCATGCAATATGATGGGATCGATTTGCTTAATCCGATTGATATTTCTGAAAATGAAAATGGAAATTATGGCGATGTTGCTGGGCAATTTAGAACACAACAATGGGAGCTGCCCCTCATTTTCCGCATTGGTACATCTATCAGACCAATCGCCACTAGAAACCATTCCTTCATTCTCGCAATTGATGCATTACATCCAAATAATAATTCTGAATCACTAAATATCGGTACAGAATATTCCTATACAATTCCAGGATATTTGAGGGCCTTTATTCGGGCAGGATATAAGGGCCTTAATATGAATTCATCCATCTACGGTTTAACAGAAGGCGCTGGGATTGAATATTTTTATATGAACAATAAATCGCTGACGGTTGATTATGCTTATAAAACAATGGGGATACTGGGAAATATTTCTGCCTACACTATCAGTCTTTCATTTTAATCGAGCAAGCATGCAACCGTGAAATGGCATTCACTAGCTCAAATTTTATTCGGTTTATTACTAGTATCTTGTACTAAAGATTCAACCAACACATTTTCGGATAGTGATGTTGCTGCCAGAGTAGGGAACCACGTTATTACCAAAGACGATTTCATTCGTAGGACAGAGTACACAGTGCGGCCGGACTATTGTAAAGGCAGTCATTATATATCAAAAAAAATAATGATGAATTCATTGATTACCGAAAAAATGTTTGCTATCGAAGCTGAGAAATCCGGATTTTTGGAAAACAATAAGGCATTTAAACGTTATATCAAAGGACGCCGAGAACAAGCCATGAGACAATTCTATTATTACGATCAAGCTTATTCAATGGTGACGTTGGACAGTACAGAAATACAACAATTATTCGCAATAGCTGGACGAACAATTCGAGTAGCTTATTACACCCTTCCAGATGAGATATTTGCTCAAAAAACACAGATTGCACTCGACGATGGATTTACATTTGAAGATATTTATTCTTTGTTTGATAACACGACTGCCGTGCCAGAAAAGGATGTTGATTGGACAGAAATTGAGGACAAAGTTGTACTGGATCATCTTTTTAATAATGATTTAAAAAGGGGTGATGTAATTGGTCCGATAGAAACAACAGATGGGTCATATATTCTTATGAAAGTTCAGGGATGGCGAGATGATAGTGCAGCCTTAACTGAAAAGGTGGCTGGAGAGCGCTATAATAAGGTAATTGAACACCTTAAAAATCAAAAAGCTCTATTGTTGTTCAAAAAGAATATTTCAGGATTAATGAGAGGCAAAACGTTAAATTTTGATGAAACAATATTTAAGGAATATGTTCGAGCGTTAGGTGATTGGTATTTGAATGATGGAAAAAATAAAAAATTGCTCATTAATCAATCAATTGGGCTAGAAGATGATAATATCACAACATATACCGGTCACCAATTCCCAGAAGATTTAATGGATGAGAATTTTGTGCAAATGGATGATCAATGGTTTTCCGTAAGGGAATTCCAGCAGATTCTGGAGTCGCACCCACTTGTTTTTCGCCGGAAAACCATAAACAAATCGGAATTTGCAGAAGAAACCCAAAAAGCAATAGCTGATCTATTTCAGGATTTGGAATTAAACAAGGAATGTTACCGGTTGGAATATGACAAAGAAATTGTGGTTCAGCAAAATGTATCAATGTGGCAAGATTACTACCTGGCAAAAGCGTTCCGAAATAATATGATAGCCGAAGCTGATCCCGATTCAACATTATTAAGCAATGAATCCATGTTAATCGAAGAGGTATTAAATCCGATAGTGAATGATCTTCAGAAAAAATACAATGATCAAACATTTATTGCAGCTGATTGGTTAGAAGATATAGGAATATCGACCATCGATATGAGTGTTATACAACCTCAAATGCCATATTCTGTAATGGTACCTGCTTTTCCCAAAATGACCACGGATACTCGTTTGGATTATGGTCAGAGTCTATAAAATTTTCATTCTGTCTTCGATTCTAATCGCCGGTTTTTCTTTGGGGAAAACATATAAAGGTGGTGAATTAAGAACGATTCAAACCTATCGCTACGGCAGAATAGAAGCACGTATCAAGGCAGCTGTCGGTGATGGAATTGTGAATTCATTATTTACCTACAACGACTACATATCGGGTGGAGCAGAAAACTGGAATGAAATAGATATTGAATTTTTAGGCAATCAACCCAATGTTGTTCAGTTTAATACAATAACCGCAAATCAAGTCCATCACGTTTATGTTCAAAGTCTTGCGTTTCAACCTGCTGATGAATTTCATACTTATGCATTTGAGTGGACACCTACTTATGTTGCCTGGTTCGTGGATGGTGTAGAGGTACATCGTCAAACGGGGGCCCACATAAATTCTCTGGATAAATATCAAAAAATCATGATGAATATATGGCCACCTAATTACCCGGACTGGGTCGGGATATTGGACCCAGCAAATTTATCTGTCTACGCTTACTACGATTGGATTCGGTATTGTGCCTATGTTCCAGGAACTGGAAATACTGGCACTGATAATAATTTTATCGAATTGTGGTATGATAATTTTGATTACTGGGAATTAACCCGCTGGGAAAAAGCCACCCATACATTTTATGGTAATCTATGTGACTTTGTCCCAGCAAATGTTGAATTTGTTGACGGTTTCATGGTTCTCTGCCTGACGACCGCGGATAGCCTGGGTTACAATGGAAATCCTTTAGCAAATAACCATACTCAAAATGTTGCCAGTGAATTCTCATTGCATCAGGCATACCCAAATCCATTTAATTCAACCGTCTCAATTCCAATTGAATTAACCAAGGTTTCCGTTGTCAATATTACCATTTACGATATTATGGGCCGGCATGTCCAGACAGTGGTAAACGAAAATATCCACCCCGGTAAGCATACATTTTATTGGGAGGCCAATACATGTACATCTGGTTTGTATTTCATTGAAACAGATGTCAATAATAATAGACTATACGAGAAAGTGATGCTGGTAAAATGAAAAAATCTGACACAAACCAATTCGGATCGTATTTTTTGTTACTGGTTATTTTCTTTTCCATAATTAATTGTGAAGGTGAATCAGGTAGATCAAAAAACAATCCGGTTACCATATTTAATCCACCGGAAGGATATGAATTGGTATGGCATGATGAATTCGAGAACGAAAATATAGATCTGTCAAAATGGGAGTTTGAGGTCAATGCTGCCGGGGGAGGGAATAATGAACTACAGTATTATACCGACCGATCGGAAAACGCCTACATTGAAAGTGGAAAACTGGTAATCAAGGCAATACACTCCACCTACACAGGGGATGATGGTGTTCGCGATTATACATCTGCTCGAATCCGAACTAAAAACCATGGTGACTGGCTTTATGGTCGGTTTGAGATTCGTGCAAAATTGCCGGTAGGACAGGGACTTTGGCCTGCAATCTGGATGTTGCCAACGGATTGGGAATACGGTAGTTGGGCATCCAGTGGAGAAATCGATATCATGGAGTTATTGGGCCAAGAACCTGATAGAGTATACGGGACAATTCACTATGGTGGAGAATGGCCAAATAATGTGCATACCGGAACAAGTTTTCGTTTATCCAACCAAAATTTTACGAACCAATTCCATGTGTTTGCCTTAGAATGGGAAGAAACGGAAATGCGCTGGTATGTAGATGATTCACTCTACGCAACCCAGCATGAATGGTATACATCAGAAGCTGAATATCCGGCACCATTTGACAAACGATTTCACATGATATTAAATGTAGCCGTAGGAGGAAACTGGCCTGGAAATCCGGATAATTCGACAGTTTTCCCGCAGGAAATGATTGTGGATTACGTGAGAGTATTTCAAAAAGAAAGTGAATAATTAATAACGATTCATTGTTACTCAGAGAAAAAATTTAATGATTATAACCCAATTATTACTGAAAACTGAACGACCGACATCGTTTATTCCTGTCTTTTTTTTGGTGCTATCATTGAATTACAGTATTGGGCAAATTGGAGAAATCATCTGGGAGGAAAATTTTAATAATTTGGAAAACTGGATGAAAATTACTGGGAATGGTTCATGGGGATGGGGTAACGGTGAACTGGAATACTATAAGGAAGAGAATGTCGAAATCTTGGAAATTCCTGGTGAGGCAGGAAATAATGCACTGCATATTGTCGCCAAAGAAGAATCCGGTCCTGATATTGTTGATCAATGGGGCAATCCATTAAGCTATACTTCAGGAAAAGTAACCACGAAAGCTAAGGTTGCTATTAAATATGGTCTGATTGAAACAAGAGTAAAAATACCAAACCTAGACGTTGGAGGTTGGCCGGCAGTATGGATGTTGGGTACTACAAACTATAATTGGCCTCGTAAAGGTGAAATTGATATGATGGAAATGGGTCATACCCAAGTCTTCAGGGATTTACATGATGAACACAACGGTGGTAATGGGTTAGATAATTCAACCGTGAATGACGCTGTTGGAGCAAATGCTATTTTTTATTCCGAAGCAGCTATAACACCAGAAAATCCTTCCAGTGCCGCTAGTATTTCGTGGGATCCGGATGATGATTATTGCAGACCTTATTATAACTATAGTTCGCCTCTCAATGATCGATTTATTATTTATCGTATGTATTGGGATGAAGATAGTATTCGATTTACGGTAATGGATAATAACATAGAATATGATCTTTATACATATCCTTTTCCAATTGATAGCACATCGGATGAATTTCAACAACCATTTTACTTGATTGCAAACCTTGCTATTGGTGGGGCATTTACGGATGTATATAATCTGGGAAATCCCGGTAGTGGAGTACCGGTATCCATGCCATTCCCTGCAGATATGTATGTGGATTATATCAAAGTTATGTCATGGAATGGACAAGGTGAGGTAAGAATTGGACCACCCGTTTCATACGAAGGCACATTCGGTGTATATACGGATACTACACCTACTGACACTTCTTTAATACCAGATGAATCATCGGAAATTTATGTTTGGGAGGGAACGTTATCGGATGGTAGCATTGGACCATATGAGGGAGAAAACGGTATTTCATGGATTACAACCGGTCTGGGATGGTTTGGTGCAGGTATTATGTCCATTCAACCGATCAACTTGAGCGACTTTGGTGATGGCCACTTGAAATTCATGATCAATATCCCTGCTAATATTGCATTCAAAATTGGGATTATTGATGCCTGGGGAAATCAGTCGTATGTTGACTTTCCAGCAAACCAGACAACATATGGTCTTATTAGAGATGGGAATTGGGGTCAGGCGAGCATTCCGGTTGGTGAAATCCGTGGCGAATTTATTGATCTCCGCATGTTGAGCTATGAATTTGTAATTCTTGAAGTAAATGGTGCTTCTTGTGAATTTGCACTGGATGATATTTACTGGGTGAGTGGTGGAACGACGAATATTGAAGATGAAACCGTCAATGATTTATCGCCGATAAATTTCAAGTTAAACAATAATTATCCAAACCCATTCAATCCCATAACTACGATGAGTTATTCTATCCCCAAAACCGCCAATGTTGAATTGACCGTATTTGATGTTAATGGGACTATTGTTGAAACTTTGGTTAATGAAACTCAAAATGCAGGTTCATATTTCATAAATTGGAATGCAAAAGATAAATCTTCAGGATTCTATTTTTATCAACTAAAAACCGGCACATTTCACAGTGTGAAAAAATGTATTTTATTGAAATAACCAATGGGTAATAAATCAATACTGATGGGACTATTGTTAATTGCATGTAAAAGCGATGATTTTGAAGAACATCCTATGAGCTATTCAGTAAATGACCATAATATTTTGGTAAATGGAGAGATATTGGAAATACGAGGTATAGTATACATTCCTGGTTACCCGGGATATCTACCATGGGAAATTGAGAATTCAACCAATCTATCCTCTAACCTAAAAAATAGTATTTTAGATGATATTGCACATATTAAGGAATTGGGTGCGAATACTATTCGTTTATGGGGTGCACCTGAATACTGTTATCAGGCAGTAAAAGAAGTAGGGGATTTACATATTTTACAAACATTATGGGTTGATGGCGAACAGAGTGATTTTTTTGATTCTGTATTTGTAGAAAATACAAAAAACTATTTTCGTGATGTAATTAACAGGATATATGGTGTGTTTGAAAATAAACAAGCACCTGTCTGTTCTTATATAATTGGAAACGAATTAAGTGAGTTATCCATTATAAATACCAATCAAAACCATCCTGAAATAACTTCCTATACTGGTGATTATATCATGACGGATTCAAGTTTAACGGCATCTGAAGTATTCCTTGCCCAAATGGGAGATTATGTGAAATCTTATATTTTTGAAAATTATGGCACTCTCCCTTTAGTTACTTATTCGAATGATATTCGTACCGATGAAGTCATCGATACCCCATTCCTTGATTTCAGAAGTCACAATGCATATTCATACGCTGTAGATTATTATTTAGACAATCCACCCACGGGATCTACATCCAGAACGGTTTTTCAGGGATGGGTAGAATATTTGAAAAATAAATATCCATACAAACCATTATTAATAACAGAAACAGGGTTAAGTGTATCACCAAATTCACTCCACGTTGGGCCTCCAAATTATGGTTATGGAGGGAATACGGAAGTTGAACAAAGTGAGGGAATTATTCAAAACCTAACGGATGTTGAATCAGCGCAATATCCAATTGCAGGGGTTATTATCCATGAATATCTGGATTCATGGTGGAAATTTGGTTACGAAGATTCGTTCAATCAGGATCCAGACGATGTTGAAGAATGGTTTGGACTGGTGAAGCTAATTCAACAAGACGAATGGTATACAACCCAAAACCGTCCGATTATAGAACAATTATCAACCTACTGGCAATAAATCGTTAATAAGGAGTAATTATGAACTTTTCAGCAATTGACTATACCGTATTCATAGCCTACATCCTGGGGATTGTAGGACTTGGGCTCTGGGTATCCAGGGACAAAGAAGGGCACATAAAGGACTCTAAAGATTATTTTTTAGCAGGTAAATCTCTCCCCTGGTGGGCGATTGGTTCATCATTGATTGCTGCCAATATTTCTGCCGAACAATTCATCGGTATGTCCGGATCAGGGTTTGCGATTGGTCTTGCTATTGCAACGTATGAGTGGATGGCAGCCATCACCCTGATTATTGTGGGAAAATTCTTTCTACCGATTTTTATCGAAAAAAAGCTCTACACCATTCCAGAATTCGTTGAAAAACGATTCTCAACAAATCTAAAAACAATTCTGGCAGTCTTCTGGGTAGCGTTATTTGTTTTTGTTAACCTCACCTCAGTGCTGTACCTTGGCGGAAAAGCAATTGATACCATCCTGGGGAGTGGTGATGGGAGTATATTGTTCTATGCTATTCTAGGTCTGGCATTTATTGCAGCCGCCTACTCATTATATGGAGGTCTATCCGCTGTGGCCTGGACTGATGTATTGCAAGTGACTCTTCTGGTAATAGGTGGACTTATTACATCGATTATTGCGTTAAATCATGTGACTCCAGACGGTGGGTTGATAAATGGGTTGTCGCATATTTACAATACGGCTGGTGACAAATTTCATATGATTCTGTCACGCGATAATCCACAATATTTCAACCTGCCCGGGATCACGATTCTCATAGGTGGCATGTGGGTGGCAAATCTATATTACTGGGGATTCAATCAATATATTATTCAGCGTACACTGGCTGCGAAATCCCTGGCAGAGGCACAGAAAGGAATTGCCTTCGCTGCATTTTTGAAATTAATCATTCCGTTGATAGTAGTTATCCCTGGTATTGTTGCCTTTGTAATGTATTCTCAACCGGAGGGAACGGCACTCATCCCTGGTGTAAAAGAAGCTTTTGCCAACGGTAGTGGCGGTATTAATTATGATAAAGCTTACCCCTGGTTGATCAGCGTGTTTATTCCCACCGGTCTGAAAGGATTGGTATTGGCGGCGTTAACGGCAGCGATCGTATCCTCGTTGGCGTCTATGTTGAATTCAACATCCACCATTTTTACAATGGATATTTACAAACCTTATTTTGCCAAAACCGACGATGAACATAAACTGGTGAATGTTGGCCGTGTGGTTGCTTTTGTCGCCTTGTTTATTGCTATCATAATGGCCCCTGTAATGGGCAACATTCCACAAATGTTTCAGTATATTCAAGAATACACCGGACTTGTGAGCCCTGGTATTCTTGCGGTGTTCATAATGGGACTCTTCTGGAAAAAAGCCACCAATAAAGGGGCTATTGCTGGTGTGTTGTCATCTATTCTTATCGCGTTTCTGTTGAAAGCAACGATTGTGGATTTACCCTTTCTTGATCAAATGTTTTACACCATGCTTATCACTATGGTTATCATTGCAGGTGTCAGTATAACCACCTCGGAAACAGACGATGACCCGAAAGGTATTCCGTTGGTTGCCAGTACCTTTAAAACCGGACCAGCATTTAATATCAGTGCTTATGCGATATTGCTAATCCTGGTCGTTCTGTATACTGTTTTCTGGTAGGGTAGTCAACACAAGGAATCCGGATGATCATGCAGGAGATTTACTTACCGGTTATCATTTTAGCGCTGGTCACAGTGTTTTTGATACTATTCTTTTATTTTGAAACAAAACGAAGGGAAAAACTTGCTGCCTTTGCGAAAGGACTTGGTTTTGATTTTTATAAAAAAGGAAATACAAAACTGTTGGACCACCTCAACCATTTTCATTTGTTTTCCCAGGGACATTCACGGAAAATCAAAAATCTGATTTATGGGGAAAAGGATGATGTAATCATGGGCATTTTCGGATACCAGTACACGACCGGTGGAGGGAAAAGTTCGCATACATCAAGGCAAACGGTATTGTACATATCGTCTCCTCAAATGGAATTGCCTCAATTCGCAATTCGTCCGGAAAATATTTTCCACAGAATTGGTGCATCATTTGGGTATCAGGATATTGATTTTCCGGGGCATGAGGCCTTTTCAAAACAATTTCTTGTTCGTGGCCGTAATGAGATGGCAATAAAATCCATGTTAAATGAAAAAATATTGGACTACTGCGTTAATAAAGGCAAGCTATGCACTGAAGGAAAAAATGACCAGTTGATTGTATATTATCAGAAAAAAAGAATTAAACCGGAACTACTTCAATCATTTATAAAGGAAGGGTTAGAGCTTTTTCAGCTCTACCGAGATGCTGGTGAGAAAGACTAGTTAATTAGAAAGGTGATGGTGCATTGCCTTCAGCAATACGGATTGTTTTAACGGTTTAGTTAAAAATTCATTACAGCCGGCATCCAGACATTTTTTCTTTTCAGATTTAAAAGCATGGGCAGAAATAATAATTATTGGTGTGTTTTTCCATTGAACCGATTTTCTCATGAAATGCACCATGTCTAAGCCGTCTTCTTTCCCGGGTAGTTTCAAGTCAATCAAAGCAAGGTCAATGGATTGGGTATCCAATACTTTTTTAGCTTGTTTTACATTGGATGCTGCATGGAGTAAATGGTCATTCCCAAGGTAGTTAAGTAATAGTTTTTGCGACTCAGGATCATCTTCCAAACTTAATATGGACAAACCCTTTAATTGGAGCTGGTCGTCCTCATCAGGAGATTCTTCCGGTGTGTTATCGGTTAATGATTGATCATAACTTTCGAATGTCAGTACAAAACTTGTGCCTGCATTTTTTTTGCTTTTTACCTGGATATCTATTCCATTCATGTCAAGATGACGCTTGGTTATGGCCATACCCAATCCGATTCCCTGAAACTTTTTAGTATACCCTTCACTTTCTTGTGTAAATGCATCGAATATTCTATCTATGTATTTTGACGAAATTCCAATTCCAGTATCCACAATAGATAAAATATATTGTGCATTGTTCTGTTCTAGTGAGACCTGAATATGACCTTCACGAGTGTACTTTATTGCATTATCAACAATATTCATAACAGATTGGGACACACCGTACTTGTCGGCGTGTACCATAGCAGAATCAATATCGCAATTGAATTCCAACTCCAGAGACTTGTTTATGGCAAAGGATTCTGCTTCATGCAATACATGTGAAACGATGGATTTCAAATCAATTACTTCTTTATGAACATCATATGTCCCTGTTTCAATTTGGGACAAATCTAATATTTCATGCACAGTACGCATTAAGCGCTGACCGCTGGCATTGATTGTATCAAACAAGGACACAATATCCTTGTCCACTTTATTTTTGATATTATCACGGATGATGTCGTTGAACCCCAGAATCGAATTTAACGGTGTCCTGATTTCATGGGACATATTTGCAAGGAACAAGGTTTTCACTCTACTGGCTTGTTCAGCACGTATCCTGGCTTCCTCCAGTTTAAGTTGAAACTCTATCTGACTTGTGATATCCTGTACAGTACCAATGGAACGCAGAGGCTTCCCATCAGCATCGAATTCTGTTTCACACCGTTCATGCATATATTTTATTTTATTATTACGGACCATGATCCGATGCTGAACATCAAACCGTTTTCCGCTTTTGAAATGTTTCTGAAAGGTTCTATCTACTTTTTCACGATCTTCAGGTAAAATAATCTTGAGGAAGGCACTGTAAGTGTGATCAAAGTTTTCCCTCTTGATATCGAATAAGTGATAGACCTCATTTGACCAGGTCAGTATATTGGTCTGTAGGTCCAGTTCCCAACTCCCGAGCTGGGAGATGGATTGTGCTTCTCGTAATCGTGCCTCACTGATTCGTAGCGCTTTTTCACCCTTAAACCGATTAATGGTATTGGCAATCTGATCCGATACGAATTCCAACACATTTAAATCCCGATCGCTTAAGCGAATGTCCTCCGAATAAGTCTGTACAACCACAACACCGATGGCTTTGTTTTCAACTTTAAGTGGGGAACCCAGCCAGTCAATGGAATTGGATCCAATCGTATTAACTTCTCCACTTTTTGTTAAGTCTTCAAACATTTCAGGAGTAACCAAAATCGATTTTTGCGTTTTCAGCACGTATTCGGTCAAACCTTTACCTGCGTCCTGAGGATCTGGTTTTGGATCAAATTCGTCTACAAAATAGGGGAATGACAGGCGATGGTTATCACTCTCATACAGTGCAATATAAAAATTATTTGCCGGTATCAGTTCACCAATTAAGGTATGAATTTCTTTATAAAGATCATCCAGGGATAGTGCAGTATGAGAAGCCTCAGATATACGATACACGATATTATTGGCCTTGTTTAACCAATTCCGTTCTGTGATATCCTCTACAATTGATAACCAATAGTCTTCGCCACGGATTCGTGTGCGCGTTAACGAGAGGAGGGCATCGTAATAACCACCGTCTTTACGCTTAAACCGTAATTCATATTCAGATACAATGCCTTTTTCTTGCGCAATTGTAAATACTTTTTCTCTGTCGTACGAGCTATTAAAAAGTGCCGAAACATTCCCGATTTTCTCAATGTCTTCGCGTGTATATCCTCCCGGTTTTAACATGGCATCGTTAAACGCCAGTATGTTGCCTTGCATATCAGCCAGACCAAGACCAACGGGAATATTTTCAAATAATGTCCTGAACTGCACTTCGCTTTCACGCAGGGATATTTCCGCCTGGTATATTTCAGTTATATCATCCACAACAATAATATATCCGGTTAATTTGCCATTCGTCTTTTGGGGTACACCTTTAAGATTGATCACCAACTCACGTCCCCAGTGGGATGTATAGGGAATTTTATTCAATTCAAAAGGTTTACCGATATCAAGCGCTGATTGATAGATATCGGAAATGCCCGCCTTTTTGAGTTCCTTAATATTCATCCCAAGTTTCATTGTTTCTTCTATTCCCGGACTTCCCACAATGGTAAGAAACGCTTTATTTGCACTGGTAACACTGCCTTTGGTATCTACAGTAACAATTCCAACTGGAGCCGAATCCACGATATTTTTGTTGAATTTAGAAAGCCTGGATAGCTGGTCTTCCGCCTTCTTTCTCTCGGAAACATCTCGAACAGTGGCGATTACCATGGGATTACCATCCAGCTCGAAATAGGTTGACGTAATATCAACCGGTACCGGGTTGCCATTCTTTTTTATATGATATTGCAACGAAGCTTTCACCA
>CAZZIU010000006.1:79661-83216 GCA_964654545.1 uncultured bacterium
ACCGGTACCGGGTTGCCATTCTTTTTTATATGATATTGCAACGAAGCTTTCACCATTTCTCCCCGGCTTGTATCCACTTTATCCGTTATCATTGGTTGTTTATTAGCTGTTATTTGTTCTAGTCGGAGACCCAGCAGTTCTTCTTTAGTATATCCGTACAGTTTTTCTGCTGAACTGTTTACATCAATAATTTTTTGATTTTTAATATCGATTAGAAAGAGGGCATCCGGATTGGTTTGGAACAAGGTGCGGTATTTTTGTTCATTTTCTCTTAAGAGGACGGCATCTCGCTGGCGTTTTATTGCCGACCCCATTGCACTGGCGCTGGATTTCAATATATTGATTTCAGATTGAGACCAATTCCTTTCATATGTGCATTGATCAAACCCTATGAATCCCCACCATTTTTCATCAACAAATACAGGAACGACAAGGATACTTGTTATGTCCTGAGGAACAAGTATTTCTTTTTCCTTGGGAGGAAAATCCTTAACGTGGCCGCTGATAATTTCACCCTCAGAAAGGGTATTTATCCAGCGGCTCATTCCCCCTTCAACATAAGGAAAATCTACCAGCTCAGGGTTACCCGACTGGGAGGTGATTCCCTCTGAAACCCATTCATGTATTTGCGTTGTGAGTATTGACTTATCGTCACTTACGCGATTTTTAAAGATATAGACACGATTGACATCCATCCTTTTGCCAATCTGCTCAATCACATCCTGGGCGACATCCTGCCAAACAGAGGCAGTCATAAATTGATAGATGGAATAATTAACGGTTTCTAAAAGCGAAATGTAATAGTCTCGATCCTTTTGGACTTTTCGTAAATCAGTTATATCCAAGGCGACAACCTGAATGGCTGGTTCATCCATATAATTGATCTGGGTGGCACTGATGATGGCATAGACCGTCTTACCATTTTTAGTAATCAATCTTTCTTCTAATGGGGGCAAGTCCTGCTCATTTTCTATTGCCTTTTGGATACGCGATCCGATTTCTTTACGAATGTCAGGATGGATGATATTGAGAATCGGTTCACCGATTAATTCATCCTCATTATTATAATCCAACAGAGTAACGGCACGATCATTGAGCATTAACCACTTGAAGTTGCGATGAACACCAATGGCAATGGGGGCAGAATTGATTAGATTTCGATAGCGATCTTCACTCTCCTTCAATTGTTTTTTTGCAGCAGTGTGTTCAGTAATATCCCGCAGTGTAATAATTTTTCCCGTATACTGATTTAGAGCATTAAACAGGTATCGTATTTGCAAATCGAAGCAACGTTCTTCTCCATCCATTGTCCGGTATAACCGTGTTCCCGTTTCCTTGTCTGATAGAACAATGTTTTCCAGTTCCTTCCAAAATCCTAACACATCGGATACACCCATACCCAAGGTTTTTTTCGGTTGAGATTTTAGGATATGATTCATGGCCGGGTTCACATCCGCCACCTTGCCATTGCCATCAAGGACGAGCAACGCGTCAGGCATTGTATCAATCAATTTATTTCTAGCCGTTGGGATAAGATTTAGTAGTTGGAATCTGAAGATCCCGATTGCCAGCAAAATTCCGGAAAGGATAAATGCAATGGGTGTCCATTCCATGCCGGGGATCGGGTTAAAATCAAAAACGTAAATAATATTGCCGGCGAAAGGAAATAACATACCCACGAGAAGGAGAATAATCTGCGTTTTATAATAAGAATGTAACTGGAATAGCGTTCGAAGAAATACGAGAACTCCGCCTATAAGAAATAGGTAGGCATAGGCGGTATATATCCAGAATAATTTTCCGTGGGCATAGATACCAATATTATCTTCATTGATAACAATACTGGTATAGAACATATAATGCCAGTTATTGGTGAGAACTGCAAAAAAGGAGAATAGGGGTATAATAGACAATAAAACAATGTACTTTTTTTGCAGAAATCGAGTATGGTTTCCGAAAGCAAGCGCCAATAGAAAATACAATATGGGCACACTTACAATTCCAAGATAGGTTACCTGTGTCCAGAATAATTTCAATGGAACTGTTTTTGCCGCCATTTCAAATATGGCAGCAAATGTCCACAAAACAACCCCCACTTCAAGATAAAACAGATACCGTGCAGTAAGTGATTTTCGTCGATGCCAGGCGATATATAAAACAATCAGCCCAATGATGGTGGCTGTCAATAAAGACCAGCTAATAATGTTAAATGCGTAATATTTTGTCATGAAATGGGTTTTTCCTAATCATCCGGGCGGTCGTCTTTGCATACCAAATCAAGTTGGGTCAACGCCAGGATGAGTGACAGCGACATATCATGAATATGTTTGATTAACCGAATATAGGAGATAAATATTTATTCATCAACTATGAAAGAATTTGATAATAAAGTTTATAATTGGTTTTAAATAGTAAGAGAAATAGCCCGTTAATCCATTGGAAAAGTAAGCGTGAATTCCGAACCTTTATCCGGTTTTGATTCCACAGTGATATTAGCACCATGAAGCTCCAATATTTTCTTTGTGATTGCTAGCCCCAGCCCAATACCCTGATATTTTTTTGGTATATCCTTCCCTTTCTCGAGAGAAAGCTTCTTACAATCGTTTTGCCTATAGTTTACTTATTCCAATCCCGGTACCCAAAACCCCATATCGCCCTTTTCCCGTATGAAATGGAATAGTGATATTTGTTTGATTGCCAGTTGAGCAGCAATTTCTTTATTAGACCCAGGGTCTGTTGATGCATTTTCAACGATTTGATATTTATGTTTAATGAAAGGGTTTGTTTTAAACCCGAACTTCCCATCATGGTCAAAAATGTGAGATTAGTATTTTATATATTTCCGTCAGGCGAAACAATAACAATTCCCAAAGGTGCGGATTGAAAAATGTGAGAATATACTTCCGGTTTGTATCCTGTATTGATATTATTCATTTTCAAGATTCTGGGGTTCCCTGAATTTAAGAGTGCATTAGCGTGGTCAATGATTTATGCTGGAAATTCAATTACTAGCGGAAATGGATAAAATTTCTTTTTGGGTAAAAGATGATTAATATTATATGCTGGATTCAAGTTTGAAGTGCACAAAACTCTTAACCTGGCGAAAGATCTAAATGTAATAATTGATATGAGCAAAGCAAATCTACCACTTGAGTTTTCATACACAGAATTGGGTAGAGACAAAATTTCAACTCAAATTCTTCAATTCAATAGCATACGGGTAGCCATAATGCAAGCATCACCGAAAACCTCAGTGTATTCCGCTTTATTAAAGAAGTTGTTACATTTATCTAAAATTAGATCAAATATTTTTTATAGTTTAAAAATGCAGAGCATTGGTTGAAACAATGAAGGACTATTATATAAACAAATCAGGGACAATGAGGAGGATTGATATGATAAACACAACCAACTACATTTTAATTGGGTGCATCGTTCAACTTTTGCTTGCTCAGCCATATTCGGATAATCTGCAGAAACACAATAATGAAGGGTTTACAGGCGAAATCAAAGTCGTTATTTATGTGACAGATGTCGAAAAAAGTATGCCGTATT
>CAZZIU010000006.1:83316-129525 GCA_964654545.1 uncultured bacterium
AGAGCATCCACGGAGAAATACCTGCTCAGGGAAGCATGCAGGAAAATCTGAATAAGCGTTCCAATCTGTAATAGAGACCAATCCCGATGTCCAGCTATTTGTCAAATTATTGGGATTTACAATAAGCAAATCAGCATCCATTCCAGGAGCGATAGAGCCTTTTTTATCTAAACCGAAAATTTTGGCCGGATTAGCAGCCATCAACTGTGTCAATCGGGATTTTGGTAAATCCCGTGAGATCCATTGCGCCAAAAGAACCGGAAATAGGGTCTCCACACCACCCATGCCATTGGGTATTTGATGATAGGGAATATCTTCCTTTTTCTGACGCTTGCAAAAAGGACAATGATCGCTGCCAATCGTGTGGATGCTTCCATCCATAATTCCGTGCCAGAGAGCCCGATTATCAGATGGTTTTCTTAATGGTGGACTAGCGACGAACATGCGCCCGTCATCTCTGGTGTACGCAGAATCATCCAATAGTAGATAATGTGGACAGGTCTCGACCAATATATTGCCAGAACGTTTTGCTTCTTCCAGTCCGGCTGCCGTATTTAAATGAACAATGTACATACTACAATCAGTCCTGTCGGCTATCTTTGCCAAATTTCCAATGGCAATTTCCTCAGCCGAATCCGGTCGGCTTTGCCCATGGGATGATGGACTCAGCAGTGCACTTTCATCAATTTGGCCACTGGCATTTTCAATCTCCCTGTCATCTTCGGCATGCACCATCAAAATGCCATTGTGATCACCAATAACTTTTGCCACTGCCTCAATCTGGTCATAATCCAGCATCATCCCCGATTCTTTGTAGGTGGTAAACACTTTAAAACTGGAAATTCCACCTTTAATTATGCTGGGGATCTCATTCAACAGTTCTTTGGAAAAGTGTGTGAAATTGCAGTGTAAACTCACATCACAAATGGCGTTTTCCGCCAATTTCTTTCGTTCAGCAATGCTCTCACTCAGGCTTTGATTTTCACCTAGTATGGAAAAATCAATGATGGTTGTTACACCTCCATTAATAGCAGACTTTGATCCGGATTCAAAATTATCGGCGGACCATTGTTCTTTTATTGGAATTCCCATATGGGTATGCGGGTCGATAATTCCAGGGAAAACCCATTTCCCTTTGGCATCTATGACTTCCTCCCGCTTGGATGCAGAAAGATCAGGCCCAACTTCAACAATCTTTTCATCTGAAATACGAATATCTTCAGTTTGTTCACGGTCGGCATGAACAACAAGACCATTTTTGATTACAACTTTATTCATGATGTAAATACTTAATAATTCCGCCCATAATACTAACGGCTATTTCCGGAACTGTCTGGGCATCAATTTCAATTCCAACCGGTGCATGCACTCGCAACAAATCTTTTTCCGTATATCCATGCTCCTTTAAACCTTGTGCCAGCAACGTCCATTTGCGCTTGCTGCTCACCAGACCAATCCACCCCAGATTTTTAGTGAGAAGCCAATCAATCAACGCAAAATCATGATGATGGCCTCGTGTGGCCACAAGTACCATATCATTTTCTCCAAACTCAAATTTGGATTTTAACTGTGTAACCGAATCATGGGAGAGTCGAATTGAATAGGGAAATCGCTCTCGAGTTACAAACTCACCCCGATCGTCATGAGCCGTCGTATCTAATCCAACAAAATAGGCTAGATCAGCAACTGCCTTTCCCACATGTCCCGCACCAAAAATGTGTAAAATTGCCGGTTCTTTTTTAAACTGTGTCAAACGTAAATATTCATCCGTTCTTTCAGAAGTATCTTTATTGATCGCACCTTGTGAATTTTTATCATGGACCATCCTTGCTAAATCCAGAATGTCGCGTGTTACCGTATTGGATTGAATATGATAAGTCGTCTGCCAACATTTGATTGAACGATCAGAATAAACATGTTCAATGAAGGACTGAATATTTTTTGTAAATGGTTCAATCGATACGGAGGTCGTTCCACCGCATAAGCCCCCATCTTTGGATATATCGTCGTTGGTGAAATCAAAAAAACCAAGACGTATTTGTCCATCGATTACCGATTCAAGTGCCAGTTGAATTACTTCTTTCTCCATGGTTCCACCCCCAATTGTGCCAATAATACTTCCTGTATCCAGGGCGACCATTACGGGATAATCTTTCCGGGGGACCGACCCTTTCCATTCCAACACCGAACACAATACAGCAGGTCTGGAAAAGTTATAGGATACTATTTTATCTAACACAGCTTTTTCAATCACGTAATCTATACTCCTTCCCATATATCATAACCGCTTCAAGCGCTGCGCGACCCAAACTGCGTGCTTTGTCGGACATGCTTTTGTAATTCACCGATTTTCCACGGGGGTCAACATCTGCGATTTTCATTCCTTTTTTAATATCAACATTTGGGTGAATCAATCCACGGACCATTCCATCAAGTTGAGCCGGAATCACCACTTCATTTAGCTTTCCTAATCTATCACCGGTATTCACACAATCGCCAAAATTCACTGCCCATTGCAATTGACCATCACAGGGAGCAAAGATAACCCGTTTAATTGTTTCACCACCAACTTCCCCAGGAATGCCTGTGTTCAGATTGGCACTTCCAGAATTGATGATGTGTCCCAGGTCGTGTCCACGCATGGTTTCAACAACCGCATGACAATTTATTCCGGCGGAAAATCCGGGACCAAATCCGATGAAATGGTTTGCCCAGTCTCTAAAATCTTTATCATAGGATTTAATCATTCGGGCATCAATGATAATGGAGGGCTTTGTACGTAAAATTTTGTCAGGATCATCCAGCAAGATAGGAATAAAATTGTAAGCTTGATCCGTTGCAAAATCCTCAATGGGTATGTTCCTGGCAGGGATATTTTCCACACTTTTCTGGCCATCTAAAATGGCATCACTGAAGGTTACTGTTCTGCGAATTGCTAACGGTGGAGAAATTTCACTAAGGATGACCCTGAAGCCAGCCCTGAAAAGCGACACGGCTGCTGCAGAGCCAATCTCACCGGCTCCTCGAACCCAGATAGTTTTTTCATTAATACTCATGTGAATCCCGACTATAGTATAGATCCATATCCAATATAATTCCAGGATCGTTCACAGAACAATAGTAGACCTCACCCTGATGTGCCTTGATGATTTCACGACCACCGGAATCGCCGTGAATTTTGCCAAATTCTTCGTAGAGCGATATAGAAAAAAAAGTGGGATGTCCCACATTATCTTTATACGTTGGTATAAGGATGAGAGGTTTTTCTTTTTTTATTTTGCCACATAAATAGTCAACTGTTTCAGGTTGAATGAATGGTTTATCTCCCAATCCGAATCCGTAATAATCGCATGTTGCTTTTGCATGGTGTATTCCAATTTTTACCGAACTGGATAATCCGGTATGATAATGGGGATTGTGCAGCACAGTGATTTGATGTAATAGTTCTCGATCCAATGACTGAATAACCTTTTCAGATTCGTGTCCAGTAATCAAAAAAATATCACCCTTATTTGCCAGATACGTTTCAATCGTTTTTTGTATCACTGGTTTGCCGTCAATATTGTCAATCAGTTTATTCAAAGATTGGCGTCGGGAAAGACCCGCTGCCGGAATAATGAAAGCGATTTTCATTTTACGGAAACCAACCACTTATCCATTACACTTCCCCAATAAACAGGGAATGATATTTTTTCTCCAATACTATGTGCCAATTTTTCTGCCTGCAGCGGAAACTCATCTGCCTTGTTGATTACATACAATAATGGCATCCCTTCAGGGACCTTTGATAAATAGCCTTTTTTACTGGTCACAATGTGACCAATCAAATCACAGGAAATGGATTGATTATTTTCTATAGCCCACAAGTTACGAAAAAGATCAGGACGATGGACGAGTCCATCAGATAATGTAGTATCAACAACATCAGCACCGATCACTATGACAGTATGGGTAGCAAACTCTGGTACGTGGGGATCCGCATTGTTATGTGCTTTAAGTGGTAAATTTCTTGAACCGTCACACTCAAACACAGCAACATCCACCGCCTGTACAAGTTGCTCTAATGTGGCGATAGAAAGACCCGAATATTTTTCGTCTTTGATCTGTTTGTTTAGAAGATATACGGGGTTATTGGTTTCAAACAAATTCAGAAGATTATTATCCCTGATTTGCTTTAATACATTCACCTGAAACTGATCAGTCCTGCCAGCTTTTGTAATTGATGTTATCAATGTTTTTCTATGATTTCCCGCAAAAACACGTCCTGCTTCAAACATGAAAGCGGTTTTTCCTCCACCGCCAATTACGCCTATTTTTGCGCCATCCATGGGATGAATGGAACTCAAAAGAATTTCACTAAATCTATTATTGATCATGTTATATTGTTGGTAAACTGACTAAGATTATGGCAACAAATGTACAGATAATAGATTTTGCAATCTGACGACAAATTTTGGAATATGGAGAGCAACTCGTTAAATTTTACACATTAAAAGTATCCATTCTGGAATGGAAAAACGGGTTGGCCAGTGGTTCGACCCGTTTTTGCGTAAAAAAAGGATAGCTTCAATAAGCTTAATAACATGAATATGAATTCTGATTTTAGAATAAGTGGCAATATCGTTGATGTGGTCAAGCGGCGGATTTATCCCGGTCAACTATCCATCAAAAATGGAAGAATTGATTCGATAAATGCAACAGACGAAACGTATACGAATTATATACTACCTGGCTTTATTGATGGCCATATTCATATTGAAAGCTCCATGCTTGTTCCCTCTGAGTTTGCCCGCATCGCGGCCACCCACGGAACTGTAGCCACTGTTTCAGATCCCCACGAAATCGCCAATGTTCTTGGACTTGAAGGCATCAACTTTATGATTCAGAATGCAAAATCTGTTCCTTTCAAATTCTATTTTGGTGCCCCATCATGCGTTCCAGCCACTCCTTTTGAAACAGCCGGAGCGCGCTTCACCGAAAAGGAATTAACAGCGCTTTTTGCCAACGATGATATACTCTATCTATCCGAAATGATGAATGTACCCGGCGTTTTGAATGATGATCCATTCGAAGTAACCAAATTAAAACTGGCGAAAAAATATGGAAAAAAGGTGGATGGTCACTCTCCTGAATTGAGAGGAAAAGATGCAAAAAAATATGTCACTTCCGGTATAACCACGGACCATGAATGTGTAACTCTGGATGAAGCGCGAGAAAAAATAAGTTATGGTATGACAGTCCAAATCCGCGAAGGATCGGCAGCAAAAAATTTGGATGATCTCATGCCGCTCATTGATGAATACCCCGGTAAAGTCATGTTATGCAGTGACGATCGCCACCCCGATGATTTGGTGGAAAGCCATGTGAGGGATATGGTTGTTCGCTGCTTAAAAGCCGGGCATGATATGTACAATACATTGCATGCAGCATGCATTTGTGCAGTACAACATTATGGATTAAAAGTGGGATTAATCCGCGAAGGAGATTTCGCCGATTTCATTGTTGTTAAGGATTTGGATCACTTTGAACTCGTATCCACTTTTATAAATGGAATAAAAGTTGCGGAAGGGTCGAAGCCACTGTTGCAGTCACAGAAAATTGATCCAATCAATAATTTTCATACCTCCGTCAAAACCAATTCCGACTTTCTGATTAAAGCTGAACCCGGCTTGTTGCAAGTGATCGATGTTATTGATGGCCAACTCGTAACCCGTAAAAAGCTGGTTACACCAAGAATCGAAGATGGGTTCGTCATTTCTGATCCTGATAATGATATTCTTAAAATTGCGGTAACAAATCGATATAAAAATAAAAAACCGGTCACTGGATTTATTTCCAATTTTGGATTGAAATCCGGAGCGATCGCATCCTCTGTGGCCCATGATTCCCACAATATTATTGCAATTGGGACCAACGATAAAGACCTGTGTGCTGCCGTAAATCTTATCATAAAACATAAAGGTGGACTATCTGTTATAGACGGCGATTCAGAGCAAGTTCTTCCCCTGTCTGTTGCCGGTATCATGAGTGCCAGTGATGGGTATGCGGTAGGGTACAAGTATGCGGAACTGGATCAACTGGTAAAAGCAATGGGATCGCCATTACAATCACCGTTTATGACGCTTTCTTTTATGGCATTATTGGTTATACCAGAACTGAAGCTCAGCGATCAGGGTCTTTTTGATGGCAATACTTTTCAGTTCACTTCGTTGTTTGTGGGTTCACATTGAGCGGAATAGGCATATCACACACCCGTCCCGATGCGGCCGATAAGACCACCGGAAATACACGATTTCTCACAGATATTACTATCCCGGGGATGGCCTTTGGCGCACCTGTTTTTTCCTCTATTCCATTTGGGAATGTGAAAAATATCGATTTAAGCAAGGCTGAAGCGGTCCACGGATATATCGGTTTTGTATCCGCACTGGATATCCCGGCGGAAAATGAGGTGGGTGTTATTATTGCTGATCAACCTCTATTTGCAGACCCACTCGTTCGGTATATTGGTGATAGTATCGGTTTACTCGTCGCGAAAACATCGGCCGCGGCCCAGAAAGCGGCCAGACTGGTTAATCTGGAATATGAAGAATTTCAACCCTATCTCTCCATTGATGAGAGCCGCAATGCCACACATAATTACATTCATAAAAACAATCTGGCTTGTCATCATCGAGTTCGAAAAGGCGATATTGATTTGGCTCTCAATCAAGCGGATGTAATAATTGAAGCTGATTTCAAAACGCCATATCAGGAACATTATTATCTGGAACCGCAGGCCTGTATCGCCATCCCCAAAAAGAGTAAAATTAAAATATTGGGGTCGCTCCAATGCCCATTCTATATCCAAAAAGCCATTGCCCGGGTATTTGGCTGGGATTATGACAAAATTGAAGTTGAGCAGGCTCCAACGGGTGGGGCATTTGGCGGGAAAGAGGATATCCCTTCGGAAGTGTGTGCCCGCGCAGCCGTGGCAGCTATGAAATTTGGCCTGCCTGTGCAAGTTGTATACAATCGCAGGGATGATATACAGCTCACAAGCAAACGCCATCCATTTCAGATGCATTATAAAGTGGGTGTAACTAAAGATGGTACCCTGGTTGGTGCAAAAGTACTGCTGGAGGAAAATGCCGGTGCATATGCCACGTTATCCACTGTGGTTTCTTATCGATCAGCGGCGCAGTGCATGGGACCCTACGTCATTCCCGCCATTCATGTTGATTCTAACTCATACTATACCAATTTACCGCCCACCGGTGCGTTTCGTGGTTTTGGATCGCCACAGGCTGCTTTTGGACATGAGCGGATGATGGATATTATAGCGGAAAAATTGGACATGGATCCTATCGAGTTGCGGTTAAAAAATATTTTGAGACCAGGCTTGGAAACGCAGACTGCACAGAAATTGAATAATAGTGTTGGTGCTGAAGAAACAATTCATGAAGCGGCAAAACTAGCGGGATGGAGTAGCTTCATAAAGGAGAAAGACAGTCGCTACAAAACCGGGTTAGGCATTAGTACTATCCACTACGGAAATTGTTTGGGGGCAGCCGGTTGGCACATGGATGGTTCCGGTGTAAAAATTACAATTCTACCATCGGGGAAAGTGCAAATCGCCTACGGGCTTGTGGAAATGGGACAAGGGGCTGAAACGGTAGTATCACAAATGACTGCTGAAACATTGGGTGTTTCCCCAGATCGCATAGAAGTATTGCCAACCAGCACCAGGCATGTTCCAGACAGTGGGCCAGCCGTCGCCAGCCGTAATATTGTTATGACCGGCAATGCAATTAGAAACGCCGCAGAGAAACTTCTGCCTGTACTGAAAGCCGTTGCTGCTGAATTATTATCATGCAAAGAGGGAGAGATTGATATAAAAAATGACCAAATTAAAAATTTCAAATCTGGTCACAGCCTTTCGTTTGACGAATTGTGCCATGCTTTGGATAAATCCCAACGTGCCATGGAATACACCGGGTGGTGGCACGTACCAGCTTTGGAATATGACGCGGAAACAGGGATTGGCGAAGCCTATTTCTCCTATTCTTTTGCGACCCACATCGCCCAAGTTCGTGTTGATGCATTGACAGGTCAGGTTTTTGTTGAGAGAATATTTGCTGCACATGATGTAGGGAGAGCTATTAATCCAGCTGGTATTGAGGGACAGGTAGAAGGGGGCTCCGCTCAAGGAATCGGCTGGGCAGTCACAGAAGATTTACAGCTACGGAAAGGTCACGTAATTTCTCCAAACTTGTCTACTTATTTATTGCCAACTGCATTGGATAGCGCTGACGTGGAAACAGTGATAGTTGAAAAACCTGAACCGGAAGGGCCCTGGGGCGCGAAAGGAATCGGCGAACCGAGTATTATTCCAGCTGCGGGAGCGATTGCCAATGCCGTTAGTGCGGCTATTGGTGTACAAATGAATGAAATCCCGTTAACACCGGAACGAGTGCTGGGTGCAATAGAAAGCAAAATGGTATGAAACGAACGTTACTTTCCAATTGTCGCATTGTCAATCCGTATGGAATAATTCCCTTTATTGAAAATGGGTACATTCTTATCGAGGATGGTAGTATTGGAAAAATTGGTTCAGGCAGACCGGATATCACGCTACAGGATGTAGTGGATTTACATGGGAAAACGGTCCTTCCGGGTATGATCAATGCCCATGCCCATTTGTATTCGTCGTTGGCACTTGGAATGCCATTTCCCGAAAATATCCCACCAAACTTTATAGAAAAATTAAAAACAGTCTGGTGGATTCTGGATCGTGCATTGGACGAAGAAAGTACCAAAGCATCGTTTGAAATCGGGCTATTGGAACACCTTGAAAATGGTGTGACGACGGTGATTGATCATCACTCCAGCCAGAACTTTATCCCTGGATCTCTGGATCAATTTGCTGACATCGCGGAAAATATCGGAATGAATATTTCCGGAGCATTTGAAATTACCGACCGGAACGGGAAAGCAACATTCCGACAATCACTTGATGAAAATATTCGTTACCACCAAAAATTCGCGCAAAACACCCAAATAAGACCGTTAATCGGACTGCATGCCTCATTTACGTTATCAGATGAATCATTACAATACATTTCTGAAAAAATACACACGCTGTCAAATTGGGGAATTCATATCCATGTTTCGGAAGACAAAGCCGATGAATTGGATGCTAACAATCGCGGGTACAATTCTGTTATCCAGCGGTTACATTCGTTTGACCTGCTTAATGAAAACAGTCTGGTTATTCATGGAACGCACCTTCATCCGGGTGATGTTGTAACCATAAAAGAATCCGCTGCCAGTCTTGTTCACAATCCAACCTCAAATGCCAACAACCGAGTAGGATTGACACCAAACAATATCATCGAGGAACTTTCAGCCGGGTTGGGGACAGACGGTATGCAATCCAGTATGCTCAAAGAGGCCAAAGAAGGGTCACTTATCAGAAGCAGCCATCTACAAGGTGGCAAAAATTCAGTGAATTATGATGAATTATTATTCAAAAACAACCCCGCTATTGCATCAAATTTGTTCGGATTGAAAATTGGCAAAATCGATCCCGGTTATGCGGCAGATCTGGCCATTTTTGATTACCATCCAAAAACCGAATTACATGAAAATAATTGTATTGGACATATATTATTTGGATTGGAGAAACCGAGCGATGTGATGACACGCGGTGAATTCAGAATTCGAGATGACAAATGTGTCACACTTGATGCTGAAAAAATTAGAAATAATGCAGAAAATCAATCGAAGCGATTATGGCTAAGAATGATTGAAAAGGAAAATCATTAAATGCAAAAAATAGATTTTGAGAATGTACTGGCATTGGCCAACACGCACAAACAGGATATTTCCACATTTCTCAGGGATTTACTGGCAATTCCCAGTGAGAGTACGCAGGAAGAAAAAGTTGTCCTGCGCATCAAAGAAGAAATGGAAAAAGTGGGTTTTGATCGTACTGAAATTGATGAAATGGGAAATATTTATGGCTTTATCGGTCATGGTAAAACCGTCATTGCCATGGATGCCCATGTGGATACGGTAGGTATAGGAAATCGTGACAATTGGGATTACGATCCCTATGAAGGGTACGAAGATGATGACATTATTGTTGGTCGTGGTTCCTCTGATCAAACCGGTGGAATGGCATCCATGGTGTACGCCGGAAAAATGATCAAAGAGTTGGGGTTAGAGGACGATTATACGCTGGTGGTGACAGGAACTGTACAGGAAGAAGATTGTGATGGGTTGTGCTGGCAATACATACTAGACAAGGAAAAACTCCAACCTGATTTCGTGGTGAGTACCGAATCCACATCCTGCCGGATTTATCGTGGACATCGTGGACGTATGGAAATAAAAGTGACTACACATGGTATTAGTTGCCATGGATCAGCTCCGGAGCGCGGTGAAAATGCCATATTTAAAATGGCACCAATCCTGACGGAGCTAGAGCAACTTAATGATCGCCTCAAAGAACATAATTTCTTAGGAAAAGGAACCCTCACTGTTTCGGAAATATTTTCCAGTTCTCCCTCCCGATGTGCTGTTGCAGATGGCTGCTGGATATCCATTGATCGCCGGCTTACATTGGGGGAATCTCCCGAGTCTGCCGTGGAAGAGATTAAAAACCTCCCATCAGTGAAAAAAGCAGGAGCCACTGTTGAAATCTATGATTATGCCCGTCCTTCATACACCGGATTCACCTATCCAACGCAGGCCTTTTTCCCAACCTGGCTATTAGATGAAAATCATGTGGTTACCCAATCGTTGGTAGAGTCCTATCGCGGACTATTTAAAAAAGAACCGGTTGTGGATAAATGGACATTTTCCACAAATGGCGTCGCCATAATGGGTCGCCATGGGATTCCGTGTATCGGCTTTGGTCCTGGGCATGAAGAAGAAGGTCATGCGCCCAATGAAAAGACGTGGAAAAATGAGCTGGTAGACGCGGCTGCAATGTACACTGTAATCCCACTTATATACCTGCAGAAAAAAGACGAAATGGAGTCTGCCGCATGAATTTTCAGGATTATTTCAGTCAAATTTCCCATCTGGATTTGTCAAACTTTGGCCGTGATTTCCTGTTAACATGGGAAAAATCGGATGATGAAATACGAGCCACCATACTTCTGGCGGAATTATTCCGTGGAATGCACAAAAGTGGTGTCTCTTATAAAACATTCGATACTGGACTGGCCATTTCCATTTTCCGCGACAATTCGACACGCACACGATTCAGTTTCGCTTCTGCTGCCAATGCTCTGGGACTGGCAGTTTCAGATCTTGATGAACAAAAATCGCAAATCGCTCATGGCGAAACGGTGAGAGAAACGGCCAACATGATTTCCTTCCTGACCGATGTTATTGGGATTCGTGATGATATGTATCTGGGAGAAGGTAATAGGTACATGCGTGAAGTGGCACAGGCAGTACAATCCGGTTTTAAGGAAGGCGTGTTGCATCAACGTCCCGCTCTGGTAAATCTACAATGCGACATTGATCATCCGACACAAAGCATGTCTGATCTGGCGATGCTTAAACGGACGTTTGGTTCATTTGAGAAACTAAAAGGTAAAAAAATTGCCATGAGTTGGGCCTATTCTCCCTCTTATGGAAAACCACTCTCAGTACCACAAGGAATTATCGGTTTACTGACCCGATTCGGTATGAATGTAACACTGGCGCATCCCGACGGATACAATTTGATTCCAGAGGTTATGGACAGGGCAAAATCCCAGGCCTCAGAAAGCGGAGGATCATTTCATCAAACCAATGATATGAAAGAAGCTTTTCACAATGCGGACATTGTTTATCCTAAATCCTGGGCACCATATGCCCTGATGGAACAACGAACTGAATTGCTGAAAGCCAAAAACCAAAGCGGTTTGGCATCTCTGGAGAAGGAAGCATTAGCCAACAATGCCCGATTTACCGATTGGGAATGTACTGAAGAAAAAATGGCCCTGACCAACAATGGAAAAGCACTGTACATGCATTGCTTACCGGCCGACATTACCGATGTGAGTTGCGCTCGTGGTGAGGTAAGTAAATCAGTATTCGAACGGTATCGGGAAGAAACCTACATTGAAGCCAGTTTTAAACCATTTGTCATCGCCGCCATGATGTTTTTGGGACGACTGGATGACCCCATTAACAAATTAAATGAAATTCTCACACGCAACTGGAAACGGATATAATATGCGGGATCAAGCTCTACAAAATACCATTGACCTTTGCCGGGAACGGAATATCTTTATTCCAACCTATGCGCAAATGCGAAATCCAGAAACCATTCCGGATGGAATAAAACAACAGCTTAAAAAAGTTGGATTATGGGATGTGAACCCGCTGAATCTTTTCCGTATTACCTGGAAAAATGAACCAGTGGAAAAAGGTGGTGGATTTGGAAATGTAAACTTTATGGAAATTCCCCAATCTATAACCGGCGTGGAAGCTCGGATTATTATATTACTGGGGAAATTTTTTCCAACCGGTGCTCACAAAGTGGGAGCAACATTCGGCCCACTGGTGCAACGTTTAATCACTGGTGAATTTGATCCAACAACCCAAAAAGCGCTCTGGCCTTCAACAGGCAATTATTGTCGCGGCGGTTCCTTTAATTCGGCACTGTTGGGTTGTCATTCCATTTCTGTTTTACCGGAAGAAATGAGCGCCGAACGGTTTGCCTGGTTGGAAAAAATTGGTTCGGAAGTCTATCGAACACCCGGCAGTGAAAGTAACGTAAAAGAGATTTATGATAAAGTAAAAGAATTGAAGCAACAATTTGGTGAGGATCTTGTTGTGCTGAATCAATTTGAAGAAATTGCCAATCCACTGTGGCATTACACCGTTACGGGATCTGCCATGGAGGAAGTGTTTCAGCAGATAGCATCTGGCACTTCACGATTTAGTGGACTTTTCCTCACCCAGGGATCAGCTGGTACGCTTGGTTCTGGTGACTATTTGCGGGAAAAATTCCCGTCAATAAAGATTGCTGCCGGAGAAGCGTTGCAATGTCCAACCTTGCTGTATAATGGATTTGGCGCACATCGAATTGAGGGAATTGGGGACAAACATGTTCCATGGATTCACAACCTGAAAAACATGGACATGGTTATCGGTGTGGATGATGAAATTTCTATTCGACTTATGCGCCTGTTTAACGAAGAAAAAGGCGTTGACTATTTAGCGTCCCAGGGAGTGTCTGATGAAATTGCTACCCAGCTCCATTTATTGGGTATCTCCGGAGTCGCAAATCTGGCCGGTGCTATCAAAATGGCGAAATATTATGAGTTTAATTCCAACGATGTGGTTTTTACGGTTGGTACTGATTCCATGGAAATGTATCAATCACGATTAGTGGATGAAAGGAAAAAACACGGACAATACACCACTCAAAATGCCGCTGTGGATTTTGAATCACGGCTCATGGGACTGAGCACAGAGGGTGTGATGGAACTAACCTATCGCGATAAAAAGCGTATGCATAATTTGAAATATTTTAGTTGGGTAGAGCAATTGGGGAAAACCACCGAAGATCTGAACGCCCAATGGTATGATGATGAATATTGGACGAAAGCATACCACAAAGCGGATGAATGGGATGAAAAAATCAATGCATTCAATGAAAAAACGGGGTTAGCAAAGAAATACCAATGAGTTTGTATTCCCACACTGGATATACGTGTATTGCCTGCGGCCATGTTTACTCTGCAGATGACTATCGCTTAACCTGTGAAAAATGCGGTGAAAACCTTGACGCAGATTTTGATTACGATATGATTGCCTCGCGCTGGTCAAAGGAATTACTGCGCCAAAATCGGGATCAATCCATTTGGCGGTATTTGCCACTATTACCGGTTCATCAAAAACCGGACAACTTATCCATAAAAGTGGGTGGAACACCCATAGTCCAGGCCAATACATGGGCTGATAAAATGGGAATTAAACAACTCTGGTTTAAAGACGATACACGTAATCCCAGCGGATCGCTGAAAGATCGGGCAACAGAAGTGGGCATTCAACACGCAAAAGAACTGGGGTTTCGGAAAATTGTAGCGGCATCAACAGGGAATGCGGCTGCATCACTGGCCTGCTTGTCCGCATTTCATGATATGGACACCATCGTTATAGCACCCAAATCGGCTCCACCGGCCAAACTCACGCAAATATTACAATACGGCGCCCAACTGTACCCGGTAGAAGGCAACTACGATGCGGCTTTTGATTTGGCAACGGAAATTGCAGAAGAAATGAATTGGTATATTCGGAGTTCAGGAATCAATCCCATTTTATCTGAAGGGAAAAAGACGGTGGCACTTGAAATTGCCGATCAATTGAATTGGAATGTACCGGATCAAGTGTTCGTACCCGTTGGCGATGGTTGCATTATCGGAGGTGTCTACAAAGGATTTTACGATCTGCAACAATTGGGTTGGTTTGATCGCATACCGAAGATTAATGCCATACAGGCGCAGGGCTCGGCTGCCATCGTGAATGCGCTGGATGAAGCCAAAATCACGAAAGTACAAGCACACACAATTGCTGATGGTGTATCGGTGGATTATCCACGGGATGGACAAAAAGCACTACGGGCAGTTAGAAATAGCGGAGGTTATGGAATAACTGTAAGTGACAGTGACATTTTGGATGCGCAAAAAGCATTATCCACCAGTGTCGGCCTATTTGCGGAACCAGCAGCAGCGTGTGCATTTGCTGGTCTCCTGGCTGCTCTCGAAAATGGTCAAATTGGTAAACATGAATCTGCCGTGGTGCTTATTACAGGATCGGGACTTAAAGACATTCCTTCAGCCCAAAAACGCATTACCATACCGAATGCCATCCCAGCGGATTTCAGCTCTTTTAAAGAACTATTGAAAATATACAATGGCTGACCCATTGTACCATATTCATCTGAAAGTGAATGGGAAACCGGTATTGGCGAAAGTTTCCGCCGAATTGCGATTATTGGATTTCTTAAGATATGAGTTGGATTTAACAGGCGCAAAGGAGGTGTGCTCAGAAGGTGAATGCGGAGCCTGCACCGTTGTGTTGGATGGAAAAACCGTGGATTCCTGTCTCATATTGGCTGTGGAAACAGATGGGTGTGAAATCACCACTATCGAAGGACTATCCCACGGCAAAATACTCAATGAAATGCAAAATGCATTTGTGGATCACCATTCTGTTCAATGCGGGTACTGCATCCCGGGAATGGTCCTGAGCGGAGAACAGATTCTACGTGACCATACCGCTCCAAACCGTGAAATAATCAAAGCTGATTTATCCGGCAATATTTGTCGCTGTACCGGTTATCAGAAAATTGTGGATGCTATCGAAGTGGCAGGGGCAAAGCAGGACTAATGGAATATTATCGCCCAACCAGTTTTGATGATCTACAAAATCGAATGTCAAAAATCAACGGACAAACAACCACGATTTTAGCAGGTGGAACAGACGTAATTCCCCGCTGGGAATTGGATGAAACCAATAAACCGGGAGTCATCGTTGATATAAAAAAAATTCCCCAACTGTCTGGCATTGAAGAAGACAAGGAATTTGTTACGATAGGTGCACTGACTACAATTCAGGAAATAAAAAATTCTGCCATACTGCAGAAACATTTTTCTGCAATCGCACAAGCGGCGGACCAATTTGCCGGTGTACAAATTCGTCATCGGGCGACCATCGGTGGTAATATTTGCAATGCGTCACCGGCAGGCGATTTATTACCGGGACTGTATGCACACAATGGGGAATTGACACTGGTTGGAGAAAATGGAAAGCGATCAATTTCGATTGTTGATTTTATTAGGGCACCTGGAAAGACAGCAATTAAACCTCATGAAATTTTGACGTCAATCAAATTGAAAAAGGAGGGTGAGAAGTCGATTTTCTATAAATTAGGGCTAAGGCAATCCATGGCCATTTCTGTGGTCAATTTTGCTATCGCTTACGCGAGAAATTCTGACGGGGAATATGTATCCCTCACTATTGCTGCCGGTTCGGTGGCGCCCACCATCGTATATTTAAAGGATGTTGCGAAATCAGTATTGGCGGGGAAAACCGTTGAAGAATCAATTGAATTAGTGGGAAATGATATCAATCCAATTGATGATATTCGTGCAACGGGGAATTATCGCTGTAGGGCGTTGAAAAATGTGTTGGGTTATTATTTCAGATACGATCTGGATAGTGCTGCTATGGACATGAACGGTCACTAAGAAATGGAACCACAACATCACAATGGGTAATAATTTGGAGACTAAACCCTTTGCTGAAATTGGTGCTCTTCGCGGTTTCGTGGTAAACGTTTATGTCGGATAAACTTTACCCCATCGAATTGCCCCATTTACTTTCATGGATACTGGATGAAGAAAAATCCGGGTCCATTTTTGGTATTACCAAAGAATTATTTTTTACGCCAAAATCCAATGATGTCTTCCGCATGCGACGCTACGGACAGCTCATGGAAACACCCATTGGTGTTGCTGCCGGTCCCCACAGTCAGATGTCCCAGAATATTGTGTTGGCCTGGCTCATGGGTGCCCGCTATATCGAACTCAAAACGGTCCAAACCCTGGATGAACTGAATGTATCCAAACCGTGTATCGATATGCAGGATGAAGGCTACAACTGTGAATGGTCCCAGGAACTAAAATTGCGCCAATCATTCTCTGAATATCTCAATGCCTGGATAATCATTCATATTTTAAAGGACAAATTTCATTGGGTGAATCCGGATGAAATCGGTGGCATCTTTAACATGAGCGTGGGTTACAATTTATCTGGTATCAAAAATGCCAATGTGCAGGATTTTCTAAATTCCATGGAAAATTGTGAACCGGATTTGCAGAAGCGATTGGACCAAATTTCATCAATCTATCCCCATGTGAAAAATTTGAATATTCCCAGTAGGATTTCTGATAACCTCACCCTCTCCACAATGCATGGCTGCCCACCGGATGAAATTGAAGCGATCGGCAATTATTTAATCGAAGAGCGTGGGTATCAAACGACAATCAAACTGAACCCAACACTTTTGGGGCCTGATCGACTCCGGGATATTCTCTATACTCATCTGGGATTCACGAATATTGTGGTTCCCGACGGAGCATTCGAGCACGATTTAAAATATCATGATGCTATCAAACTCATTAATAATTTGCAGCAAAAAGCAAGTGGTAAAGGTGTGGGTTTTGGACTCAAACTCACCAACACACTGGAAGTGGACAATAACAAATCCGTGTTTCCGAATAAAGAAACCATGATGTACATGAGTGGCCGGGCGCTCCATCCCATCAGTATCAACCTGGCAGCACAACTCCAGCAGGATTTTGGTGGAAAACTTGACATATCCTTTTCCGCCGGTGTGGATGCATTCAACATTGTGGACGTATTGGCTGGTGGATTAAAACCGATAACCGTTTGCACCGATATTCTCAAACCGGGTGGGTATACGAGGCTGGCCCAATATCTCATTGAAATCGAAACCCGCATTGCATCAACTAATGCAAAATCTATTGATGATTTCATTTCCGCCGCGGATGGCCAAACGCACGGCGTGGATGCAGCAAAAAACAATCTGAATCAGTATGCATCCGATGTGTTATCACAACCGGCTTATCAAAAAGATCGCATCCATTTTGATTCCATAAAAACACATCGTGAATTAACTGCATTTGATTGTGTAAAAGCTCCCTGCATCGAAAATTGCGCCACCGATCAGCATATCCCGGAATATTTATATCAGATTGCAAATGGGAATGTGGATAAAGCTTATCAAACCATTATTGATACCAATCCCATGCCCGGAGTCACCGGATCCGTGTGCGATCATTTGTGTCAGTTCAAATGCACCCGAAATAATCTGGACAATACTTTACTCATTCGTGAAATCAAACGATTTGCCACTGATAATCACAAGCAATCTGCGCCATCACCGAAAGAAAAAAATGGTAAATCAGTAGCGATAATCGGTGCGGGTCCATCTGGACTTTCCTGTGCCTATTTTTTAGCGCTGGATGGATTTAAAGCAGATATTTTTGAAGCAAAATCATTTTCCGGCGGAATGGTTTCCGCATCCATTCCTGTTTTTAGATTGTCTGATGACAGCATCAAAAATGATTTGGATCTGGTGAAATCCGTGGGTGTAAACATTCATTATAATTCACCGATTTCTAAAAACGAATTTGATGAGCTACGGCGGGAATACAATTATATTTTCTTGGCCGCCGGTGCGCAAGCCAATAAAAAATTGCGCATTCCCGGTGAAGCATTGCCGGGCGTCATTGAACCCTTAACATTTCTATCAAAAATCCGAGCCGGCGAAACTATCGAGGTAGGTAAAAGTGTAGCAGTCATTGGTGGAGGAAACACAGCCATGGATGCCGCCAGAACGTCCCGGCGATTGGGGGCTAACGTTACCATTGTATACCGCCGCACCATGAAAGAAATGCCCGCCGATATCCATGAAATCATTGCGGCGATTGAAGAAGGTATCCAGCTTATCGAATTGGCAAATCCGGAAATCATATCACAAAATATAAATGGGTCACTGAACCTAACCTGCTCCAAAAATATGTTGGGAAAAATCGATGCTAGCGGCAGGGCACAGCCTGTGAAAATTGATGGGTCTGAGTTTGATTTGGAATTTGATATGATTATTCCCTCAATTGGCCAGGACATTATTTTGGATTTTGTGGATTGGGATGATTTGCAGGTGAACACTAATACCAATGAGACAAAACTCAAAAACGTTTTTGCTGGTGGAGATGTGGTTCGTGGTGCCTCGTCTGTGATCAATGCAGTTGGGGATGGACATCGTGCAGCGAGGAATATCATTGAACAATCAGATATCGCCGTAGGACCTAATACCAATGGTTACTCCATGCGACTAGATAAATTTGAATATCAGAAAAAATTGGCTTTAAGAGAACCCGGTTTGGGTACACCCATGTTGCCGGCGGCTGAGCGAATCAATTTTGAAGAATTGACACGGACACTTACAACGGATGAGGCAAAGCAAGAAGCCGATCGCTGTTTACTCTGTGATGATGTTTGTGATATTTGTGTGAGTGTTTGTCCTAATCTGTCGAATCTATCATTTATGGCTGAACCAAAATCGTATCCGGTTTATGAAGTGGAAGAATCAAATAGAGGTATTTCCGCCCATGAAATGGACAAATTTTCTGTCGGCCAGCGTCCACAAATTTTGAATATATCGGATTTCTGCAACGAGTGCGGCAATTGTACAACATTTTGTCCGACCGCTGGTGATCCGTACAAAACAAAACCACTTTTCCACCTAGCACAAGCAGCCTTTGAAGAGTCTGAAAAGGGCTATTTCTTTATAGACAACGAATTGCATCATAAATCAAATGGCCAAATATCAGTTTTAAAATTAAGTGGACATAAATTTCGCTATATGAATGCACAAGTGGATTTGGAAATTGATTCCGGTTCTTATGAAGTGCTTAATGGATCCATGTTAAATGGAAAATCAAAAGTGACATTATCACATATGATGGAAATGATATTTTTATTTGAAAATACCAACCACCTCGCGCTTCTAAGGAGCATGGAAGATTGAGGACCATTTTAATTAAAAATCCCTTACTGGTTGCCACAATGAATGACGCCAGAGAGGAATTCCACGGCGGTCATGTTTATATCGAAAACGATAAAATTCAGTCGCTTGGTCGCCAGGAGTTTTCTGGAACTGCGGATACCATCATTGATGGGAAAAACATGGTGATTTTGCCGGGATTTATCAATACCCATCATCATTTATTCCAGACCCTTACACGCAATATTCCCCTCATGCAGAATTTGCCTTTATTTGGCTGGTTGACCAACCATTATGAAATCTGGCGTGAATTGACCAGAGATGCAGTTAGCGTTAGTGCGAAAACCGGACTTCTGGAATTGATGAAATCCGGCGTCACAACCAGCTCAGATCATTTGTACTTATTCCCGGCTCAATCAGCCGATGATTTAGTTGATGCGGAAATTGAAAGTGCCAAAGAAATGGGCATTCGATTCCAACCCACACGCGGTTCCATGTCCCTGGGGAAATCTCAAGGCGGACTGCCACCGGATGATACGGTTCAATCGGAAAAAGTAATCCAGGATGATACGGAACGATTACTCCAAAAATATCATGATGAATCCCATGGCTCAATGATCCGGATATCCCTGGCACCTTGCTCGCCCTTTTCTGTAACGGCAGAACTCATGAAATCCACGGCTGAATTCGCATTGGCAAACGGATTGCAAATGCATACCCATTTAGCCGAAACATTGGATGAGGAAAAATTTTGTATTGAGACTTTCGGAGCACGTCCAGCCGACTATATTGACACCTTGGGTTGGATGAATGGAAATGCATGGTTTGCTCACTCAATTCATTTAAATGAAGATGAAATAAAACGCATGGGCGAAACGGGGGCAGGAGTAAGTCACTGTCCTTCATCAAACATGCGACTGGGAAGTGGTATTGCCCGTATTTCTGAAATGCTGGAAGCGGGGGTTCCGGTTAGCCTGGGTGTGGATGGAAGTGCATCAAATGATTCCAGTAATATGCTCATGGAGATCCGAAATGCCTTGCTGCTCTCACGACTGCAAGAAGAGAAATACTGGCTTGCGGCCAGGGATGTATTTTGGATGGCTACGCGAGGTGGTGCGAACGTATTGGGCCGCGATGATATTGGACAATTAACGGTTGGCAAACAGGCCGATCTTGCCCTTTTCTCCCTGGAATCATTGGAGTACGCTGGAGGGATGTCAGATCCGCTTGCAGCATTAGCATTTTCTGTTAGAACAAGTCCGGTAGATACATTAATCATCAATGGACAACTGAGAATTATCAATGGTCAATCAAAAATGGATGAAAATGCATTAGTCCATGAACATAATGCAATCGCCAACTCAATGATTAAGAAGGCCCATCAAAAAACCGGGATAGATTTTGTGAAATTGGCGTGATGTGGAATTCGATTAAAAATATTATTATGCCAGATTCATTGTCTGCTGCATTCCGGGACAGTCAAAAGGAGGGGACAGCATTGTTTTCCGGAGGGAGCTATCTCACAGCACAAAAAAATCCATCTATCACATCTCTAATCGATATTAACTCACTCGTAGACAATGGAATTGCTGTTGAAAATAATTCATGTGTTATTGGTGCCGGGGTAACGTTGCAGGAGTTATGTGATTTTCTCTTGGAAAAGCACGTGCTTGATAAGCTTGTGACCGCAATTCAGTATTCCTGTCCATCCCTGCAGATACGAAATCAAAGAACCATCGGTGGCGAAATTGGGTATGGACGTACCAATTCGGAAGTGCTGGTAATGTTGCATGCAATGGATGCTACACTTACAGTGATGAGAGAGAAAGAAACAACCCTGGCATTAAGAGAATGGGATGGTAAAGGAATCGTTAGTCAGTTGCATATTGCGTCGGATTTAACAACAGATTTATTGCGTTTTTCACTCCTTACATCAGCGCCTGCATTTGTTATTTGTGCCATGTGCAATACCGATCGCGAGACCGACTTTGCAATAGGTGGCAGGATTAATCATATCCATGTGATGGGAAATAACAACAACTTGATTGAGTCCTTCCCTGATTTTCCGAATGATCACTATGGATCCAGTGAGTATAAAACATCCCTGGTGAAAACCGCAATTCAAAGGATGACAAAAAATAAATGATCCATTTTACACTTAATGGGAAAGAAATAGCAGCCGATTGCCATCCCGGGATGACATTGTTTGATTATCTTCGTGAAAATGAGGTATTCAGTGTCAAATATGGTTCTGATTTTGGCGAAACGGGTGCCGACGCTGTACTCATTGATGATAGGGTCTTCAATGCATCCATGGTGTTAATGCATACCGTAAATGGCAAAAGCGTGGAAACGGCTGAATCTTTCGCTTCAGGAAATCAGATCCATCCTTTGCAAAATTTATTTATTGAAGAAGGTGCAATTCAGTGCGGTTATTGTACACCTGGGATGATTTTGGCAATTGAATCGTTAATAAGAATCGGAAAACACGTAACGGAACAAGACGTGCGGGAAGCATTGGCCGGTGTGTATTGCCGTTGTACCGGATACGTAAAACCATTAAAAGCTGCAATGAAATACCTATCGGCAAACGGAAGTTGAGGAGACGGTTATGAAAGTCGTTGGACAGAAAACCCGACGTGTGGATGGCATTGCACTTGCCAAGGGTAAACCCGTTTTTGCCGATGATGTGCCGAAAAAAGATTTTTTGTATGCCAAGATTTTGCATAGTCCCCACGCACATGCAAGAATAAAATCCGTTGAAAAATCAAATGCCTTGGCCGTTGAGGGAATAATTACAATTCTAACCCATGAAGATTTCCCAATTCACTATTACACCACGGCGGGACAGGGATACCCGGAGCCATCGCCGCGTGATACACGTATCTTTGATGATACGGTTCGCTATGTAGGAGATCGCATCGCAGTTGTGGCTGGTGAATCGTTGGAAGCGGTGGAGAAAGCAATCAACCTTATCAAGGTGGATTATGAACCTTTAGAAGCAATTTTTGATATGCGGGAATCTGTAGGCAATGAAACGGTCATTCATCCTGGCAAAGAAGGGTTTAGCTTCCTCCATGATGCCAGGCGCAATATTACCGCGAATATAGATGAAGAAATCGGGAATGTGGAATTGGGTTTTTCGCATTCAACACATGTTTTTTCCGGCACGTACACCACACCGTATGCCCAGCAATGCAGTATCGAACCCCACATAACGCTCACATGGTATGATGAGAATGATCGTCTCACTATACGTACTGCCACTCAGGTACCGTATCATGTACGTCGAATTGTTGGTGAAGTACTTGATATACCGGTGGGAAAAATCCGCGTGATAAAACCACGAATTGGTGGGGGATTTGGCGGGAAACAGGAAATATTAAATGAAGAAATCTGTGCAGCTGTTACGGTTAAAACAGGTAAGCCGTGCCGCATGGAATATACGAGAGAAGAAGAATTCTACGCCGCCCGTTCACGTCATCCACAGCAGGTTACACTTACCATTGGCTTAAACGATGATTTGACTATGAATGCCATTGATATGGATATTCTGCAAAATTCCGGTGGCTATGGTCCACACTCGCTTACGGTAATGTCCGTGACTGCCAGTAAAACGCTGGCATTGTACCGATCCCCCAATATTCGCGTTCGTGCGAATTCTGTATATACCAATTTGCCACCTGCAGGAGCCTACCGTGGCTATGGCGCCCCTCAAGGATTTTTTGCATTGGAATCCCTTATGGATGAAATCGCAGAGAATCTGAAGGTTGATCCTATTGCATTGCGAAAGAAGAATTATTTTGTTGAAGGAGAGGAAGTTCCTATTGCGAAAGTACTTGGCGAGGGCCGGGAGGGCTACCCCGTTATTTTGCACTCTACTGGAATCAACGCATGTATCGATCGCGGACGTGATTTAATCGGATGGAACAGCAAACCCAAAACAGAGAATTCAAGCGTAATAAAACGAGGCCTTGGATTGGCAACGGTTGCACAAGCATCTGGAATTGCCGGAATTGATATGGGTTCGGTTTATATGAAAATGAATGAAGACGGCAGTTTCAATCTGAATGTAGGTGCCACGGACATCGGAACAGGTTCAGACACGGCTTTAGCGCAAATTGCAGCGGAAGTGCTGGAGGTATCGGTTGATGAAATCATTGTTATTTCATCTGATACGGATACCACCCCATTCGATACCGGTGCCTATGCCTCCAGTACGACCTATATTTCCGGTGGCGCTGTGAAAAAAGTGGCGGAAGAAATCCGTCAGCAGATTCTGGATCAGGGGAGAAAAATTCTGGGAGTTGATGAAGCAGATATAGTTAACAATTATGTGGTTGCTTCAACAGGAATAAAAATCTCCTATCAGGATATCTGTACCAAATCATTTTATACTGACCATCAAAAACAAATTCAGGCCGTTGCATCCAAATTGAGTTATGATAGTCCACCGCCATTTAATGCCACTTTCGCGGATGTATCGGTGGATACTGAGACGGGATTCGTGACAGTGAATAAAATTGTTTCCGTAACAGATTCGGGACAAGTCATAAACCCGCAGATGGCAGAAGGGCAAGCGGAAGGGGCAATTCCTCAATCGTTGGGTATGGCACTGAGCGAGTACATGATTTTTGATGATCATGGAAGAGCTATCAATAGAAATTTCGAAGATTATCATATATACACCTCTATTGATATGCCGGAGATTATTGCTGAATTTGTGCATACCGATGAACCCACCGGTCCATTTGGGGCGAAAGCGGTGGCGGAAATTCCAATAAATGGACCGGCACCTGCAGTCGCCAATGCCTTATACAATGCCTGCGGAGTGCGAATGCGTGAATTACCAATTACGCCTGAAAAGGTGTTGAAGGCTTTGAAAGGTGTCTAAGGCAGAAAACATAGTTGACGCCACAAGTGAATTGATTCCGGATTGGGCGTATCTTCGCCATGAATTATGGCCCATGCATACCTACCAGGAATTGCGCGATGAATTAAGTGATTTTCTCCATGACCCGCTACAAAAGGCTTGGCTGTATTTGGCAAATGGTACGCCAATCGGGTTCATCGAAATGTCAATAAAGCAGAATGCGATTGGCTGCACAACTGATCGGGCTGGCTATGTGGAGGCCTGGTACATAAAACCTGAATTCCAGCGTAAGGGCATTGGAAGTGCATTGTTGGAGATAGGAGAATCATGGGCAAAATCTTTAGGCTGTACCGAGATGGCATCTGATACAACAGAAGATTATCCTGTTAGTGTCGCAGCGCATTTAAAGGCAGGCTTTGTTGTCGTGCGCAGAGCCACCCATTTTTACAAAAAAATCTGAAGACTGTTTGATGCCAAATCTCCAATTAGACATTGTTGGAATCATCATACTTCTGGGTATTATTCAAGGGATTGTACTCGGAATTGGACTACTAACAAAATCGCAGAATAACAAAAATGCCAACCGCGTGTTGGGGTTTTTAATGATAAGTTTTTCCATTAGTATTATGCATACGGTTTTGTACAAAATGGGTATCTACAATTATTACCCCCATCTTATTGGAATCGGATACCCAATAATATTTTTATTTGGACCACTTTTCTACATTTACTTAACGGTTCTTTTGAAAAAATCATCAGGCAGACTAATTGATATTTGGCCACATTTTGTGCCGTTTATATTGTGTTTTATTTATCTGCTTCCATTCTATTTCAGTGAAGGTTCCGTAAAGCTGATGCAAATAGAACGGGAGATGACGACTACTGTGGAATACGATGATATAATTATCATGGTAAGTCAGATAATTCAGATGTTTATCTATATCACCATCAGCTCACGCTTACTATTGGAACACGATAAGGAATTAAGAAAAACACATTCCAATATCAAACAATTAAACTTGCAGTGGCTCAGGAAATGGATTTGGGGACTTACCATAATTTTTGGTACCATGGGAGTTTTGCTGGTGATTGTTGTATTTGGTTTTAAAGTCAAAGAAGTCATAACCATTGCACCTAATTTGATGGCAATCATGGCGGCGATTGGCATTTACAGCATTGGTTATGCGGGGTGGAGACAACCGGAACAAATACAATCAATACTTAGAGATTCTACCAAATATTCAAAAACGGGCATGACCCAAAATATTATAGATCAATATGCCAAAAAATTGCAGGAATTGTTGGAAGTCGAAAAACCATATCTTAATAGTGATCTAACGCTTGGTATGCTGGCAGAAAATCTATCCATACCGGCCCATCAACTGTCTCAGGTAATTAATCGCTCTTATAATAACAATTTCTATGATTTAATTAATAAGTATAGAATCGAAGAGGCAAAGCAACAATTAATTGATCAGGAGAAACTGCATTATTCCATTCTAGCTATTGCTTTAGATGCCGGGTTTAATTCGAAATCGGTGTTTAACGCTGCCTTTAAAAAGTATACTGGTACCACGCCCTCTGAATTCAGGATTAATAACAGGAAACAATAGAATTTCCATTTACAGAACTTAAGCGTCTGAATAACTTCTAAATATAGATGTCCTGATTTATAAGGTCAGACGATTTCCATAATTAATACTCCCTAATCTCCCAGGAGCTCCCACAATCAGATATACTGATTTTGAATACAAAGCATTGGGAGCAGAAATGGAGATAATCATGAAATATATATGTAGTATTTTGCTTGGTCTTACATTGGGAACCGGTTGTGAGCTTGCCAATCCTGATGATGTGGGAAATCTGGTTCCTCCAACCTGTGATCAGGATCCCTTGCTCCCGCAAACAGAAATTTCGGTAGCAGGTCATAGTAGAAGCATCCATATCGAGACATTTGGGGATACAAGTTTGCCGGTATTATTTGTATTGCACGGTTCAGCCTCTGATTATCGAGCCTACTTGCCACTTCACATTCTTTCAGAAAAATATTATATGGTATTCTGGGATCAAAGGGGATGTGGCTTATCAGAAAGGATATCGCTAGGTGAAATCACATGGGATGCAGTTATAGATGAAATTGACGCGATTAAGAATATGTATTCCCCGCATCGAGCAATCACTATCATTGGTCACTCATGGGGCGGTGCTTATGCCACTCTATATACCTCAAGACGCATGGAAGCCGTTCGGCAGCTTGTCCTGCTGGAGCCTGGTCCGGCGTTGAATGTAGACGTTTTCGATAAAACCATTAATACGTTATTTACTCTGGATTTTAGTAATGAAGTAATGAATGATACCCAATGGATGAATGAATTACTTTCTGTGTCCGATCATGAGCAAATGGATTATCGCTATTTGATGAATGTCAACAGCTCTATGATGAATTATTTCGTTGATCCTGATCATCTACCAGATTGGCCGGTCTGGAGAATTGGTTCCTATGTTGAATACGGCCGTCAATATAGAATTATGAATGATAAAGATTTTGATTTCGCTTGTGGAATGGATCAGTTCAGTAATGAAGTCCTTATCGTCGGATCAGATCATAGCGTACTGGGATATACATTCCAGAAAAAATATCATCAACCATTATTTGGGAACGCGAAAACGGTGTGTATTACGCAATCGGGACATAGAATGATTACTGAACAATTTGACCAATTATATACAACATTAACTGATTATCTCATTGAATACAGTTCAGGAGACAATTGAAATGAAAAAACAGATCTCTAATTTATTGGTTCTCATAGTATTTTCGACGATTTACAGTCAATCCAAGCTAGAGAATGGAGCAACAATGTCCATTGGATTGGGTATGACACCAGCTCCTATAATTGAATTGAAATACTCCCATTCAGTCTATGCAAATGTGCTAAATCAGAATGCTTCTTACAGTGTGTCTATCATCCTGCCGGTATTTCTTTTAGAGAATTTGGATACCTATCAGGTTAAGGTGGGTGGTGAGACCACGGTTTTTTCAAAAGGCAATTTCTCTGTTAATGGCAATTTGACAATGGGCTACAACCGAACAAAAAACAGCAATGGAGTATTCACAGGACTCGGGAATGAAATTGGATTGCGACCCTTGTATAGCGTGAAGCATTGGTCGTTCGGTCCTATTTTTGAATGGCGATCCACCTATGCTACCCATATTCGCCATAGCGAGTTGGTTAAAGACACATTTAAGGAAAGGTACCAACCCAACAATGCAACATCGTTAGTCGTGAATGGTCCAGAAGATGGATGGTATCATACAAAATCCAGTCATCTGTCTTTTGGCCTATCACTATCGTATTCATCAACTAATAAACAAATGTATTGCATTGAAGGTGGGTATGAGATTGTTCCCAATCCATATAACCTTAGATTGTTTGGCGATATAGGACTGATACCGTACATCATCCGACTAAAGCTAAATCACAAGATTTATTAATAAAATGAGATTGATTTCACAAAATGCCAGGCACATCGCTCTTTTCAATCATAGCCTGTTGTGAATATCATAAATTAGATTCCAACGATGACAATCAATTATTCTATTGCACAATAGTTCGCATACAAATAATTTATATACGAACTAATTAGCCTTATCCGGATTCAGTAAAGGTTGGAAAGCATGACCGTCATTGAGCAAAGTACTGGATTTTTACTTGTTAGAACTGCCCGCAGCATGAAGAAAATGCTGGATACCAGACTTGTGGAATATAAAATTACGTCTTCCCAGCATACAGTACTTAGTGCCCTCGCCGATACCAATGGTTTATCCCTTACAGAAGTAGGGAACAGTGTCTATCTTGATAAACCCGCTATCACCGGTCTTGCTGATCGGCTTGAACGCGACGGATTAGTGCGAAGAGAAAGATCCCTGTCCGATCGTCGGGTGATAAAACTCTATCTCACCGAAAAGGGCTTATCCCTACTTTCCGATATTGATCAATTGGCTCAGGATGTGGATCAGGATTTGGTTTCAGGATTGTCAACGGATGCATTGACGAAATTTCGCGAATCGCTGGATCACATTTGGCGTAATGCAACCGATGGAGTTTCTTCAAATGGGTAACGATATAAGGTCGTCCTTGGAGTATGCCCAACGTCTGTTTGAGGATATATCCTTTTCTTACGTAGAAAACTGGAAAGCACAGGATTCTACCAGGAAGGTGATTGGATTTCTTCCCATTTATATTCCCCGTGAACTGGTCCATGCGGCAAATATGTTACCGGTAGGTATTTTTGGAGCTGGAGACCGCATCGCAGTTGTTCATGGTGATGCCTATTTTCAATCCTATATTTGTCATCTCCCACGTACGGTGGTAGAGTTAGCAAAGGCGGGACACCTGGACGCATTCGATGGATTTATTTTTCCAGCCATTTGTGATGTAATAAGAAATCTTTCGGGGGTGTTTACATTAGAATACCCACAAAAATTTATCCGTTACCTTGATTTCCCACAAAATTTTGACGACAACATTGGTGGAAAATTTTATCGACAGGAATTGGAGCGACTGGTTACCGATTTGAGTAAACTAAACGGGGTTAAGCCTGATACCGGCCAACTTAACCAGTCGATAAAATTGTACAACGAACAACGTAAATTGTTAAAGAATTTCGCTGATTTTCGCAGCGAATATCCTCATAAAATTTCTGCGGCAGATTATTATTTGATTCAGAGAGCAAGTCATATTTTATCGGTAGATAAATACAATGCTTATTTGGGGAAAATACTTAGCCAACTCGATAAACTGGATGTTGAACCGGAAGATAAAATCAGGGTGGTTATTTCAGGTTCATTTTGTGAACAACCCCCGTTGGGATTGATCAAAACGATTGAAAATGCCGGTTGTTACGTGGTAGAAGATGATATGCAGTTGAATACAAAATGGCTATCGAAACAGGTGGTATCCGATGGGGATGATCCACTGGGCGCACTGGTTGAGGCTTATTTAAACCATAGCGTTTTTTCGTCAACAGTATACGAGGATAAAAAACCGAAAGGTGAAATGTTGGTAGATCAGGTTCATCGACGAAATGCAGATGGAGTCGTATTTTGCGCACCCAGTTTCTGTGATCCGGCTTTATTGGATCGTCCGCAACTCGAAAAGGCGATGGACAACCATCATATCCGACATTTTAGTTTCCAATACCATGAAAATCTGGGACAATATCACGTTATTAAAGAACAAGCTGGCACCTTTGCCGACACCATAAAATTGTGGGATTAATATGACCGTTCAAAAAGAAAATAGTATGGTGAAACAAAAACAGATGCTGGCCGATCATTTTATGGAACTATCACAGGTGCGCGAAACAAAGAAAAAAGTGGTGTATACATTTGTTCCTGGTAACCTTACAGAATTGATTTATGCCTTTGATATGTTGCCGGTTTATCCTGAAATAAACGCGCTTCAGTCTGGTATGCGAAAAAAATCGGGTGAATATATACGGGAAGCAGAGGAATATGGTTTTTCGGAAGATGTGTGCTCATATGTGAAGTGTGATGTGGGTATGATGCTACAGGGGAATATTGGTCCCACCGGGCAGCAATTACCTCCACCGGATATCCTGCTGTTAAGTTATACAGGCTGTTTTGTATTTATGAAATGGTTTGAAAATCTGAAGTATTTGTATCCTGAAGCAGAGATTGCAATGCTTCATATTCCCTACCAGGAAGCCGGCAAGATCGAACCGAGTGCTATCCAGTATATTAAAGACCAGCTGGAAAATGAGGTGATACCCGTTTTCGAGCGTGTGAGTGGGAAAAAATTGGATCACAACTCCCTGGCCTCCAAAATGCATCTCTCATCCAAGGCAGAGGATTTACTGGTGGATGTGTTTCAGTCAGCCAGCCATAAACCATCACCCATTGATGCCTATTTTGGGGGTGTTTATTATATTGGACCAATATTCACTGCTTTTCGTGGAAGTCAGGCTTGTGTGGATTATTACCGCGAGTTGCTAAACGAAGTGGAATATCGAGTCGCTAATAATCTAGGCCCCATTACGCCAGATGGCCATGTGAAAGAGGAAAAATTCAGACTGGTTGTAGAAGGTCCGCCAAACTGGACACATTTTCGAAATTTCTGGAAAATATTTTACGATATGGGAGCTGTTTTCGTTGCATCATCATATACAAAAGTTGGTGGATTGTATGATGAAGGATTTCGGCACTCCCCAGTCGATCCGTTAAAAAGTCTGGCTGAATATTGCCTGGGATGTTATACCAATAGAAATCTTCCTCAGCGTGTCAATATTCTTGAAGATTGGATAACACGCTACCACGCCGATGGATTCCTTGTTAATTCCATTAAAAGTTGTAATTCCTTTTCAGCAGGGCAGTTGGTCATTATGCGGGAATTAGAAAAAAGGCTGGAAATCCCAGTTGGATTTATTGAAACGGATCTGGTAGATCCACGCTATTATTCATTTTCAAATATTAAAAATCGTCTCGACTCATTTTTCCAGATGCTTGAACAACGGGCGACATACGGAGAACTGGTATAATGAAGGTCTATCTAGGTATTGATTTAGGATCAACTACTTCGAAAGCAGTGATAGTAAATCAGAATCATCACATCATTGGCCGGGGTATTACAAACACGCGTTCCAATTATGAAATTGCAGCTGATATTGCCCGGATGGAAGCTGAATTCAATTCTCGCTTGATGATTTTATATCAAAAGCTCGAAGAAGAGACGAAAGAAGTAGATTGGAAAGAAGTCCTGGAATTGTTAGAAAACCGATTTCATTATTTACAATTTCATAAGCGCTTTAATCAGTTAACCAGAGCGATGAAAAAACAAGCGCAAAAAATTGAAGATCAGTCATTTCGCGGAAAAGTAAATAGCAAGCTGGACAAAGTGTTTCCCATCATAGATGCAACCGTGAAAGATAAGTTTTTCGCTGGTGTAACATCTGGCACATCGGAATTCTTTCGCGATTTATTCAGTGTAACTTATTTAAAGGCGATTGAAGATTTAGAAAAAAATTATTTTGATCGTTTGACTGCCATATACGATCGCTCGATTACGCCAGTGGAAAACCAGATAATATCGTTTGATTTTGCGGAATTATTGGCTTCCGCCCTGGACCTGCTACCGGAAGAAATGACATCCTACAGTCAATATGTTCTTCCTCATTTGGAATCTGTGGCAAAAATTGATTTACAACCTGAAGACTATATTGGAACAGGTTACGGCCGTCAGCTTCTACCATTCGAAGAAAAGCATATTAAATCGGAAATATTGTGCCACGCCTTTGGCGCACATGCCAATTTTCCATATACACGAACGGTACTGGATATTGGCGGACAGGATACCAAAGCGATTCAGGTAGATAGCAAAGGGTTTGTTACCAGTTTTCAAATGAATGACAGGTGTGCAGCCGGATGTGGTCGCTATCTGGGATACATTGCTGATGAAATGAGCATGAGCGTTGGTGAACTGGGGCCCGTAGCCATGGAAGCTGAATATGAAACCAACATTTGCAGCACGTGTACCGTTTTTGCCGGAGCAGAGTTGCGGGAACACCTGAATCTTGGTGAACGGAAAGAGAATATTTTAGCCGGTTTGCATAAAGCCATTGTCCAGCGCGCTTTTGCCCTTCTTGCACGATCGGGAGGAGTTCGATCCGAATTTACATTCACCGGTGGCGTTGCCCGTAATCCAGCCGTAGTCAAGTATGTTACTCAAATGGTAACGGATAATTACGGTGATATGAAAATAAATTGCCATGCTGATTCCATATTTATGGGAGCACTTGGGGCAGCCCTGTTTAGTGCAATGAGATGATAAAAATTTTGTTAAACCATACAAATACACCCTTGTTTGTAGTAAACTTGGTTCCGCTTTAAATCATGAATACACCTCACAATAGTGATGCTTTTACACTTGGTATAGATGTGGGTAGCAGCTATATCAAAATTGCATTGGTAAATTACAATTCCAGTCCTTCCGTCTTAGAAATAGTGAATGAAAAGATCCGAAAACGCAATCCATCGGCGTTGATTGAAAAGGCGATGGAAGCTTTGTTTGAAAAATATAATTTGCAGTACGACGACCTTCTTTATGTGGCATCCACTGGGGAAGGTGAACTGGTACAACGAAAACGGGGACATTTTTATAGCATGACGACCCATGCAAGAGGTACACACCACTACCACCCGGAAGCTCGCACCGTTGTGGATATGGGAGCTCTGTTTTGCCGTGTAATGTCCATGGAAGATTCAGGCCGTGTAAAAAATTACGCCATGACCGGCCAATGCGCATCTGGATCTGGGCAATTTTTAGAAAATATAACACGCTATTTAGGTGTAACCATTGATGAGGTGGGACCCCTATCACTCACGTCAAAAGATCCGGTACGTTCCAGCGGAATCTGTGCCGTTCTGGCTGAAACAGATGTGATAAATATGGTCTCCCAGGGATTGGAAACACAGGACATTATCAAAGGCATACACCAGTCCATAGCTCGGCGAATCGTGAAATTGTTAAGCAAGGTAAAAGCAGAATCTCCAGTTGCGCTTACGGGAGGAATGGCTCAGGATGTTGGACTGGTGCAGACGATTCAGGAGTTGAATAACGAAAAAAACCTGAACCTGGAAATTTTTGCGGCAAAAAATTGCTTTGCTGCCGGAGCCCTGGGAGCGGCACTCTGGGGAGGTTTCCGTCACTACAAATTGCTGGAGATACACGCCTGAAGATGGACACTATTCTGACCTGCCCAATACCTTTACCAGAATACCCAAAAAATCTTGCGGGCATGTTAAATGCCAATACCAATACCTTTGGGAAACACCCCATCTATCAGGAAAGCCAATCAGGGAAATACATTCCCTTGTCATGGAATCGGTTCCAATCTGACGTAATCCAACTACAGAATCGGTTGAAATCTCTTGGACTGCGCAAAGGAAATCGAGTGGCAATTTTATCGCCAAATCGTCGAGAAATGTTGGAAATTGAATTGGCCATTATGGCTATGGGTGCTGTGGCCGTTCCAATTTTCGCCGGTTATTCCCCGCAATGGGCGAACACTCTAATTGATTTTTGTGGCCCTCAATTCATTGTCGTATCCGATGCAATGCAATGGAATAAAATATATTCCCCCCAATCCTATAAGGGAATAATCCATTTCACGGATATCGAATCTGCGGTTGGTAATTCTGTTTCATTTAATGACCTGATTAATAACTCAAAAAATGGCGGTGCAATTATTGGTGAGGAAATTCCCCCTAATACAGTTTGCCTCATGATGTTTACTTCCGGCACTATGGGAAAACCAAAATGCGTGCAATTGACGCATAGAAATATTTTGTCACAACAGGCGGCGATGCGAACGCTATGGCAGTTATCCAGTAACGATCGGTTTTTATCCTATCTTCCATGGCACCATAGTTTTGGTGGAATATTCGAAAAATATGCAGCCATTACCAATGGCGCCGTGCTGTCGCTTGAACATGGGTTTGGTAAAAGTGTGGAAACAATTCTTTCTAACTGGCGACAGGTAATGCCTACCGTGTTTTTCAGCGTCCCACGGGTTTATCAGGAAATAGCCACCCGTGTAAAGCAGGATAAAGAAATTGAAAAATTAATTTTTCACGACGAATTGCGATTTATTTTTACCGCCGCTGCTCCATTACCACAAAATATATCACAGATGTTTCTTGATCGAAATATTCCGGTCATTGAAGGCTGGGGATTGACTGAAACATCGCCATGCTGCACAGTAACCGATCCGGAGGTACCCCGACAACAGGGAGTGGTAGGAAAGCCGATTCCTGGTATTACGTTAAAGATTGCTTCTGACGGTGAAATATTGGTAAAAGGACCCAATGTAATGACTGGTTATTACAAGAATCCTGAGGCCACCAATAGAGTATTGACAAAAGATGGCTGGTTTGCAACAGGTGATGTGGGCGAGTTTACTGAGGCAGGTTTAAAACTTATTTCGCGCAAAGATAGAATTTTTAAACTCAGCAATGCCAAAAAAGTAGTACCCACAGAAATTGAAAATCTTGTTTTGAAGGATTGCGCATACCTGGCACACGCGTATGTTACTGGGAAAAATCATGATTATCCGGTGGCATTGCTTTTCCCCAATAAGGCGTTGTTTGCGAAATCATTGGATGATCAGCAGCTGAAGACCGGTTGCGATTGCCCGAACAATGTGGGAGACCTTGCCAGCTGTTTACAAAGATGCCTAACAAAATCCAATGATATGCTGGACTTTAAATATTATCGAATTAAATCCGCCATGCTTATCGATTATGAATTAAGCATTGAACACGAAGAGCTTACTCCGTCCATGAAACTGGCACCAAATGTTGTGGGGGATATTTTTGAAGCAAACATTGAATATCTTTATGACCAGGTCGGTCCTATGCCTGAAAAAGTATATGTAATTCATTTGTAATCAATATGACCCAGATGCAATCACAGATTCGACTTAAATCACTCCTAAAGGAGTATTTTACTTCGCTGGAAAAACCCATAGCATGGTGTACAAGTGCAGGTCCGGCTGAAATATTACGTGCCTTGGGATTTCAAGTGTATTTTCCTGAAAATCATGGTGCCCTGCTAGGTGCAAGCCGAACAGCTGAGCACTATATTCCAAAAGCGCATCAACAGGGTTACCACAGCGATGTCTGTTCATATTTAACAGCCGATATCGGTGCCTGGCTGGCTGGTGAAACACCACTGACACAAGCCTACGGAATACAGGGAATTCCACAGCCGGATTTAATTGTATTCAACACCAACCAGTGCCGTGAAGTGGCAGAATGGTTTAACTATTTCGGGAGAGAATTCGGATGTCCCGTGGTGGGTTTATATCCACCACGACATCTGGAAGATGTAACAAAGCGCGAAATTGACCTGGTAAGTCATCAATTGCAATCGTTGATAAGTACTGCAGAAGAAATCATTGGTAAAAAATTGGATCCTGCTCGACTGGAGCAGATCTTGTCTTTAAGCTACGAAGGGTCAACGTTGTGGCAACAGGTTTTGGAAACGGCAAGGAATAAACCAGCACCACTTTCGTTTTTTGACGGCTGTATTTTGATGGCCCCGATTGTGTTGCTACGTGGTACACCGGAGTGCATAACATTTTACAAAGACACGCTGGCTGAACTCCAATCGATGGTAAAGAGCGGAGTTGCAGCAGTACCCAATGAGCAAGTACGGTTGTACTGGGATGGTATGCCCATCTGGGGGAGACTTAGGTCCCTGAGCAACCTATTTAAAGAAAACAATGCAGCCGTTGTCTCTTCTACCTACTGTAATAGTTGGGTTTTTGAAGATTTCTCACCAAAAAACCCATTGGATTCAATGGCGGCAGCCTATACCAAAATATTTATTAATCGGGGGGAAAATGCAAAACTGGACCTGTTGAAAAAGCTAGTTAATGATTTTGCAATAGATGGAATGATTTTCCATGATTCCAAAACATGTTTTAACAACACCAATAGTCGTTTTGGACTACCGGAGCGGGTAAAACAAGAGACGGGAATTGATACCCTGATTATCGACGGCGATTTAAATGATTTACGGTTTTTCTCTGATGGACAATCGGTTACCCGAATTGAAACATTTGTTGAACAACTTTCCAGCAATATGATCTTTACATAAAATGGGGGATAGGTAGCATGGCAGAAACTAATGATCAACTTACAATTGGAATAATTGGGCTGGGTCCCGTGGGCGGAACTCTTGCAGTCCATCTTATCGAGGCCGGTGCCAACGTAATAGGATGCGATATCGATCCGCAGAAAGTTGATAAAATAAAAAAATCCGGTTTGCATTTAACCCACACGGTTGAAAAATCGGTGACGATGGAAAATATATGCTATACCATTGAAGAATTATCCAATTACGATCCGGATATTATCGTTATTTCCACCAAAGCCCCCAGCCTTAAACCGGTGGTAAAATCTCTAAAAGAAATTGATAATGGATCATTTTTTATCATGTGTGCCCAGAACGGAATTGACAATGAGAATATTCCTGCCGATGCATTTGGTGAAAACCGCGTTTTGCGTATGGTTATAAATTATGCCGGGAGTATGAGCTCGAGAAATAAAGTCAATGTGAGCTTCTTCAATCCCCCCAATTACATAGCTTCACTCTTACCACAGGGAGAATCATTGGCGCAACAAATGTGCGATTTGTTGAACACGGCTCATCTTGAAACAAAGGTGCCTGAGGATATCCAGGATTATGTGTGGGAAAAAGCAATTCTAAATGCAGCCTTAAGTGCCATCTGTTCGATAACCAGAAGAACCATGAAAGATGTCATGGACTTTCCCCAAACACTGAATCTTGTGGAAGCAATTATCGACGAATCCGTTGTTGTCGCTGAAAGAGAGGGTATTGATTTGGGGAAAAAGTTCCGCCGGTTTTGCATACGATACCTGAAAAATGCCGGACACCACCGACCGTCCATGCTTATGGATTTAGAAAACGGACATCGTACCGAGATTGATTGGCTCAATGGGAAAATTGCGGATTACGGTAAGAAACATTATATCCCCACCCCGTTGAATCAATCGGTAACAGCGCTGGTGCATATGTTGGAGTATTCTCTGGAATAAGATGGACGCTGCGAACCAACATTATCTGGGTATTGATCTGGGATCCTCTTACACTAAATTTGTGGTAGTGGATCAAAATGATACCCCTTTACATCAGGATGTTCTTCCCACATTTAGCAGACGACGAGAGAAACTGGACGCGGTCGTGGACCAGATAAGAGAATCGTATACAATAACAAAAACATGCACAACCGGTTATGGTAGAAATGTGCAGGATTCAGATGTAAAAAAGACAGAATTGATTTGCGCATCTATCGGACTTTCTCAATCCAATCCCATTCACAAATGTATCATTGATATTGGTGGAGAAGATATTAAGATTATCGATAGCGGTGAATGTGGTGAAGTAAAACATTTTCATATGAATGATAAATGCTCAGCGGGAACCGGCGCGTTTATCACGGAAATTGCCGAAAAAGCGGAATTAGAAATTGATGAAATGAGCGATCTAGCTAAAGTGGCCAAGGGAAACAGAACCATCAATAGTTTCTGTACTGTTTTTGCAAAGACGGAAATTCTTGGATGGATATTTGACGGTGTGCCCATTGAAGAAATTGCTAAAGGTATATATCTATCTATTACTGACAGGGTATGCAAAATGCCGATTCCTTCGGCTGTACCTCTATTTTTGTGCGGTGGTGTGATTACCCACCATCCCTATTTAAAAGATATTATGGAAGCAAGGTTAGGTCGGCAGGTGGCGATTGCTCCTACACCATTGTATTCCGTTGCCCTGGGTGCCGCTATTCTGGCCCATCAAAGTGAAAACAACGTAATGAAAGAAGCGATGAATTGATGATAGATACCATGTATGCCTATACCATGACAGCAGTGGATCATCCGCTGGAAAAACACACAATGCCTGTTTCGCCACTTGAACACGGGGAAGCACTGGTGGAAATTGCCGGCTGCGGTGTCTGCCATACAGACTTGAGTTTTTGGCATTACGGTGTACCTACACGTCAGACACTGCCCTTGGTGTTGGGTCATGAAATCAGTGGTATTGTTTTGGACGGTCCTGTTGAACTAAAAGGTAAACCAGTGATTGTCCCGGCTGTGTTGCCCTGTGGCGAATGTGATTTATGCGAGCAGGATAGAGGGAATATTTGCCAGCATCAAAAAATGCCCGGAAACGATTTTAATGGTGGATTTGCAAGTCATATTGTTGTTCCTTCCAGATATTTAATTCCAGTACCATCTGAGGTTCTTCAAACCCATTCTCTCGCCGAATTATCCGTAATTGCCGATGCCATATCCACACCCTATCAGTCCATTGTGAAAAGCAAACTGAAAGCGGACGACTTTGCTATCGTCATTGGTGTTGGTGGTGTGGGGATATATGCGGCCCAGATTGCACAAACGCTTGGTGCAACCGTAGTGGCCGTTGATATTTCGCAGAAAAGATTAGATTTGCTATCTGAAGTTGGGATCAGGAATATAGTGAATTCCAATGGTTTAACTATTAAAGAAACCAAACAGAAGATAAAGGAAATAAATCAACAAACAGACAGCCCCAATGTGGGGTGGAAAATTTTTGAAATATCCGGTACAAAAGCGGGGCAAGAGCTGGCCTTTGCCCTGCTGGGTGTGGCAGGAACACTATCGATCGTTGGGTTCACCATGGAAAAGCTGGAGGTTCGTCTTAGTAATTTGATGGCATTTGATGCTCAGGTTATAGGAACCTGGGGATGCAAGCCAGAACTTTACAACGATGTTTTGCACATGGTTGGGCGTGGAGATATTCAATTGAAACCATTTACTGAAATTCAACCCATGTCAGCTATTAATCATATTTTCCAAAATGTTTTGGAGCATAAAATATCGAAACGTACGGTACTTGTACCCGATTTTAAAAGCAATGAATAAACAAGGGGGAATACTATGTCAGGATCGTTGGTAGACCATACATTATTTCCATTAGACTATAAGGAAATTATCTATGAAAACCGCCCCTGTCTTGATAAACAAGGCCAAGCAGTGGATGGACTGTACAATGTGTGGATACTTATTAATAATCCCAGCCAATACAATTCTTATACTACCACTGCTGTAAAAGAAATCATCATGGCATTTCGTCAGGCATCCATGGATCGTAAGGCGGTGGCCGTCATATTCTCCGCCGTGGGTGATAAAGCTTTTTGTACCGGCGGTAATACAAAGGAATATGCTGAATATTATTCTGGCCGACCGCTTGAGTATAGACAATATATGCGTCTGTTTAACGACATGATCACATCAATTTTACATTGTGACAAACCGGTAATTTGCAGAGTGAACGGCATGCGGATAGCTGGTGGACAAGAGATTGGGATGGCCTGTGATTTTTCAGTTGCCAGTGACCTAGCGGTATTCGGGCAAGCTGGTCCTCGACATGGCAGTGCCCCGGATGGTGGAAGCACTGATTTTCTGGATCTATATGTGGGGATCGAACGCGCCATGCAAAGTGGTACGCTCTGTGAGATGTGGTCTGCCTATGAAGCCTTGCATATGGGACTGATTTCAGATGCAGTTCCGGTTGTAAAGGTGGATGAAAAATTTGTTCGCAATCCAATGGTAATTACTGATAAATGGTTGGACGAAACGGGAGCCGTTGTATACGGTCGACGTAAATCTGGTTCCGATTTGATAACCGGAAAAGAGTTACTTAAAAATAGTACCGTTGACCTCACAGCATTGGATAATGCTGTAGACACGATGGCAACCAAGATGCTGTATCTCATGCCGGATTGTGTAAGCAAAACCTTAAACAGTCTGCGGAAGAAAAAATTAGAACACTGGGATCGAAATCAGCAGACCAATCGCGACTGGTTATCGCTGAATATGATGACGGAAGCAAAGGCAGGCTTTCGGGCTTTCAATGAAGGACCAAAAGACAATCGCGAAGTGGATTTTATTCGCTTAAGGCAAATGCTGGCTGAAGGGCATCCCTGGGATGATGAATTGCTGGATGCGATTTTACCGAGGTAATTGTTCATGGCAGGCAAAATTATCATTCAGGAAATGCATGATGGTCAGGTTGTTCGGATCACGCTGAACGCGCCAAAAGGAAATGTGCTCGATTCGGACATGATGAGCGACCTGCAGGGACTCCTGGATGCGGTGAAAAACAGACCCGAAGTGAAATTATTGCTATTTACCGGAGCCGGGAATCATTTCAGTTTTGGTGCCAGTGTTGCCGAACACTCCAAAGAAAATGCACCAAAAATGCTTGAACAATTTCATTCCCTGTTCATTGCTTTACTGGATTTGTCGATTCCAACGGCAGCCGTAGTTTCCGGTCAATGTCTGGGCGGCGGATTGGAATTGGCGCTCATGTGCAATTTTATGTTCGTGGATAAGACTGCGCGATTGGGTCAACCAGAACTGGTATTGGGAGTTTTTGCGCCACCGGCTTCGCTCATATTACCGTTAAAAATCGGTCAGGTAAAAACGGATGAAATGTTATTGACCGGGGCCAGCATAACTGCCGATCAAGCGGAAGAGTTGGGATTGGTTACAATGGTCTATGAGGATCACGATGCCCTTGAAAAGGGGACGGAGGAGTGGATCAAGAAATACCTGCTTCCAAAAAGCGCTTCATCCTTGCGGTACGGTGTGAGGGCAGCACGATGGCAGTTCAATCAGGCGCTTCAGGCAAACCTGGACGAGCTAAAGAAACTTTATCTAAATGAATTAATGGAATCCCACGATGCCAATGAAGGGATTAATTCCTTCATGGAAAAGCGGGCACCGCAGTGGGACAATAAATAATCTCCTTGAAATGGAGGAAAAATGTCAATGTTATTAGCGGGGAAAACAGCCTTGATTACCGGAGGAAGCTCTGGTATTGGCACAGCAATTGTAAATGCGTTTGTACGAGAAGGATGCAAGGTTGCTTTTACTTACAACCGTAACCAGGATAGTGCCAATGCAATTGTTGATGAACTGACAGACGGGAATGATTCTGTTTTTACGGTTCAGGCTGATATTGCCGATTTTAGTCAGGCACAGGAAATCGTTGATCTGGTAAAAGAGCGATTTGGATCTCTAGATATTCTGGTGAATAATGCTGGTGCGAACAACGATAAAGTTATCTGGAAAATGACAGAGGAGATATGGGATGAGGTCATTGCAACTGACCTCAAAGGAGTATTTAATTATATTCGTGCTGCAAGTACATTGTTTCGCGAACAAAAATCCGGAAGGATTATTACGGTCTCTTCTATCAATGCCTTACGAGGAAAATTTGGTCAAACCAATTATGCGGCAGCAAAAGCAGGTGTGATAGGTTTGTCCAAAAGCGTAGCCAAAGAACTGGGCTCCTCCAATGTAACCGTAAATGTGGTTTGTCCCGGTTTAATTGCCACAAAAATGGTTCAAAACATGCCAGATGAGTTTAAACAAAAAGCAATGGAAGAAATTATTCTTGGGCGCATTGGTGAACCGGCGGATGTGGCGGAGCTAATCACATTTCTTGCAAGCGATCGTGCCCGGCACATTACCGGGGAAGTTATCAAAGTGGATGGGGGGCAGTATATATGAAATCACCTGGTATCGTTTGTGTGGGGGCGTTGCGCTCTCCAATGGGAAGATTTGGTGGATCCTTTAAAAAAACATACGTCTATGATCTGGCAGCTCCCGTTATCACGGAACTGGTAGAATCGCTGCACTTCACAGGGAGTGAATTTGATGAAGTTATCATCGGGAATTGCCGACAGGCAGGGAATGGACCAAACCCTGCTCGAACAGCTTCCGTAAGGGGAGGTATTCCGCAAGAAGTGCCAGTCACCACCATCAACATGGCTTGCCCTTCCGGAATGAAAGCCCTTGAATTGGCAGCGATGCGGCTGCTGTTGGGTGAAGCCAGCTATATTTTGGTGGGTGGTATGGAAAGCATGAGCACCATGCCATTTCTGCTTAAAGATGTGCGCTGGGATGGCTTCAAGATGGGTAACAAAGAATTATTGGATGGCTGGGCAGACAGCATTGATCCCCTGATCGGACAGGGAATGGGACAAACGGCGGAAAATCTAGTAGAGAAATATGGCATTTCCAGAGAGACTCAGGATGAATTTGCTGCCACATCCCACGAAAAAGCCAACAAAGCATGGGAAAACGGGTATTTCTCCAATGAAGTTGTTCCTATCCAAATTGATGATGTACAGGTAGACAGGGATGAAACCATTCGATTTCCTGTAAACCGTGAAAAATTGGGAAAGTTGAGACCAGTATTTAAAAAAGATGGAACGGTCACCGCTGCCAATGCCTGCGCCATGGCGGATGGAGCATCGTTTATGGTGTTAACCACAAAGGATATTGCAATGTCTGATGGTCTTCCTGTTTTGGGTGAATTACAGGGATTTGCTCAAGCGGCAGTCAGTCCGGAGTTCATGGGAGAGGGCCCAGCTGATGTAATTCCTGCTTTGCTTAAGGAAAACAGTACGGCGGTTGATTCTGTGGATTTATTCGAGGTCAACGAAGCTTTCGCAATTCAGATTCTTGCCAATGAGCAAATTGTGGGCTGGGAGCGCGATAAATTGAATATCCACGGTGGCGCCATCGCCCTTGGCCATCCCACGGGATGTTCCGGTGTGAGGATCGTTACCACATTACTCCATGCCCTAAATACCCATGACAAAGCCACGGGAGTTGCATCCCTCTGTGGTGCAGGGGGCGTAACCATGGCAACACTGGTAAAACAGACATAGATCGACCGATTAAAATGTATGGCTTGGGGACTATGTAGTGTTTATTAAACCATTCGACTATCACGTTCCCCGTACGCTATCTGAAGCATTATCCATCATGAATGAAAAGGACGGTGTAACTCCAATTGCCGGAGGAACAGACTTGCTGGTTCTGATGAAAATTGATCGCGCCAACCCTTCCCAGGTTCTTTCCCTGCGTTATTTGGATGAATTACACACTATGGATACAAAAACAAATGTGGCTGAAGTAGGATCCGCTGTGACCGTAAGTGAAATTGCAGAGTCGGAAATCTGTTCTTTCAATTCGGTAATGATCGATCTGGTAAGACAGATGGCAACGTTACAGATACGTAATCGTGCTACAATCGGAGGAAATTTATGTACGGCAGCCGCCTGTGCCGATTTCCCACCCGCTCTGCTGGTTAATAATGCGACTGTGCATTTGGCTCATTCAACAGGGGTGCGTCAAATACCATTAAAGAAATTTTTTACCGGACCAAGACAAACAATAAAGCAGAGCAGGGAACTGTTGACAAAAATAACATTCCAAAAAAACAATATTGCATCGGCCTACGTGAAAATTGGAATGCGAAAAGCAGGCAATATTCCCATTGTGGGCGTGGCCTGTTCGATGGAAATTGAAAACAATGCAATTATTGATTTACGCGTGGCAGTTACGGCCGCATCTCCCGTACCTATTCTCATAGAGGAAGCTCGAACCATTGCCCTATCACAAAAGCCGAATGACGAGCTCTGGCAGGAAGTGGCAAAAGTAACGCCGACCAAATTATCACCCATATCTGATTTACGCGGAAGCAAAGAATACCGATTACATCTCGCGAAAGTCGCTACCAGGCGGGCATTACAGATAGCCTATGATCGTCATTTAAGGAATAGTAATGCCTGAAGTATCCCTAAAAATAAATAGCCAACTTCATCGGGTATCAGTGGATACCAATGAAACCCTCCTGGATACCCTGCGGGACCGACTACATTTATTCGGGGCAAAACGGGGTTGTGATACGGGTGATTGTGGTGCCTGTACAGTTCTAATGAATGGGAAAGTGGTCAATGCCTGTCTGGTGCTCACGGTAGAAGCATCTGATACACGGATACAGACGGTTGAAGGTGTATCACACGACATTCAGAATACCTATGTGGAGAATGGCTCCTTTCAGTGTGGCTATTGCGCCCCGGGCGTTGTACTCAATTCCGTATCAATGCTGGAAGCGAATTCCCATCCTGATGATAAGACGATTCGCACTTCTATGGAGGGACATTTGTGCCGCTGCACCGGATACAGTCGAATATTGAAGGCATTGAAAAATGAAAAAAATGTGGATGAACCGGAATCGGGGTATTCGGTAGTAGGTAAACCTGTTCCCCGTAAGGATATTGCTGATAAAATTCGGGGGAAAGCCCGGTTTACTGCCGATCTTTATTTCCCGGAAATGGTATACGGAGCCCTGGTTACAAGTCCTCACCCGCATGCAAAAATTTTATCCATTGACACAGAAACTGCAGAAAATGAAGAAGGTCTGCTCCTGGTACTGACCCCTGATATGGTTCCAGACACATTGTACGGTGTATCACCGGCCCGCTACGATGAAACTATTCTGGCAAAAGGTGTTGTTCGCCATAAGGGCGAACCGGTAGCGGCAGTATTCGCTACCGATCGCCGAATAGCTGAGCTTGCTGCTTCGAAAGTCCATGTGGAGTACGAACCGCTTCCAGGAGTGTATACCATTGATGAAGCATTGGCACCTGGTGCACCACAAATCCATGCCAGTTATCCAGGCAATATCAATACGGAAATACATCAGAATTTTGGTGATCTGGAAAAAATATATTCTGAAGCAGATTACGTTCGTGAAGACGTATTTCAGGGACAGCGATCCCATCAAGCTTATCTGGAGCCCCCAGCTGCACTGGCCATGGAAGAAGGTGATTTGATTAACGTGTGGACGTCCAACCAAAATCCCCATTTGGTACAGGTACAGTTAGCGCGTGTTTTTGAAATTCCCAAGAGCCGGTTACGCGTAATGACACCGGCAATTGGCGGTGGGTTTGGTGGAAAAGCGGAAACAACAAAACTGGAATTTTTATCGGTAATCGCAGCACGAAAACTTCATCGCCCGGTCTTAATGACCATGGATCGGAAACAAGCATTTGAGCACGGTCGTGGGCGACATGCCCAGACTATAAAATTTACATCTGCCTTCAAAAAAGACGGTACCTTGTTGGGAACTCATCAGGAAGTTTTACTCGATGGGGGAGCATACACCAGTTACGGAATCATTACGGCGTATTACAGCGGTAATCTGTTGCCAATTCTTTACAAAATGGATGCTTTCAAATTTGATGCATTAAGAGTGATTACCAACCTGCCAACCTGTGGAGCAATGAGAGGAAACGGTACGCCGCAACCACGTTTTGCCTTTGAATCTCATCTGGATATGGCGGCAAAGGAATTGGGGATGTCCCCCATACGAATACGCGATAAGAATCTGGTGGAAAAGGATTACCTCACGCTCAATGATCTGCAAATTACCAGTTGTGAACTGAAAGCGTGTTTGGATAAAGCAGTGGAGGCAACCGATTTTGACAAGAAATGTGGAAAACTGCCTTTTGGAAAAGGGGTTGGAATTAGTCTGGGTAGTTTTGTGAGCGGAGCAGGATATCCCATTATTCGCGGGGATTATCCTCAGTCGGCGTGTAGTATCCGAGTGGGAGAGGATGGCGAGAAAGTATTTTTGTATGCAGGTACCTCAGAAATTGGTCAGGGTTCGGATACAGTGTTATGTCAAATGGTGGCAGAAGAATTAGGATTGGATTATCAAAGGGTAACCATATTACATGCGGATTCTGCCGTTACGCCAACGGATTTAGGTTCGTATGCTTCACGGGTTACCTTTATGGCCGGAAATGCAGCAGTGGATGCTGCCAAAAAAATTAAGTCTCAGCTTGGTGAATTCTGGATCGAAAAGCACGGCAATCCAGCGCATCAGTTGTCTTTTTCAAGAAACAACATTTCGGACGGAGATCGCACGCTTTCTTTTAGTGAAATGGCTACCAAATATTTCCGGAAAAGAGGACCTCTGATTGCCAGCGGTATGTACAATACACCAAAATTAGGAGGCAATTATAAGGGAGCAACCGTGGGCACGTCGCCGGCTTATAGTTTTGGCGCCATGGTGGCGGAAGTTGATGTGGATCCGGAAACGGGAGCTGTAACGGTGGAAAAAGTAACAGCTGTGCACGATTCGGGAACGGTGATAAATCCGGTTACGCTGGCGGGACAGGTTGAAGGATCAATCGTGATGGGGCTGGGAGAAACACTGATGGAGAATATCGAGCATGAAAATGGGCAGCTGCGGAATCCCAATTTTCATGATTACCTGATCCCAACCATTGCAGATGT
>CAZZIU010000007.1:0-125677 GCA_964654545.1 uncultured bacterium
AGAATCCAATTATTAAGTTTCTTGTCATAGTTTCGGTGTTTTTATGTGCCCTAACATCGTGATATACGTAATAATTGCGTATATCGGGCTTTTCGTCTTTATGCTATTACTACGTTTTAACCGGAATACATCGCGAAAATCATAATGGGTTGGAAAAAATAGTAACGAACTGATGATTAAAAGCAAATTTCATTTGCGACTACCCAATCATACTTATCTCTGTTTCATTCGTTAGATTGTTGAAATATAAATCCCAGGATAATGCCAGGCAATACTCGGTTACGTGCAGTATGCCTAATCCTTTAATTCATTCAAATTTTCATACAATTTCAAAGAGTCCGGATTGGCCAGGGCATCCTGGTTCAAAACAGTGTCACCATGGATGATCTTTTTCACCGCCACTTCCACTTTTTTACCATTGATGGTATACGGAATGTCATCAATTGGTAGAATTTTCGATGGAACATGTCGCGGTGAACATTGACTGCGTATTGTGGATTTTATTTTGGATACCAATTCTGCATTCAATTCAGAAGTAGCTTCCATTTTCAAAAATAAAATCACCCGTTCGTCATCCTGCCATTTTTGTCCCACCACCAAACTATCGGCAATAGCCGGAAAAGCTTCCACGACCCGATAGATTTCTGCCGTACCAATGCGCACACCACCTGGATTAAGTGTGGCATCGCTGCGGCCAAAAATGCGGACTCCGCCATGATCATTGATGGTAATAAAATCCCCATGATGCCAAACATTGGGAAAAACATCAAAATAGGCTTTGTTGTATTTTGATCCATCCGGATCATTCCAAAAATAAATGGGCATGGATGGAAATGCCGTCGTACAAACCAATTCACCTTTTTCATTCAACATATCGGCACCATTCCCATCGAATGATTTCACATCCATTCCCAGTCCACGGCATTGGAGTTCACCGCGATAAACCGGGAGGATGGGGTTCCCCAGGGCAAAGCAGGAAATGATATCTGTCCCGCCGGAAATGGACGATAATTGCACATCCTGTTTTATGTCCCTGTAGACATAGTCAAAATTCTCTTCCATGAGGGGCGAACCGGTGGATAAAATGGCGCGCAATTTTGATAAATCGTGATCTTTACGGGGTAAAATACCATTCTGTTCACAGGCGGAAATATATTTTGCACTGGTTCCGAAAACCGTCATGCCCGTTTCTTCCGCCATTTTCCAAAGTGCATTACCATCGGGATAAAAGGGTGACCCATCATACAAAACCAGGGTTGCCCCAACGGCCAGGGATGTCACCAGCCAATTCCACATCATCCAACCACAGGTGGTGAAATAGAAAATAGTGTCATCCCGGCGCAAATCGGTGTGCAACCGTAATTCCTTCACATGTTGAAGTAAAGTCCCACCGGCACCATGCACAATACTTTTTGGTAATCCTGTAGTACCGGAGCTATACATGATGTACAGGGGATGATCGAAGGGCAGTTGTTCAAAAATTAATTCAGGCGGATTTTCTTCTGATACAAAATCAGTGTACAGGATGGAATTGTTCATCAACGAAATATCAGGATTTTCACTCGTGTAGGGAACAACAACCACTTGTTCAACACTGGGTAATTTATCCAAGATCCCCTGCAATTTTTCCAGGGAATCAAATGCTTTGCCGTTATAAAAATAGCCATTTGCTGCAAAAAGTACTTTTGGCTCAATTTGGCTGAAACGGTCCAATACACCTTTTATTCCAAAATCGGGTGAGGATGAACTCCAAATTGCCCCAATAGATGCCGTGGCCAGCATGGCAATGATGGATTCAGGCCTGTTTGGCATAAAACCGGCCACACGATCACCCTTTTTAACACCGAGCCGTTTCAAGGCGCTGGTACATTTTTTTACTTCATCATAGAGTTTTTCATACGAAATTGAAAGACGCACCCGGTCTTCTCCATAGAAAATCAGCGCAGTGTTCTCATCTCTGAAGCGCAGTAGATTTTCTGCAAAATTAAGTCTGGCATCCTGAAACCATTCGGCATGCGGCATTTTCCTGGGATCGTCTACAATGCGTGAATAGGTGTGGGAATGGAGAATGTCCATGAAAATCCATATTGATTCCCAGAACGGAGCCGGGTTCTTCACGGACCATTCATGCAGCTCAGCATAAGAAGAAAATGATTTTCTGAAGGTGGTATTACTATACCGAAGAAATTCTGCCATTTGAGTGTTTTCAATAGACCCGGGTTGTGGCTTCCATAAAATTTCAGACATGATATTTCCTTTGACTCAGATGCTGAATTGTAATCATAATTCAGAAGAAATTTAACAGTTTCCATTCAAGTGAAGGAGATAAAATGTGTAACTTTTATTTCTACCTCAGAGAAAATTTCAAATGAAAATTGCATTTTTAACCGCCGGGGGCATTGCCCCATGTTTATCCGCATCCATTGGTGGATTAATTGAAAAGTATAATGCATTGGTTCCGGATGCAGAACTTATCGGGTATCTCAATGGATATCAGGGACTCCTGTTGGGAGAATCTATACCCTTTAGCGAAAAAGTAAAAAAGTCATATTCCATATTGTACACCTACGGAGGAAGTCCAATTGGAAACAGCCGGGTGAAACTCACCAATGTTACAGATTGTGTCAAGCGTGGACTGGTGAAAGAGGGAGAACATCCCTTGCAGGTTGCTGCACGCCAACTGAAAAAAGACAGGGTGGATATCCTTCACACAATTGGCGGCGATGATACCAATACCGCCGCTGCTGATCTTGCAAAATTTCTACAGGAGAACAACTATGATTTAACGGTTGTGGGATTGCCAAAAACAGTGGACAACGATGTATTTCCCATTCACCAGACCCTTGGGGCCTGGACAGCAGCGGAGCAGGGCGCCATATTTTTTGAAAATGTGGCCAACGAGAATACCACCAGCCGGCGTCAGCTGATCATCCATGAAGTAATGGGGAGAAATTGTGGTTGGCTCACGGCTTACACAGCCCTGGAGTATCACCGGCGATTGGCAAAACGCCGGTTCTTACCGGATATTCTCATTGAAAAACGGCGCTGGGATGTGGATGCACTATATATCCCTGAGCGACCCATCGAGTTTGAGAAGGAAATTCAGCGGCTGAGAAATCTCATGGATGAAAAAGATTCGGTTAATATTTTTTTGAGTGAAGGGGCTGGTGTAGATACGATTGTGACAGAGATGGAAGCCGCCGGTGAAGAAGTGCGCAGGGATGCGTTTGGTCATGTGCGTCTGGATGAAATTAATCCCGGTCAGTGGTTTGCCAACCAATTTACCAGTCGGCTGGGAGCAGAAAAAACACTGGTACAGAAAAGTGGGTATTTCGCGCGATCAGCTGCCCCCAACAAAAAAGATTTGGATTTAATCAAACGATCCGCTTTTATGGCAGCAGAAGTTGCTCTGGATAATCACAGCGGCGTTGTTGGCTTGGATGAGGACAATCAAAACACCCTGTCTCTTATTGACTTTTCACGAATAAAAGGGCATAAACCATTTGATGCATCCCAACAATGGTTTACAGATTTACTAAACGAAATTGGACAATCATACATTGCAAAATGAATAGAGGAGGATCAGGATGGCTAAAACAGCGCCTGTCTTAAATACAGATAGAATATTTCCGGATAACATGGTGGCCGCCCATGCACTTTTGCTAAAAGCGAAGCGCGGGGAAAAAGGAAACACCAAAAGCAAGGGTTATGCCGTTCCCGCATTTAATGTTACCACATTTCAGGGAATTAATGCCGCTATGCGGGCTTTTGAATTATTGGGATCGTCAGGATTAATGGCCTTTTCCAATTCGGCGCTAAAACATTTTGGCGGTGGCGATCAGGTTTTTGGATTGGAAGTCGCCACGTCCTATATTGAGAAAATGGCCAAAAAATCGTCCGTAAAAATTGCGACCCATTTAGACCACGGTGATTACATTAGCGATAGTGGACGGAAAGTCGTTCAGGCGGCTGTACAATATTTGACCTCAGTGATGGCGGATAACAGTACGGACCATGCCAAAAAAATGGCCATGCCTCTTCAGGACAACATTGATTTGACACGAGAAGTGGTGGACATGGCCCATCCGCTGGGATTATCAGTGGAAGGAGAATTAGGCGTATTGGCCGGTGAAGAAGATGAAGATACCAAATCGGAGTTCTCCACCTACACCAATCCGGATGAATTGGATACATTTCTCAAAGAAACCGGTGTACTTATGTTGGCACCTACCATTGGAACCATGCACGGACCAAACAAGGGAAAACCGGGACACAAAGTTAAACTCAATATTCCCTTGGCCCATGAATTGCTGGCAAAAGCAGATAGTATCAATGATGAAATTGTATTCGTTGCGCATGGTGCATCCACAATGTACGAAAATGTAAGAGAATACGCCATCGAGCAGCTTGGAAAATTGACGGATCCATCAGATGCCGCTCAAAAATGGCGCGATTTTGTTGGAACGGACTGGGATCAAATTGAGGGCCTGATTGAAGCGGGATTTTGTAAAATTAATACGGATACTGAAAACCGTCAGACCTACCTGTCCGCTCTTCTTGGTGCTATCAATACCAACAGTGCCAAAATTGACATTCGCTGGTATGACAACATTACCACCGATGCATTGACACAAAGCTATATTCAAAAACTTATTATGGCTGGTAACTATGGTGTCTGGCACGAGCCTAAAATCGATGTGCATGCATTTACATTCGATTTAAGCACATCACTAAAAGATCTTATTTAACGATACCATACATCAACGCAAAAAGCCCCTGTTTTCAGGGGCTTTTTGCTTTCCTGGAACAAAAGATATTATTGTTTCTGAATTGCTCTGGAAAGTAAAAATCCGAACATATGCGTCAATACCCACCGTAGGGTTGTGAATTTTCCCATTACATCCATGAAGATATGTCTTGCTCCCGGAACGACGACCTGCTTGTTTCCAATTGTTTAAGCGTTTTTTCTACCACCATCCCTATCTTTAGATCGGCCGTATCACGCCTAACGGTATTCAAAGCATCCACGGCAAGCAAAACGATATTTAGCATGATAATTCTCCTATGAATTCAGAGAAAAATTATATGTAACGGATCAGGTTTCCTTTTCCCGAACAGTTCATTTGCTTTTCAATTTGGTTCAAATACAGGTTCACTCCCTGAGGATAGGTTTCTGGATAGTCGTAATTTCCTGCCATGACTGCAGATATTCTACACTTGGCGAAAGCCAGATCAACCATACCCATCCTGGCCAAATGGCTGTATGAAGAATGGGGATATTTACACGAGAATGATTCGATACACCGTCGGATCATGTCTCTTGAAAATCAAGTGGATGAAACCAAAATTCCTTTTACTTATGTAGCGTTAATCGACAAGATGCCGGCGGGAACTGCCAGTGTAGTAACGACCGATATACCGGATCGACGCGACCTCACTCCTTGTGTTGCCAGCGTTCTGGTCCATAAAAACTACAGGAGAACCGGTATTGGATCCGCACTCATGAAGGCTGTGGAAAAACATGCCCAAAGGCTTGGATTTGAGAAGCTGTATTTATTTACCTGGGATCAGGAGAAATTATATTCATCCCTGGAATGGAAGACGATTGAAGCCTCTGAATATGAGGGAAAATCAATTGTAATAATGGAAAAGAAAATTGGAGATTAAGATTCGTCGGTTTTGCCGGAATTGTTCGCAGTCTCTTTTTTGCTATTAAAAGCCCACCATATCCCCATGGCGATACATCCTATTCCCATTTCCGTCATGACACCTGCTTTATTCATTCCAATTCCTGTAAGGGTTGGTTACCAGATTGGAATTATAATAGCGGGAATCTCCTGTTATTTCTACCACTGCCCAATCTGGAATTATTATATTTTCGTCCAGCTCATTTAATTCCACTTCAGCCACCACCAAACCGCTGTTTTCGCCAAGGAATTCATCCACAATCCATTCCCTGTTTTTAACCAATAAGCGATAACGGGTTTTTTCAATAAGAGGTTTCTGGCACAAGTCATCCAGCATCAGATTGGCGTCATCCAGCGGTATGTCGTATTCGCATTCAATCCGTGATGCATTTTGGGTGATTCCTTTCACGGTGAGCGTTGCCAGTTCATCTTTTACTCGAACACGCACCACCCGCTCTTTGGTCGTTGAAAGATATCCCTGCCGAATTTGTTGAACAATCTCAGTCTGTTGCCACGCACCACCTGTGACCAAAAATTTGCGCTCAATTTCGCGGTGTGAATTCATCTAATTCCGGATTTTTTCGTCTTGCAAATAGCGTAAAAATAAGTAGAGATGCTACCATGCCTGTATAAAAAGGTTCAATGATAGAAAACGGTGTACCGAACCAGTGAGTACATAACCACCATATTGCGGAAACGAATACTGGTCCGATTATGCCAATCACCGCCTTATCGCTTTGGTAGGAAAATTGGGTGAATGAAACCACGAAGGGCAGGATTAAACCTGGAATGACCATGGAACCCACAAAATACCACAATCCAATAACAGATGGAATACTTACGGCCAGAATGAGGGATAGGAAGGCCATCATCGCCAGACCCTGACGTGTGAGGCTCACGGATGTTTGCCCTGCAATTTTGGGTACGGATTTTCGGATGCGCCACAGGATATCCCTGCCAAACGTCACTGCACTAATTAGTCCCAGGGAGTCCACGGTGGACATAATTGTGGCAATTAATCCCGTAAGGAAAAGTCCAAACAAGAACGGGGGTAAAATTGCTTTTCCCAACAAAGGGAACACCATCAATGGTTGCGCATCAGGGATGAGAATTCGGGCATATAACCCGGAAAACATCGTAAGCATATCGAAAACAAACCAGAATCCAACAGCAATTACTATTCCCTTTTTTGCTGTTTTTTCAGAAGCAGCAGCTGCCGTGCGCTGATAAAAACCGGGATCAATAAAAGTCCACAGGGCAATAAAAAACCAGACCAGAATGTAGGTAAAGGAGTTACCACCGGTTGGCAGCCGATGGGCAGGTGGTAATTGACTCCAAAGAACCAAAGGCGATCCTACTGCAGACCAGGCAAACAAAATAAGTAAAATGAACCCTGTAAACATGAGGATAAACTGAAAAATATCGGTTCGTACTACCGCACCAAAACCACCTTTCCAGATGTACACCATACTTGTTAACACTGCAAGTAAAATGGATGTAGTCAAGGGAATTCCACTGACTGCCCGGAGAAGGACACCGAGACTAAGTATATAAGGAGCCGGACTTGCAAGTATAAGAAGCAGCACAGCACTTATTACAGCTGCGCCAGGGCCATAATGCAATTCAAAATGATCCGGAATGGATACAAGATTTGCTCTGCGTATACGTGGTGCCAGATAGAAGGCAAACAGCAATGCAAAAAGATAATATGGGAGGCCAAAAATGACCCAGGTTTGAATCCCGTATAGAAAGGTGTTCTCACCCACACCAAGAATTCCTCCATACCAGGTAGAAACCAGGGTCATAACAAATCCCGGCAAGCTGAGTCGACGGCCTGCTAATATATAATTGTTCTCATTGTGCGTTGCCTGGCTTGAACGAATGAATCCAATAAACCATAAACCCAGGAAATAAAGCAGGATGGCAACCCCATCCAGCCAGTGCAATTCAATCATTAAAGTGCTTCGTGACTCTGCATTACAATAAGAACATTGGAGGAATTCAGAGAAAATGAACTTCCCAGGGATTTATTGCTGATTCCCTCCGAAGGATTGTCAATCCGGTGGTTATCCATGCTGTATTTCAAATTCTCAGAAGTGATGGATGTATTGGATAGGGAAAAAATGGATACAATTTGTCCCTTAAAAGATAAAAATGAATTTTTACCGCGTGAGGCAGTAATGGTATACCCGTCCGTCACGATGGTGATTTGGATTTTCCCGGCATAATATGCCAACAACAGAAGATGGGCAAAATGATGATCATCCCGGAGTCCCGTAGCGCCGACGATAGTCACATTTTTAATTTTATTTTTAATGCAATAGTTGATGGCTTTATCCAGATCGGTATTTTTTTGCTCCAGCACATGTACGATTTCAATCCCTCCCGGTAAGTCCGATTTTAAACTATCCATATCGCCAATGACAATATCAGGGTATTTGTCATGTGTAAGCAGTTGATCTGCTGCCCCGTCGGTGCAAATTAGAGTACCTGCATTCTCAATAAATGAGAGGGGAATTGGATGGACTGGAAATTCGCCATTGGCGAGGATAACCACACCTTTTGGTGTTGTAGCCATATTATATGGCCTTCCAGTTGGCATCGTATTCCTGCTTATATCCAGGACGAATACGAACGCTGAAATTTGTTTTGGTTTCTCTCATAATTTTTGAGTAATTGGGATTAAAAAACCAGTCCTTTAATTTACGCGATACGGGCTGGACCACCGGAGCCGGAATCCACGTATAAATTACATCAGATTTATGTTCTAAAAGCTGACCTTCCGCACATGCCCAGGAAAGTTGATCGAGCGGAACGTTATGCAGAGAGTCAGTCAGGGACAACAACTGGCCCTGTCTTGCAGGATCAAGAAATGCACATTGCCTGCCATACAGTATCCCTGTGTGCAAATAATTGGGTACCAATAAAACGCCATCCAGATTAAACCGTCTAGCCATCCAATAGAGGATTTCAAAAATAATCATGCTCAGGCCTGACCCGGGATAATCCTGCCCGGGTAACTGGGGTCTTCGGCGTGTAAAAGGTTTGATAGGGTTTTGCAGTAAAAACCACTCCACAACAAGACAATCCGTTTTGGTATGCACCTGATCTGGTAAGGTGATGGGTGCTCTTCGGAGACATAATTCCGCCGATGGGATTTGTTTATTTTGCACCGTATGAAGAAGGGTTAGTTTATGAACAAACGTATCAGATGTGTCCAGTTGGATTTCAGGTTTGGATAAACCCAATTTATCCAATTTGTCGTAGATACCAAAAATCTTTAAGCCGAGATCAATTCCCCGTGTACTGTAATAACCCAGGAATCTGCTTGTCCCACGTGAAGAGGACAAATCATGGAATATTTCGTTCTGGGAAAAACCATTATCCTCATCATCGGTAATAAATAAATAATCGGATAAATGCTTTACAAGGTTTCGGTATTTCCGCGGACGAGGTTTTAAGAGGTGTTCAATGCCGGAGGATCGCATAATCAAATTTACCGGTTTCTGTCGATAGAACCCTAAGGTTTAAGGGAAGAATTGTGCCCTTCAAAACGAAAAATGAGACGTGATCCTGTTTATGGTTTTTCCAGCGTGGACCGTACTTTTTTTGACAACCCATTCAAAACAAGCGTGTAGGAATCGTCAATCATGGTGAATACAATTTCGTCCGGTATACTGCCGTCTAAAATGATTGTATTCCAATGTTCTTTGTTCATATGATAACCGGGTTGACCTGCCGGAAAGGAAGAGCGCACCAGTTCGATTTCCCTGGGATCGCATTTCAGGTTGAGACGTAACGGATCCTGTTTTTGCAGGAGCAGGGCAAACATTTTACCACCCACTTTAAAAACAGCTGGTTCGTTGCCAAATGGGAACTCCTTTTTAGAGCCGAGCTTGGTTAACAAATATTGATTAAGTCGTTCGTACTCCATAAGATTTAACTGCCTACATGATTAGAGATCAACAAATGTATCACGGTTTGACCCGGATTAATGAAAATTTAGGATAGATAAGAATTATCCAGCGAATGTGTCGCCGGGCTCCCCAATCTGTTTTAATTTTTCATGCATGATCAACGCTGTTTTCAATCAATCGATTAATCCATTTATTTTTGCAAATGGTCTTTAATGAATGTAATTGGAAAGCCAATCACCGTGAATAATCATTGCTTTGTCCATTCTGGTTGTTTGCGGAAATCGAATACCACGCATCGATGGTTTAAAACAATGATATTTATACATCTGCTGCTCTCGTTCGGTAGAACCCAAATTTCAGGTTTGGCAGAGCACTGGGAAATGCATCCATTTTCCTCTGCAGATTCTGTCCAGCGACAGGACCGATTCAGGATAAACCTGCAGGGCGAATTAGGCATTGCTACATTTTATTACAGTGGCGAGCTGGTTCAGGAAACCATAAGCGATCCGGCACTCTTCTGGGAAAATCGGCAAAGTTTTCTTGAATTGGCATTACCTCGACTGGATGTGCGTATTGGAAAGCAAAAAGTTGAATGGGGACTAATTAAGGGCTGGTACTTGCTGGATAGAATTAACCCAAAAGATTTACGCTATCACCTCTTTAGACCCTTGAATGATATTCGAATTGGAACCATGATGGTAAGGACAAGAAACCAGTTGGCTGGTATCAGCCTGGAAGGAATATGGATTCCAGAATACGTCCACGACCCCCCTATTGAATCTGGCCCATGGAGACCAAATATACAGTACCAGGCAGAAGGTTTGCACACAATTCATTTCTCCAACGAACAATTTGAGAATGGATTATCCAATGAATTTGGAATTAGGCTTGCTGGGAGCGTAAGCCGACTAAATTACCGATTGATGTGGTTTAATGGATATCAGGACAATCTCTGGACAGAATTTTCACCAGTCAATTGGATTGTACCTCCTGAACCCTATGGGATCGGAGAACTGGATGTGGATAAAAGAACCGCAAGACAAACCCTTGCTGGATTTGATCTGGAAATACCCGTCTCGCAGTTAATCCTTCAATCAGAATATGGTATGGAGCATCCTTTTCGTTACGATACCAGGATGGATGTGTCAGAGTCCGTTGTCGATGCTGCGATTCACATGGAAACTGCTGAATCAAGACGATCACTACTCATGCTGGGGGTGAAATATTCCGGAATTTTTGGCATCAGGCTGCATGGACAATGGATACAGAAACGCATACGGGAGTACGTACCGTCTGATTATTTTCCCGAAAGAGAAGAATATACTATTTTTAATCTCGCCGGTGGAATCCCTGGTATGCAAATGGGATTGGATTACTGGATACTAACGGACATGCGACGCAATAGTGGGATGGCTAAAACCGAGTTGTATTATATGTATACGCCCCGCATTATAGTGACAATCGGCATGGTTTCATTCTGGGGCGGGGAAGATCATTGGATTGGGCAATACCGCACCCAGGATAACTATTTTCTGAAGGGTACCTTTGTGTATTGATTTTCCGGAACAATAAACGATAATTAACGAGAGAAGTCCTGTATCCAGGGGACCAGGCCGCAGTTTATACAGGCAGGAACAATTCCATTTTGGTGCCTTTATTTGGTTCGCTTTCAGCGAACATAAACCCGGACATATCCTGGAAAATATTTTTCACGAGAGCTATGCCCCGTTCCAACGGTAGCATCCTTGGTGGTGACAAAAGGCTCAAAAATATCATCAATAATTTTGGAATCAATGCCAGATCCATAATCCTCAACCGGCAGAAAACTCGGAGATTGATGGATATTGAAAACACGACACCTAATATTAGGAAAATCTGCCCAAACAATGGGGTCCACTTCAATGGTTTCCCATACCCATTTAGTTTTTAATTAGCCGGACTATTTTAATGTAATAGTTAAGGTGATACTTTTGGGTATTTTATCGACAAATGATAGGATAAATAATGACCCCAGGAGGAAGTGCCGAAAAGACAATTCGAGATAGTAAACGAAGAACTCGACGAAAGTATTCAGCAGAACAAAAGATATACACTAATTTCGTTTCCATAATGACCAATAAAAATATAAAAAATATCATTCTCGAATCCGGTATGGATATCATAAATCAAGTTGGACCACGCTTTTTTACCGTCGAATATCTGGTCCAGAAACTGCAGATAAGTAAAAAAACGATATATAAATATTTTCCTTCCAAAGACAAAAATTATTAGTAGTGTATTTGATTTCACAATGCATTCCGTGGAAAAGACATTCGATGAGATTACGGCGAGTGATGATAACGCCATTGTGAAGTTCTATAGGATTCGTGATGTGTTTTTAAGATGGTAATAAAAAGTGTGATTACAGAGGCGGGGAAAAAGAATTGAAAAAAATGAGGCAACCATGAGACATACGATTAAGCAGTGGTTCATACACCGCGCGACGGAACACCCACGGAAAACAATACTTATCAATATTAGTATAACCATACTGTTTGGACTTGGTCTTCCAAATGTATTAATGGATGATGATTTTCTCAATTTGTTACCAGCGGATATGCCATCACGCCAGACATGGGACAATATTCGTGATGAATTTGGGAATACAGAAAATATCTTCGTAGCGATTGGCAAAAAAGATCAATCGGTATGGTCCCCCGAATTGCTGGCAGCGACATGGGATATCGCCAAGGCTTTGGAAGACGAACCAGATATTGATGATGTTCTCAGTATTGCTACCATGAACCGCATGGATAGTGATGACGGCTTCATGGAGGTTTCAGACCTTCAACCGGGCCGGGAATTGACGGGTGATGAGATCAGTGGGATAAAGCAATATCTTGAAAGCCATTCTGAAATAAAAGTCCGGTTTGTGAGTAAACATGAAGATTATTTCAATATAGTCATTCGCGCAAAATCAGAAGTGTCACAGGCCAAAGTAAATAAAATTATAGAAAAAACGGTGAAAGAAAACATTGGCGGATTTGATTACATGTTGGGAGGTCACGCTTATATTACCGGGACAATGCCGGAATTGATCCGAAACGATGCCATGCGTTTGATGGTAGCCGGATTGGTAGTGATGATCATTATCCTGCTATGGAATTTACGTAGCGGTGTGGGCGTGATGATGGTATTGTCCGTTATTCTTATGTCGCTTGTATCTATGATGGGGACACTGGGATGGGTATACCGTTTAACCGGATCGGATAAATTTGTGTTTTCCGTCCTGAATTCACCGATGCCCATTATTCTTTTGACCATAGCCAATTCGGATGGGGTGCATATTCTAACCAAGTTTTTCAAAGAATTTCGCAAGTCAAAGGACAAAAAAGAAGCTGTGGTTGCCACCATGGACAACCTTCAATTACCGGTATTTTTAACCAGTATTACCACTGTTGCAGCGTTTCTGACTCTGGTGACCGCGCCGATTGTTCAACTCACAGGATTTGGAATAGCTATCTCCATCGGTGTTTCCTGGGCATGGTATTTATCAGCTACCAGTTTACCATCAATGATTTATTTAAAAAAATGGGATGCGAAGTCAAAAGCCATTGCCTCCATGAGCCCGTTTGAGAAACTGATCGACAATTTTGGGTTTCATATTTTGAGGATTCCAAAAAGGATTCTGGGTATTGGAATTCTTTTAGTTGTGGCGGGTATCTATGGTATGTTTTTACTCAAAGTAGAAGTCAATATTGCTTCCTTTTTCAAACCCGGTACCCAAATACGCGATAGTTTTGATTTCATGGATGAGGAAATGGCAGGGACTTTTGATATATTAATCCGCATGGAAGGCGATATGAAGGACCCGGGTCTGCTGCATGATATGGAACAGATTCAGGAACATATCGAAGCATATGATTTTGTAACAACATCCATTTCTATTGCGGACATCATCAAGCAAATGCATCGTACGGTCATGGATGATGATCCCACTTACGAAGTAATACCCGATTCAGCCGCAAAAATAAATAATCTGTTTACATTGTACTCCATGTCCGGGGATCCGGATGATTTCAGTTCATTGGTGGATTACGACTACCAGACTGGATTGGTAACAGCCTTAATGCGAAATATTTCTGCCAGCCAAATCATCAGAATGGTCAATGATATCACAGAGTTTACGGACACCCATACAGAGCATGGTGAATCGGTAACCATATCCGGTATTCTGGTTATTTTCAGAGATCTCATTTACGCTGTGATAAAATCGTCAGCAGTGAGTATTGTAATGTCCATATTGCTGGTAGCCTTTATCGTGAGTTATGTCATGAAATCATGGAAATATGGGCTATTATCTATCATTCCATTGACGGTTGCAGTGATTCTTAATTTCGGTTTTATGGGACTTTTTGGTATTGGACTGAGCCACGTAACCGTTTTATTGTCATCCATCATCATTGGTGTGGGCGTGGATTTTGCGGTGCACTATATTTCCCAGTTTAAACTCAACGCCTCCAATGGGACACCATCAGAACAGGTAAGTCATGATGTGATGGAAGAGGTTGGTTACCCCGTCATACTTGATGCAGCTTCCAACATGGGATTTGCAGCACTCTTGTTTTCAGAGTTTCTCCCAATTCAATATATCGGAGGACTCATGGTTTTTGCCATGGTTTCCACATCACTGGGGACACTGACGATTTTAGCTGCATCCATTGAATTATTAAAAAATAAACTTATACCAAAAAAACAGGTGCAAACATGAAGAAAATTATCATTCTAATACTGGCCCAAATTCTGGTAGGTCAAACGGGATACGACATTGCGAAAGCAATCGATACAAAAGCGAAACCGAAGGATATGAAAACGACCTTAACCATGACGTTAGAAAATGCTCGTGGCAAAACCAGGACATCCACCATTGCTTCCATCTCGCTGGAGGGTGGTGAGAAACAAATCATTTGGTTTCTTTCCCCGGCGGACGATAAAGGTGTAGCATTTTTGAAAATTGAACAAGATGAGTTGGATGACGAAATGCGTTTGTGGTTGCCTGCCTTTAAAAAAGTTCGCCGAATCAAATCCTCCAGCAAAAGCGATTCATTCATGGGTTCTGATATGAGTTATGAGGATATGACCAATCGGAATCTGGAAGATTTCGAATACTCGCTGGGAGGAAAGGAAAAGATCGGTGAAACGGAGTATAACATACTGGTTTCAAAACCCAAAGATAGGATCGACAGTGAGTATAGTGAACATAAAACTTGGGTCTCCGTCAAAGACAATATTGTTCTGAAAGAAGAGAGTTATGATAAGGCTGGTCGGTTGCTAAAAACCAAGTGGATCAAAACAGAACGTAGAAAAGAGTACGATGTTCCAGTAGAAATCTACGTGGAAAACATCCAGAAAAAGCACAACACGACACTTACATTTACGGATATAGATTTGGATATGGGTGTATCAGAAGACTTGTTTCAGGAAAAAAATCTAAAGAGGTTACCGCCAAGATGAAGCATTCTGAAGTGTACAAACTTACATCACTGGCTGAGTGTCAATCAGATGCCGTTGTCAGTAATACAATAGTAAAAAAGGAATCGGGTACCGTCACGGTATTTGCATTCGATCAACAGCAGGGGCTCAGCGAACACTCTACGCCATTTGATGCCCTGGTTCAAATTCTGGAGGGAACGGCATTGATAATTATTGATGGCATCACGCATGAATGCCATGCTGGCGATACCATTATAATGCCTGCCAATGTACCACACGCAGTAAAGGCGAAAACTGCTTTTAAAATGATGTTGATAATGATTCGAGAATGATGCAGTAACCTGCAGGAAAAAAACACCATATTAACGAAAAATACTACGGATAAAAAAATGAAAAAGCTGATGCTATTTGTGCAATTATTTCTACACATTGGTTTTGCACAATTTTATTACAACGGAGATATTCATCCTTCCGTCATGCTGCGGCACTCAAACAATGATATCATTGATTTACCCTATCGATTAGTAGATGGTCATCTGTCCTATTCACTTCGGTCAATCGATATTAAATCTTCATTTACCCTGGAACACCGGATTGAATCCCAGGAATATTCAGTAGAGTTGCGGGAATTGTACGCAATATGGTATCCCAGTTTTGGTGAAATCACATTGGGTAAACAGATTCATGCCTGGGGCGCCGTGGATGGAAATAATCCCACGGATAATATCAATCCTTATGATTTTTATTTTATGTTTTTACCAGGTACCGACCGTAAAAGGGGAATTTTGACTGCAGCAGCCAATATTTATGCAGGTGGCTGGCAAATTGAAACCATTGTAATTCCTGATCACACCGGCAATCGCATACCTTACAACGAACCGGATTTTCCAATTATAGAGTTTGATGAGCCATCAGAAGACCAGATCGAAACCATTGAGAACCCAGTAGAGATTGGGATTAGGCTGAAATCTATGGTGGGGGAAAACGATTTCTCTTTGTCCTATTTTACCGCCCACGACCGAAGCTTAACTCCATCGGAAATGACAGTGACTCCAAGTGGTCCACAGGTGGCAAAATTTGGTTACCGTAAAACCAGCATGATTGGTTTTGATTGGGTGGGATTTATAGGGGACGTAACCTACCGAATTGAATCATCTGTATTTCAAACCAAAGATGAAGACTGGCAATTTCAAACCGATGCGGTCTATTCACAATCTGTCCTGCAATTGGAAATGACCGGCTTTTGGGATATTGTTTTCTCAGGTCAATACATAGGTAGTGCGGTGCACGACGTAAAGGGCGGGATGAGTTCGGAAGTTCCGCCGGTCACCATTGATTTAGATAAATCTTCCTTTCAACCTGGAATGGGAACCCCCTTTGCCATATTTACCGATCGAGGATTCATGGGCTCCGCCAAGGGAACACTCTTGGACAACACGCTTGAATTGACGGCTACTGTATTTTATGATATGGATGGGAATGGCAAATTACTCGGATTCGATGGAGAATATTCACCAATCGAAAACTGGATACTATCACTGGGTAACACATCAATTGTCAGCGATAACGATGACAGTACCAACCCTTTTAATAAACTAGAGGATTTCTCCCATTATACAATTGGAGTACAGTATAATTTCTAGCGTCGCTTTCTAGGTCTGGATTTACCAGATTTACCGGAATAGCGGAGATCACTTCCTTTCCGCTTTGAGGATCTTCCTTTTACAGGTCTTTCCTGTGACAGTTGAACAACCAGGGTGGTTTCATCAAATTTTGTATTGTTTAAGGTCTTGATTACTGTGTCAGCCATTTTTGATTCAACATCAAAAAAGGAAAACTTCTTCATAATATCTATTTTACCGATATTCACTTTTCCTGATGGCAAACTATGGTTAATCATTCCCATAAGACGTAGCGGATTCAAATTATCCAATTTCCCAACATTAATGAACAGTCGCGTATAATCGGTTGAACTTGATCGCTGTCTTGATTTGGTTCTACTTTTCCGATCACCAGTCCTCGCATCTTCCGATATATTGATATTTCTCGAATGCTTGTAATAATCCAAAAATCGATTGAACTCCGCCGAAACAAAGTGTTTTATCAATTCTTCACGATTTAACCATTCCAGTTGTTCGTACACGGCTGGTAGAAACGGTGCAATCTGGTTTTCGTCAACCTCCACATTTTCGATTTTATCAATCAATGCAAGTAATTGACGCTGACAGATGTCTCTGCCACTCGGTACCATTTCGCGGGTAAATGAAATCCCAAACCGTCTGCTGATATCCTTGATTTTACGTGCTTCGCGAGTATGAATTATGGCGATGGAAGTTCCTTTTTTTCCCGCTCTTCCCGTGCGTCCACTGCGATGAACATAGGTTTCATGGGCATCGGGAATATTATAATTGATGATATGTGTAAGGTCTTCCACATCGAGTCCGCGGGCTGCCACATCGGTGGCAACCAATAACTGCAATTGACGTTTCCGAAATCGATTCATGACCTCGTCGCGCTGGGTCTGAGACAATTCACCATGGATGGCATCTGCATTGTACCCATCATGAATCAACTTGTGTGCAATATCTTTGGTCTCTCGCCGTGTCCGGCAAAAAATAATACCGTAAATATCAGGCTGCATATCTGCAATTCGCTTCAAGACTTCGTAGCGGTCTTTGGCATGTGCCATATAATACAAATGGTTTACATTTTCAGCACCAATATTCAGTGTTGATACGGATACCTGCAGTGTATTATGCATGTATTTTTTTGTGATTTTTAGTATATCATTGGACATGGTAGCTGAAAAGAGCAAAACCTGTTTTTCAGAAGGTGTTTTGGATAGAATTGCATCCAAATCCTCTTTAAATCCCATGGAAAGCATTTCATCTGCTTCATCGAGGACTAGCCGTTCAATGCGGTCTAATTTTAGTTTTTTTCGAGAAATTAAATCTTTGACACGTCCCGGTGTCCCGACGACGATTTGGGCATGTTTGCCCAGCTCACGTATTTGATTGTCTATACTCGCTCCGCCATAGACTGCCACAATCCCAATGCCGTGTACATTTTTAGCGTACAATGATAATTCACGGGTAATTTGCATGCATAATTCACGGGTAGGACATAACACAAGCGTTTGCGGATTTTTACTGGCTATATCTGTCAGTTGAATGGCAGGGAGACCGAATGCGGCTGTTTTACCTGTACCCGTTTGTGCTAGGGCAATTATGTCCTGCCTAGATTCCAGCAAGTGAGGAATGGTTTTGGCCTGGATCGGTGTAGGTTCTGTAAACCCATATTGGTGGATGGCGCTAAGGATATTATCCTGAAGGCCAAGCGTTGAAAAAGAATTCATAGTGTAGTTGTTTCCAATAATAATTTTTAAAAGATGAATCATTCAGGTTGTAACCAATCGAGGCACAACACTCGTTCATAAGGATGATTTAATTAAATAATTCTTAGATTTAGGAATGATGCTTGTAAGAGCAAAGAAAAGGGGAACGAATCGCTAAGGCTTTTCTATGGTTTAGATATTAATCGGTGATTAAATATCACAATTGAAGTTACGGCAATAAAGCTAAATAAATACGAATCAATTTCTTAAAAAGAAGTTTATGCGCTTTGCTTATCATTGATTGAAATCAGTTTACGTGTTGCCAGGTTGCATCTACCAGGGAATTCACATCGTCCCAATTTCCCTGATTGACCCATTCGGCAATTTGAGGGGCAGTATTGACAAAGTTAACTTTTTTCGGTTTTCCATGCTCGAGCCAATAACTAGTCGTATTGATGTTCAGATCATTCATGGCTTGTCCATAACCCAACCACACCAGAGCAGCCGCATTTGAAAATTGTTCAAATTGTCCAATTAATGGTTTCACCAGAATTTTTTTATTCAACATGAGCGCTTCACCGGGTAATTCAAAACCGGCGTTGCAAATCACACCGTTGCAGGTGGAAAGGTCATACTGAAAGCCTTCCCTGGAAAATGGCCGAATATGGACATTTTCATGATCGACTGGTTCCGGGACATCATGGTAAATGAAAAATTCATGAAGAATGAGTAGAGCAAAAAATTTCTTAATCTTCTCAAGATTCTCGAAGGGTAAATACACCAGTATTTTATTGCTGATGGAATATTTCGCCGGTTGGATTTGGGGTAAAATGGGTGGCAGGATGGGAGAATTGTAATGGTGCCAATGCAAACCGATCTGGACATCCGTGGGGGCAAAATTATTCATAATAAAGTCAGAGACCAGGTTGGAATTCACTTTGGGAACATTATATTGAAATGCATATTGATGCCCAATGCCAATGGATGGTATTTGATGTTTCCGTGCCAACCGACTGCTGATGGGTTCGTAGTCAGATATGACCAAATCATAAGCGGAAGCATCAATGTCAACTATGTTCCGCAAGAAGGTTATGGGTTTCTGTTGCGTCAGTGTTTTAAAATAATTGATGCGCCCGTTTTCTGAAATGAATGTCAATCCAGGTAAAATCATCTCTGTTTGCAGTTCATCGTCTTGAGGCGCATTGTAAGCTGATCTGCCGCTGATGATGACATCAACCGTGTTACCCAATTTGCGTAATTCTCTGACCATCAAGCGAGAGCGGGTGATATGGCCATTTCCGGTTCCCTGCACCCCGTATAAAATATTCATGATTAACCCAAAATCGAAAATCCAAGGAAAGCCGACCCGGTTCCCAATACGATTCCCGCAACGATATCCGTTGGGTAATGGACCCCAAGATAAACCCGTGAATAACCCACGCCGGTCGCCCAGACAAAAAGGAAAAATTGTAGCGGCGGAATAAAAAATCCAAGGATGGTTGACATGAGAAAAGCCGACGCTGTATGACCGGACGGAAAGCTGAATTTGTCTGAAGGATTTACTATGGGAATAACGTCATTTAATTTTGAAAAAGGACGATCTCGCCGGATACTCTTTTTCAATATTTGATACATTGGTAATTCAATGATAAAAGCAAAAATCGTGATTTTCAGGAAAGTCCACGACCACACGGGAGCCAAAAGAAGTATCAATAGTGCCGTCAGCGCATATAAATATCCATCGCCGGATTTTGACAGGGTGTAGAAAACATTCCGCATAATGTTATGCCGGTAATATGAATTTGAAATGAGATAGAAGCCATTGGTGTCCCATTTCGTGATTTGATTAAACCAAATCCTGACCATTGTTTGCCCTTAATTATTTGTTAATTATTTCGGACAAAAATTCGTCACCGGATATGAGAATCCGGTGTGGTAATCAATAGAAAAACAATAGGTTAATGTAGAGATATTGTTAGGATTTAATCTGAGATACTGGTGTGGCGAACAATATCGCCATCAATCATATAAATAACATCTTCGGCGATATTGGTCGCATGGTCAGCCATGCGTTCCAAATAACGGGAAATAGCCAAAACCTGCAACCATTGCGGTTGGTGGTAAGCATCATTGGCCAAAAATCCATGGATAATGTGATACATTTGCCGGTGAATTTCATCCACTTCATGATCGCTGCCAATGACCTGTTCAGCCAATTCGGCATTTTTGTTCACCAATGAATCGAGTGCTTCCTTAATCATGAGTTGGACGGGTTTGGCCATATCAAAAATCTGTTGCGGAATTTTAATATCCGGGTAATCGCTCAAATACAATGACCGTTCGGCGACATTGGTTGCCAGATCGCCAATACGTTCAAGATCGCTGTTAATTTTCAATATGGAAACGATAAAACGCAAATCGGCGGCTACCGGTTGGTGCAGGGCCAAAACTTTGAGGCATTCCTCTTCGATTTCAATTTCTTTTTGGTCAATCTCTTCATCATAATCAACCACCGAGGAAGCCAGGTTTCGGTCGTATTCGGTCAATGAATCAATGGCTTTTTGAACGCTTCCTTCAACCATGGATCCCAGGATCAGGAAATTGCGTTTTAACTGTTCAACTTCTCTTTCAAATAAAATTGTCATAGGTGCCTCAAATTTAACCAAATCGGCCGGTTATATAATCTTCGGTTTGTTGTTTGTCAGGATTGGTAAAGATTTTTTCTGTTTCGCCATATTCGATGAGTTGGCCTTCGTAAAAGAAAGCGGTGTAATCGGATATTCTGGCAGCCTGCTGCATGTTGTGGGTGACAATGACGATAGTGTATTTGTCCCGGAGCTCCCGGATTAAATTTTCAATATGAGCAGTGGATTTTGGATCGAGCGCCGATGCCGGTTCATCCATCAAAATGACTTCCGGTTCGACGGCCAAAGCCCTGGCGATACATAGTCGTTGTTGCTGTCCACCCGATAATCCCATGGCATTTTGATCCAACCGGTCGGACACTTCCTGCCATAAAGCTGCACCTCGCAGGCTTTTTTCCACAACTTGTTCTAACTCAACGGTTTCTCTTATTCCATGAATTTTCGGTCCGTACGCCACATTTTCCCAGATTGATTTGGGGAATGGATTTGATTTTTGAAAAACCATTCCCACTTTTTTTCGCAGGGATACGATCGTAGCCGGCTGATTACTTTGATATATATCTTTGCCGTCAATAAGGACTTTCCCTGTATGATGCGTGCCGAGAATAATATCATTCATTCGATTGAACATGCGCAGGAAGGTGGACTTTCCACATCCAGATGGCCCAATTAATGCGGTAACTCTTTTTTCTGGAATTTGGAAATTGATATCGAAAAGCGCCTGGTTGTCCGAATAGAAAAAATTCAGGTTTTGCGCTTCACATTTAATTGTTTCATCTACCATTTGTATTTCTTTCTGAAATGTCCTCTTAAAAAAATTGCAGTAAGGTTAAAAATGAGGACTAGGAATAAAAGGACCAATGCCGTTCCATATTGTTTTGGTAATACTTTTTCAAATTCAGGATGTTGTGTTGCTAATATATAAAGGTGGTAAGGCAAAGCCATAACCTGATCAAATATAGATGTAGGTACACGGGGAAGATAGAAGGCAGCAGCTGTAAGCAAAATTGGAGCCGTCTCTCCCGCGGCGCGTCCGATGCCTAAAATTGAACCGGTAAACATTCCCGGTAAAGCATAGGGAAGAACATTCTTATAAATGGTTTGCCATTGTGTGGAACCCAGGGCGAGACTGCTTTCACGCAATGCCATGGGTACTGCGCGAAGCGCTTCTTCACTGGAAACAATAATCGTTGGCAATATCATAAAGGCAAGAGTCAGGCTGCCAGACAAAATGGAGGCACCAAACCCAAGAAATATCACAAATAAACCAAGTCCAAACAATCCGAAAACTATGGAAGGAACACCGGCTAAAGTGACGATGGATAACCGAACCATCCGGTTGAAGCGATCCTGATGAGCGTATTCAGTAAGATAAATCGCCGTAGCCATTCCTAATGGGATTGCCACAATAATTGCGCCGGATACCAAATAAACGGTACCAAGAATAGCCGGTAGAATCCCACCTTCGGCACCGCCGTGTCGTGGCATTCCACTAAGAAATTCCCAGGTGATAGCCGGAGTACCGTGAATAATGATATCCAAAAGGATATAACCGATGACAATTACAATACTATAAGTAATGAGTCGTAAAATGTTGGTAGTGAGATATTCTTTAAATGCCTGCATCAATGGGTCGAATATTTTTTAAGAAAACGTTGTGCAATCAAATTCAGGCCAAACGTGGTGAGCAATAGAACGATACCAACCCAGAAAAGTGCTGCATAATGGGAACTGCCAAAAGCGACTTCTCCCATCTCGGCGGCGATTGTAGCGGTCATTGTGCGAACTGAATCAATGGGATTCAACGACATCCGGGCTGCGTTGCCCGTTACCATGAGGACGACCATTGTTTCGCCCACAACTCGTCCCATCCCCAACATATTGGCTGCAATTATTCCCGGCAATGCCGCAGGAACCACAACCCTGAATGATGTTTGTAAACTGCTGGCTCCCAAGGCCAAACTGGCAGCTTTGTACGAACCAGGGACGCTCCGAATGGCATCCTCTGAGATTGAAATAACCGTTGGGATAGCCATCAGCGCCAAAAGCAGTGCGCCCGTCAATGCAGTAAGTCCCGTACTCAGTCCGAAGATATTTTTAATGAACGGACTGACAACGATAAGGCCAAAGAAACCAATTACGACCGATGGAATTCCAGCCAGAATTTCAATAAAGGGTTTCAGGATTTCACGTTCGACGGATGAGGCGAATTCAGCGATATAGATTGCGCCGATGACTCCAAACGGTATCATGATCATGGTTGCCAAAATTGTAACGAGGAAAGAACCAACCACCAATGGCGCAATGCCAAATTGCTCTTTGGTGAAAGAAACGGGAATCCAGCGGGCATCAAAAAGCCGACTCATTCCTGGTTCTGAGGCAAACGATATGGCTTCTTTACCAAGAAAAATAAAAATGAGCGCAACTACCAGAATACTGGTAGCTGCAGCCCACAATAAAATGCGGCGGATAAGATTATCTTTCCACACGTGAAAATCGTCTAATTAATCGGAACGTAACCGGTGCTTAAAACGATATTTTGTCCGGCCGGAGAAAGGCAAAAATCAATGATCTCTTTGATGGGTCCTTTTGGCTCTCCGTTAGTATAGAAATGCAGGGGACGTGAAATCGGGTAAGTGCCATCAATACAAGTTGCAACCGAAGCCACAACGGCTGGTGATCCAACAGCGGGGATTATTTCCAGGGCTTTCACCCGATCGCCGGCTTCAACGGCATAACCCAGCCCAACATAGCCGATTGACCATTTATCCTGTGAAACCGATTGCACAATTGCCGATGTGGATGGCATGAGCATGGCTTTTTGTGAGTAGTCACGCTTACTCATCACATGTTCCTGGAAAAAGACAAAAGTACCGGAAGACGATTCTCTTGATAAAATAACAATGGGTTGATCCGGCCCCCCGACTTCATTCCAGTTTGTGTAGGTTCCGGTGTAAATATCGCCAATTTGAGCCATGCTCAGCTCGTTGAGCGGGTTCTCTGGATTTACAACCACCGCAATGGCATCCCTGGCAACAACAATTTCATTTGGCTCAATGTTTTTGCTTTCCGCCTGGGAAATTTCTTTTGATTTAATTTTACGTGATGCGATGCAAATATCCGTTGTACCGTTCAATAGAGCAGCGATGCCGGTGCCTGAACCACCGCCGGTAACGGGGATTTCCACATCTTTGTGATCATTCATGTATGCTTCAGCCCAGTTGGATGCCAAATGGACCATGGTATCAGAACCTTTGATCGTAATTTGGTTAATCTGAGCCTTTTGAGATTTGCCTCCACAGCCAACGATGAGCATGGCTGCCACAAAAGTCAAAAATAATTTGGTTTTCATTTTGATTCCCTTCAATTGGAAATTGTCGCGATTGAAATTTTTACGTGATTATTATCATGCGAAAATATCAGAGAAGTGTTAGGGAACTGTTAGGAACCAAATATTATTTTGACTTTTTTTAATCGATATTATTTAGATCGAGAATTGAAAATTTACGGTATAGACAGTTGTGTCGTCGTCACCATCTGGTTTGGAGTAACGCATGGTAGGCGCAATCGAAAGACTTTTGTGAGGATGATAAACAAAACCTGCCCAAATCCCCTGATCTTTTTCGTAACCATCAAATCGGCCGAAAATATCCAATGTGCCAAGGGTGTATTTTCCATAGAATACCATGAGGGTGGTTTTTTCATTCCCATTGGATTCGGATTCAAACTCAGCACCGACACGAAGCCCATTTATTTGATAGGCACCAAAACCGCCTGTTACGGTTGTCGGATCAATTGCGGTTGGTTCGTGGGAATATACGAGTCCCGCATTGTAACAATTGTCATTTCCTAATTTTGCCGAACCAAAGGTAATATTGACAGATGTCTTTTTATAATTGTTTGTCTCAGGTGATTTATAGCCACCTCCGTTACTAATCATGACACTATAATGGAACATAGATAATGAACTTGCATAACTGATTCCCATATCAGCCGAACTGGAATACTTATACAAATCCATAGGTGATTTTTCAATAAAACGGTAGCCCCAATTTTTTTCCTGGGTGCCAAACATATTCATTCCCTGCATTCCCATTGTCAACGTGCCGCCAAAAGTTTTCCAGGCCAGATTGGCATTTTTAATATAAATGTACAATGCGGATTTTTTAGAGGTTGTATTAAAGGCAGTATCAATAGCACTAATGATATTTTCCCGACACGCATCCACCTGAAATTTGTAACTGAATGCTTCGTCGACATTTTGTGAATAGGTAAAATAAGTTCTGGATAATTCAAAGGCGTCAGCTTTGTACTCAAAAAAGGTCAGTCCATTGATTTTAGCATCATTTGCTAAAAGAATCCCTGTAATAAACAAAAAAATGATCATTTTCACCTGGTGCATATTATCCCTCTGTGTTTTGTGTATTGGTTAAGTCTAAATACCCCAAATTACAGTTGAGTCCATAAGTTTCTGTACTTTCAAAAAAGGGGTCATAGTTTTCTTCTAAATTTGTAATGCAAAAAACAGATTAAAGGAGAAAGACCATGACCCGTAATAAAAGTACAAAGAAAAACATAAATGATACAGAGTTTTTAAAGCAGATGGTGCAAACCTATTTACAAGAGTATTTAGAGCAGGAGATATCCAGTCATCTTGGAGCCTTTCCTTATGAGAGGACTTCAGGCAGGCGTGGACATCGCAATGGGTATAAACCCAGACAACTGAATACGCGAGTAGGTAAACTGTTTCTTTCCATTCCGCAGGATCGGGATGGATCGTTTAATACAGAGTTGTTTGAACGATATCAACGGAGCGAACAAGCCTTAATCTGCTGTTTACAGGAGATGGTCATTCATGGTGTATCAACCCGGAAAGTAAAGAAGATTACAGAGAGCTTATGTGGGCTGAACTTTTCAAAGAGCCAGGTATCAGAGATCAGTAAAAAACTAGATACAGAGATCCAACTCTGGTTAAACCGTCCATTAGAGGATGATTATCCCTATGTCTTTGTAGATGCCCGGTATAATAAGGTCCGTAGAGATCACAAAGTTGAGAGTCATGCTGTACTCATTGCTAAAGGAGTCAACCAGCAAGGTAAACGTGAGATTATTGGTGTTGATGTCTGCAACAAAGAAAATGAGACCAACTGGTCATTGTTCTTCAAAGGACTGAAAGAACGCGGATTAAAAGGCACTCAACTTGTTATCAGTGATGCTCATGGTGGACTCATATCCGCTATTGAACGATACTATCCAGGAACCCAGTGGCAGCGGTGCCAGGTTCACTTTAAGAAGAATGTCTTAGATAAAGTTAGGAACAAAGACAAGGCCTTCATTAAACAGAGACTGGATGATGTATTTCATGCCCCGGATAAAGAAACGGGATATAGTCGATTAACCCAGCTAACGGATGATCTAGCTGAACTCTACCCTCAAGTTGCTGATATGCTCGAAACAGATGGTGAAGATGCTATTGCTTGCTTAAACTTTCCTATAGAACATCACCGAAGAATTAGGACCACCAACAGTCTTGAGCGATTTAATCAGGAAATCAAACGAAGAACCAATGTCATCCGCATCTTTCCGAATCGTGACTCAGCAATCCGATTAATCGGTGCTCTGTGTATGGAACAATCTGAAGAGTGGATCACGGGAAGACAATACCTGGATATGACACTGTTGCAAAAACAAGAAAAGGACATAAAATCAAGTAAACCTAAACCAAAGAAAACTGTGGCTGCTTAATGCATTTTTACAGAACTTTTTGGACTTGATCCAAATTACCCATTTGGGAATAATAGAAATTCGCAAGAAAACTAATATGATTAGACAATAATGTTAATAAAAAATATAGTACAAAAAAAAAGGCCGATATTCATCGGCCCTTTTCTATGGTGAGAATTCACCAGGTGAGGTTTTATTTTAACAGAGTAAATTTCCCCAAATCTGAATGAACGCCGTCGGAAACACGATAGAAATAAACACCGGATGGAACGGGAATATTTTGATTATTAATTCCATTCCAGGTGATGACTTTTCTGTTTCCGTTTATCCCGGATACCAAGGATGAGTATACTTCACTTCCGGCTAAGGAATAAACCGTGAAGGTGATATCCTGATATCCGGCCAGTTTCAAAAGAATATTGGTTGAGGGATTGAATGGATTTGGGTAATTACCGACAATACCAAATTCATTTGGCAACGAAATTTGTTGGTCAGAGATACCTAAAGGCAGACGGCCTTCCTCGTTTAATATGGAATAACCGGCGAACCAGATTTCTGTATCAAACGCGCCTTTAAAATTGGTTTGCACAAAGAAATCATCCGCAGGTACAGTATCGATGTTTTGATAAGCTGCCCCACCGGCTGCCGGTCTTGGGTCGATGATTCCACCGGATTCACGACCATCCAGACTGGCTAATTGCGGATCATCGGAATATGAAGTTAAACCGTAGTCGGCGGCAAATTGACCGGAATAACAATTGGCAATCAGATTGTTGGGCGACCAATATAGATAATTCGGGTACCCGGCTGCCTGCGCCGCTGCCCAGTCGGAGGTAACAACTTCAGAACCATTATCACTATTTTTTAATCCAAATTCTTTGGCCTGTACAACAATATAGTTTCCAAATTCACCACCAAGTCCTTCGCGTAGACGAAGGTTTTGATCATTATCCGCATTGGCGGAGGCAGATCCACTGCCAACACAGGTTACATTGTACCAGATTGGGTGGGAACGAGGTTGAGAATCCAGATCACCATTGGTCTTGCTGTCCATCTCGTGAGCACGATTACCGGCATCTGCACCGACGACGGCAAATAAGAATTGAGCACGGCCCTGGTATCCTTCATCCACATCAAAAGCGTCATCGCCCACGAAAAGTACGTCGATGTAACTTATGTCAACCGTACCGCCGAAAAATTCGATACCGTCATCCAGGTTGAAAGCGATTTCACAATGATCGATGGTTGTGCCGCGTCCAACACCGGCTAAGGTAATTCCATTGATTTCATTATCCTGTCCAATGGAACGTCCACCGTGCCAGACACGAACATATTGCATGACACCTGAATTATCGTCAGGATTGGTTCCGCCGTAAGGGACGCCTTCCAAACCTTCGACGAAATTAGTACCACCGGCGGTGGCAATGGGAGCGCGGCCCAAAAGGATAATGCCGCCCCAGTTTCCCCGTGGATCAAACATTTCTTCTGCGGTCAGAATGGTGGTAAATGTAATAGGTGACTCCCATGTACCGACTGCCATGATTTTGCCACCTTGTTCGATGACAAGAGCTGGTGCAAGGCCGGTGCCGTCATCTTCCATGGATTTGATCACAGTTCCCGCTTCAATGGTTAAGGTTGCACCGTCTTTGACGAACGTCTGTCCTGTGAGGACATGTGTATCGGCTGCAAACCAGGTTTCATCGGCTGTAATATTACCCGTATGGTCTACAGCCATCAACGAGCTTGCCAACAATCCGACAATTGTAATTAATAAGCGTTTGTTCATATTTACTCCTTATTGGTTTTAATATTCAAAGTTCACTCCCAGAGAATAAGATTGTCCGGGCTTGTATGATTTTTTCAGTTTTAATTCATGAGAACCTGGATCGATGTAGCCAAATCGAACACTGGAATTCAACATATTGTTTACTTTAAGGCTGACTTTCATCGAACCAAATTTTTTGGCCATATTGAGATTCAGTGAATTGAAGGGAAATTCATATTCGTCGCCCAAGGCACCTACACCAATGGAATGGATCCGTTTACCGAAGGTGTTGAACGAAATATTCCCCGAATATCCTTTTCTGAAATCAACATCCACCGATGCGTTCAATAAAACAGCGGAATGTCCCTGCAATGTGCGTGACACATTGGCAGCGGAATTCCCGTAGGTGGTTCCATTGTATAAGGTAACAACCGTATCAGAAACCACTTCTGAAGATGAAAGTGTGGTATTGATATTGAAGGTGCCATGTCCGATTTCCATGGGTAAAAACGGGATGCGCTGACGCCATTCAATTTCGATTCCCCTGGACCAGGCGGATTTGGCATTTTGGTAAGATGAATAGGTCAAATCCGGCGTTGAGATCAGTGCTTTCTCGATGGGATTTATAAATTGTTTTGCGAATAAACTCACGGCCACAATTTCATTTGCGGAAGGATACCATTCCAGTCGCGCATCCCAGTTGGTCACGTTGGTCGGTTTTAATAGCGGAAAACCCACCGCGACTTCTCCGTTATAAAATTCCTGATAGGCAATGGGAGCCAACTCGCGAAATTCCGGACGTCCCACCGTGTGGGAATATGCCAGGCGCAATTTCACATCCCTGGGGAAATCAACAATAAAATTATGCGAAGGTAGAAGGTCAATTTGGTCAAGATGTGCGTCGGTGGTGTCGCCATGAACAGTAGTGGAAACGGCTCCGGTCACCGGATTATAAGGCAACAAATCCATTTGATAATGTTCAATGCGAACTCCTGTGATGTAATCGGTTTTTACCCAATTTGATAGATATGGGACTTCAAAACGAACCATCGCATAACCGGCATCCGTGGCTTCATCGGCTTCATAAGCATTAAAACTATTATGTGACGTTTCGTCGACTAAAAGAAGTCCGTGGGTAAAGCCGCTCGAATCAGCGGTAAAATAATATTTATTGTCAAAAGCCGATCCAATGGTTTGATATTCATTAGTTTGCAGTACGTCAGTATTCCAGTGGCTGCTGGATGAATTAATAATCGCCAGAGATCGTTTTTCAAATGCGCGATGCTTGTTTTGAATGCGGAAACCGGTTTTGAATTGTCCCGAAATTTTGCGATTCCAATTGAGGACGTAATTCATATCCAGATTTTTATTTTGGTCAAAACCGTCGGTAAAACTGCGATAACCGGCTTTGCCGCCCTGAATATCCAGCAGGTAGACGGCCGAAGCAGAATCCGTTCCTGTATTTGAAATTTCATGGCTGTAATTCTGATAGCGGGTGTCCGGTTCATATCGGTTCGAGATACCCTGATTTATATTCCATTCAAAAAAATGATTTTTGTAAAATGGCAAAACATGATGTCCGCTCAGAGTTACATTCAAGATGGATTTTTCAATGTAGAATTGCTTGATAAAAAGTCCGGCTTCAATATTGGGTGTATAGCCTGTGGATACGGTTGTCTGGTCATTTGAAGTGTGCGTGTATAAAACCTGGGCTTTGATTTTCTGGGTTTCCCAGAGATTGAAACCGGCGCTGCCGTTCACTCCCATGCGGGTGGAATATTCAGTCCGATTGTTGTCGCGGGCGGTGTAGGGAACCAAAGCATCCTGGTGTCCGGATAATCCGGAATAGGTATATTGGTTGGTGCTAAATAAAGTGGATGAAAAATCATTGGAAAAACTCAGATTGGTGAAAAAACCATATTCCAATGATTTTTTATTTCCATATTTATTACCCATTTGCGCACCGAAGGAAATGGGAATCGATTGTCGGCGGGAACCAATTTGGAAACTGGTTGAAAAATCCTTACCGAACTTGCTCAATTGATCATACCATTCAATGGTTGTGAGCCGTTCCGGGCGATAGACGGTTGCGGTTGATAAAACCTGGTGTTTTGGCACTCCATTTGGCAGGGATCGGGTTCCGTCATCGAAGCCCCAAAAATCATTGCTGCCGCGGTCGCTGCTCCAATAACTGCGGTTTCCGTAGAAATAGGGTTTATCTTTCAGTGAAAATTTGAGATTCACAATCCGCCGCTCCGGATAAGCTTTGGTTTTGATGTTGATACTTCCACCGGCGAAAACACCGGGCAAATCCGGTGTATAAGTTTTCACGGCAGTGACATTTTCGATGAGTGCCGTGGGAAACAAATCCAATGGAACCGTTTTTTTATCCGGTTCGGGACTTGGTACCGGTCCATTATTTAATTGGGTGGTGGTGTAGCGATTTCCCAGGCCACGAATGACCGGGAATTTCCCATCGGTGATGGAAAGTCCGGTTACCCTGCGCATGGCATCAGCCAAGTTGGAATCGCCGGATCGTGACATCTGGTCGGCTGAAAGGGCATCTTGCATTCCCACCGACTCTTTGCGATCGGCCAAGACTGCCATGGTTCCGTCCTTTTTCATTTCACCTTCCACCTGAACCATCCGACTTTGGATCACAGACGGTTTAAGGTTAAAATGAACAAATTTTCGTTCGCCATTGGATAATTCTACCGTTTCACTGAAATCTTCGTAACCGATATAAGAAATTTTTATGAGCAATTGCCCATCAAGAAGTCCGGTGAGAGTAAAGTTACCGCTGACATCCGTGGCGGCACCGGTACCGGAACCGGCAACCATCACATTGGCACCGATTAACGGAATTCCGCTATTGGCATCGGAAACCGTACCGCTCAAAGTGTTTTGAGTTTGAGCCGATACAATGGATAACAGGATGGATGCCATGCAGATTGATTTGCGTAATTGATAAAGATTCATGCTTTTCCTCACGTGTTGCGAATTCATTACCCATGTTGGTGAAATTCACAGGAAAACTATCCGTGGCGAATGAGGACGGCGTTAGAGGTATGTTTGGGGAAAGTTAGAAATGCGTGAGCGGACTAATAGTATTAGTCTGCTGGGGGAAGGGTAATGGTGAAGGTTGTTCCTTCATTGATTTTACTATTTACCGCAATTTTACCATGGTGCGCCAAAATGATATGTTTGACGATGGCGAGTCCAAGTCCTGTGCCGCCAATCGCACGGCTGCGTGCTTTGTCCACACGGTAAAATCTTTCGAAGATACGTGGTAAATGATTCTCAGGAATGCCATTGCCCTGATCGCTGACCTGCAATACAATGGCATCATTTTCAGAAAATCCATTGATAGAAATAACGGTGTTATCATCGCTGTATTTAATGGCATTATCCACCAGATTATTGATGGCGTTTTGCAACAGGTGAATATTTAGAAATCCTTTCAAATCCGGATGACAATTGATGTTAAACGTAATGTTTTTAGCCGATGCAGCGGCTTCCTGGTCGCGGGTAACCGCGTTTATAATGGCAAGAATGTTCGTTTCCTGTCGATCAAGTTCGGACTCTTCATATTCACGCTCAATCCGGGATAACTCCAGCAAATCGTCCACAATTGCATTGAGCCGGTTGGATTGCCTTTCGATGATTTCAATAAATTTGTGCGCATTGGAAGGGTCATCGATGGCGCCGTCTTTGAGTGTCTCGATAAAGCCCTGAATCGATGTAATTGGCGTTTTTAATTCATGGGAAACATTGCCGACAAATTCACTGCGAACACGTTCCAGATTGTGAATTTTACTAACATCATTAAAAACGAGAAGAACGCCAAGTTTTTCATGTCCGGTATCCAAAAGCGGGGTTCCGGTGACTTGCAAATAATGATCTTTTTCGTGCCGGACAATAATCTGGGTTTCCAGCGAAGCGCCGCTGGCATACATTTGATCGATAAAATTCAGCAGATCCGTATGACGCACCAATTCGTGAATGGTGTGGTTTTCAACATTTTCCCCAGGGATGTCCAAAAGCCTGGCGGCGGTTTTATTGATACGAATGATCCGGTCATGGCGATCAATGGCCACCACGCCTTCGATCATACTGGATAAAACCGATTCCAACTCATTCCTTTGGTTAAGAATGGTATGGATTCGATCGTTCAGTTGATCGGCCATATTATTGAGAGATTCAGCCAGGCTGCCGATTTCGCGGGTCGTATGAGTCGGGATTTTCTTATCAAAATCACCCTGAGCATAGCGACGGGCACCCGCCATCATGGTTTTTAAGGGCTGGGTAATTCGTTTTGAAATTATAAAACTGACCAGAGCAGCGAGGAGAACAATGAATATGCCGTTTAGCCAGATTCGATTTTGCAATGAATGAATCGTGTTTTGAAGTCCATCCAGCGGCGTGGACGTTCTCACGTACCCGGCCAGGCTGCCTTTGCGGTAAAATGGAATCGCCAGATAAAGCATGTCGGTTTGCACGGTGTGACTAAATCGAAGCGCCTGGCCAAATTCTGCCGATCGCGATTGTAGTACTTCCGGCCGATTGCCATGATTGTCCATTAAATCGGGATTTTCATCGGTGTCGGCCAATACTTTTCCGGTGGAATCAATAATGGTAATGCGAATTCCGGTTTGTCCCTGCAACTGAGTAATGGTCAAAGATAAGGCATCGCCGGATTTGTCATCCCTGCTTAAAATGAGTTGACGAATTATTTTGGCATCGGATAAAAGGCGTTGTGTGGTGACATCCCTGACATAATTGCGAATGGTTGATGTACTGGTAATGTCAAGGGCAATCACCGCAAAAAGTGATATAATTAAAAAGAGCGGGAATAGTTGAAAAAGGAGCGGCCTAGAACTTTTCATGCTTGAATTTATACCCTACACCACGGACAGTTTGTATGCATTCACCTTTATCTGCCATTTTTTTTCGTAATCCAACAATCTGGAAATCTACTGAACGATCGGTCACCGGATAGTGATCTCCGTGTATATGATGGATAATTTGATTGCGTGTATACACCCAACCAGGGTGAGTCGCCAGTAATGCTAGTATCTGGAATTCTGAAAATGTAAGATCTGCTGCGACCCCGTTTATAAGTACGGTTCTTTTTTTAAGAAAAATATCAATTCCATCAATCGTTATAACATCGCCATCAGGTTGATCCGTGCGACTACGTCTAAGAAGTGCTTGAACGCGAGCGACCAGAATTTTTGGACTGAACGGTTTGGTAATGTAATCATCAGCACCGATTTCCAAACCTTTTACTATATCCGATTCCTCACCTCGGGCAGTTACCATGACAATTGGAATATGACTGGTATCCGTATCCGACTTCAGGATACGGCATATATCAAGCCCGTGAATGCCAGGGAGCATGAGATCAAGAATGATCAAATCCGGATTTAATGTTCGGGCAGCTTTAAGACCCTGGTCACCCTGTGTGTAACCGGTTGTTTCAAACCCGGAACGTTTCAGGTTGTAGCCGATGAGCTCCAGTATGTCTTCTTCATCTTCAACGATGAGTATTTTATTCATTCTTCCTATCTGTTTTTCAAAAGCTACAGGTTGATTGTTAGGGGATTGTTAGAATTATCACCTAAATGTAGAAGTTTCAGCATCAATAAAAAAGGAGTGGATGACAGATTGACCATTTATTAAAAGGGAAAGAATTTGAGGCTGAAATGAGCAGAGAAAATTCCCAGAAAAATTCCGCCAATGATGTCGCTGGGGTAGTGCAGGCCCAGATACACGCGCGACAAGCCAACCAGAAGGGACCACATGTAGATGGGCCATTGGACAGCAGGGAGGAAGTGGGACAAAATAAGGGCCAATAAAAATGCGGTAGCCGTATGCCCGGAAGGAAAACTGTATTTATCAGGTGGTGTAATGACAGGAGAAACGAACGAGTAGGTTGAGAACGGGCGTTCGCGTTTGACACTGTTTTTAATGACGTAATAAAAGATGAATTCCATCGTCAATGCCACCAGTGAAATAACAATGAACCGTTTTCCCCAGGGAGGAGAAAAATAGATTATAAAACCAGCAATACCAGCGAAAAGTAATCCATCTCCTGATCGTGATAAGCCGTACAAAAAACGATGGAGAAATATATTTTTTTCAAATCGGTGGGAAATCATAAAAAATAGCAATGTATCCCAGGAATTGATGAATTGTATTAAAGTACGTATCATTTTGATGAATGGAGTATAAGTAAAAATTTCGTTAGAAATTATTAAAAGTGAATGGTTTTAAACAAAAAAGGCTACCAGTCATGGTAGCCTTTTTTGTTGATTTTTAGTACTAACTAAAAATTATAATCCCAGTTTAGCTTCCGCTCTTGAGAGGAGAGTTGTGGTAAAGCCAGGATTATGGACACCGTGACTGTGATCTTCATACAGCATCATATAGGACCAGAATGCATCAAATGCATCATCCGATACGATACCAACATTAGGATGATAACCTTCAGTAGCATCACCATTTAAAGCACCTTCGGTAACAAGCGCTTCAGCGATGGCAGCCATACGAGTATCAAAGTCCGTTTGTTTGCCATTCACATCAAAATCTGTGACATCTGTATGACAACCGGACGCATTACAATTTGCTGCGTTTGGATAGAAGGAGTGACCGCCTTCGGCGCCATCTGCTTCACCCATGTGACAAGTTGTACAGCCAGCATCTGCGTGTGTAGCAGGCGACCCAGCAACAGTACCGCCATTGCCAAAGATGAAATTAATCTGTGGACCATGGTGAGGACCAGCATGTGAACTGTTGATAGCTACTTCATTTGCTCCAACAGCGACACCATCCAGGGAATCAATAGCCGTGTAGTAGGTATAATCTCTTCTGGATTGATGGCACGTTCCGCAAAGGTTTGATTCGTTTTCGAAATCCAATACCGTTGAATCAGAAATTGCAGTTACAGCAGCCGTTGTTCTGAGGGGAACCTCAAGATCTTCTTCCAGACTTCTGTGGTTTCCATGACAGGTGCTACAAGAAATTGCAGTTGGATATGGAATATCTGCTGGGTCGACTCCAGGAGTACCGGCCAGGTAATTCAGAAAGCCTTCACTGGAATGACAACGGGAGCAGCTTGCTCTGCCACCGGCATATGACGTGGTGGAAGCAGAGGCATGCCCTGATCCGGAGTAACTGGTCATAATTTCGGTCATGTTTGCTTCCGAATGACAGGACAGACATGCCAATTCATAGTTTACGTAAACTGTATCCGTTTCACCTGCAGGTCCTTGTGGACCTTCAGGGCCTTCGCAACCAATAGCAAATAATAAAAACATTGCTATGACTGCTAATAAAACAGGTTGCAGTTTCATGGTTTTAGTTGAGCTCATTATTAACAACCTCCATAGTGGGTTTTGTATCTTTATCAGTTTAAATACTTTTAAGTATGAACAAAGATTTGGTAAAAGTTATACGTAAGGAATCATAGAAAACAAGATAAAAGAGTCCTATTATATTGTATTGTGATAAGAAACAAATCTGTATTGCAGAAAAGAGGAAATCTGTATTGTAGAAAAGAGGGAATCAACTTCCAGTATTATCTCTAAAATACATAAAGTTGATTTAGAATATGTACACCCTGGTACTCAGTTTCTGAGCGGTTTCCCCTTTTTCAGCATATAGGCGATTCTGGCATGTGTTAGCGGTTCACCGGCCAGGGAAACGAAGGCCTCTCGTTCTATGTCCAGCAAGTATTGCTCGTCAACTTTTTTGGTAAGGCCCGCTTGATCACCACCAGTAAGTACATAGGCTAATTTTTTTCCGATTTTCTCATCATGTTCTGAAATTTTGCCTTGAGCCTTAAATCCTTTCAGCGCCATAGTCATGGCAGTGCGTCCGCCGGTACCTGGAAGTTTCAGATCGTCACGGTATTCCGGTGGTACATAATCCTTTATTAATTCCAGGGCCTTTTGTTTTGCTGTCCATAAAAGCTGGTCACGGTTCATAACAACTGTATCGGTTTTCAATAGATAACCTACCGATTGGGCATGATTTGCACTGGTTGCCACTTTGGCAAAACCAATGGTCTCAAATGCCTGCTGTGCGATGGGAAATACATTTAGTGAACCGGTTTTTCCTTTGTTCGCCATTAGATTCAAAAGCAATCGCAAATTGCCACCGGCACCGGGAATGAGTCCCACACCAACTTCGACCGCCCCGATATACAATTCGGCTGCAGCCACACGGTGGGCAGCAGGGGCGGTGAATTCGAAGCCGCCACCCAACGTAAGATGAAATGGTGCCGCGACGATCGGTGCTTTACTGAAACGGATCCGTTGTGCCAAATCCTGAAATGTCTTTACGGTTTTTTCCAGGGTATCGTAATCACCCTTTTCGCAAAAACTGAGAATACCGGCCAGGTTGGCACCGGCACTGAAATTTGGACCTTCGTGTCCAATAACCATGGCAGTAAACTGGCCATCATCCAGTAAATCCAATCCTTTTTGCATCATATCCACAATGGAACCATCGATGGGATTCAATGCTGGTTGCAAGACAGAATGAAATTCCAGATTTAGTATACCATCGCCCATATCAACCAGGCTGGCACTCCAATCCCGTTGCACCACCCGATCCCTTGATTTCTCCAATAATAAATGGAGCGTATTCTTCTCAGATTCCTTGCGGATCATGGATCCAGACTCTTTATCGTAGTACTGGAGATAGCCGTCTTTCACTTCGTAAAAATTGCTGAATCCATTTTTAACCATTTGCTGAATCCAGTCCGGTACTTTTTTCCCTTCCGATTGCATCCTGGCCACTGATCGTTCCAATCCAATAGCGTCCCAGGTTTCGAAGGGTCCCATTTCCCAGCCAAATCCCCATTTCATGGCATTGTCCACATTGACAATATCATCGCTGATTTCAGGAATACGATTGGCAGAATAAATCAAGGTACGGGATAAAATTTCCCAGAAAAAATTTCCACCTTTATCATTACTGTAGGCCAGTGCTGTGATTTTATCGCCTGTTTTCTGGTGGTCTTTTGCCAGCCGATAGGCATCAAATCGTACCTGTTTTTGGGCACTATATTCACCGCTGGAAAAATCCAGCGATAAAATTTCTTTGCCCGCTTTTTTATAAAAACCTTCCTTGGTTTTGGCTCCCAATCGGCCTTTGTCCAATAGTCCCTGAAGGACATCGGGTGTATGAAAAATGTCGCGGTCCTCATCCTGTTCGCCGTGTTCAAAACTGGTATTGGCAACATGGGCCAGGGTATCCAAACCAACCACATCGGCTGTTCGGAAAGTGGCGCTTTTCATGCGTCCTGCAATGGTACCGGTCAGTTTATCCACTTCCTCAACTGTTAAACCCATATCGTTGGCCACCTGCATACTGACCATCATCCCGTAGACGCCGATACGGTTTCCAATAAAATTGGGAGTATCCTTGGCATGCACGATACCTTTGCCCAGTACATCTCTGCCAAACGCAGCAATTGACTGGTAAATGGCATCGTCTGTTTTTCCCCCTTTCACCAATTCCAGTAACCGCATGTAACGGGGTGGATTGAAAAAATGGGTGATCATGAAACGACTCTGCACCTTTTCAGGAAGAGCGGTAGCCAAATCAGCCAGAGGTAATCCTGAGGTATTTGAGGTAATTATGACATGATCGTTAAAATAGGGGCTGATCTTGTCGAATACGCTCAGCTTTATATCCAGTCGTTCGGCTACCGCTTCAATGATCCAATCCACATCGCGCAGTTTTTCTAAGTGATCGTCGTAATTACACGGTGTGATTATTTCTGCATTTTTTGGGTTAAACAGGGGGGCAGGTTTCAACTTGCCCAGAACATCAATTCCTTTTTTTGCCAAATCCTGATTAATATCAAACAAGAGGGAAGGAATGCCTGCATTGGCCAAATGTCCGGCGATCTGTGCTCCCATTACACCGGCTCCTAATACTGCTACTTTTTCAATTTTTTGTGACATTTTATACTCCCTTCATGAGTAAATAGGAAATAAGAAGTGTGAAATCAGAAATATCCATTAACTCTGCTTTGCTTTCTTTGAGATAGATACAAAAATGGAAACGAGTTCATTTGCTTCTGATAATAAATCTTTAATTTTACTTTCAGGAATTACTCCTGCTTCAATTAGCAATTCAATCCAAAATTGTGTTTCATCCGCTTCTTCGATTACAATACCAATTTTTGCAATAAACTCTTTTTTTGATCGTCCTCTATAAGCTGATCTGGTATTTGCTCCAACGGATGTTCCAGATCGAATTAATTGCTGACCGATTGCATTCGAAATAGTGTTTTGGGGTAAAGATTGAACTACTTTAATAACCCTTAAAGCAAATTGTTTAGTACGATGTTGCAATCCTAGCGATTGTTCAGAATTTTGATTTTTTCTACTTCCAGATTTCATATTTCCGATTTCATTTTAAACAAATTCTGAAATAAACCGATACATTAACCAGAAATGCGATGCGCTTCCCAAAAGCACGAAAATGTGAAAAAGATCGTGCGAACCGAAAACTTTTGGCCAAAGCTTAGGCCATTCCAATGCGAATACCGCTGCTCCAACTGTGTAGAAAACACCGCCGGCAAACAACCAGAAAATGGCCTGAGGTTGCAAGGTGGTCACCAGTGGATAAATGGCGATCATTGCAAGCCATCCCATGCCCACATATATTGTAGCCGCCAGCCAGTCGGGAGCTTTGATATAAAATATTTTAATCAAAACACCAACAGCTGTGATACCCCATACGACGCCGAATAACGACCATCCCCAGGCACCACGAAGTGGAATTAAGCATATGGGTGTATAGGATGCAGCAATCAGGACAAAAATCATAATGTGATCAATTTTCCGCAAATATTTCTCCGCTTTGCCTGATACGGGAATCCAATGGTAAAGCGTACTTGCCAAATACAGCAGAACCAGCCCTGCCCCAAAGATGGAGTAGGAAACTATGTGCCAGGTGCTTTCAAGCCGCACACCCAGCACGATTAATACCAACAGGGCAACAATCGCCAGAACGAACCCAATGAAATGGGTTAGTCCGCTCATGGGATCCTTGAAGTACCGATCTATGAACAGCAACAGTCGATGTAGTGACGAATTGGTATTCATCGTTTAATAATTGTGGCGATGCCTTGACCCGTACCAATGCACATGGTGGCCAATCCGGTATGGGTATCCTGTTGTTCCATTACATTTACCAGCGTTGTCAGAATTCGCGCCCCGGAGCAACCCAGAGGATGTCCAAGAGCAATGGCACCACCGTTTAAATTGATTTTGTTTACATCCCATCCACCTTCACGGATTACATACAGTGACTGGGCTGCAAATGCCTCGTTGAGTTCAATCGTTTCAATATCATCCATTTTCAGATTGGCTTTTTTCAATACTTTTTCGGTAGCAGGGAGAGGTCCCATACCCATGCGTGTCCAATCCACACCCGCTACGGCACGTGAAACGATTTCCGCTCTGATTTTTAGTCCATGTTTTTCAGCATACGCTTTGCTGGTAATTAGCACTGCTGCTGCTCCGACAGATATGGGTGAACTGGTGGCGGCGGTAATGGTACCACCTTCAATGAAGGCCGGATTCAGGCTTTTAATTTTTTCCATATCCGGTTCACGGGGACCCTCATCTTTGCTGATAGTTGCTTCACCGTATTTGTCGATGGAAATCAATTCATTGTCAAAGTTTCCTGCAGCATAGGCTGCCAATGCTTTTTTATGCGATTCAATGGCAAAGGCATCCTGATCTTCTCGTGAAATAGTGCCATCGTTGGCTAAATTTTCGGCAGTTTCACCCATCCCAATATAGAATTCCTGCTCTGCCAGCTGGGGATGGAAATCAGGAGCGAAACCACCCATGGGTACGGAAAACATATCCTCTACGCCAGCAGCAATGCCCACTTCCATATCCCCGGATTCAATCGCTGTGGAAATCTGATGCACCGCATCCATGGACGAACCGCAGAAGCGATTCACCACTTTTCCCGCAACCGTATTGGGTAATCCTGCCAGGGCGCCTACGGAACGAGCCATGAGCATACCCTGAGGACCTTCAGGGAAGGCACAACCAAGTACCAGATCTTCCATATCCTTTTTGGATACTTTTTCATTTCTAGCTAACAAACCGGCGACTACCTGTGCGGTCAGATCATCCGGTCTAATGCCAACTAATTCTCCATTTTTTATACCGATTGGCGAGCGAACGGCATCAATAATTACTGCAATGTTGTCTCCCATTATGACCTCCGATTCTGGTTAAAAGGGATAAGCTTTTTGTTGATAGACGGCTTCTGAAATATGCCGTTTTAATCCGATAATATCGGTACGCGGTAGCATCCTGCCCTGAAACGAGCGTAAATAATCAATGATACTTTCAGGTAAATCTCCATGATAGATACCATTGAACCCTGTGAGAACCATATTCAATAAGCGAATACTGGACTCTGCTGTTTGCACGCGTGCAATGTATAGAATCGTTGAAGTGGCATCCCCATTTTTCAGCAAGTGGGAAACCCGCGACAAGACACTTTCGGTCGTATAGATATCCGTAAACATATTGGCAAGAATTTCGGTCAACTGCTGTTCGTGGCGTAAATCCTGTCCAAATTCGCATATGGCCTCATGAAACAAATAAAGGGCCAACCGTTTGCCTGTTTCCACAGCATCAATTTCATGGGTTAATTCTTCAGGAATATCTTCCAGTTGTCCATTTTCCATAAAACTATTGATAGCGCGGATAGAATCACGAATAGGTAATTCTTCTGTGAGTGCTTTTTTGAGCATATACCCTGAAATAATCTGTCGATTAATTTCATTGGTTCCTTCCCAGATCCGGTCAATCCGGGTGTCGCGATAGGCTTTCGACATGGGAAATTCCTCGGTAAAACCATAGCCGCCGAAGATCTGAATACCGTGGTCGGTTACAAATCCCAATGTTTCACTACCATACACTTTTGCCATGGATGCTTCAATAGCGTAGCTTTCCATTGCTTTGCCCATCTGCAAATAATAGTCACCGGAGGACGTATCCAACTCATCAATAGCATCTTGAATTAAACCAATCGTGCGATACACCATACTGTCTGCGGCATAGATTCGTATTGTCATATCCGCAATTTTTCCTCTGATCACATCAAAATTGGAGATGGACTGGCCAAATTGCTTTCTATTCAGGGCGTAATTCACAGCTTCAGTGAGTACTTCTTTCGAACCTCCCACATCCGATGCTGCCAGCTTAAATCGCCCCATATTCAGTGCATTAAAGGCAATCGCTGCACCTTTTCCCACTTCATACAATAAATTTTCAACGGGTACTTTTGCCTTGTCAAATATCAGGGATGTGGTAGAGGAACCTTTGATTCCCATTTTTTTCTCTTCCGGACCAATTGTAAAACCCGGTGTCTCCCGCTCAACGATAAAAGCAGAAAATTTGTCCCCATCCACCTGAGCAAAAATTGTATAGACATCCGCCCAGGCGCCATTGGTAATGAATTGCTTTTCTCCGGTTAATAAATAATATTTTCCGTCGTCAGATAGAACCGCCCGTGTTTTGGCATTCGTGGCATCCGAACCGGAGGATGGCTCCGTCAACCCATAGGCGCCGATCCATTCTCCCGCCACCAGTTTTGGTAAATATTTTTCCTTTTGTTCCGGCGTACCAAACCATACAATTGGTAAGCAACCAATTCCGGTTTGAACCGACCAGGTGGTCGTAAAGGAAGCGCTGAATCCGGTGGACATGGATTCTGCAACAATCGCGGTGGTAATTTTATCCAATTCCATCCCACCATATTGTTCAGGAACATCCACTCCCAGCAAACCAAGTTCACCCATTTCCTTAATAAGATTAATACTGAGGGCTTTGTCAAATTTTTCAATTTGGTCACTGTTTTCACGAATCCGTTCGCGGGCAAATTCTTGCACCATGGCTTCGATTTCACGGTGCTCTTCAGAAAATTTTTCACGAGAAAATGCTGGGGATGTGCCGAACGGCTCGACCAAAAAACGACCCCCGGTTTTTGGTATGGAATTACTCATGACAGTTCCTTTTCTGGTGTTGTTAATCCCGATTGAATGAATCGGGAAATGGTTTCCATATAATTTCCAACAGTAATATTGCTTACCTCAAAAAGAGTGAACCAAATGATTCCTTCTATATTTATCATAATGGAAAGGGCGGCGGTTTGGGTATCCTCAATAAAAAAATCACCGGACTTCACCCCATCCTGCAGAATAGATTCAATTAACGTGATGAATTCAGAATACACTTTTTGCACTTTTTGGTGGAAATCATCATCACGTCCGGATAGAGCCCAAAATTCCACAAGAGCTTTAAAAACAGCCGGGTCATTTTCATACTGGTCCACAAAAAACTGAAACAGAGAATGCAATTGTTCGGAGGCTGGCAAGCCGTCCTCGACAATATGATTCAGGGTAGCACTGTATTTCAATACCCAATGATTCACCAAAGACAAATACACATCCTTTTTTGATTTATAATACCAGTAGATAGCGCCCTTGCTCAATCCGGATTCTGCTACGATGTCATCCATGCGGCTTTGTTCAAACCCTTTGTTCACAATTACCTTCAAAGCGGCATCTAGAATTTGTTTTGTTCTGATATCTTGTTTTGATTCACTCATAAACTAGACCGACTGGTCGGTTTATTTTACATGGAATGTATTTCCCCGGCAATATTTATTTCACAAAAAGCAAAAATTTTACAAATGAAATGCCCCACACAATGGTGATGTCAGCACTATTGTGTGGGGCTTCCCCCAAAGACGTTAGAAAATAAGATGAAAATCGTTAGGACGCAATACGCTGCACAACGTATTTCATGCATTCAATTATTTTCTTTTGTAACCGATTCCGATCAGGGACATCCAATGGTTTTTAAAAGTAATCTGTTGTAAGGTGAGCCTCCTGAAACAGAGCGAAAAGGGCACAAGTGAGGGTTTCATGTGCCCTTTTTTTGCCAAAATAGTAACCTGCCATTGCAATTCCTACAGTTGTGGATTATAAAGTGTTTTTTACCATTTGAATTCTTGATCAGTGTAAGAATAGCTCCATAAGTTTCCACTTCAATTCAAGACACCCAATTCATAAATGTCACGTCACTACAACCCCAAACACTATCCCTGGAACACTCGTAATTGGGTTCAGCTCGTCGTTTTTCTCGTTACGGTGGCAATAGGAATTCAATTTTATTTCTTTGTAGAACAGGTAAGGGGTGGTGGGTTGGTAACCATACCTCGTCCTCCGGGTGTTGAAGGATTCTTACCAATTGGTTCACTCATGGCGTGGAAATATTTTTTGTTCACAGGCACCTGGGACACGATGCATCCAGCCGGAATGGTAATCATAGGATTTGCCATTTTCCTTTCTTTTGGTTTGCGTAAGGTATTTTGCGGTTGGTTTTGCCCCGTTGGTACTATTTCAGAGTGGTTGTGGCGTATAGGACAAAAATGGTTTGGGAGAAATTTCATGTTCCCCAGGTGGTTGGATATAACCTTGCGCAGTTTAAAGTATATTCTGATGGTGTTTTTTGTATTTGCCGTTCTGGTGTACACAGTACCCAACATTAGACTCTTTTTGGAGAGTCGTTATTGGAAAGTTTCAGATATAAAAATGCTTCACTTTTTTACAAAAATGTCCCTGTTGACCGCCATTGTTCTAATACTCCTAGCAATTGGATCACTCTTCATCAGGAATTTCTGGTGTCGCTATTTATGCCCTTATGGTGCCCTCATGGGGTTATTTGCTTTGGCAAGTCCAACCCGCGTAGAACGAAATGAACAAAAATGCACAAGTTGTGCCCTGTGTTCCAAGGTCTGTCCTGCCTATTTACCGGTGGATAAAAAACCAGCAATACTCAGCGCAGAATGCACCGGCTGTATGCAATGTACTACCGTATGTCCGGTAAAGGAAACCATGGTGATGCAAACGGTAGGAACAAAAAAGAATTTCTGGACGGTAAGTCGAATGGCGATTGTGATCTTCGGGTCGTTCCTTGTGGTCGTGATGATCGCGAGAGGATTTGGATTCTGGGAATCAAGCATTACCATTGACGAGCTCCATGAGATATTCCCATTAATCCCTTATTTGCGTCATATTTAAATTTCTTTTTTGTGGCAGGACAATTTCATTAAATTGCTATTGAGAATTAGTCTCAATAACAAAATTTAGGTAATAAAATGAAACTGCTTCTATCCATAATCTTTATCATTTTTACACAATGCTTTGCTGATACACGATCATTCGTCTGGACGTATGAATCCAGTACCATGCCTGCAGGATCTGCTGAGTTTGAGCATTATTTGACGTTGACTTCACCCAACCTGGATTCATTAAATGGTAATGTCACCTCCCAACACGATATGGAAATAGAGGTTGGAATGAATGATCGGTTTGATATTGGTATTTACCAGTCCTTTGAACAAGAACCTGGGAAGGGACTTGCTTACAAAGGTTTCAAAATTCGTGGTCGTTATCGACTTATGGCACCAGGTGCACTACCATTTAATCCAGTCATCTATTTAGAGTACAAGGGTGAACCGGACTTTCAAAGACATACCGCTGAATGGAAATTAATTTTGACAAAAAAATTTCCAAACGGGGTCATAGCAGTAAATCCAATTGTCGAATTGGAGAAAGGTGACGATAATTCAGAAATATCTTTCCAATACAGCACCGGTATTGGTTATCGATTCTCATCCCTTGTTGGTTTTGGGCTAGAGTTTAAAGGTGGACCTAACGGACACTATTGGGGTCCGGTTTTATCTCATGGACATGGTGGGCTATATATGGCATTGGGATCAGCAATTTCGGCAACACCAATAAAAAACAATAAACCAGATTTTATGGTACGTTTCCTGATGGGGATTGAATTACACTAATACCAATAGAATCAATTCCAGACTGATAGTTTTATCGGTAAACTATATGTTTGGTAATCACATGATTTTAATAATCGACAACTACGATTCCTTTACCTACAACCTGGTTCACAGTGTGGAGGGATTGGGTTTTCAGACTAACGTGATTTTAAATGATTCTCATACAGCCGAACGTGTATCAGAATTAAACCCAGAAAAAATTATACTGTCACCTGGGCCAGGCCGGCCAGAAAATGCGGGCATAACGCGTGCAGTAGTAAAGTTGTATTACCAATCACTACCCATTCTGGGAATATGCCTTGGTCATCAATGCATAGGGGAGGTGTTTGGATCACGGACCGTACCGGCGAATCAAATGCTCCATGGGAAAACAAGTGAAATCCGCCATGACAACTCAGTATTGTTTACATCCTGTCCCAATCCATTTTTAGCGGCGCGCTATCATTCACTGGCCATGGAAAGTGTTCCTTCGGAATTTTCAGTCACTGCATGGGATGATAAGGGTGAAATCATGGCAATTGCACATAAAAAGTATCCAGTATTCGGACTCCAATTCCACCCCGAATCGTTCCTTACGCCGGAGGGAAATACCATCATGTGCAATTTTCTTGGGTCGAACAAGTGAAGAGTAAATGAATTCTATAGACCATACTGTAACACTATGGAGTGAAGGAGGTCGCGGATGGAAAAATATTTTCGCTCAAAATCCTGTGGATATCATCAGTGGAGATGTCGGTTGCCATATTTCTGATATTCAATCATTTTTTGGGCGTAATAAAGGTAGACTGATTATCGGTTTTTTGTCTCATGAATTTGGATTACACCAATATGGCATCCTACCGAATCAATCAACACTAGTTGATTTACCGGCCCTTTGTTTTTTGGCATTTGATACGTATGAACCTTCTTCCTTTTCGAAGCACACGACAATTAGCGAAAAAAGTGGTTACCCGTTCATACCATTGGTAAAAAAATCAACCTATCTCCGGTCCATCCACCAAATACAGGAGTATATCCGGTCCGGTGATATCTATCAAGCCAATTTCACGCATTTTTTAAGAAACGAAAAGAAAACTGATACGACTTCGTTGATTAAGGCTTTGAAGGCGGAAAATCCAGTTGACTTTGGAGCGATTTGGCAAACTCCAGATTACCATATTTACAGCTTTTCACCGGAACGCTTTGCCACTATCCGCGGTAAGTCCATAATTACGGAGCCTATCAAAGGGACACGACCGAGAAGCATCGGGATGGTAGAAGATCAACATCAGAGGGAGGCTTTATTCCATAGTGAAAAAGAAAAAGCCGAATTGTTTATGATTACCGATTTGCTGAGAAATGACTTAAGCAAGGTATGCAAAGTCGGATCGGTTCTGGTAAAAAAATCCCGTGAAATATTGCCACTTCAACATGTCTGGCATACCCATTCCATTATAAGTGGTGAACTACAGCCGGATGTAGCTCCCATTGATGCCATTTTATCCATGATACCTGGCGGATCCGTTACAGGGTGTCCAAAAAAGCGTGCACTGGAAATCATCAACCAACTGGAAACCTACCAGCGGAGTGTATATACAGGAATAATTGGGGTGCAATATCCTGATGGTGATTCGGATTGGAGTATTGCAATCCGAACAGTAGTGGCACAAAACCAACAGTTGTATCTGGGAGTTGGGGGAGGAATTACCCTTGATTCCTCGCCGGAAGAAGAGTACGCTGAATCACTGGCAAAAGCCAAATCATTTATGGAAATTTGATCATGGTGATTTTATGGAATAACAAATGGGTTGGTGAGCAAGAAGCGGTCATACCATTGCAGTCAGAAGCAGTCATGTATGGACTTGGTGCATTCGAAACATTGCGGGTAAATGCAAACGGTGACATTATAGCTCTGAAGGAGCACATTGCACGATTATCCCAGTCTATAACCGCCATTGGTATGCCAATCAAAGTGGACAATAAAAGACTGGAGGAAATGGCGCAGCGTGTTGCTGATAAGGGGAAGAATGGTCGGCAGAAAATGCGAATAATGGTTGTACCAGAAGGCGTAATGATTTCCAGTGAACCATTGAATATTGATGAAACAATATACAAGGGTGTTAGCCTGAAATCTGTTGTGCAAAACCGTCCGTTACCACATGTAAAATCGCTTTCCTATCTGGAATGCCTTTTGGCGTACCGGGAAGCTCGCACTCTTGGCTATTTCGAAGCATTAATGGTGGATGCATCAGGTATGGTATACGAAGGATCCCGGTCCAATATATTCTGGTTTGAAAACGATACGCTATGCACACGGTCATCGGGGGTTCTACCGGGTATTACGCGACAGCTTGTAATAGATTATTCGCCGTACAACGTATCCTTTTCAGAAATCAGTGTAAGCGAATTAGGTACGCGATCAGAAGTATTTATTACCAGTAGTACATTGGGAATCGTGCCAGTGAAGAGGATAGATGAAACCCATATACCATTGGAAATGAATAGTAGAACAGAAAGCCTCTGGCAATTGCTCCAAAAAAGCGTTTATCTATAGACTATTTTGTTAATTCTTTGTATCTAAAACAATCCACAGTGTGATCATTTACAATTCCTGCGGCCTGTAGAAATGCGTAGACAATTGTTGATCCCACAAATGTAAAACCGCGCTTTTTCAAATCCTGACTGATTCTATCACTTAAGGGCGTGGAAACAGGAATTTCCTGCATGGATTTCCATCGATTATGAATTGTTTCACCGTCAGTGAATTGCCAAATATAATTATCAAATGCATCAAATTCTTTCTGGACGTTTAAAAACGAAATGGCGTTAGATACGGTGGCGGTAATTTTTAAGCGATTCCGAATGATATCCGGGTTTTGCCGAAGAGATTCACATTTTGCATCATCATAGCCCGCCACAACCTGCGGATTAAAATTATCGAAAGCCCTCTGAAATCCTTCACGTTTGTTCAGGACAATTTGCCAACTGAGTCCAGCCTGAAAAGCATCAAGTGTAATATATTCAAACCAAAGGCGGTCATCATGGCAAGGGTTACCCCACTCGGTGTCGTGATAATGGAGCATCCGTTCATTTGCACCCGGCCAGCTACATCGTTGTTTTGTCATATTACCAATATCTTTCAATGTGTACGTTCCCGGGTTCTTTCTTTTTGTGTTCCTTGTATCCATTTGTTTCCAGACGCATGACCATGTCATCCACCATCGCAGGACCGCCACACAGGAATATATGCGTATCATCCGCTGATGGTTGAGCTCCCCAGGATTGTACCAGCAGGTCACTTTCCCAGGCATCCTGAACATGACCGGTTAATCCACCCCAGGGCGTCACTTCTTCATTGGGTCGGCTTATGATTGGAATATAGGACACATTGGAACACATGGTTTTTAACGTAATTAGTTCTGATCTGTACCCCAGATCCCAGGAATGGCGGGCTCCATGAAGAATACCAAATCTCCGAGGACCTCCACATACCAGATGGGTTCTGAGCATACTCATGTAAGGAGCCAGTCCTGTACCGGTACCAATCAGTAATATGTTCGCATCCTGATCAATCATATCCATGGTAAACATTCCAGTGAATTTTTTCCCCAGAAAGACCGGGTCACCGGCTTTTAGTGCAAATAGGCGAGGTGTCAATTCTCCTGACCGAACCAAAGTGATATAGAATTCGATGAATTCCTTGTTTTTAGAGGATGATGCAATAGAATAAGCACGCTTAATTATTTTTGCTGAATCGGTTTCCGGCTCTCGATCAGCAAATGCTGTTCGTGGAGCAGATTCTAATAATCCCAGTACGGCAAATTGACCTGCTTCAAACTCAGGCATTTCCCAGCCATCTGGTACAATGCGCAAAATAATTAAATCGGTTGAAACTTCAATCCTTTGGCTTACCAAAGCATTATATTCCATGCTAATCCCCCAATATCCCTAATTGGTTATATTTTTCCTGATATTTTTTATACAGCGTCTTGTGGCGATCACTCATATCCGTTTTTGTACCTAAGATATACGCCTGTTCTACATGGCTGACAATTTCAAGGATATCACCGTCGGCAATAAAAAGTGTAGCATCCTTGCCCACATCCAAGGAACCGATTTGATCACTTACCCCAAGGATTTCAGCAGCCGACAATGTGATAGACCGCAGTGCTTCTTCACGTGGTAGTCCGAAGGCAGATGCCATCGCGGCATGATTTGGAAGATCCCGGATATGTGCAGATTGCATGACACCCGGTGATATCGCAAACTGAACACCTGCCTGATAGAGCTTCATGGGCAGTGTATAGGCAGCATCGTAGGAACTGTATCGGCGCCAGGGTAAACGGAGAGTGCGGTCTACAATGACAGGAATATCGTACTCTTTGAGAAGCGAAGTTAGTTTCCAGCTATCCCAGCCACCAATGATCACCATTCGCACCTTGTGATTGATTGACCAATGAACAGCAGCTTCAATATCGCGGGCATCATAGGCATGGATAAAGAAAGGTTTCTCCCCATGAATATACGGTAGTAGTGCTTCCAAACCGATATCCCGGGGTAAGTCATTAGGTGTAACCGTAGTGGTATTTGACATAATTTTTTCATATTGCCTGGTTCGGTCAAGGATGTCATCTAATTCCCATATCTGCTTTCGGCGGTCTTCTTCCTGTTCCGCAATTGACTTTTTCGCATTGGGATCCGTATTTACACGCATATTTGGCCAGTTGATATGCATGGCTGTGGGATGATTGTAGGTGGCATCTTCCCAGGTCCAGCCATCCATCATCATAAGCGAAGATTGACCGGGAATACGTCCGCCAATTGGAACGACATTGGCAAACAGTACACCATTGGACCGTGCAACAGGAATATGTTCAGAATCGGGATTGTAACTCACATTGGCTCTAACTTCGGGAGTGAAATTGCCCACTTCATTAATATCCACAGATGCCCGCACTGCACTAACCTCATTCAGTCCGATTGTGGATGTAGTAGCTATCAGTCCCGGATACACGTGCTTTCCTTTACCATCCACAACATCCATTTCGGGGCTGGATACAATTTGGTCCTCTATGCGTGTGATAATACCATTTTCAAACAACAGATCATAGTTTTCCAATGTCCCATGTGAAACTGTATGCAATGTGGCATTTTTGATTAAAATTGGTTTTTCCTGTGCGGAAGCAGGAATTTGATCTGATGTCCAAACCAGGGAGAGAAGCAAAAGGCTCAACATATACTTTTTCATTATAATCCCTCCTCCCATAAAATGTCATCCTGCGCAAGACAATGATCTTCATCCTCATCCTTTAAAGGTGGTGGACTCATGGATGGGTTACCATCATCATCCGAGCGTAATATTTTTTGTATAAGCTGTTGTCGGATTAATTGATCTCGTTCTTTGAGGCGAGCATTCTCTTCAAGGCTGAAATACCGGCGACCGTCGATCCAGGTTTGTTCGCACTTGCTGGACGTTGACAGAGGTGGTCCGCTCCAGATCACAAAATCACCATCCTTGCCTACTTCCAACGATCCAACCCATTGATCAATTGCCAGTTGCTTGGCAGGATTTATTGTAACTGTATTGAGCGCATCCGTCTCTGATAAACCACCATATTTTACACCTTTGGCAGCCTCCAGATTTAATCTACGGGCCAGCTCATCATCATCACTGTTAAAGGAGACCAAAACGCCTGCATCATGCATTAAAGTTCCGTTATATGGTATGGCATCATATACCTCAAATTTATAGGCCCACCAATCGGTAAATGTGGAGGCACTTGCGCCATGCTCCGCAATCCGTTCGGCGATCTTGTATCCTTCCAGAACATGTTGAAATATACCCACGGTAAAACCGAATTCTTCTGCTACACGTGTTAGCATAAGAATTTCATCCTGTCGGTAAGAGTGGCAATGCACCATGCGATCACCATTTAATACTTCAACAAGTGCATCCAGCTCCAAATCCTTGCGTGGAGGCACATGGGTTTTTTGCCATCTGGAATTTTTATTATAGGCACGCCATGCTTTTTCATAATCTTGGGCGCGGACCAACGCATCGCGGATAACCTGTTCCACACCCATCCGTGTTTGCGGATATCGAGTTGTGTAGTCGTCTCCCCAATTGGATTGCTTCACATTTTCTCCAAGAGCAAATTTGATTCCTGACTTTGCTTTATCAAAAATGAGATTATTAGCATTTGCGCCCCAACGCAATTTGATTACAGCGTTTTGGCCACCGATTGCATTGGCTGAGCCATGCAACACGTTGATGGTGGTGGTTCCTCCCGCGATTTGTCGGTAGATACTGATGTCATCGGGGTTGAGGACATCCTGAATTCGGACCTCTGCGGTAACACTTTGGGAGCCTTCATTTATAGATGCTGCAGCCGTATGGCTATGGGCATCTATAAGACCGGGTGTAACATGTTTATCTTTTCCGTCAATAATGACAGCACTATTTCGTGGAATTTTAATATCTCTTGCAATTTTATCTATTTTCCCATCCACTATTAGCATATCCCAGTCTTCCAGCACGCCCATTGGTCCGGATGTCCATAATGTAGCATCATTTATAAAAACAGAATATGGCTGGTCCGGTATTTGTTCTAATCCATAGGCGCCCTCAGGGTACACGATTGATAAGTCACTGGGGCTTTCAATTTTCTCTATTTTATTTTCTTTTTCTACAGGAGTATTATTGGTTGCCTGCCAGGTATAAACATCACCATTGGCAAATGTGGCGGTTCCGGACCATTCTCCATTTACATAGGTACCGGCAAATCGCGTTACACCGGGAAAATCATTTGTTTCACCTTTTATGAAAAAGGATATACGAGTATCATCAATCACAAGCGATTTACATTCGACGGTTGTACTGTCGATAATCACATTTCCAGATGGATTTGATGTCATTCCCTTCCATTCCAATTTTCCACGCAGGTCATTTAACCAAAAATCCCAGTTTCCATTAAATACGACTTCAGGTTCCGGTTCAACATCATATTCATATCCATTAATCCAAACCGATCGTACCACATTGTCAGGATCAAAATACGATCCATCAACCACAATAAAATTGGCTGCAAACCCTGGTTTAATTTTCCCTAAATAATCACCACAGCCAAATGTTGCAGCAGGGGTGGTGGTTAGTGCTGCCAGTGCAGCATCTTCGTCCAATCCACGCTTCACACTGGACACGAGGTTTTTCCTGAATTGCTTCCGGTCTTTTAACCCAATTGTGGTGAATGCAATGGGGATACCTGATTTGGTGAGTCTTTGTGCATTGTCAGGTGCAAGGTCCCAATGTTTTAGTTGATCGGTGGTGTATTGAGCTGCACGATAGGATTGAGCCACATCTGGTTTCCCAGGGTAGGTTACAGGCAGAATTATAAATGGATTTGCTTTTTGAATATCATCCAACCGTCGGTATTCAAAACCGGAACCTTTCAACCAAAGATCCAGGCCAAACTCATTGGCAATATCGATTGCCCGGGTAGCAGCAAGTTCCTGTCCAGTATTGAATAAGAATGGATTGTGTTTCGTTTCTACTAGCGCAGCCAGCGCAAGGTTTTCTTCCACCGGTTCATTTTTATCCGGATTTTTCCAGTATATTTCCTGAGCACTCCCATACCAGCTTGCATCGTACAATGTTTGACGTATTACGGCGATGGTTCCAAGTAACGCTCCGGGGTATTCAACTGATTCCCATCCCCGAGTCTGAAATTGCATCACCTGACTTACACTGGGTTTAATGACAGTGGCTTGTTCATCCAATCCGATCAAAGAGGATTGACCACGGAAAATCCCATTATCCATTACTGCGTGAATACAGGTAAACCCAAGTGAACGCAATTGTTCAACGGATTTTACATCAGCCTTATAATGATCGGAAGCAACCCATTCAGGATGTATCAGATCAATCCAATGGGAGCGGGATGTTGCTTCAATTCCCTTGGATGCTACCTCATACCAACCTTCGATAAAACCGGCATAAATGTGCTTGCCGTTCATATCAATAACGGTGGCGTCTTCTGGAATGGTAATTTTGGATCCAACTGCTTCAATCAATCCGTTTCTCAACAGAATTGAAGCATTTGCTTTAATCTCCCCGGGCTGGGTGTGAATCGTAGCATTTTGCAATACGAAAACCCGTGGAATTACCTGCATGATATGGGATAATGTTTGGCCTTGACCAATTAGAAGACTCAGGACCAATAAACCAAATACCTTTTTCATAGAACCCCCTTTAGAAATTGGGACCTTTAAAATCGCGCTTGCGTATCTCAGATGAAATAAAATCAAAAGCGATGTCAATGGAATCGGTTATTTTAAACAAGTTTAAATCTTCTTTGCTAATGGTGTTAAAATTCACCAGATATTCCCAGTTTATCACGTTTTTCCAGTAATCTTCACCAAACAGAACAATGGGGATTTTTTTCGATATTTTTTTGGTCTGAATCAATGTTAGTATTTCCATCAATTCATCCAGGGTGCCAAATCCACCCGGAAAGGCAACAAGGGCTTTTGCCAAATAAGCCATCCAAAATTTTCTCATGAAAAAGTAATGGAATTGAATATCCAACTCATTTGTTATATAAGGATTGCTTGATGGCTCAAAGGGTAAGGTAATATTCATTCCTATGGTAAGGCCTTTGGCTTCACTGGCTCCGCGATTAGCGGCTTGCATAATACCTGGACCGCCACCACTGGTAATAATATAGCGGTGCTCGGAGTTTTTGAGTCTTTTGCTCCAATTTGTTAGTTTTTTTGCCAGCTCTCTGGCAGCTTCATAGTACATACTATTCTTTGCATCTAATTCAGCCGTATTTTTTCCCTCATTCGTTGAAAAGTTGCCCTGGCGTAAATTCTCTTCTGCAACATCGGGGGGCAATATTCGTGCTGATCCAAAAAAGACAATGGTATCGCTTATATTATTGTTGGCAAGCCGACTTTTGGGACCCAAATATTCAGAAAGCAGTCTGATGGAACGGGCATCGGATTCTTTTAAAAATTTTTCATCCAGGAAAAACTCCTTGGATTTTTGTTTATCATTCATGCAATGTTCTCCGCGTAAAAATCCAAATTACACTTATTCTCCATGAGAGTGAAAGAAATTGTTTACTAAATAAAGTAATGGAATTCTTATCAAAGATTTCAGAATAAATCGTTCTATCTGGTTTGTCAATTCCGCAGGCTTTACTATTTTTACCTATGAATAAATGGATTTTCATCCTGTCTCTTTTAGTATGGACCTGTGGTCCAAAACCGGAACCGAAACCGGAATTAAAACCCATCATCCCGATGATTGAGCAGGATCCGGGAGATAACACAGCCCTAGATAAGGGATATATGAATGCCTTTGATGTGTATACTTTTTTAAAAAAATTACCATCCGAGGAGGAGATAATTTATACCTTTGGGATTCCCGATTCGACCTGGATAGACGAACAGGCTCATGTGAAAATTTGGTATTATTACATTGAAGAAATCAGGGATTATAATTCAATCGAACTTGACCCGATTACTGGAAAAGTACTTGGGTTTGAATGGGATTAATATGAGGATTGGTTTGCTTAGTTTTGTTCTATTTATCCTGGCAGGATGTGGCCCAAATGCACAAAGACTACACCACAATGCATTTGTCGCTGATACCCATTGTGATGTCCTGCTACGCACCATGAACGGTGAAGATATTTCGATCCTCACAACCAGCGGACATGCGGATATTCCCCGCTTCTATCAAGGTGGAGTTGATCTGGAAGTTTTTACAATCTGGGTAGATCCGTATCGTTTTTTACCGGAGGGCGCCTACGAGCGTGGTAACGAAATGATAGACTCTCTGGAGGCGATAGAAGCAAGATCAAAAGGAAAACTCAGCATTATCAGAACCTATGATGATATTCTGAAAAATGAAAAAGCGGGTGTTCTTTCTGCTATGATCGGAATGGAGGGGGGACATCCACTGGAAAATGACCTGGGAAAACTAGAGCATTTTTACCAACGTGGGGTTCGGTATTTGGGGGTCACCTGGAACAATTCTAATGATTGGGCAACCAGCGCAAAGGATGAGACAAGTGGCGATTCACTTGTTTTTGTTGGGTTAACAGAATCTGGCAAAGACATCGTCCGCCGATGCAATGAGTTGGGAATAATCGTGGATGTGTCCCATGCTGGAGTAAAAACCTTTTGGGACATTATGGAAACGAGCAGTAAGCCTGTAATCGCTTCTCATTCCTGTGCCTATACCTTATGCACCCATTTTCGCAATTTAACCGATGATCAGCTTATTGCAATTCGTGATAATAATGGCGTCGTATGCGTTAATTTTTATCCGGGATATTTGGATAGTAGTTTTCATCAGCGACAGAAATCGGTGGAAGATAGCTATCGCATTCAGCTGGATGAATTAAAAGAAAAATATGGTGAAGAATCCGACGAATACTGGTACGGAAGCATGGAACTTATGGAAGCGGATATGCACAAGATTGCACCGTCAGTCGACTTAGTCATTGATCATATTGATTATATCACCAAATTAATTGGTGCGAAGCATGTTGGTATAGGTTCAGATTTTGACGGTGTTGAAATATTGCCCCGCGGTTTGGAGGATGTGACAACATTACCAATAATCACAAAAAAACTTTTAGAACGAGGCTATTCCCCACAAGAAATAAAATGGATTATGGGTGAAAATTTTAAACGTGTGTTCAAGGAGGTCACAGGGGGGTAATTTCTTGTATCCGATATGGTTAAAAAACATCGAATAGCACCATCAATTTTATCCGCTGATTTTTCCAATCTGAAACAGGCGCTGGATTTTTGTAGGCAAGGCAATGCAGATATGATTCATGTGGATGTGATGGACGGACATTTTGTCCCCAATCTCACCATTGGTCCTCCTGTAGTAAAATCATTGCGAAACCAAACGGATTTATTTCTGGATGTGCATATAATGGTAACCAACCCGGAAGCTTTTGTCCAATCATTTGTGGACGCAGGGGCAGATGGTATCACCTTTCATCTGGAAGCCAGTTCACATCCCATGGATGTGATTCATTTGATCCGTAAGACCGGTAAAAAGGTGGGACTATCCATTAAGCCAAAGACCTTGATTACGTCTCTCGAACCATATTTGAATTCCATTGATTTGATATTGGTCATGAGCGTGGAACCTGGATTCGGAGGGCAAGGGTATATTCCTGAATCGACAAAAAGAATACAGGCCATCAAACAAATGCTGCTGGAAAAAGGGCTTAGTGAAAAAGTGGTCATCGAAGTTGACGGGGGAATTAAATTAAGCAATGCTCATGATGTATTGGTAGCGGGAGCTGATATTCTGGTGGCCGGTTCTGCTATTTTTCACACAAATGATCCGGTTAAAACAATCCAACAATTCAAATCAATAGAATGAAAACATACAAAGAAATTGACTCCTTTTCAGAGTGGTCCGCGAATGAAAAGGACGTGTACTGTGTAAATGTAATTAAAGGTCTTATCATGGATGGTGTACGGCATGCCAATTCAGGGCATACAGGCGGACCCATGTCTTCAGCCGATTTTGCCACAATTTTATTTAAGGAATTCCTCACCTTTGATCCTGAAAATCCCGATTGGTTTAATCGCGATCGTTTTGTGCTGTCGGCCGGTCATGAATCCATGCTCCTGTATGCACTGTTGTTTCATTGTGGCTGGCTCACCATGGAAGATTTACGCAACTTCCGACAATTGCATAGCAGAACGCCAGGGCATCCTGAAGTGGATATTCCAGGCGTGGAGGCCACCACTGGACCACTGGGACAGGGTGTGGGAATGGGTGTGGGAATGGCAGTCGCTGAAGCATATTTACACCAGTATTTTGAATCTCGTTTTTCGGAAACTAAGGGACTGATTGACCATTTTACATACATTCTCTGTGGCGATGGTGATTTACAGGAACCAATCGCACTGGGAGCTGCTGCACTGGCAGGACATTGGGGTCTGTCAAAACTTATTATGTATTACGACGCCAACGATGTGCAAATCGCCGGAGCCACATCGCGCTCCGATTCAACGGATATTAAGACTGTATTCAAGGGTTTTAAATGGAACGTAGAATCCATAGACGGACATAACCACCATGCTATCCGACAGGCCATAATCAATGCCCAGCAATCGGATGGGCCATCATTGATTATTGGTAAAACAACCATGGCCAAAGGATCTGCCTCCATGGAAGGCAGTTCCAGTACCCACGGTTCTCCATTGCCACCTGATGAAATTGCTGCAACCAAACTGAATTTGGGACTGGATCCTGCATCTTTTTCTGTACCTGACGTTTGTTTACATTATTTTCAAAAGTCATTTGACGATAAAGCAGAAAAAATCAAACGCTGGAAAACTCAATTATTCCACATTAAGGATAGTGAATTTGAACAGGATTGGAATGTAATTATTGAGGGATATCTGGCTGATCCAAGGTATCCGGATTTTACCTCATCAACCGAGTTGTCCACTCGCAAGGCGTTTGGGCAATCTCTCGAACTTTTTGCTGAGGAATATCCCCACCTAGTTGGAGGTTCTGCAGATTTAGACCCATCCAATTGCACAGATGGTTTTGCTGCTGCCTACGGCCATTTTTCAATGACCCATACCAAGGGAAGAAATTTATCTTTTGGCGTACGAGAATTTCCCATGGCTGCAATTATGAATGGATTGGCATTGCATGGTGGAATAATACCATTTGGTGGTACATTTTTAGTTTTTTCCGATTATAGCCGCCCTGCAATTCGATTGGGAGCATTGCAAAAGATTCGTGTCATTCATGAATTTACCCATGACTCTTTTTATGTTGGGGAAGATGGACCAACCCATCAACCGGTAGAACATATCATGGCATTGCGTGCCATACCAAATCTGCAAGTATTTCGACCTGCCGATGCCAAAGAAACTGCTATCTGTTTTCGATTGGCTCTGGAATCCATGCATTCTCCATCGGTACTATTATTAAGCCGGCAAAACCTTCCCGTAATTGACAAAACCATTGACGATATTGAAGATGGGGTACGCAAGGGTGGTTACGAAGTGATTGAAGCGAAAGGTAAACCTGAGATTGTGTTGATTGCCACCGGATCTGAAGTTGCACTTGCAATGGCGGTTGCCAAATCGATGGGAGATAAGAAATGCAGGGTTGTTAGTATCCCCTGCTGGGAAATTTTCCAACAACAGTCGGATGAATATATACAATCGTTAATACCGGTAAGGGGTTGCCTCAAAGTATCGTTGGAAGCGGGCGTAACGCTGGGATGGGAGAAATTTGTTGGAATCAACGGTATCACGATTGGGATAGATCACTTTGGTGCCTCTGCGCCAGCCAAGGATTTAGCACAAGAATTTGGGTTTACGGTTGAAAAAGTTGAGCAGACCATCCGGGAACATTTGGAAAAATTATGATAAGGAAAGTTCATGTTACCTGATCCTAAAAAAATGACAATTGTTCTGGCTTCTGATCATGCCGGATATGAAATGAAGGAAAAAGTTAAGCAGTATCTTGACGAGCAGGGGTACAAAACGCAAGACTTTGGTGCTTTTACCTACGATAAAGAAGATGATTATCCTGATTTTATTCTACCAGCAGCTCACGTAGTGGGAAATTCGGATCACGCATTAGGAATTATTTTTGGCGGATCCGGTCAGGGAGAAGCCATGGCAGCAAATCGTGTAAAAGGTGTTCGAGCAGCAGTGTATTACGACGGACCAGAAGAAATTGTAAAATTATCTCGCCACCACAATAATGCCAACATACTATCACTTGGTGCCAGATTTGTTGCTGTTGAGAAAGCACTGGTAGTCATTAATCTTTGGTTGCATGAGCCATTTGAAGGTGATCGGCATGAGCGAAGAATACAAAAACTCGATCATTGATCTGAAAAAGATAGTACAATCGTTTTTAGGGTAATCCTTACCTATAGACTATTGATAACCCAAATTTCCCGAATTTTCTAGAAAGTGTATGGATTCTTATCTTTTTATGCAAAGTAAAGTTCCGTCAAGGATATACTTTCACTTTTATTCGCAGGGTCTCGAAATGAATATGGGATCATTTACACTTTAATCACTTCCAAATAGTAATCGATGTAAGAATGAATGATGTTATTCTATCAAAGTAATTCGTATCATTCTATTGAAGAAGCAGGATTTTTCCCGTAAAAAGTTGATTGTACATGTTTATCTGATAAAGGTATACACCTGTACTTACAGGTTGATTCTGATTATTTGTACCATCCCATTCGACCGATTTTACACCCGGCGATTCAATTCTCCTGAATAGCGATTTAATGTTACGCCCTTGTAGATCAATAATCGAAATAGAGACAGTTGTTACAGTAAATAGTTCACATTCGATTGTAGTACGGGAATTGAAGGGATTAGGGTATACATGGATCAAATTAAACCGATCAGGGATTTGATTGGTACCGTTTGAAAGCTCATAGCATCCCACATCCAACGCCCCCATGGAGGATCCATTCAGTCCTGAATTCACACAGGGAGATGTATTGTAGAGATAGAAATTCATTGAGTCAGAATCACAAAATAATGGATCACTGTCAATATTTCCAGACAACCAGTTTACACTTCCATTTTCGTTGGTAGTGATACTTTCAATGCCACCCTCAACATCAGAATAAGCAATACTTATTGAATTTGAGTCATCAAACGTTGCAAAATAGATTTGATCCGAAGAATTTCCCCAAAAAATGGCATTTTCAACCGTGGAATAGGACGTGTTAGAATAGATCGCCGAACCAAAATGTGTCGCCGTATTGTTGGAAAATGTTACGTTATTGATTATCGGGTAACAATATCGTTTGAATCCTATTCCAGCACCGGCATGATCACTGGTGTTGAATGCAATGACAGTGTTTTGGATTAGCACATCAGATGAATCACGAGCATAGAGTGCTCCACCTACATCTGCAGTGTGGTTTTGATAGAAAAATGAATTTTTGATAACAAGATCAGAATTTACTTTGCCATAAATGGCACCGCCCACATCTTCAGATCGGTTGTTTAGAAACCTAACGTCATTAATTATTGGTGATCCGTTATAAATGAACAATCCACCGCCACCACCATTGGTTACCGAATTATTTTTAATCACCAGATTTTCAAGTTTTGGTGAGGCATTTTCACAGTAAACACCACCACCATAAACGGCAGAAAATCCATCACCATCAGGATCGGCAAGATACCCTGAACCATTTTGTATGGTTAAACCACGGATTACAGTCGTTGAATCTTCGTTGTTTTCCATAATGAATGCTGGACCTGAAGAGTCAGCATCAATTATTGTTTGCGTAATAAGGGACGTATCATTTGTTGTATACAGATTGGAAGTGAGGTAGAGTGCTTTACCCAGCATGCTTATGGTCTCGAAATACACACCGGGATGAACCTGAATGGTGTCACTGTCAGCTGCAGTAGATACAGCAAATTGGATCGTTGCAAACGGTGCAGCAAGGGAACCATCACCATTTTCGTCTGATCCAACGGTGTCCACATGCCACACTCTTCCACCATCATTGGTTGCTGAATCTGGCCACCAGATTCTTCTGGCTAGCGTTGAGTCCAGGATAAAAGGATTGGGATTGTCTTCCTGGTAGGCGGCAATAGCATACGTCCGGTCGTATTCCACTGAATCTACCGGATCTGAATAATGCCAGTGCAATAATGAGGTATATTGGCTATTCCAAAAAGAAACGTCAGCTACATCCTGATACATGGCGAAAAAATAAAACATGGCACGAGCCGTATTTCCTTTGTGGTCTTCCCGCACTTCAAAGGCCGTCGTTCCGTCATTTTCTTTTTCGCTCCAAAGATCAATATTGAAGGTAGGTATTGATGTTGATGTCTGGTTTTGATAATACCAAACATCCGTATCGGCATCGTCTATATCAAGAAAGGGGTCATTTCCCCGGGCAGCATTTACTTCGATTTTCGATGGAAACAGATGGTGCATATCGCTTCTTTGCGGTTCAGAATCTGCACCCATACTCTGAGGCCAGGTATGTTCACAATTAATTCCTTTGCTATACGCATCTGTGCTGGGATCTGCAGATAAGTCTAATTCGATTGTAAATCCGCTGTATACACCGGTAAGAAGATTTCCATCATGAAGATCAATTTCTCCGTACATAACATCGCGTGCAGGTCCATACCCAAGGGTGGAGCCTGTCTTGTAATTATCAACAATGTAGTTTAGTAAATCGCTTCCAGTTAATCCTTCACCAATGATGGATTGGGTTTGACTCCAAAGAACGGTGAGTAAAAAAAATAATGCGGTGGTTGCAACTTTCAATTGTTATATCCCGTATAGCATAAAATAAATAATTATTCCTGAAATAGAAACAGTAATCCAAAGGGGAAATGTCCATTTTGCCAGCTTTTTATGTTTAGGGCGCTTATCAGTCCAACCACGATAAATCGTTACCAGAATAAGTGGAGCAATTCCAGCTGCTAATAAAATGTGAGCGATAAGGATTGGAAAATAGATCCAGGGAAAGTCACCAGTATAACTTTTTGGTTCAGCCTGAAAATAATGGTAAAGGACGTAGGATGTTAGAAATGCAGCGGAGAGGATGAACGCTGTAATCATTGCATAGCGATGGCTCGTCTCCCTTTGTGTTTTTATGAAATAGTAACCGCTTACCAATACGATAGCCGAAAGACTGTTTAATATGACATTAATATGTGGCAGAAAAGAAACATCGACAGACTGATCACCATATGTTGGTCCGTATACCAAATAGCCCACAACCAAGAGGAAACAGGCTGAAAGCACACTACTGACAATAGCCCAGTAAGCAGATTGTCTTTTCATCGGATAAATAATTTTGAATCTATAATGATGAGCACTAGCAATAACGGCAGATACATCACTGAACTTCGTAACAATTTTTTAGCATTTTGAGTTGTCAAACTTTGAGCCAGCGACAAACCTGGGAGTAAATATAGCACCCCTAGAATCAAGGCACCAATGAGATAGATAACTCCTGATATGCCCCAAAATACCGGTAAGACGGATACAAGAATCAGGAGTAACGTATGGATTAAAATTTGTCGAACAGTGCTGATGCCATCAACATCAATTACAGGAAGCATTTTGAGATCAGCCAAAGCGTAATCGTCTTTGAATAAAATGGCGATCGCATAAAAATGCGGATGTTGCCAGAAAAATAAAATTCCAAACATTATCCAGGCTCCCATATCCAGGCTGTTGGTTGCTGCTGTCCAACCTCCCATGGCAGGTAATGCTCCTGGAATTGCGCCAATGGATGTATTCAACCAGGTTACACGTTTCAACGGTGTATAAATAAGTATGTACATTGCTACGGTGAATAAAGCGATCAATGCGGTAAGAGGATTGATAAAATAGTTCAATAGCAAAACCCCCAGGGAGGATAATACCAGACCAAAAATCAATACACTACGATGCGATACAATACCGGAAGGCAATGGGCGAAATCTGGTTCTTGCCATGAGTTGGTCTGTATCTCGTTCAAACAAATGGTTTAAGGAGCCGGCACCGCCCTTCACCAAAGCTGTACCAAGCAACAAGATCACCAAATCGTTATAGGACCGTATTCCATTGCTGGCCAAATAATAAGAAAATGTAGTGGTCACAAGCACCATGACCATGATCCTTGGTTTCACCAGCTCAACAAATGCTGAGAACAGGGAAGGTGCAACATTACGTTTATTTTTCATTTGTATTGATTTAATGCTCCGGAAATTACATCAGAGCAGAGAGGAGTCTATAAAGAGAATTGGATTAGTGCTGGGCGGGTTTTGCATCCATTGTATCGTACATTGCAGCATTAGGTTTTATGTTACCCTTCATTTCCGGATTAATATATCCCCGTGCTTGCGTATCAAACATGGTTAGAATTAGAAATATGGAAAGAAAAATTAGGGCGGTTGCGAAAACCATAAAATTCACTTTTTTATCCCACCATAGCTGCATAAAAAAGAAAGCAACAAGTAGTGCTTTCACTGACGCTATTCCCAATGCTATAACAACATTAAAGCCACCCAGATCAATGTAGGATACGGCAACCGTTATTACCGTCAATACCATGAGTGCGCCTCCGACTGCAATGTAAATCCATAATGGTGTGATGTGATGTGATGGCGAATTTTCCATAATCAACCTATCAGATAAAGGAGTGGGAATAAAAATATCCAAATCATATCCACCAGATGCCAGAATAATCCGGTGATCTCAATGGGCGTATAGTAAGCGCTGCTAAAATGTCCTTTTGAGGTCCTAATAATCAGCCAGACAATCAATCCCATACCGATTAGTACATGAATCCCATGCAATCCGGTCATCATGAAGTATATACTGAAGAAAATATGGGGGTTTGAACCTTCTATACCAGTGTATGTATAAAACTTCCCGGGCAATTGTCCCAGATGAAACTTGTGGCTGTATTCAAAATATTTCACTACCATAAAAGTACCCGCCAGAACCACCGTGGCGATTAGAAAAATAATGGTCTGTTTTCTTTTGTCATTCTGCATGGACCAGATGGAGAGCGCCATGGTTAATGAGCTGGTAATTAACACAATGGTATTGAGCGCCCCAAGTGATTGGTTTAATGCTTTGTGCGCAAGATAAAACATATGGGGATTCCATGCCCGGAAAATTCCATATGCAACAAACAGCCCACCAAAGGTAAGAATTTCAGTCAATAAAAAAATCCACATACCGGTTTTTGCGGCATCCATTTGTTGTTCAGAATCTGCAAAATGATGCTGTAAGTAGGTTGGATGCGCTTCTGATTGATTCATGATCTCTCCGACCTAAATATCCAACGTGGGTTTTGCGATAACTTTATCGTAATCATATGGCCCATGGGTGATTTCCGGATCTTCAGGAAAATTGTGAGGATGCGGTGGAGATGTGATTTTCCATTCCAAACCCAATACACCCCAGGGATTATTGCCAGCCGGGGCACCCCGTTTTGTTGCTAAAAATAGATTTACAAAGGCTGTAAATAATGAAAACCCGAGAATAAATGCGCCAATAGTGGAAATTTGATTGGACGTAGTATATTGCTCCACGTACATAAAATAACGCCTTGGCATCCCGTGCAGCCCATTAATGAACTGGGGAATAAACGTGAGATTGAATCCAATGAAAATCAATACTGCCAATATTCGAGCTAATTTTTCATTGTACATCCTACCAAATATCTTTGGCCACCAGTAATGTAGTCCACCAAGAAATGCAATGACGGTTCCACCCATCATTGTAAAATGAAAATGTGCTACAATAAAATAGGTGTCATGGAGATGAATATCCGTACCTATAGAACCTAAAAATATTCCGGTTAGGCCACCGATGGAAAACAATATCAGAAAGGAAAAGGCATAAATCATTGGGGTTAAAAAGCGTATTGAGCCTTTGTAAAGTGTCGCGAGCCAATTGAAAACTTTTATTCCAGAGGGTATTCCAACGAGAAAGGTTAATACGGAGAAAATGGTGGATGCTAAAACGGATTGGGTCGAAGTGAACATATGATGACCCCAAACAAGAAAGCTCAGGAATGCAATTCCTAAACTGGAAAAAGCGATAGCTTTGTAACCGAATATTTTTTTACGAGAAAAACCGGATATCAATTCGCTAATTATCCCCATGCCAGGTAGTATCATGATATAAACAGCAGGGTGTGAATAGAACCAGAAAAAGTGTTGGAAAAGAACAGGATCACCACCCATAGCCGGGTCGAAAATTCCTACCCCCAAAGTTCGTTCCATAATTAGCAATAAAAGTGTTATTGCCAGCACCGGTGTCGCTGCCACCTGAATGATTGCAGTGGCATACAATCCCCAGATAAATAATGGCATATTAAACCAATTGATTCCCGGTGCACGAAGCTTATGGATGGTCACGATGAAATTTAATCCCGTAAGGATAGAAGAAAAGCCCATGATAAATGCACCGGCAACAATAGAGATTACAGCCGAATCGGTCGATGTACTGTAGGGCGTGTAAAATGTCCAACCCGTATCAAATCCACCCAACAAAATTGAGAAAATAGCAATTACGGCTCCCGTAAGGTAGATATACCAACTGGCAAGATTTAACCGGGGAAATGCAACATCTTTGGCACCAATCATAATGGGCAAGAAGATATTCCCCAATCCGGCAGGGATGGCCGGTATAATAAACAGAAACACCATGACAGCACCATGGAGTGTAAACAGTTTATTGTACAATGTAGCTGTCATGAAATCCGCTCCCGGGAAGAACAATTCTGAGCGCATAATCATGGCCAGCGAACCACCAAAGAGAAAGAAGAATATAACCGCCCATAAATACATTACGCCGATACGCTTATGGTCCAGCGTGGTCAGCCAGGATTTAATTCCTCTTTCCGGTGCGTTTAGATAATGAGTTTCTGGAAAACTATTCATATTATTTCTATTTATTTAAGCGTTTTGATATACGCAATGATTCCATCCAATTCACGATCGTTCAACAACCCCTGATAGGTGGGCATTACGGGTGCAAACCCCTCAACAATCTGAGCCGCCGGTTCCAGCAATGAACGCCGTAGATAATTTTCATCAACGACAATTTCTGTACCATCGGTAAGTTTTTCATTTCGTCCAAAGGCCCCTTTAAAACTTGGGCCAACCAGCCGGCTACCATCCAAGGTATGGCAGGTAAAACAGGCTTTTTCCCGGTACACTTTTTGTCCAATATCCTCTAATGTTAAACCGGCAGTATTATCCTCTCCTGACGAAACCTCCCAGGCAGCATAATCCTGTTTTGACAGTACGGTTACCTTACCGATCATTTCGGAATGACCGGTACCACAATATTCAGTGCAGAAAAGGTTGTATTCACCCGGGTCTACAGCTTCAAACCAGGTGACACTGTAACGATTAGGAACCACATCCATCTTCATTCGGAAATTTGGAACGTAAAAACTGTGGATAACATCTTCCGACGACATAAGTAATTTTACAGGAGTATCCTCAGGTACGGTCAATTCATTTATTACAGTATAGCCATTGGGGTAATCAAAGGACCAGAACCACTTTTTTCCAGTCACTTTAATTTCCATGGCATTTCGTGGAACCACATTTAATGTGAGAAATGTTTTAAATCCCCAGATAAATACAATGACCACCAATATTGTCGGAATGATTGTCCACAACAGTTCCAAAGCCGTATTATGAGTGATGTGTTCCGAAAGTGTTACTTCTTTTGATCGAGCACGGTATTTGAATCCGAAATAGACAAGACCGAATACCACAATGGCGAACACGATCAGTGAAGCTACCCCAATAAATAAAAACAGAGCATCCACTTTTGGCGCTACGGTTGATCCCTGTCCTGGAAGGAAAAAATTCCCCTGATTTTCCATCAATTATGAAACCTGCTTTAGATTAATGCCGTTTTTTCAATTGTTTTTCTCTGGTCCATAAGATACCAAAGAAAACGCCCATTAAGAGGACGGTAATCAAACCTCCAAGGCGCATAACGTTTGCTGCAAAAAGCACATACGATCCCGCTTCGGGATCATAGTGATAGCAATACAAAATTATTTTGTCAATGGTACTGCCAATACGGCCTTTCGATGCCTCTAATAGACCAAGCTTTATATCTTGGGTCCAAAAATGCAAACCGTATAAATATCGCGAAATAACACCATCCGGGGTAAGTATGTACACGGCCGCAGGATGGGCGAATTCGTCTAAATTTTGGTCGTAATAATACTGAAAACCAAGTGCATCTGCCAAGGACTTAATTTCAATAGAATCACCAACTAAAAAGGACCAATCTATCTGCTTATACTCTTTTTCATAGGTTGTTTTTTTGCTCGCAGCCATCGCAGGCGTTTCGCGAGGATCTATACTCACAGTGACCAAATTAAAATCTGAACCTGATTTAAAAGGAAGTTGTAACAAACCATCGCCCAGTCCGTTCAATACAAATGTACATAACATTGGGCATTCATAATAGGCTAGCGTCATGATTGTGGGTTTGTCAGGGACTAAGATGGATTTCAAAGATAGCTGATTCCCACTTTCATCGTAAAACATTAAATTGGTAGGAATCGTATCACCAAGATGCTCGATGACATCAATTTTTTTCAGGAGAGGGTCATCATTTTTAATTGCCTGACCCACCGATAATGACAGCAACAACGATACTATGGATATATATTTAAAAAGTGTATGCAAAGAGACTGGAACCGCGATTCTATGGTCGAATCGACATTTTATCTGTAGAAATAATTTCTATCGCGCGATCAATAGGAATTCTATATATTTTTTTTGATCCATCCACAATACCATACGTGTGTAGCAGCTTATCGTTAATCTGCTTCTGCATTACTATGGCTTCTGGTTGAGGAGCCGAAAGAACCGACTCAACCGATGCTTCGGATGCCTTTAGATAATAACTATAGGTGATATAAAGCGAAAACCCAAAGACGATGATACTGGCAATGGCTATCAATGCTATAGAACGGAAATGAATTTCCTGGGTGTCGTATCCTTTGTTGTTAGTGTTATTCATAATTCATCTTAGGGATTGATAAAGTTAATTGAATCCTGGAGCTTTTCATCTTTCACCGGTACGATAGCATTTGCAGTGAATTCACGCCAGAAGAAATACATAAATATTCCACCAATTCCAAGGAATGCCGTCAGGTCCATCCATGAAAAATGAAACCCGTGTGGATGCAGTGATGGCATTACAATCCAATAAAGATCCATAAACTGCATGACCAATATTAAGGATGCAATGACACGTAAAATATTGAGGTTTCTTTTGGATGCCCTGAAAATGAGCACAACGAACGGAACAAAAAAGTGAGCAAAAATCAGGAATAGACTAAATGCTTTCCAGGATCCTTCCCAGCGATGGAGGAACCAAACCGTTTCTTCCGGAATATTTCCATACCATATCAGGAAATATTGAGAACCGGCTATGTAAGCCCAAAAGACTGTGAAAGCAAACAACAGTTTACCATAATCATGGTAATGTTCGACTGTCACCTCTTTTTTCAATACGCCACGGGATTGTATAAACATGGTAAACAACGTCATAAACGCAATGATCGACAAATAACTACCGGCAAAGATATACACACCAAAAATAGTGGAATACCAGTGCGGATCAAGTGACATTAACCAATCAAATGCTGCAAAGGTAATCGAAAAGGCAAACAGGAACATCCCCGGAGCTGCAATTCTGCGCAACCTTGCATACATGTCCGGACGAAGTCCCTCATCCTGCTCAATAGAAAATTTGTGTATTAAACTTCCCAAACCAAACCATACCGCAAAATATATCAATGCGCGAATAGAGAAGAAGGGGATATTTAAGTACCCAACTTTTTTAATCAAAATACTGTCATGTGCGACAACATCGGTGTGACTCCAATGGTAAAGATCATGCATACCGAAAAATATTGGTACAAAGAAGATTACCATCCACGGTAATGTTCGCATCACCGTTTCGGGAATACGCCGCACAACAATTGTCCAAACCGAATGGGTGAGGTAGTGAATTAAGGTAACAAACAAACCACCCAATCCAAGTGTAACCCAAAATGTGAATGATACCAGATAGGAATGGAAAAACTGCTCCCGATTGATAGCCCATCCGATGGCCGATAAAACCAAAAATAGAATACCAGTGTAAAGGAAAATTCTTCCCAGAGGTTTGGAATCGGTTATGCGATAATTGGTTGTATCAAACTGCATCATGTTCCATTATTTAATTGACTTTATCTGGTCTGCTGGAATATCCGTGATATTCGCATGTTGGCTGCGCTGCAATGCCCGGACATACCCTACAATTGCCCATCTGTCAGCAACGGGAATTTGTTCCTTGTAGGAAGGCATATTTCGTATTCCATTGGATATTACGTCAAAGATGTGCCCATCTTCAATGGTTCTTAACCGGTCATCATGAAACGAAGTTGGAGGAATGGGATACTGGTAATTGGTTATTGGTCCTTTTCCATCACCCACTTCTCCATGACACGGAGCACAATAAATATTAAATCTGTTTTGTCCCCGTAGCAGCAATGCCCTGGTAAATTCTATTGGACTTTCCACTACAAATGAATTGTTACCATTTTTACCATAGAAATAACGTGAATCCTCTTTCAGTTTCCCCCGTGCAATTGTTCCCTCCACCGGCATTCTCATACTGGAACCATTTGCAAAAATCGCACTTTCACGGTAAGGTTTCATTTTCTGCTGTGTATCCATGTTTTTGACAATATGAATTGGTGGCTTTTCTGAAGGCGTACCTCGAAAACAACCAAACAAGAGGATGGACAACAATCCCGGGAGAATCAATTTTAATCTATTAGACATCGATTTCCTCCAGCAATTCAATGTTGGAACCGCCAATACCCTGGAGGAATAGTTTGGTATCATTAGAGGAAAATTTCGGATCATCTGACTCGATACTGATAAAAAATCCATCATCCGTTACTTTCTTAAAGTTATCAGAATAAAATACGGGATGGTGTAATTGAGGTAGCCGATTAAAATGTAACATACCAAATACAGCTGAAATTGCTCCGAATAAAACGAACAGCGCGAAAATAATGATAATGTAAGCTTGCCAGGCAAAATACGGTTTACCACTGATAACCAATGGGTAGGCAATCAAATGAACCCAGGACTGCAGTCCAAGACCGACGGCAGCTCCAAGAAGAGCAAAAAAGGCAATGACAAACCCAAGCTTGGATCGCTTCAATCCCATTGCATAATCCATACCATGAATTGGAAATGGGGAGTGACAATCAAACTTTGTGAATCCCGCATCACGGACTTTTTCCGCTGCGTGCATTAAATCAAGCGGATTCTTAAACTGCGCCAGGATACCATGAATCATCTTAATGACTCCCCGTTTCATGATGTGCATTGGCTTCCGGTAAAACGCCCTTGACTTCGGTCATGGAAACCATGGGCAAAAATCGTAGGAATAACAGGAAAAATGTAAAGAAAAGTCCAAAGGAACCAACAAAGGTTAATAAATCAAAAATTGTGGGGGAATAATACGCCCATGATGACGGCAGAAAATCACGCGATAGGGATGTAACGGTTATAACAAATCGTTCAAACCACATACCCACATTTACCAAGATTGATGCTACGAACAAAAATTTTGTGTTGTAACGGAGACGTTTTGACCAGAAAAATTGTGGTACCAACACATTGCAACTTATCATGATCCAATAAGCCCATGCGTAATTCCCAAATCCACGATTTAAAAAGGCAAATTGTTCATAAATATTTCCGCTGTACCAGGCGATAAACATTTCCATGGAATAGGCATATCCCACCATGGACCCGGTTACCAGCATTATTTTAGACATCTTATCAAGATGCTGGGCGGTGATAATGTGATGGAGACCATAGAATTTCCGTGCAATGAGTACCAGCGTCATTACCATTCCAAAACCGGAGAAAACAGCACCGGCAACAAAATAGGGAGGGAATATTGTGGTATGCCACCCTGGTAGCATAGATGTCGCGAAGTCTGTACTAACCACACTATGAACCGACAAGACCAGAGGTGTTGATAATCCTGCCAACACCAGATAGGCCAATTCATAATGCTGCCATTGACGATTTCCACCACGCCATCCCATGGCTAGTGTACCATAGATAACTTTTCTAATTTTTGTTTTGGCCCTATCTCTTATGGTAGCTAAATCAGGTATCAATCCAGTATACCAGAAGAGCAGAGATACGGTAAAATAGGTTCCGACTGCAAAGAAATCCCATAATAACGGACTGCGGAAATTCGGCCATATGCCCATCTGGTTCGGGATGGGAAAGAAATAGTACAGCAACCACATCCGTCCAACATGAATACCGGGAAACAGCAGGGCACAGATTACGGCAAAAATGGTCATAGCTTCCGCAAACCGGTTAATGGACGTACGCCATTTTTGCCGGAATAAAAACAGAATAGCCGAAATCAGGGTGCCTGCATGACCGATTCCAACCCAGAACACAAAATTGACAATTGCCCAACCCCAGCCAACAGGATTGTTTAATCCCCAAATACCGGTCCCTTCCCATACCAACCAGCCCAGCACACCAAGAAGCAGCAATAATCCGGATAAGGCAGCAGCAAAAAGCAGCCACCATTCTTTGGTCGCGCGCTTTTCGATGATCGAACTGATTTTATCCGTAATCGTTCCGAAAGTCTGACCACCGGTGATTAACGGTGCTTTTTCAGGATCAAACGATTTTGGTTGTAGCGCTTCGCTCACCGCATTTCCTTCAATTTTCCAGCTCGGGGTTGGGATTACGCAATTTAGCCTGGTAGGTAAGTCTCGGTTTCGTATTCAATTCACCTAACAGGGCATAGTCGCGATTCTGTTTTTTCATTTGTGAAACTTTGGAATTCGGATCCGTAATATCACCAAACACAATGGCATTGGTTGGACAGGTCTGTTGACAAGCTGAGACCACGTCTCCGTCTTTGATCGGTGCATCATTCTTTTTGGCGTTTAATTTTGCATGAGTGATACGCTGTACGCAAAAAGTACATTTCTCCATGACACCACGAAAACGCACCGTTACATCCGGATTTTGTGCCAATTGAACAATGTCCGGCAAATCTTTGGTATAATTGTAGAAATTGAAACGACGGACTTTGTAGGGACAATTATTGGAACAATAGCGGGTCCCAACACAGCGATTATATGTCATTCCATTCAGTCCATCATCCGTGTGTGATGTTGCAGCAACAGGACACACCTGTTCACAGGGGGCCATTTCACAGTGTTGACATGCAACCGGTTGCACCACCGACTCCGGATTGTCTCGATCACCTGTAAAATATCGGTCCATGCGCATCCAATGCATTTCACGGCCATGTTTTACCTGTTCTTTACCCACAATCGGCACATTGTTTTCACTCTGACAGGCAATCGTACAAGCCATACAACCGGTACACACATTCAGATCTATCGCCATACCCCATTGGGGGCTGTCAGTGTATTGTTTTTCTTCCCACATGGATACCAATGGGGGACTTTCAACTACTTCTGCAGCAAAATTCGGTTCGTGTTTGTACTCATCTATTGTGGCTTCACGAATGATAATCGGGAGTCGATTATGAACTCCCTCTTCAGCCATGGTATCACCATCCATACCATTGTGATCCTGAGTGGAAGCCAACGCATAGGACAAACCGGTAGCCACCATGGTAGCCCCTTGTCCATACCCTGGGTGCGCCCATGTCCTGACCGAATAGGTGTTTGCGCCAACATCGCTACCAATTCGTCCAGCGGTCTGACCGCCATAGCCCAGTTCCAGCCCAACAGAATAATCGGCCATACCCGGTACGATCCATACTGGTATATCAATATTTCGCCCATTAAATCGCAACGTTGCCATATCTTCGTTTTTCAGCCCTAGTGCGGTTGCCGTTTTCTCACTCATTAATGCTGCATTATCCCATGTCAATTTTGAAATGGGATCCGGTAATTCCTGTAACCATCCGTTATTGGCAAAACGCCCATCCCATAAAGACGGTGAGGCTGAAAATGTAATTTCTAAGTTTGTTGGGGACGCAGTTCGCATGGCAAATGAATGGTTCAATAAATTTTTGGTGAGTAATTGATTGTTTGCCTTAATTCGCATTTGGTTTGATCCGGAAAAATGGACCCCATCATGCAGGGTGCGACGCCACTCTTTTTCAAAATTTGTCGGCGATAAAAAGGTTGCCCACGTTTTGCGAACAATGTCATACCCACTTTGTACTTCACCTGTCATACAGGACGCAAGAAATTCAAGATTACTTACGGAAGAATAGAGTGGTTGGATTTGCGGTTGTACAACCGAATTAACACCAGTTGCTGTTTTCACATCACCCCATGCTTCCAGAAAATGACTTTCAGGGATATGCCAGGTGCATCGTTGAGAAGTTTCATCCACTTTAGGGCTAAGATGGGCAGAAAACTTTATTTTTTCTAAGGCTGTTGCAAAATGCAGATCTGCAGGGCAGTTAAATGCTGGATTGCCACCAAGGATAAGCAGTGCATCAATCAGCCCATTATTCACTTTATCGGTTAGCATCTTTAGACTGTTCATGTCCGATGGCTGCATATCAGCAAATCCGAAATAGTTGACCGTTTCTCCGACATTTGACAAAGCCTGGTTCATCGCATACACCAATGCATGCACCGCGGCAGGCTGTCTTCTTCCGGCAACAATCAGACCGTTACCTTTCGAATCCAATAAATCTTTGGTAATGGCTTTTAGCATCGATTTATTGAAGGAAAATCCTGCCGACTTAATACCATCAATTCCAGGAATTGAAACACCCTGTTTTTTTAGTTCAATGGCGATTGCAGCAGCAAATGCACCTATCTGGTTTGCCTGCAATTTTATGCGATGGTCTGCCATGGCACCCGTAATGGAGTATCCTGGTTCCGCCACATACATTCTATTCATGGAATCTGCTTCACTGGACACTCGACGTCCATTTGAATAATCCAATGATTGTGCGATTGGTTCACCGTCCAAAAGCAGAAAATCGGAATCAAGTGAAACTATAACGTGAGCTTTTTCAAAGAAATATTTTGGTTGGGCCAGGGTACCGGTAGCCATTTCAATGCCGCGGAAAACAGATTCGTCATTGACAGGACTATAGGTTGCCCAGGTTGCTTCCGGGAACGCGGACAAAAATTCTTTTTTCATTCGCGCAAAGGATGGCGATGCAGTTTCTTCTGCTAAAATAGCTATGTTTTTTCCATTGGATTTTTTTGCTTCAGCAAACAGCGATTTCCAGGCCCTTAAAAATGATTCAAAATCAGATGCAATTCCTTTTTCGAGCACGGATTTTGATCGATCGGGATCGTACAAATCAAGAATAGAGGCCTGAATGTATGAATTCGTTTTACCGTTACTGGAAGGATGAAGCGAATTTCCTTCCAACTTTGTTGGTCGTCCCTCATGGTTTTCAACCAAGACTCCAACCGGATTCAATCCGGCAGGAACTGCAGAAGCATAGAACAGGGGAACCCCAGGGACAATATCCTCGGGGGCAACAACATAAGGGATAATTTTTTCGATGGGTCGTCGGCAACCAGCCAAACCAGCCAGTGCGAGCGATGCACCCATCAATGATAAAAATTTTCTCCTTGAGACACCTTCTGACAAAGCCAATGTGCCTTCAGGAAATTCTCTTTCAACGAAGGATGAAAATTCATCCGTATCTGCTATTTGATTCAGACTTCGCCAATATTGTTTTCCTCTTATTTGTTTATTACTCATCGATGACATCCGGAACAATCGGTTGGAGGATTAATGTTATGTTCTGAAATAAATTGTGCAGCCAGCTTCGGCTGGTTTTCAGCAGGCGTCCACCCCATGGCCGTTACATTACCTTCAGGGCGGATATGCGGAGCAGGATTTCTGTGGCAATCCAGACACCATTTCATGCTTAATGGTTTTTTGAGCATGACCGTTTCCATTTGATCAATCCGCCCGTGACAACTTTCACATCCTATATTTCTACTTATATGAATACTGTGATCGAAATAGGCGAAGTCCGGCGTTTTGTGAATTCTGATCCATTGAATAGGGATGCCTGTGTTCCAACTTTCATGAATTGGCTTTACCAGTTCGCTTTCCGGCTTAACCAGTCGATGACAATTCATGCAGGTTTGTGTAGGGGGTACACCGGCGGTGGCTGTCACTTCTACTCCCGTATGGCAATACCGACAGTCCATGCCCATGTCTCCAGCATGTAATTTGTGGCTATAGGGGATGGGCTGCATTGGTCGATACCCAACATCGGTATAGTATGGACTTCCGAAATACCAGAAAAAACCGGTTATGGATATCAATAAAAGAATGACACCAACGGCAGCATAAAGCGGCAATCTGTTAGTCCATTTAGGAAATATCTGCGCCATGAGGGTTGTTTAAAACGTCTGGTTCCTTAGATGTATTTGCCTGGGGAATTTACCGAAAATTCCAGAAAATTAAGACCAGACTTTAAAGATTTGAGGAACCTACAGTCAAGAAATGTTGATATAATTTATGAGCAATTGCCGGACGAATTTACAACACCAAAAAACGAATGTTTGATCCATATAGATGGTTTAATAAATTAAACATTCCACTTCGTTGAACTTCCAGGGGTCCAATTACATCCAATATAACCCACGGTGAATCAGCAACCTGATAGGATGGACGGTGTGCCCATTCGAAAGTGGTTTGGTAGAAATTATATTTTACAAATTGAAGTTTTTGTTTATCCGGATTCAAGGTAGTAAGCTGTTTTAATTCTTTTGTCTTTATCCGAACCAAAAGATGATGCCAGGAATGTGTATGTACATGTTTTTTTTGTGAGATGAAAACATCATTTTATATTCCTCGGTTATCGAGTGGTTTAACACGGTTTTCAATCCAGAATGTTTTCCCTCCACCTTGTGGTCCGCTAACCAGAACCAAATGTTCGTTTTTTGTAGCTTGAAAAAAATCATCAATTCTTCCGGTGAATAGGTTTTTTAAGCTCATCGGCTAAATCCTGATACATGCGCGTGAATTCTGCCAACAGAGTTGAAAAAATATGGATAAAGTAATGCAGATTGAGGTAGACATAAATCCGCCGTGAATTAAATCTGGCAGCGAATATATTTTATTTTTGGAAAAACCTCCTTACCAATTTCGACCATGTGATTTACAGGTTGAAGATTACCCTAAATAAATCGGGTAGCTTCTCGCTATTGATATCCGTGGTTAGAACACCAAAAAACAGGTATAGTATACTACCACGAATAACCATTTGCATTGCGAGAGAAAACTGTACAGAACTATAGGAGATTCCAAAAAAAGTTGAATCGTTGATCCCGGTAAATATGGGAACCAATCCATGCCGGAATCTAAAAGGAATCCAGCAATGAAGTTTTCTGAATGGGTACAGCACCTTTGGAAATGAAACTAGCGTGGCACCAGCCCAAAAACTATGTTTTATACGTCCTAACCATATTATGTAATAAAAGATATTGTTACACAAATATTCTCCTATAACACAAATCATGAAATTCTTATTTTCCCAGGTAGTGGGAATGGAAAACCAGCTAATAAGCAATATCATGTATTGGTTCAGCCGCAACATTTGGCTGGTGGTTGCTATTTCAGTTGGCATTGTTCTGTCATCCCTTACACCCCCACCGGGATTAACGGTTGAAGGTTGGCGCACTATTGTTATTGCAATTGTTGCTCTAACTCTCATTATAACCGAACCCATCCCGTTGCCGGGGATTGCATTTATTATCATTATTCTTCAGGTATATTTTGGCGTGTCTGATGCAAACACTGTTTCTCATGCGTTTATGAATGACGCCGTATTTTTTATTATGGGATCGTTGATGCTTGCCGTAGCCATAATAAAGCAGGGATGGGATGCACGAATAGCGTTAGGCATCATACTTTTAACTGGTAGTAAAACCAAAAATATTGCGTTTGGGTTTTCTGTAATCGCAGCTCTAATGGCATCGTTTATTGGCGAACATACCGTCGCCGCTATTTTGCTTCCCATAGGAATGACATTAATTAAATACACTTCGGAAGACAAACATGAAACAACCCAGCTGGCAGCCCTCATTCTAATTTCAATTGCCTACGGGAGTTTAATTGGTTCAATAGGTACGCCATCGGGTGGCGGTCGAAATGTTATCATGATGATCTACTGGCGAGAATATGGAATTGAACCATTATCATACTGGAAATGGATGGTATTCGTTTATCCACTGGTTTTAATTCAATTGCCCTTCTTGTCATGGATATTGCGTTCAACATTTAAATCAGAATTCAAACAATTGGATACGGGCGTTCGACGATTAAAAGTACAGGTCGGTCGATCAGGAAAAATTACCGGGAAACAAATATTGGCAGCGGTTTTATTCCTTTTAGTGTTTTTAGGGTGGATTCTATTATCTGAACAAATTGGGCTGGGCATCGTTGCTCTTACCGGTGTGGTTCTGTACATCGGTACTGGTTTGGTTAAATGGGAAGACATTAATAAGCATGTAAACTGGGGTGTCATTATTCTTTTTGGTGCTGCAATATCATTGGGTGTCCAAATAAAAAATACAGGAGCAGCAGATTGGTTAGCAGATGTAGTGTTGCATTCCGTTGGCAATACCATCCTGAATGTACCCATTTTAACCGATGCCATTAATGTCATTTTAACGATGAGTATGGCGAATCTGTTATCCAGTTCGGCCACGGTGGCGGTATTGGGACCGATTGTTTTGAATCTTCCCGGTGATCCCGTACATATCGGTTTGGTCTCCGCAATTTCCTCTGCCTTTGGGTATTTTACAGCAGTGGCAGCTCCAGCCTGTACGATTGTGTATTCATGTGGTCTACTTAAATCATCGGATTTTCTCCGTGCCGGTTGGAAAATGGGAGCGGTATCAATTGTATTGGTGCTAATCTATGCCAACACTTACTGGAGGATTATTGCGTGAATGGAATGATGTCATTAATAAAATCAATCAATCAAGCTATTAGTTATAAGGGATCAAGGTGAGTTTGCGTTATCAACTGTTAAGAAATTTGCTTTACTGGTTTGTAATAAACAAGGGAACGCTGCTGGCATTTCTTGTTGGGATTATATTAACCGCACTGCCGGCACCAACCGGATTAGAAATGGATGGCTGGAATGCAATTATCATTGCCGTAATAACGCTAATTCTAATTATTTCTGAACCCATTCCTTTACCCGGAATTGCCTTTGTTATCATTATACTTCAGGTGTATTTCGGTTTGGCCGATCCTGATACAGTAGCAAAAGCGTTTATGAACGATGCTGTATTTTTTATCATGGGTTCCCTCATGCTGGCAGTCGCATTGATAAAACAGGGATGGGATACACGCATCGCTTTGTGGATAGCGAAAACGACGGGCAACAAAACCATTCGGATCGCTATTGGATTTTCCGTTATATCCGCCATTTTAGCTTCATTTTTAGGTGCCCATACTGTGGCGGCATTCATGCTCCCGATTGGAATTGTAGTTATAAAAAATACTGTTCCGGAAAATGGGTCTACGCACCAATTGGCCGGATTACTTTTGTTTTCAATTGCGTACGGTAGTCTGGTAGGATCTATTGGCACGCCATCTGGTGCAGGACGAAATGTAATTATGATGATTTACTGGCGTGAACTGGGTATTCAACCATTGTCCTATGGGGAATGGATGCTCTATGTCTATCCACTGGTGACAGTTTTGACAATACTGCAGGTACTAATTGTAAAGGCAAGTTTCAAGCCCGAAGTCTTGTCACTGGACAGTGGAATTAGAAAATTAAAGATTCAAGTGGCAAAATCAGGTCCGATCAGGCTTTCACAGTACGGCTCAATAGCCATTTTCGCATTGGTGTTTTTGGGATGGGTCTTTTTATCAGAAAAATTTGGATTGGGTATCATTGCGCTGACAGGTGTAGTGTTGTATTTATTTACCGGCTTGGTCAAGTGGCGCGACATAAACAACCATGTCAACTGGGGAATTATTTTGTTGTTTGGAGCTGCAATTAGTCTGGGTGTTCAAATTAAGAATACCGGTGCGGCTGGCTGGTTATCATCCGAGGTTCTACGTTTGGTAGGGAACGCATTGCTAGAACATCAGAGTGTATCCGATACACTGAATGTGCTTTTAACGACAGGGCTTGCAAATATTCTTTCAGGAACAGCCACTGTCGCGGTTCTGGGTCCAATTATGTTGCACTTGCCGGGAGATGCAGTGCACAACGGACTGGTGACAGCAGTCGCATCATCCTTTGGTTATTTTACTGCCGTGGCTGCACCTGCATGCGTTATTGTGTATTCCAGTGGACTGGTACGCAGCAAAGATTTTTTACGTGTTGGATGGAAGATGGGACTTGCATCCATCATTGCATTAATCCTTTATGCGAATATGTATTGGCAGATTTTCAATCAGTAGCAATCACATTGTGAAGTAGAATGGAGAAAGGTATGAAATTTTTAATTGCCGTGGGAAGTAAGGAATATTCCGAACCGACCCTCCGCATTGGAATGCGGGTGGCCAAGGCATTCAAAGCCTCAGTTACCATTTGTTATGTAGGACCCAAAATAAGCGAATTCTCAACCAATGTCGTTCGCCTGGCGCAAGAAAATCTAGAGCGCTGGGAAATGGAACAAACCGGCGTAGATGTACTGGAATGGGCATTTAATTTTTTGGCCGACAAAGAGTATATTACACGGAACGTGATTGAAACCGGATTCCAGAAGAATACCCTTATTCAAACCCATTCATCGCGTTTTGAATTGTTTTTGCAAGGAACGATTTGCGAGAACGTCAGGCTGATTCTTCGAAATGGTGATATTATTGATGAATTGCGCAATGAGGTTGCAGACCATTCCTATGATGTAACAATTATTGGTGGTAGTCAAAAACGTCGGATGGCCCATGATTTGGTACAATTTATTGACAGTTCTATTTTCGTTGTGAACAAATTTAATTATGCGATGAAATACGGATTATTGGTTCCGGTTAACGATAGTCGAAGTACCCCCAAAGTTGTTAAATATGCCGTCAGGGTTGCCCAGGCATTTGGTATACCTGTTGATCTACTGACCGTTTCAAGAAAAGAGGAATTTGGTGCAGGATATAGAAACGCTTCCGATAGAGCTGCAACCATGATGCGACGTGCTGGTATCGAATACAGACAGCAGTTCAAAGTGGGTGAGGCCCATGAGGTTATAAAAGAAATGGCAGGTGATGATCATATTGTGGTAATGGGAATGTCCACAAAAAACCCGATTAAGAAATTCTTTTTTGGTAGCAAGCAAATTCGTGTAATGACGGATGCGCCATTCCCTGTATTAGTAGTAAAGTGAAAATGGGAATATTCTTTGTAATAAAAAGGTTGAGGTAATTCATAAGATAGTACCGTAGACTGGCCAACGGCGAAAAATATTTTATTTGTTTAGACCTTCATTAAGCTGAAAACTAATCCGCTATCAGCCACTGGATCGCAGACTGTTTTGCAGGAAAAATTTTAAAATTTATACCACGGTTTTTTGCAACCGTTTCAAAGAAATGGTAAAGCCGGTAACGCCCGTTTGGGGGCAGAAATGCCACGCGGGGTTTAATATCATCAAAAAGCTTTTTTAATTGAGTGGGTCGCCGAAATGCGACAAAATAAGGAACGTTAATTAGAACCTTTGTATGATCAATTAAAACATTGGTATATCCATTTACGCGTGAAAGATCCATCATTTCATTCGCAAGGCCTTCGCTGTGTTCCAGTTTCCAAATCCCCGATACCTTCGCGATTAAAATTTTATTTATATCATCTATTACTATTTCGTAATTCATATTTCGTTACGATTGAATTGCCGCATATTATATAATATTGACTGAGAAAGCCAGAATAATAAATATTAATAGTAATCATTACTATTATTGACATTGTACCAAAATTAAACTAATTTTCCATGAAGTTTTTCAGACAGATGCGATACAGTCAACAAAGAGAAGAAATATTAAAAATAGTGCAGTCAACTATCATGCATCCGACAGCAGATTGGGTTTACGATAAAGTGCGGAAAGTCATCCCAAACATCAGTTTGGGAACGGTATACAGGAATCTTAATCAACTGGTTTCAATGGATAAAATAAATCAGGTGTATGATGGACCTGTAGTTCGCTACGATGGATATTTGAAGCCACACGACCATTTCCGTTGTGAACAATGCGGTAGGATTTATGATATAGAGAAAAATGGCACGTCTGTAATCGATAACATCAATGATCAAGTGAAGCATACTATTAAGGGGTACTCAATGCAACTTGAGGGTGTATGCGAAACCTGTGAAAACGAATTGAAATAATCACAAATACTATAAACTCAAACGAAAGGATCAATCATGCTAGTTACAAAGCCGGCACCGGATTTTACAGCAACTGCCATTATGCCGGACAATTCATTTAAAGAAATTAAATTGTCCGATTACAAAGGATTGAAAATAGTACTATTCTTTTATCCTTTGGATTTCACTTTTGTATGTCCCACGGAAATAATCGCTTTTAATCATCGTCTTAAAGAATTTGAAAAGCGGGGTGTTCAGGTATTAGGATGTTCAGTAGACTCAAAATACAGTCACTGGGCATGGAAAAACACACCTGAGAACAAAGGTGGAATTGGAGATGTACAATACCCGATCATTGCGGATATTGATAAATCTATTGCCAGGACCTATGATATTTTGGTTGGGTCCAAGCCTGCGTATATCGAAACGGAGGAAGCGGGTTTTGATTCCACAATTGATGGTCGTGTTGCTTTGAGAGCATCATTCCTGATTGACGAAAATGGTGTTATTCGACATGCTGTGATCAACGATTTACAACTTGGTCGAAATATAGACGAAATGTTGAGAATGGTGGATGCATTAACCTTTAATCAAAAACACGGCGAAGTCTGTCCGGCTGGCTGGGTTGAAGGCAAAGATGGAATGAAGGAAAATTCTGAAGGCGTGGCAACGTATCTGAGCATCCATGGAGAGGAATTATAATGCAAACAGGCCGGGGTTGTCCAACAACTCCGGCTTATATCCCTCTATCTAATAATTAGAATTAACATGTTAAATGAAACGACACCGAAAGGAATTACAATGGAGCACAAATTACCTCAATTGCCATATGCAATGAATGCATTGGAACCACATATTTCAAAAGAGACATTGGAATACCATTATGGAAAACATCACGCAGCCTATGTAGCAAATTTAAATAACCTTATCCAAAGAACTGAATTTGAATCACAATCCTTGGAAGATATTGTCAAAAATGCGTCAGGTGGCTTATTCAATAATGCTGCCCAGGTTTGGAATCACACTTTTTATTGGAATAGTTTAAGTCCAAATGGTGGAGGAGAACCTCAAGGTAGTCTGGCACAGGAAATTGAAAGGAAATTTGGTTCATTTGCGGATTTTAAAGCAGCCTTTACCAAATCTGCAGTAACAAATTTTGGTTCAGGATGGACCTGGTTAGTAAAGGGTTCAAATGGACTGGAAATCATGAACACAAGCAATGCTGAAAGTGCATTGACTAAAGGTGTAACCCCGCTCATCACATGTGATGTTTGGGAACATGCTTACTATGTGGACTACCGTAATGCACGACCGGCTTATGTCGAAGCATTCTGGAATCTGGTTAACTGGGATTTCGCAGCCAAAAATCTGTAAACCCAGTTCAATGCAACTGTCCCCGACTCTCAATTAGAGGGTTGGGGATTTTTATATGTAAATTTCACGTATAACAAGACAACTATTCTAAGCCCCACATGTCTCGAAGATTATATTCGAAAGGAAACATTATGTCCCGCCGCCTTGCCATTCTCCCGGTTTTAATCACTGCTGTATTTGGAACTGATTATTTTCAACAAGAAGTAGCATACGAGATACATGTCTCGTTAAATGATACGTTACATACCCTTTCCGCAACTGAATCAATAGTGTATACCAATAATTCACCAGATGAATTAGAATATATCTGGTTCCATTTATGGCCTAATGCTTATAAAGATCCATCATCAGCATTAGAAAAGCAATTCCGCCATAATACCAGTTCCCGCATGGCATTTGCCAAGGACGATGAACGGGGCTACATCGACAGTCTGAATTTTACAAGTGACGGCAAGGCCTTGGGATGGAGTTACCATCCAGAATGGAATGATGTGGCTAAAGTTGTGTTGAACACACCCCTTAAGCCCGGGCAATCTGTGACAATAGAAACACCATTTTTTGTGAAACTACCCAAAGTGTTTTCACGATTGGGACATACTGGTAAACATTATGAAATCACCCAATGGTATCCCAAACCAGCGGTCTATGATCGGCAGGGATGGCACCCGATTCCATATTTAGATATGGGAGAGTTTTATAGTGAGTTTGGCACCTTTGATGTTTTCATCACACTTAATGCTGATTACAGGGTAATGGCAACCGGGGACATCCTGAACGGGGAGGAAGAATATGCCTGGTTGGATTCACTGGCAATCGAAGGTGATGCATTATATCAACTGGATAAAAAAGAACGAAAGAAGGCATTCAAAAATCTTGGCAAGAAAAAATTTGAATCAAATCGACAAAAAACACTTCATTTTCATCAGGAAAAGGTGCACGATTTTGCCTGGTTTGCCGATAAACATTGGATCGTCCGCAAAGGTGGCCTGATGTTGGGTGATTCTACAAAAACAATCACATTGTGGTCGATGTATTTACCTAAAAATGCTGAATTATGGGAAAACTCTGTGGAATACATCCATGATGCAGGGTATTGGTACAGCGAATTTTATGGTGATTATCCATACAATCATATTACTGCGGTGGACGGAGATATGTCTGCTGGTGGAGGAATGGAGTATCCCAACATTACAGTGATATCAAGTGGTGGCAGTAAAAACTTATTGGAAATGGTCATTATGCATGAAGTGGGACATAATTGGTTTTACGGAATTTTAGGCAGTAATGAACGGAATGAACCTTGGCTCGATGAAGGGATTAATGAATACTCCAACCTGCGTTATTGGGAAAAAAAATACGGTGTTGGTTCATCATTTACTGTAATGGAAAATGTTCAAAAAAAAATAGGTATTGGCAAAAACCTTGAGTTTGGGTGGATCACCGGTTATATGGGGTATATTGGACGTGCGAATCAGGGCGTGGACCAGGCACTCAATTTGAACACTACCGACTATGCAAAAAATAATTATGGTTCCATTGTTTATGGTAAAACTGGAATGGAAATGAGGTTTTTACAACATTACCTCGGTGAAGAAAAAATGGATCAGGCCATGCAATATTATTATGAAACGTGGAAATACAAGCATCCAACGGAGAGCGACCTGATTATGGCATTTAATAAAAATGTTAATGAGGATCTGACCTGGTTTTGGCAAGACGCTATCGGTTCTACAAAAACAGTTGATTATGGTTTCAGGCGCGATGGTAACGCATTATATTTAGAGAATAAAGGCTCAATGTCGGTCCCTGTAGAAATCGCTTTCTATGACAAGAATGGCCGGGAAATAGATCGAAAATGGATAGCAATAAAAAACCAAACAATGCCGTTACCAGTTCCTTCCGGTACCGATCGAACAGTGATAGATCCACAGAATTATATGGCGGATGTTAATCGCTCCAATAATGCTACAAGCCGAAAAACATCGCTTGATTTTGTGTTCAATCAACCAACTTACTACAATCGCAATGTTTACTGGATGCCTTGGCTTTTTAATGGAAATCAATACAATGGATGGACTCCAGGTGTCATGGTATATACTGGTTATATTCCTGGGTATCGCTACGGATTTGGAATTAGACCAATGTGGGATTATAAAAACAGTAAACTTATTGGATCCATTTCAGCAGAAAGGTCCTTTTTTAAGTTATTTGGTTTCCAGCGTATTCAAGTTGTGGCCAAATATTTGGATTATTCCGGAGCAGCCGGCTGGCGTTTGGGATCTCACTTTGAAAAAATCCCATCCATCTTTTCCAATGCAAAATGGAAATACACAGTGTCTATAAATAATCGGACCATAACAGGAGCCGGTGTGGATTCAAATTACTATGATGCTGGAACCTACACGACGGGAATGGTTGCTGCTAATTATTATAACAAACCCAGCGTTAAAATTAAATACACCACTAATTTGCAAATTGATTTTGCACTTCAGGGTGGAACATTTTCAAAATGGAGCCTGGACAATAAGCTCCACCTTCGCTGGACAAAAAAGGAATACTCTGTATTTAGAATTTGGACGGGTGGGTTCCTTTCCAGTTCTGACGTTCCAAAGCAATTTCAAATTTACCCGGCTGGAGGACTTGATCCGGATTTCGAATCTACCTTGGTTTTAAATAGGACAAGCGAACAAACAGTGGTAAATATTTACGATGAGCAATTTATTGAAGATGGACCGGGATTGAGGGGGCGAAATCTGGCAAACGGTACGAAGGCATTTGCCTGGGGTTTCAATTTTACGCAGGATGTTCCGTTCATACCGGTTAAACTATTTGCTGATTTAGCCCATGATGCCAATGATCAGTACACAGATGCAGGCATTTTATTCGGATCGGAAAATATGGGTGTATACTTGCCATTATATCAGAGCTGGGATATCAATACAGGTCCAACCGACCGTGAGTGGATTATCGAGAGGGCTAGATTTGCAATAAAAATTCCAACAAATATTATTCGATTTTAATCTAATTTGGGTGGGGATGTATTCACATATATTTTTATATGAATACATCCTTTATTGTACGACCGTAAAATTTTAAATCACAACAGTAAAATAATATTTTTTAAATTCCGACCGTATTTTTAACAGGTTTAACAACAATTTCTCTCTTTGGGGGAGTATTTATGGCCAAATGGGATAAAAACAGTTTTTCAACAAACTTACGCGAAACGTGCAGTCGGGAGGTTGCAAAAATCGCCGAAAGAATAGTAGTATTTTCTGAAAAATTCGCCGACGAAATTACCTGGGGTCGCGGTAATGAGCATGCAACCCTGACATTTAGAACAGAAACAGATTTTGGGGTACTGCCAATTTTTCATCTAACATCCGATGGGAAAATAAATATATTGGTGAATTTTCTGCGTGGGAAAGGATTGCCTCCCCAGGTAATTCGGGATTTAACGGTTAAACTCGAAGCCAATTTCTTGAAAGAGTATGATGAGGAATTTTATCCCAACGATGTGTTTGAAGAAGTGGAATTTTTATTCCACACATCCACCCAGGTGGATAAATTTCTGAAGACCATTGAAGGTGTGGTTTATCGACTGAAACAATAGCGATTGATTTCTAAGCCCCGATCTTTTCGGGGTTTTTTATTGACATGTATATAAAGTACTTTATAATATAAAGTATAAATTTTGAGGAGTTAATGGATAAATCAAACATGCAAGCTGATCTGGCAATTATCAAAAATATTATGGAAGAATCCAGACAGAATTTTTATAACTATGGAACCAATTTGGTTGTTTGGGGTGGTTTGGTAATTATTGCATTGCTACTGACCTTCATGAATGCTGTATTTTATTATTGGGTTCCAGAATTCTGGTACTGGTTCTTCGCATTTGGAACAGGATTTGTATTTGAAAGCATTCAGGGTAGGCGCTGGATGCTCAAGAATAAAGTAATTCAACCTGCAAACAAAATTGGTTCAGTTCTATGGATGTCCATTTTACTTACAATGGTTTTGTACGGGGTATTTGGCTCTGTGAGTGGAACCATCCAAAGTATTGGAGCAAGCGGATTTATTGCTGGATTACTGGCAATTGGTTATTTGGTTACAGGCGAATCCATCAAGCTAAAATGGGTCAAGCGTCTAGGGTATGGTTGGTGGATAGGTGCAATCATCCTCTTTTTTACGACCGGTGCAACCAATATTCTGGTTATGGCATTTCTGATGCTGGTCCTGCAATTTATACCCGGTCTTATTTTGCTGAAAAAGGGACCTCAAAATGACTGATTTCGATTATCAGCAAATTGACGACTTAATCCACTCGCGAATACGATTATCCATTATTGCCTTACTGGTAAGTTGCGAACAAGCACCCTTTGTGTTTATTCGTGAAAAAACCGGTGCAAGCGACGGCAATTTAAGTGTCCAGCTTCGCAAACTTGAGGAAGCATCTTTTGTGGATGTAAAAAAGGAATTCAAAAAGCGAAAACCAATCTCTACCTATTCCATTACATCGAAGGGTAGAGCCGCATTTCTGGAATATGTTAAGCAAATTGAATCTATTCTACATGTAGGAGACAACTAATCATGAAACAATTACTGATTTTTATATCGCTTTTAGTAACGACATTAATAGGTGAAACGGGAATTATCACCGGAACAGTCACCGATATTTCAACCGAGCAACCACTTCCTGGTGTGAATGTTATTATTGAAGGAACGGAAATGGGAGCGGCATCGAACATCAATGGTGATTTCACCGTGGATAATATTCCTGATGGATTTTATCATGTGCGATTTAGTGCCATTGGATATAAACCGCTGGTAAAACTTAATATTCGTGTTGTATCCAATCGTCCCGCCGTTGTTCGTGCTGAGCTGGTGCAACAAGCAGTGGAATTATCCGGTGTGACGGTGACCCGTGAATACTTTGAGAAAGAAAAAGATGCTATCGTATCCAGTCGAACGGTTGACTTAAATGAAATTCGACGCGATCCTGCCGGATCAGTTGATATCCAACGGATGATGCAGGCGCTACCGTCAGTGGTATCTGCATCGGATCAGCAGAATGAAATCGTTGTTCGCGGCGGCGCTCCCGGTGAGAATCTGTTTTTAATGGACAACATTGAAATGGCCAATCCTAATCATTTTGGACAACCTGGAACGGGCGGGGGCCCCATCAATATGATCAACACGTTGTTCATTGACCGCGTTGATTTCTTGGCTGGTGCATTTCCAGCAAAATATGGGGACAAAGCCTCAAGTGTGATGGATATATCGTTGCGGGAAGGTAGCCGTACAATGCACTCGCAGGATGTAGACATGAGTATGGCCGGTTTAGGTATTAATATGGAAGGACCCATTGCCGACGGGCGTGGATCCTATTTGGCATCCTTCCGAAAAAGTTATCTTGAATTTATAATTGCAAACACGGGACTTACGGCTATTCCACGATACTACAGCTTACAATCCAAGATAACCTATGATCTCACCCCAACCGATAAATTGCTGATCAATGCAATTTATGGAAACGATGCCATTAAATTGGAGGGAGAGAATGATGCCTGGAGTCGTGGTGCAGAAAATGTGGACGTTAAAGGGAATCAATCGGCCTATGGAATGACGTACAAAAAACTATGGGGAAAAAACGGTTTAACGAATGTAACTGTAGGCGGTACGCGGGCAGAATTTGTCTATGATGTTTATCGAATCAATGATTCTGGAAACCGATCTTACTATGCAGATCAGAAGTTCAGGGAATGGGATTTACAGGCAAAGGGTGATTTTTTATGGAAGCCGAACAGGAAGATGGAACTCAGTGGAGGAATTGACTGGAAACAACTTGGTATTTATCATGACTCCTGGGCCGATCAGGATACGGTGTGGTTGTATGGTTATACCCACCCTGCTTCTCCTGATTCATTCAGGGTCATTCCTCAGTCCGAATGGGAGAGTCAGGTTTTCCCAATTATTGAAAATGCAAATCCGGATTCAATTTACCAGGATGAAGCAGGTGTATGGCACTATCTTGCAGAAAATACATCCGGTGGTTGGGATGAGGTAAGTTTTACAAAAGTTTCTATGTACGGCGCTCCGTATGATTCTGTAGTATCAAATGTGGAATCTTCACACCCGCGAATCAGCGGATTTATCCAAATGAAATACCACCTCACGGATAAACTCTATACCAATTTTGGATTACGGACCGGATATTTTCAATATACAGATTTTAGCTGGCTGGCACCGCGCATCGGGCTTAATTATTCAGTGACGCCGGCTTGGTCTGTGAGTCTGGCATATGGTCGGCATTACCAATCCCCGCATATCTTGTATTTGGCCTTTAATGATGAGAATAATTCAATTCGAAGCAAATACAATGATCAAATCGTTTTGGGAATGGAACACTTCTTCTCGCTTGATACACGTGGTACCATTGAAGCCTACTGGAAGGAATACAATGATATACCCGTATTCTACTCAAATACCACCCTTGATTCCAGCGATTTCAATGATAGAATGGTAAACAAAGGTCATGCTAAATCGTATGGAGTTGAATTGTTTCTCCAGAAAAAAATGGCAAAGGATATGTTTGGAACTGTTTCGTATTCCTGGTATCGAGCCTTTGCACAGGATACACGATCAGAAAAGGAAAAATTCTATCCTCAGGAATTTGATTTTCAGCACGTATTTAATCTGGTGGGAGGATATAGAATACCAATTAAGGGAAATAATATTACGCCGATTTCAGAGAGAAATGGACTGGTTCGTTTTATCGCAAAAGCATTAGGATGGGGATCGGACGAACTTGAGCTATCCGTGCGCTATCGATATGTTGGTGGTAAACCGTATTCACCGAAGATTTACAACCACAATGTCCAGCGGTGGTATGAAGATCCATCTGCGGACTACAACACGGAAAGGCTCATGGCCTATCATCGCTTTGACTTTATGATTCTTTGGCACTCGCATCATGAAAAATTCAATGTTATATCCTATTTTGATGTGCAGAATGTATTCAATCGAAATAACATATGGGATATTCAACGCAATGCGGATGGTACCAGGGAGGATATTCTCCAGTATCAGGTCATGCCAGTAGGTGGATTTACGTTAGAATTTTAAATCACTATCGACTTTCAAGGATGAACCATATTCTTAAAGGTCTTTTAAATAGGAAAGGGTAAAAATTGCAAACAATAATTGGTACCGGTGGTGCAATTGGGGTTGAGTTAGCCAAAGCTCTAATAACGTATACGGATGAGATTCGACTGGTGAGCCGGACACCGGCACAAGTGAATGGAACGGACCAGCTTTTCCCCGCCGATGTTATGAAAGGACCGTCCCTTCGCAGGGCAGTGGAGGGTTCTGCCGTTGTATATGTTACGGTCGGATTTCAATATAATTACAAGGTCTGGCGCGCGCAATGGCCATTGTTCATGACCAATATCATTGCTGCATGCAAGGATGTGGGTGCCAAGCTGGTCTTTTTTGATAATATGTACATGTACGATCGCAACCATCTCGGTCACATGACCGAAGCAACCCCGATAAATCCATCCAGTGAAAAAGGAAAAATCCGCGCTGAAATTGCTCAACAACTTATGGATGAAGTGGAAGCAGGTAAGTTGACTGCTCTGATAGCACGATCTGCAGATTATTATGGCCCTAATATCACAAACACCAGTATGCTTACTGAAACTGTAATTAATCGATTAAGAGCCGGGAAAAGCGCACAATGGATAAAATCATTGGATTTTATCCATTCCATGACTTTTGTTCCTGATGCAGGTAAAGCCACAGCAATGTTGGGGAATACAGACGAAGCGTTCAATCAGGTCTGGCATTTACCAACCCATGCTAACCCACCGACCGGACGAGAATGGGTTACATCCATTGCCACCGAGTTAAAAGTCAAACCAAAGGTACAGGTCATTAGTCAATTTATGATGAAGTCCATTGGGATTTTTGTTCCAATCCTAAAGGAAATTTCAGAGATGTCCTATCAGTATGACAGGGATTATATCTTCAGTTCAAAGAAATTTGACGAATATTTTAATTTCACTCCGACTTTGTATGAAATAGGGATTAAAGAAATCGTAGAACAAATAGAAACAAACTGATTACTTTTCAAATATCGGCAGAGATGATAAAAAAGAAAAGCCCCGGAATAATTCGGGGCTTACTATTTATTTTATATATACCAATTTGCGGTTGATGACATAATTGGTGGTTTTAAGCTGGTAAAAATAAATTCCTGATGCATAGGAACTCATATCCAATTGTAGTTCATGATACCCCTTTGAAATCGATCCATTTACGATGGTTGCAATTTCCCGGCCACGAAGATTTAATACGGTGAGTTTTACCTCATCTTTATTCGGTAGATAGAATTGAATCATGGTATTTGCATTAAACGGGTTAGGAAAATTCTGAACCAACACGGGAGAATCGGGAATAAAGTGATCTGATTCGCCAAAGACACCAACCCCCGTATTATCAACTGTCTGGCTATAGAGTCCGGTACTATTACCAACCAGTAATGCATCGTAGAACAATACATTAATTCGCGTGCCCACCGGAAAGGAATAACCCAGTGTCCAACTCGATCCACCTAAATCAAAATAGTAAATCTCATGATCTATTGCAGCATAAACTGTATCATTCCCAACAGTAATTGCCGTACCCTCAATCCCATTCATTGGAAATCCACTGGTGCCAAAAGGCATCCACAATCCGGTACTATTTAGCGGTTTGTAATAGGCAACAGCGTGATTGATGGCAGCATCTGCTCCAATGGCAAATACTGTATCTTGCGATATACTCGTCTCAACATCCCATATGCCAACCACAAAGGCATAACCTAAACCGGTTCCAGTAGCGCCCATATCCTCGGATACTGACCAGGATGCTCCATTTTTTACCACACGATACACGCCATATCCCTGTGGATTATCCAATTCATATAGAACCGAAACATAGGCGACCGTATCACCGGATTCAATATTGAAAAGGATATCAGATGCATCCACATCATTTCCAATGGAAGTGGCTTCAATGAGCATTTGATCCCACGTATTTCCTCGATCCATAGAATAAAACACACCACCTTTGAGGGAATCTGCAATTTCAAACGCTGCGAATACTATATTGGAGTCATAGGGACAAACTTCCAGAGCAAGACACTTTAATCCAAAGCCACTCATAAAATATGGTGAATCTTCAGGTGTGAAAACCCGATTCCACGTGTCGCCCTCGTTATCTGTCTTATACACCCTGAGATTAGCGGCATAAACAACATTCGTGTCGCTAGGATCCATAGCAATAGAATAATATGGTGAACCATCTTCCAATGGGAACATTGCGTTCGTCCATTCCGGAGTAGACAGGTAGTGTTTAACTCGTCGAATTCCCGATTTTGAAGCGGCCCAGGCAGTCTGTTTATCACTGCTTTGGTCAAAATCGCTAACTTGTACTGCCTCAACGCCTTCATCAATCTCAAAGATAACCTCACCACTGCTAGAACTGACGCCGATACCCTGATCCGTGGTCATGTAAATGATTTCCGAGTTTACTGGATCAACATATACTGCACCGTCGTTTGGATGGGTTTCCTGTCCGTTCCATCCAAACCCTAACCAGGAACCGGACGCCCCATTGTTTACACTATACATGGAAGCAAAATAAACATAGTAAAATCCTGCATTTCCTTTGAACGCCAGGTTTGGTCCGGAAGTCCCCGCAACACCTGCATTGTATTCGTTCCACGTATTTTCATCGTCAGTATACCCAATTTGTTTTCCACTGCCATCTGCACCAGCAACGAATAATCGTCCATCGGGTGCAATTCCAAATGCTTCCCATTGAAAGGTGGACGAGAGCGTGGTTGGACTGATATCCGTGAACGTAGTTGACGGTTTCATATTGGAGTAAATGTCTGAAGCTTTCAAAATGGTTGGATTCATTCCAGGAAAATAGAGATACAACGTGTCATTTTGTGGGTGAGCATACATTCCGGGATTGAATCCGGAAAACCCGATGGTAATTGGCGAATCGGCGGCATCGCTATAATGTCCATCGCTATCAAGCGCTCCAAAATGCAATTGATCCATGTTTACATAAAAAAGGGTGTCGCCGATTATATCAAATCCATTGATTCCACCGCTAATAATTTGGATAGCTTCCAGTGAATCAGGGTGGGCAAGATATATTCCATCCACGCCGATGAAATAGATATTTCCAGATGTTTCGTGAGCAGCAATGGATTGTATTCCTGAACCGAATCCTGCCGAAGCATCCACTCCAGGAACGACGGAAAAAGATCCAAAAACAGGGGTGCCCGGACTGGCATGGACGTCAGCGTAAAACATAGAGTTGGCACTTTCGGTGGTAATAAATATTCTACTTGAATCTCCAGAGCTACCTGAATGCCAGGGGATTCCGGTGATGGCATGAATGCGTCCGCCATAGACTCCTTGTGGCAGTGGTGTATTCAATTGAGAAAATAGCGGTGATAGTGTAAGCAGTATACTAAAGAGTTGTAATAAGGATGTATACATTTTATCTCCAATAAGATTTGAATGATTGCCAAACGAACGCTGTAAGATACCGGCATTACTGTTTGAAATCCTGTGAGGCATGCAACACAGGAGAGCAACTTGTGACACTTTGCACAGGAAGGTTATGTTGTGTTATTTCTCACAGGAAAAATCATGGAGATTGCTTAGTAGTGGAATTAGTTTACCACACAATAAATAACCCCCTTTTTGCCAAAAATGAGATTCACTTTCATACCAATTTTCCTCATTCTATTGTACGGGCAATCTAATTTGCCCCATAACCTGACTGATACGGAAAAACAACATCTTCATCAAATCGGATCAAGCCGTACAATAACCGATCCTCCTGATAGCATTGTGTTTGCACCGGCTGAGTTCGACTCGATCGCAGGAATTATTTTTGGTTGGGGTAGTGGTGGCTGGTATCAAACACTTTTAAAACAACTCATCAAAGAAACGGCTGAAAATGATACAGCCTGGGTCACCGTATACCCATCATCGGTGGCGAACGCGACGAGCATTCTGACATCGTACGGTGTGAACATGGATCGGGTGTCATTTATTGAGGAGTCACTAAACTCAGTCTGGATCAGGGACTATGGCCCCTGGTGGATCTATCAACCGGATGGCTCTAGAGCGATTTTGGATTTGGACTACAATCGACCCAGACCATTGGATGATGCTTTCCCGGAACAATTGGCTTCTCAATGGAACCTGGACTATTACGGATTGGGTTTGGTTGAAGCAGGTGGCAATATGCTTTTGGACGGGAAAGGTGCTGTCTTGATATCAGATATAATATTCGATCCATCTCAGGGCTTTAATCCGAATGGTGATCTTACGGTTGATTTGCTGGAGACATACTTTGAGGATTATTTTGGCGTGCACAAAGTTCTTCTAACAGATCATCTGGAGAATGATGGTACGGGTCACATTGATATGTTCGTGAAAGTAATCAACGATACAACTGTCATTGTTGGAGAGTATGAACCGGGGACCGGTGCCGGCAACAATGAAGCAATTTGTGATCAGGTAGCCAATCAAATCGCAAATGAAACCAATGGTTCTGGAAGACCATTTCATGTGATACGGATGCTTATGCCGCCCTATACTGGTGGTGTGACCTATACCTATATCAATTCATTGATTGTAAATAAAAAGGTCTTTGTTCCCATTTATGGTTTTGCCACAGATAGTGAAGTTCTCTCCCAGTACGAATCCATCATGCCCGGGTATGAAATAATTGGATACGATTGCAATCAGATCATCACAGCAAATGGTGCAATTCACTGTATCACCATGAAAGTTCCTGCAATGATTCCATTGGTCGATCCTTGTGAAGAGTGGCACATTGGTGATGTAAATAACGATGGTCTAATTAACTTGTTTGATATCCTTGCAATTTCCGATATTGCACTGGGTTATCATGATCCAGGTGGATGCACGAAAAAAATGGCTGATGTAAATAACGACCAGTCTGTTACCGCCATGGATTTGATTTATCTATTAAACCAGATTATGGGTTGGAATAATTGAAAAAAATTTTCGAACCGTCCACCGTTATTACGGACGGAATTCTTTTTATCTGTGGATTGTATTTTTGGCTAGGACTTGCAAAATACCCTGTCCATACAATTCAGTTTTTTTGGGGAATAGCCTACTTTGCCATGGCTTTCTCTGCCTTTGCTGGAGCGTTACGACACGGTTGGGGACCACATTGGAGCCCGGCCTGGTCAGTGTTTTTTAATAGGGTCACCTATTTTTTGATTGGGATTACTTCAATTACACTTTTGTGGGGAGTACTGATTTGGTATTCCTTCATCCATATGAGTCTACAAATCATCATTACATTATCCCTTATTCTTTATTGTTATCATGCCTTCAGAAAAATGGATTTTAAAATTGTGATTCTGTACTACTTCCCCATCATGATAATCATATTTATTCTAATGCTTATTGGGTGGTATCGGGATAAAAACGGTGCTGGAACAGTAGCCGTGGGAATTGGTCTTGGATTTCTAGCTGCTGCTTTGCAGAGAAGAGGCTGGGATCCACATAGACATTTCAACCACAATGATATCTATCACGTAGTGCAATTGGTCGGTATGTGGTTAATGTATACGGGGCTTTTACAATTAAAATAAAACCGGCCCATGGTTTCCCATGAGCCGGTAATAATTAAAACCTAGATCGTTTTGGACGATCTTGTTTTGGGCGAGCTTCGCTTACTTTAAGATTTCTTCCCTTTAATTCGACATCATTTAATGATTCGATTGCTGTACGGGCTTCATCATCATTAGGCATTTCGACAAAACCAAATCCTTTGGAACGGCCTGTCATACGATCGGAAATAATTTTTGCGCTATCTACATCTCCATGTTGAGCAAATGCATTTCTTAAATCGTCTTCTGTTAGATCATAGGATAGATTTCCTACATATAAATTCATAATTGTCTCTCTAATTAATTACTGTAATGCGGAATCCAACAATCAATGTTGAAATTCCGCGGCGAATTTAGATTGTATTATGAGCTTGTCCAATGTATTTATTTGAAGTGTATCATGGGAGCTGAATTTAGAATACAACCCTAAAATTATAAGTTACATACCTTTAGAGGAGCTACAAACTCCTATGAACAATGGGGTCTCAATCATGTAAATTCTGCCCCTTTTTTAACATGGACTAGGAAAGATTGTGGATATTAAAATAAATGAACCCAATAGCTATACACGCGAATTAAGTATTGTTGTTCCATGGGAAGAACTGAAAAATGATTTTGAAAAATCAATTAAAAATTTTTCAAAAAAAGTCAAAATGCCCGGATTCAGACCGGGGAAGATTCCACGGAAAGTATTGATGCAACAATACCTCCCTAATATTGAAATGGAATTCATTGAAAATTCCTTTAATACATTTTACAGCAAGGCACTGCTTGAAAAAGAATTGGTTCCTGTAAATCAGGGTGAAGTATCTGATCTGCATTTTCACTTTGAATCTGATTTATCTTTCAAAGCTCAGTTTGAAATCGAACCGGAAGTGTCCACTCCGGCGCTAAAGAAAAATAGTCTTAAAATTCAGAGAACAACGTATATTTCAGATGAGAAGGATTTGGAAATTACCATTGATGATATAAGGGCACGCTATATGCAGGTTCATAGCGTTGAAGATGGGTCAAAAGAAGGCCATTTTATTGTAGGTGATCTACAGGAAATTGATGATGGAGGGACTCCCATTATAGGGAAAAAACTTGAGGATCGATATATCAAGATTGGCGACGGAATATTTACCGGTGATTTACAGAAATCGTTAACTGGATTAAAACCTGATGATGAAGTAAAGATTACATTACCGGACGAAAACCAGAATCCGGTTCATTATCAGTTGGTTGTTAAGAGGATAGAGGATCATGAATTACCGGCGGTAGATGATGATTTTGTAAAAATGGTAGATCCATCTCTCGATTCGGTAGATGAATGGCGTAAAAAATTGAAGGAATCTATTAACAAGGAATATGAAAGACGCTCGGAGGAGACATTTGATCGGCAACTATCAGATGCGGTAATTGATTTGGCAAATATTGAGTACCCGCCCTCCATGGTTGAATCCTATTTAAGCCATTTGATTGAGGATGTAAAAAAGTCTAATCCTGGAGCTGATCTCGATAACGAAAAAGTACGTGAGACATACCAACAGGTTGCTAAAAGAAATATGAAATGGTATCTGTTGCGGAAAGCAATTATTCGAGAACAGGAATTGACAATTAGTAAAGAAGAGGTAAAAAAAGAAATTGATCGTTTAATGGAGCGATCTCCCGAATATGCAAAGGAAATTGAAAAATATTATAAAAAACCGAGCAATCGTGAGAAAATTGAAGATGATCTTGTGGAAAAGAAGATTCTTGATTATCTAAAAGGATTTGCTAAAATCAAGGAAGTCAATGTACCAACCAAAGAACTCAGAGATAAAGATAAGCAGGAAGGATAGGATCATGTCAGATCATGAATTCGCCCAACTAATTCCAATGGTCGTTGAGCAAACCGGTCGATCCGAGCGTGCGTTTGACATTTATTCACGGCTGCTGAAAGAACGAATTATTTTTCTTGGAACACCAATTGACGATAATGTGTCATCGCTGGTTATTGCCCAAATGCTTTTCCTTGAATCTGACAATGAAGAACGTGATATCCATTTGTACATTAATTCACCCGGTGGGTATGTAACTGCTGGATTGGCAATTTTTGACACCATGAATTATATCCGTCCGGATGTGTCTACCATTTGTATTGGACAAGCATCTAGCATGGCAGCTTTGTTGCTTTCCGGTGGTGCAAAAGGAAAGCGGTCCGCTTTGCCCAATTCCCGGATGATGATTCACCAACCGTTAGGGGGAGCAGAGGGTCAGGCCAGTGATATCAAAATTCAGGCAGACGAAATTTTAAAACTGCGCACCAAGTTAAATACGATATTGGCAAAGAGTACGGGACAGACTGTAAAACGTATCGAAAAAGATACGGATCGTAATTTTTTCATGAGCTCCGAAGAAGCCCTGGAGTATGGATTAATCGACAACATTTTGAGAAAACGCAATGGATGATAAAACAATTTTTTCCAGTATTCCGCAATACCCCTCTGCAACCAGTGATAGTTTAACGCTTCATAAACCATCTGAAATAAAAACTTTCCTGGATAAATATATCGTTGGACAGGAACGGGCTAAACGGACCATGTCGGTAGCGGTTTACAATCATTTCAAACGCATGATTCATCATTTTTCCTTCGAAGAAGAAGATGTAGAACTTGAAAAAAGCAATATCCTCATGATCGGGCCAACGGGTACCGGTAAAACACTGATTGCTCAAACACTTGCACGATTTTTATCCGTTCCATTTGCAATCGCAGATGCTACAACACTTACTGAAGCGGGTTATGTGGGAGAAGATGTGGAAAATGTATTGGTGCGATTGCTTCAGGTTGCAGACTACAATGTTGCAAAAGCTGAACATGGTATCATATGCATAGATGAAATTGATAAGATTTCACGAAAGAGTGAAAATACTTCTATTACCAGGGATGTGTCCGGAGAAGGGGTTCAACAGGCACTACTGAAGATTTTAGAGGGAACCATTGCGCATGTTCCTCCCCAAGGTGGAAGGAAGCATCCGGAACAGCCCCTCATTCCAATTAATACGAAGAATATCCTCTTCATATGTGGCGGATTGTTTGATGGACTTGCCAATCATATTGAAAAAAGACGGAACATAAAAGCAATTGGGTTTGAACATGAGTTGGATAAGAAAATCTCAAAGGAAGAAGATAAAATTTTACAATTTGTCGAGCCGGATGATCTGGTTCATTTTGGGTTAATCCCTGAATTGGTCGGACGACTTCCAGTGATAACGACCTTAGATCATCTTACTTATGACTCCTACTACAAAATTCTAACAGAACCAAAAAATGCCTTAATAAAGCAGTACCAAAAATTGTTTCACATGGATGACGTGAATCTAACGTTCAGAGAAGATGGTATTGATGAAATAATTATTCGGACGATGAAAAGAAAATCAGGTGCCCGAGCATTACGCTCTGTGCTAGAGAACGTAATGCTGGATATTCAATATGCCATTCCCGATTCCCAATCAATAAAAAACATTACAATAACACGTGATGTAGTGACAGGGAAGCGACTTCCATTCAAGAAACAGCGAAAAAGTGCTTAATCCCCGGTTTGGAATAGAATTTATTTCATTAAAATCAGTTTACGATGCGAAACAAAATTTCCAGCGTTAAAGGTTAGGAAATATACTCCACTACTAACGGTTTGACCATTTTTATTGATTCCATCCCATTTAAACGTATATCTGCCGGCATTCTGTGTACCTGAATAGTCAAATACCATCCTGCCCATAGTATCGTAGATTTTGATAGTTACTTCAGCATCTTCAGGTAACGTGTAGTCCAACGTTGTAGACGGATTAAAAGGGTTTGGGTAATTAGGAGATACGGAGTATTGGTCGGCCATTTGATCTTTACCGTCCACAGAGAGCGCAGGGGTGATGATGAATGATCCAGGGGAAATATCAATTGTTAGATCATTGTTCCCATACTCATCTATAATAATTGTTGGTGTCAATGTTAATGTAACTGGACCAACAGCAGCATCGCCATCGATAACATTGTTCACGTAAAATATGGTACTATCACCAATAGCAATAGGGATTGGATTGTTACCAGCAATTTGAATTCCAGATGCTGTGTATGAAGATTGTATTTGCCAACCAGACATTCTACTTGTCAATTCTATCATGGGTGTCCATACTCCATCATTATTCATATCTTCAAACGGTTCTCCCGCATCCCACATAGAATTTCCGTTGCTATCCGTATACAATTCTTCGAATGGTGTTAAAAAATTTGGGCCATCAACGATTTCAAGAAGAAACATTTTAATTGGTACCGTATTTTCCAGCTTAACACCAAATTTTCCATACCCGCCTACAGCTCCGGAATCAGATGTAAAGGAAAGGATTTGTGCTTGTGCTGCATATGAATAAATACCATTCCCCAGCTGGAAGCCGATCCCATTTCCGGAAGTATCTTCAGCAACTACCCAATTGAAGCCGATATTTGCTGAGCCATTTGATCCTGAGTTTGTAAAGATATGGACACGCAATATGCTTCCATTGCCAGCAGATACAGTTGGATTATGAAGGGTGAAAGTTTGATCACTAACAGTAACGCTATCTACAACCATCCTTCCAATTGCTTCCACATTGACAATATCAAAAATGTTAGGGCTAAAATGCAATTGAAACGTCATGGAGGCGATGGTCACATCATTGGATAAGGAGATATCAAAATATCCAATATCATATGCTGGCCCAGTACTATTTTCAACATCCATTGAAGCAATTAAATATTCATTAAATACCAAGTCAAAATTCATAAGTGAATCAGGGTCACTAATATTGTCGAATGTAATCATGGATGGTTCAAAATAGTAGCTGTCCGTGCTTGGTGTTGTGTTATAACTAAAGTTCCGATTATCTGTATTACCGGGGAAAGGATCTGAGCCATCACTTCCACTATTGTTTTCTAAATTATACAAGCCATCCGCTTGTTCTAATCCTACACCGTAATGGGGTTCGTCATTATTTACTCCCCACCCTTGAGTTTTTTCCGTGTCGATATGCCAAAAAAGTAAACCACCTGAAGGCATATTAACATCGGTACCAACTTTTTGTCTATTTTCGACCAACCAGTATTCACTATCATCTATCGTATGATCTATTCGATACACAACATTTGATGAAAAAGATTGCTCAACATCAATGGAAGTCTGATCACCAGACAATGTGATCACATCGCTCCACCCCAACTCGGTTTTACACCACGCATTCATCGCGGAGGGGTACCAAGGTGTGGTACCGGCAGTTCCCCAGGATCCACTGGCCATAAGGGCCAATTTACCAGCACCGGAGGAAGAGTAATCCGTATCATACAGATCGGGTAATCCAAGAGCATGACCGAACTCATGACAAATGACCCCAATTGCTACAATGTTATTGCTCTGTATTTCTGGATTCATTGTATAAGAATTTATCCATACACCATCATACTGAACCTGCAAGCCGGCAGCGGATAGTGCCCATTTATGTGACCAGATATTACTGTGATCGCCTTGCTCCGCACCTGGTCCAGCATGAATTAAATTTAGTGCATCCACTGTCCCATCACCATCGTTGTCGAATTGAGACCAATCCATGCCATGGGCCTCAGCAGAATCAACAATTGCACGTACCAGGGTAAGAACATGGTCATAGCCGTCCGGGTTGGAATACGCATAATAATTGTGATTTTCGGGAGCGGTGTACCAGCCATCAATGGTTGAAATTGGGTCGAATTGACCGTAAGACACTTCATGGTAAAAATCACGAAAACTTCCACTCCCGGGATGTCCAGGATGCCCATAGTTGTCGATCGAATTCATTATATCTTCGAAAATTACTTCGTCATATTGGTTTGAATAATTAGGAAAATCGACTAATAACAATGGTACTTTGAAGGTGTCTGTTCTTGCAATCATCAGGTTTGGGATTTCAGTCGGTTCAATTACATAATTGCGCTTAGGCTTTACATTTTTCGAAAATCCTAAATTTTCCAGATATCTATCATCATCATTTTGATAGACTCTCCTGGACGATCCAATCAGTCTGTTTCCTTCAGCCCTATTTGCATAAACCCACCAGCCCTCGTCATTTTTGACGATGGGAAATCCTAATTCAGTGGTATGCCATCCCGCCCATTCATCGCCATTATTGTAAGCGTGAAATGTTTCACCAGTAGGTTGGGATAGCAATAATAATTCTTGTGATGCGTTGACTGCAAAAATTTGCTGGATTAATAGGTATGAGAGGAGGAGGATTGATTTCTTTTTCATCTTTTTAGGTATTCATTGCGATTTATTGATCTTGTTACCGTATATTTTCGCCATTCTTTTTCAAAAATCTGCGATAAAACATGCCACGGAAATTATCACATACCACCTATTATGCAATGGTGATTTTGATCACTATGTTTTCCTGCCAGGAACCTGCTGAAAATTTAAACGAAGATATTGCGCTTAAGAATACGCTAACCCAAAATTCCGTTGGTAGCGGCAAGGAGGGGGATATTTCTTCGTATTTTTATAATCTTACCAACAGTGTAAACGCTACATTTTATCGGTTTGGTACAAATAACTTTAATTTAGGTTACAAAGAATATATCGAATTACTTGGCACTGAGCCGCCTGTGCTTACCTTTAAGAATTTCCCGGAATACCTTGTTGAAATAACTCCAGATGATGGGGATTATACACAGCGCAGTTCCATAGATAGTTTACCATTGGATACAGTCGTTTATAGTGGATCAATCACCATCAATTCAAATCGGGTATCGGATATTTCCACTATTATATGGAAATCTGATGGTGCGGTTGAGGACCAGCGCTATGAAATATCAACTTCGACCTCCAGTGCTCAAACAGAGACAATTGATTATACAGATACATTGGTGGCAATCAGTTATCAGGCAGTAATTGATACGCCATTGATCTCCACCGGTCTAATGTATGTGGACCATTCTGAATGGGAAGATACCACATACAATTATCACTCCAGTGAAATTCCCTTTACGGCAACATTTAACTACGAAAATTATCAATTGGGGTCAAATCTTTACATCTACCGGAAAAATACTGATTGCAACGAGAATCAATCATGGGATGATGCGGGTACAGCCGTATCTAATGGGGTCTGGGATCCTGCAGAAGCCTACTACGATAATAATGGAATTTCCGGTTATCAGCTTTCTGATCCATTTGAAGATCGAAATTGTAATGGTGTACGCGATACTGCCGAATGGTATGGCGATTATGGATTGGATGGTTTACCAAATACGTCAGACACACTAGAGGGAAATGGACGATATGACTTTGGAGAGCCCTTCGAGGATCGCATTGATACTTTAGCGGTGGGTGAGAGATACACTGATGCCAACAATAACGGTCAGCCGGAGAGTGACGAACTGTATATTCTGACGGAGAGACCCAATAATATTCTCGTTAGTTGGGAAGATTTAAATGAACCAAGAATTCTAAATCGTATTGAATATGGTGATTCACTTGTTGACCGATGGGGTATGGTTCATAATGATATTATTGTAGCGGTTCCGATAATAGATATTCAAAACCGTTCCATTCATAATATAGATTCGACAGTGACTCTTTACACAAATAAAATCATTGAATATGACCCGCGGTCAACGTCGAGTAATTATGATGTAGCCAAGACGGAATGGATCGATAATTTTAATAATAGGAACTATGATTATTTATTATTTAAAACAGACGATAATGTCTATCAGCTCACGCACCCAACGTATTTTGTTCCTGAGGGATTTGATAATGAATTCTGGGCCACCAATGAACTGGTGGATGAAATTTTATTTTATACTGTAAATGGTAAAATTCGCGATGGCGAAGTAGTGGAAGAATCCTATTATGATACTACGGCTCTTGCGATTTATAAAATTGAAAAATCATTTACTGTGGAATCCGATACGGTAACCGAACCAGCCAAAGCCGTTAAATATTTTAATACGGATAGTGGGACGGTGTGCTATAGAGGTGACGGAAATGTTGTTGCTGATCCATCCGAATGTCTGGCAGCCGATACAACATTTTTGGATTGTTTTAAGATTACGCGAACCAAGACAATTACTTTAATCGGAAACGGTGTAGAGTTTGGACTAAAAGACATTACCTGGTTGGCAAGGGGAATGGGAATTGTTCGCGATGAATCACTTTTCCGATGGACGGAAGAATTTGGTAGTGAAGAAATGTGGGTCGGAAGTTCAAAATGGGAATTGGGTCATTTGTCCGTCACGGGAAATTCTGGTGCGGGACGATTTATGGCGCGACGTGCGATGAAGAAGCTGAATGAATTACAGGCACTACCTGCTATGGATAATGATCCATATCAAATAAATCACGTTTATGGTTTTCAACGTGTTGGAAATCAGGAGAATTAATACTGGGGGGAAATGATTAATAGCCTTGTAAAAACAGTAATTATTCTGGCATTTTTCAACGTCCTTTATGGTGGTACTGACGGTACAATTCGCGGACAGGTAACAGACATTGATGGCGGTCCATTACCGGGGGCACAGATATATATTCCTGATCTGGGTGTGGGCGCCGTAGCCGATGTTGATGGTAATTATATCATCATTAATATTCCGGTGGGAACGTACGATGTTCATGTACGCATGCTGGGATATGAAAAGCAGAACCGTGCCGACGTTAACATATTAATGGATAAAACGGTTTGGTTGAATTTTAAACTTCCAATTGCTCCAATTGAAAGTGCTGTTGTGGAGGTTACAGGAGAAAAACCGCTGGTTGAAAAACAGGAAACATCCAAAACTATCAACATTGGTAAAAAAGAGATTGAATCGTTGCCCATCCGCGATTTATCCGAACTGTATACACTTCAATCAGGTGTGGTAAGAGTCCAAAGTATGACAACGGGAATACCTGATCATGAAGAGCGAGGGTTGGAGGAAGTGCACGTACGTGGCGGGAGAGCAGGTGAAATTGCCTATATGATCGATGGCTTATATATACGGAATCCAATATTTGGTGGGATTGGAAATGGCACCCGATTGAATTTATTTGCAGTCAGTGAATTTGATTGGCAACCAGGCGGTTTTAATGCTGAGTATGGGGATGCCATGTCTGCAGTTTCAAATATGCACACGGAAACGGGCACGGATGAGTTTCGTTATCGATTTAAATATGAGACCAGTGCTGTTGGCAGTGAAATTGGTAATAAATATGACCAACTGCGCGGTTATAACGACTATAATTTTGGAATGGGTGGTCCGGTTCCGCTGACAAATTCAAAATTGTCTTATTGGGTATCGGGTCAATGGACAACAAAAGACAACTACCGAGTGTATAAATTTGATGATTTGGTGTATGTTGAAAATCCCGATGATCCTTTTAATTTGGCAAATCTTGAAAATTTAGTACAGCCATGGGATAATGTTGCCGGTTTTCGCGGGTTCGGATTTGATAAAACCTATGACATTTTCGGAAAATTGGCGTATAGACCATCAACCAGACTTCGAATGAATTTTACCTACTGGGATGTCAATGCCCACCGTAAATCTTTTAATACCAGATATTTATACTGGAATAATGGACAAAATGAGTTGTTCAGAGACACACGCAGATACACTTTTGAAATAAACCAATCATTGTCCAGTAAAATGTTTTATTCTCTGAGAGCATCCCGATTTCAACAGGATCAATTCCAGGGCGTTCGCTGGGAAGACAATGATGGCGATAAATACCCGGACTGGTTTGAGTGGCGTTATCCTTCCGGACCAAATAAAAGAATATCTGATCCGTATAATCCGGACGTAATTCCGTACACTGTCTCCTTAAACGGGGACACGCTTTACTATACTAAGCTTGATAACGTTTCCGGGTGGTATTACGGTGCAACACCGGGAATATATAATTGGGAAATAGCAGAGGAGTTTCTAGACAGCAATGGAAACGGAATTTGGGACCCGGGAGAATCCTATTCTGATGAGAATGAGAATGGAAAATGGGACGGACCAGAGATGACACAAAAGGCAGAATATCGGGATGGGAGTTATTGGTTATTACCACAAATGTATGTCTATGAGAGTGAATTATTTGATGACTATCACCATGTGGATTTAGAATATTCACAAGATCCATCTTGGGGCCGAATTTACTCTACCCAATATGGACCATTTTTCTCATTTTTTAATCCGGCATACTATTACATGCCCATGGGTCCCAACGGATACGGCTGGAACGAAGGAAGAACCTTTGGCGGTAGTGATAAATACTATCACGAGTCCAGTGCCTTGACCAACGAAATACGATTTGACATTACCAGTCAAATGACTGATGAATGGAGAATCCAATCCGGTTTTGATTATAAAAGTCACAAGCTGGATTTTTATGAAGTGCAAAATCCCTTTTTATCCAGCGGAGCCATTACTCAATCTTTTGCTGAGTATTGGGAAGATACGGGCCCCGATGGACTCATATATACCGATGAAGATTACCCAGGTCCTGATGAAGGTGAGGGAAACGGAAAATGGGATAAGGGTGAGAATTACGATGATTCAAACCACAATGGGAAATGGGACAATTATCGTGAGCCTGAAGAATTGAATGCCTATTTACAAAATACCTATGAGGTTCCGTGGATGGTGATTCATGCCGGGGTTAGGGTTGATGCGGTAAATTACAACACAGATATATGGACTGATTCTACCGGTGCTTTTTCACCCGATAAACCCTGGTACTGGGAAGATACCAATGACAATGGAAAATGGGAATCGGGTGAACCTGTGAGCGGTGATGCTGAATTTTCGCCTAACCTCCAGCATGTATTTTATCTACCATCGAAATGGTTTTATAAAATAAGCCCAAGACTTGGTATCAGTCATGTCATTACTGATAAGGCTACCTTTGTATTCAGCTACGGTCTTTATTACCAAACCCCTGTATACCAGAACGTTTTTCTTAACACCAACCGAATTTATGACCCGGAAGCTCTTTTTGAGGAAAGCGGCGGTGCGGTTGGGAATGCTACTATGTCCGCATCCCGTTCTCAATCATACGAGTTTGGGTTTAACGTACAGTTTACCCGTCATTGGGCCTTTTCGCTTCTTGGTTGGGTGAAAAACATGGATCAGATGACCACCTTTAAATACAGTCGATCAGGGGTCTATGATTATCAGGTGGCGTCCAATACGGATTATGGAAATGCAAAGGGTATTGATTTTACCCTTGAGAATAGAGGGCAATTAATCAACGCCAGGATTCAGTATACCTATTCCATTGCAATGGGAAGCAGTGAATATGCGTGGTCTGTCATTGGTCAGGAATATAAAAATGCTCCGGGGCAGGAATTTTTAATGCCTTATGATAGAACCCATGATCTCGCTGCAACTTTTTACACAGTTCTTCCCTTTGGTATAGTTACGGGTATGAATGTATTTTTTCAATCTGGATATCCGTATACACCAATGATCTTTAATGGAGATAAGCCTCAGCAGGATCTATTGAATAAAAATTCAAAAAGATCACCCTCCTTTAAGCAGGCAAACATGATGTTTCAGAAAAGAATTAAAATGAATGAATTTGCCATTTCATTTGGGTTAAACATATTTAATGTTTTCAATACAAAAAATGAATTGGATGTTTACCCGCTTACCGGTCGCGCAAACAGTCCGGGTGAATATTATCTTGACCAAGTGGGAATTGCAGATGCGGATCACAGTTACTCCAATTCTTATTATGACAATCCATGGATGTATAATTCACCACGTGAATATAATTTCTTCATGCGAGTAGACTTTAGGTGATCTGACCATGAAAATAAAAAGCATTATACGTATTTACTTCTTTCTTTCAATTCTCATTGCCTCAGAAAAAAAGGAGCCGGATAATTATGTAGAGTTGCCCACATTTCCCCATCGTAGTCAGCGGATAGGAGATTATCCTTTTCCCTCTAACCCGATGACAGACCGTGCCCGTGGCTATCTTCTTCAGGGTAAAGTAAAAAACGCCATTCAAAATAATGGGAATTTTATTAATTGGGATGATCAACCATCGGGATTGTGGGGCGATTACACTTATTTACCTGCCGTTAGCTTCTTGGCAGGCGTTCCCGGACAAGTATATTCCAATAAATTTTTATGGGAAGAAATTCAGGAAAATGTTGGGCCAAACAATACAATAATTAAAGTGTTCGGATCTACTGAAGCTTATGAAGCGTGGATAGATGAGTCTGGAGATACTGTATTTGTAGGCATTGTATTCGACTATAAAGACGATCGCGGGACCATAGGTTCCCTGGTCGAATCCGTTGCTGAGATAACAAATATTAATCAATGGTATCTGAGTGCCGATGACCAAATGGTATATCTGGGAGTAGAGTTTTTGGAAAGTGGTATGAAAGATCCAAATAAACCTGGTTCGAGGATTGGATTAATGTATCCATGGGGAATGCGGCCTGCACTTTTAGAAAGAGGAGATGACTTTGATATTTATAATTACGGCGAGGATAAGGAAGAGTGGACAAAAGATGATGAATATGCATTCTATGGTGCAACCGTTCAGGAATCGTGGTTTACACGTCTTAATCCGAGCGTAAATACAGAATGGCAGGCGTCTACCCTGGCGCGTATAAATACCCACGCCACTACTGTTTCTGCCGGTGACATTTTTGGCAATACTGTTTTTACCGATCCTGATGACCCATACCCATTATTAGCCCATAGCAATTTTTCAGAAACCTGGCCAATGAGATTGAATGAAACTACCGGTTTGGATGAGGGGTTTTGGCCAGGTTGGTGGGCAGAAGATTATTTGGGTGACCTTCCGATGGATGAGTGGCCGGTTGGATGCTCAGGGGATAGAGCAGATGATGATTGCTGGGAAACAGTTCCTGGTCGGTTTATTTCCGACTCAGATGTGTATTTGGAATTTGATGATCGATGGGCTCAACGCGGGAATTTAGTGAGTTCGAATGATGAATACTTACAGACGGGGTATCCCCTTGGTTTGCGAGTAATGGCAGAAGCCCATTCCTACGGTGTTGCATACGCGGAAGATATCATGTTTGTGACAGTAAAAGTTCGAAATGAAAGTGGCGATTGGACGGATGAAAATGGGTTCCATGATGGCATGATAATGCCCGATGGAACCAAGCTCAACCGCGGTAAAGGATTCAATTATCGAGGCGTGTATCTGGGATTCTATATGGATGCAGATGTGCTTTCCACAGACATCTATGGAAATTTCGGCGTACATACCAATGATGATGACTTTATGCGTTATTATGATTGCTTGACTGATACTACAGAACCGTGTGAAGAAGTAAATGGTCAAAAATTAAGAGTCAGTATGGCCACGATTGAGGATAAAGATTGGAATAGTAATGGTGTGACCAATTTAGGAATGGTGGCAACCCAATTGTTGGATTCACCTTTGGCCACCGACGAAATTGATCTAAATCTAGATGGTATAACCGATATTTATCCCGGTGAAAAACTCAAAATGACGGATTGGCACTGGTTTGATTGGTATACAAGACCCGGAGTCGTTTCTGCCGAATCCAATGGGAGCGGATGTTTTTCCGGGGACAGAGGGTGTCCTCAGGCTTTGAACAAAGAAGAAATATTAATGAAAATTATTTCGGGCGATACCACAAATTTAAGTTCAGGGGAAAAACAATGGCATTTCCACACCGAGGATGAAGAAACGGATCTGGATATAAATTTGAATCCGCATTTCGATTCTCTCGATGGACTCGAGGATGCTTTCCCTGACGGTTTAGATTGTGTTCTGATTATGAGTTGTGGACCATTTGACTTTCCAGTGGGAGAAGAGGTGCCCTTCTCATTTTGCGTTATTTTTGGTCAGAACTTTGAGGATTTGAAATCAAATGCAAAATTTGCCCAGATTATGTATAACTCACATTATCAGGGATACACTCCTCCGTCAAAACCAAATGTAACGGCGAAAGTTGATCAAAATAAAGTCACACTCTATTGGGACGATAATGCGGAGAGTTCAAGAGATGTGGTCACAGGTTATGCGGATTTTGAAGGTTACAAGATTTATAAAAGTATTTCCGGCGGATCAAATTGGGGTAAACCCGATAAAAAGGTACTTGACGATACAGGAGTCATGGTTGGTTGGCGGCCCGAGGCACAATTTGATTTAAGCGCCCATGATGATTCGGTTCATTGCATATACTCCAGCGATGAATGTACAGGCGATGAAGCCAGGGGTGTGAGTATATCCGGTCCTGATCCATCAGCGCCTTGGTTTAGTTTGGGAAATGATACTGGTCTGGATGCGATTAGGCTGGACGAACCAATTGTAATAAATGGGCGTGAATATAATTATTACTGGGAGGATGAAAACGTCCAGAATGGCCTTGCTTATACTTATTCAGTTACGTCATACGACATTGGAATAGCCAAGGATTATTCCATCTCTTGGATACCGGTTGACTCCGTTGAAAACGGTTTTGACCCAGACACTGTTTGGTCATCAACCAATCCGGACAACTGGTCTTCGCCATATGGCTATTCATCGATCGAGACATCAAAAGGCACAACTGTTTTGGATCCAAATTTTGTTACTGTATTCCCCGGTCCGAAACCAGCTGTAAGTCTTGATAGTGTAAAGGTTGTACCCAACCCATATATAGTTCATTCAAGGATGAATGAAACTGAAGTTGTTAAAAAAATTCGCTTTACACATTTACCACCTAACGCCACTATTAAAATATTTACGGTAACTGGAGAATATGTAAATACGATTCATCACAGTGACAGTGACGTTGGGGCTGTGTTCTGGAATTTACGTACGGAGAACAACCAGGAGATTGCACCGGGCTTATACATATACGTTGTAGAGAGTGGAAGTAAGAAGCATGTAGGAAAATTTGCGGTGGTGCGATGATGAGACAAGCCAGAAGCATTCTAATTGGGATAACATTGATAGGTGGATTGTTATTAGGCCAGTATGTAGAAATACCGTCGATAGTATCAAAGGTAGCGACCTCAACGGCGAACTACCTTAGATTAGAGACAGGGGCACGTGCCATTGGTATGGGCGGTACATTTACCGCAAATGGAACTGGTGTTACAGGTATTCCCTATAATCCGGCTGCATTAGGATATGTTCAGGGTATGGAGGCTTATTTTTCACATACAGAATACCTGGCAGGAATAACCCACAACGTAATTGCCTATGGTGTACAGTTATCAGGTACGGATTATTTTGGGCTGCATTTATTCTGGCTGGATTCAGGACCAATGGATGTAACCAATGAAGGGTATCCAGATGGAACCGGTGAGAAGTTCAATGTATCTTCCAAATCAATGCGTTTTACCTATTCGCGCCATATGACAGATCGTTTAAAGCTAGGCGTTGCATTGAATTACATCCGTGATGATATTTATACGGTATATATGCAGGGAGTGGCATTTGATATTGGTTCCAATTTCACTACGGGGCTGTATGGTTTCAAACTGGGAATGAGTGTTACAAATTTTGGTCCTCAGGTACAGTATGTAGGGGAAGGGTTAACACAGGTTGTGGTGGATACAGTGAGTCCGGATGGTCAATTACGCAAAGTGACAGAGAAATTTTCATTGCCCTTAACCTTCCGCATGGGATTGGCCAATGATATTATTGGTAAAGAGAGCATATTTATTCAGAGTGAGACCCATCGATTGACGGTGGCAGTAGATGGCATTAAACCCAATGATTATGTGATGTATGGGAGCGTGGGGTTGGAATATTCGTATGGAGAATTTGCCAGTATACGATTGGGGGAGCATATCAATCATGACACAATGGGACTGGCAGCAGGAGTGGGAATCCATGTAAATATGGGTACCTATGCACTGGAAGTAAATGCGGCATATGTAAGCAACTCCGTGATTGAACCATCACAACAATTTGGCTTGAATCTGCAGTTCTAAGGTAAGGATAATGAAAAAGATTTTACTAACATTACTTTTATCTGTAGGAATACCTCAGACAATCATTGATCCGATTACGCTGGTACCGCCGGCAACACCTACAATTTATGCAACCGCTGAACATGGACGTATTTTCATCTCCTGGGACAATGTTGCCGAAATCTCCATTGATTCGGTAACACACTATTCTGACTTTGAGGGATATCGTCTATACAAAAGTACGGATGGCGGAGAAACATGGGGATCGGTGGATGACCGTTTATACAATAACGATGGTGACTTTGTAGGGTGGCGTCCGTTTGGAGAATTTGATTTAAGTCAGGCAGAAGATGAGAATCATTGCATTTATTCCTATTCCAATTGTGTATCCGGATTAACGAGAGATACTAGTTTTACAGGCTTGGATCCTTACAACAAACCCTTTTCCCTTGGAACCAATACGGGACTTGTTAACAGTTATATTGATGAAGATGTTTATGATGGTATTCAATACACATATTGTATTACTGCATTTGATATTGGATTACAAACATATACAGTAGAATATAGTGACGATGATGGAAATGGTATCTACGAGGCCGATACATTGTGGATGCCCACGAATCCCGACCATTACACAGTTGACAGTTTAGGTACTGGTTACAAAAGTCTTGAAAGTCCAATAGGGACCAGTGATGCTGATCCAAATTTTGTTACAATTGTTCCAGGTTATAACGCCAGCAATATTACGTTTCCCGATCCCAACAATACGGCTTCATTTATTCGTCCAATGGCGGAAAATGTTGGAAACGGAAATGTGAGTTATTTTGTGGCTGATCGAGACAATTTGACCAGCAAGTTAGTAAAATTTGAAGTAAATGCCTGGTTACCTACTGCTTCGGATATAGTTGAAAATCGGAAAAATGCAAATCCCATGGTTTATGTGTATGCGATTGATGATTCGGTGAATCAGTTGCCAATCGAAACAACAGCGTATGATACAACAGGTTTGACAAATGGTCATCTTGATTCTCTGCTCGAGATGCCCGGTACAGAGCTGGTTGGCGACATCATTTACGTACCAAATTATTTGGAAACAGTACGTCCCACTGACGGTCCGTCTAGTTTTTATAGTGCCGTTTTTGACGGAATTCGGGTCAAATTTGAAAATCCACCATCGAAATACAATGTTGATTTGCAGCCAATCGCTGATTGGAGTATGGATGCTGATAGTTCGACAATAAATTCAATATTTTTATTTATGAACTACAAGGATCAGGCGTATAAGTATAAACCGGGTTTTAATTATAAAATTAGATTTTTAAACCAACCTGAGATTGAGGTCGAACGAACGATTCCACCCCAGGGTTGCAATGCATTATTGCCCTTTGAAATCATAAACATGAATACGGGAAAACGCGTCGGGATTTATCACAATGATTATGGCGTTGACAATGAATTTAATACGCAAGACGATGGGGAATTTGATTGTTATTGGACTCCCATGGAGGAACTGACTTTTCAATTAGATACGTTAAACATTAATGGAACACCTCAACCAAAGGCGACCTACACCATAAATCTTGGTATACTCTATCAGTCTGCAATTGATATTGGTACGGAAATATGGTCTGCTGGAAAAAGTTATGATTCGGGAAATCAAGTGTATTATGAAGGTTTGATATGGAAAGCCGGTCGTGACATTACAGAAAGTTTTACACCACAGGATTTTATTGATACTGATTTAGATGGTATCAATGACAATCCCTGGTATCCAGTGTATCCCTGGGATGAGGGGGATGAGCTGATATTATATACCAACAGTTGGTATGAAGATGGTGATGCCTGGTTGGCCGATCTATCTGTGCTTGGAAAACCACATAAAATAACAACTTCTGACTTAAATGAAGTTTCCGTAGTACCCAATCCATATATTGTCCATTCCGCATTTAATGAAACATCAGATGAAAGACGGATACTTTTTTCTCATTTACCAACGGAATGCAGAATTCAGATATTTACAGTTTCCGGTGAACGACTGAAGTCTATTGTCCATTCTGATCCATACGATGGAAATGAATTCTGGAATTTACGTACGGAGAACAACCAGGAGATTGCACCGGGCTTATACATATACGTTGTAGAGAGTGGAAGTAAGAAGCATGTAGGAAAATTTGCGGTGGTGCGATGATGAGACAAGCCAGAAGCATTCTAATTGGGATAACATTGATAGGTGGATTGTTATTAGGCCAGTATGTAGAAATACCGTCGATAGTATCAAAGGTAGCGACCTCAACGGCGAACTACCTTAGATTAGAGACAGGGGCACGTGCCATTGGTATGGGCGGTACATTTACCGCAAATGGAACTGGTGTTACAGGTATTCCCTATAATCCGGCTGCATTAGGATATGTTCAGGGTATGGAGGCTTATTTTTCACATACAGAATACCTGGCAGGAATAACCCACAACGTAATTGCCTATGGTGTACAGTTATCAGGTACGGATTATTTTGGGCTGCATTTATTCTGGCTGGATTCAGGACCAATGGATGTAACCAATGAAGGGTATCCAGATGGAACCGGTGAGAAGTTCAATGTATCTTCCAAATCAATGCGTTTTACCTATTCGCGCCATATGACAGATCGTTTAAAGCTAGGCGTTGCATTGAATTACATCCGTGATGATATTTATACGGTATATATGCAGGGAGTGGCATTTGATATTGGTTCCAATTTCACTACGGGGCTGTATGGTTTCAAACTGGGAATGAGTGTTACAAATTTTGGTCCTCAGGTACAGTATGTAGGGGAAGGGTTAACACAGGTTGTGGTGGATACAGTGAGTCCGGATGGTCAATTACGCAAAGTGACAGAGAAATTTTCATTGCCCTTAACCTTCCGCATGGGATTGGCCAATGATATTATTGGTAAAGAGAGCATATTTATTCAGAGTGAGACCCATCGATTGACGGTGGCAGTAGATGGCATTAAACCCAATGATTATGTGATGTATGGGAGCGTGGGGTTGGAATATTCGTATGGAGAATTTGCCAGTATACGATTGGGGGAGCATATCAATCATGACACAATGGGACTGGCAGCAGGAGTGGGAATCCATGTAAATATGGGTACCTATGCACTGGAAGTAAATGCGGCATATGTAAGCAACTCCGTGATTGAACCATCACAACAATTTGGCTTGAATCTGCAGTTCTAAAGTTTAATCCATATCACGTAATTAAAATATGCTACACCAACACTTGACAACAGGATTCCGACGGATTACTTTTGTTGTCCATATTTTAACAAATATTTCTTAACTGAAAGTGGAGAGAAAGATGAAGAAAATGTTATTAATCGGTATACTGGTCTGCTTAGGACTTTTATACGGTAAAACATATAAACGGAGTGAGCCAGTTTCCGCAAAATATATTCCCAATATGATTATTGATAGTCCGAATACAAATGTGACAAAAACTGGTTTGAGCTCTACTTTCATACCATCCAATACAAGTCGTGATTTTTCGTTTTCTTCAGCCGTTTTAGACTCATCTTTAAACGGGTACGGAATGTATTCCAACACGACTAATCCGCTGGTCTGGGTGCCGGGAACTGGTTTTATGGCAGTATATCGTCAATGGGCTGGTGAAGATGGACCTTCCGGGCAGCTTGGAGCTGCACAGTCAACAGATGGTGTAACGTGGCAAGTCGGTGTTGGGCTTAACTATGTGTATCCAGGTGGCGCAACCCCAGCCAACCCAATGGCGAGGTATCCTAGCGCAGTTGGAACAGCGACCAGCAATCCTACACCGGTATGGAACGAGTATACGCAGGACGGATCGGGCGGAGGTACCAATGGTGGTCGTGCGATGTACACATATGATGAATTTGGTTGGATGGGCAATAGCTACGTCTCGCCAGTTTATGATTTAAGTACGGGATGTCTTACAACACCCTGTGATCCACCAGATTTATGGGTTAGCCAATCTCAAATGATTGATAATGGCTCCTATCCGGTTATGTTAAGTTTGTTTGGTGAAGGATTGGGCCCCGATCGACACTGGTTATTAAGAAATGATTATTATTTGTTTGGATATTTAGGTATGGCAGAACCATATCTTTTAGTGGATGAACTAAATGATGGATTTTTCCCGGGCAACTTTACTGGATCACCTGAATTTCATATCAATGATAATGGTGTCGGGTATGTTGTCGCTTCAAGCTATTGGGATGGATACAACTCTGGTGGTGCTGTAACGCACCATACCTTTTTCTTCAGAAAAACTGAAGATTACGGTGCAACCTGGACCACAACTGGCGGATTAGATGGTTCCGGTTATAATTATATCCCGGACGATATTCTGGATGATATTTTATATGATGCCGGACTACTTGGAGACAGTTTATGGTTTTTGGAAGGAGAAGATACTTCTTGGTTTTATGTAGATGATGCTTTTGCAGGTTACGATTATGATGTTAAGGTTGATAACGATGGTGGTTTACACATTATGTCCAATATGGTTGTTGTAGCTGGTGATAGCACCGTTTATGTAGGGCTTGAAGGCTGTGGACATTATCATTTTTATAATGCAACTCCAGATGATCCATCTGGTTGGGAAGCTTCGATGGTTCGTGATATGTCCGTTTCATTCGGATTTGAGTATGGCAGTGATGGGTTTAGCGGTTGGCAATACAATTATCCAGATATGGCAATGACACCTGATGGTCAAGTAATTTGGGCAGTCACGTATGTAGCCGATGACACATCAAATGGAAGTTATGGTGATATTGATTTGTATGCTTCAAGATCATCAGACGGTGGTCAAACTTGGGAAGATCTTGGGAACTTGACCAATACGTCATCAGGGATTGTCGTAAGGAATTATGAAACGCACCCTCACTTCGCGCCTCTCGCAACAGATTCGACAGCCTATTTACTTTATCAACAACCGGATTTCAGTCTAAATTCGGTAGGTGGAACCAATTTTGAGGACTATAAACAATGGTTGCATTTTGGAAAACTGGTTTATCCAGATACGGTTACAGCAACTGGTAATGCGCATGTAATTCCAGATGGTTTTGCATTATTTGGGAATTATCCAAATCCATTTAATCCAACCACATCAATCAAATTCCAATTGGATAAAACATTGGATGTAACAATATCAATTTATTCCGTTCTTGGTGAAGAGGTCGCCACTCTCCATAAAAGTGGGTTAAGTCAAGGAATTAACGAAGTAGTATGGGATGCCAGCAGTATTTCTGGTGAACAAACATCCAGTGGAGTTTATTTTTATCGCGTAGAAGCTGGCTCTCAATCATTAACAGGAAAAATGTTATTGCTTAAATAAGCATTCATATTTCACAATGAATTACATATTGCGGTATCAAGTGGTATTGATACCGCAATTGTTCTAAGTAAAGAAAAGGGGATTACCATGAAGGGTAAAATATTTCTTGTAATTTTTTCATTCACACTTTTGTGGGCAGGGTTACCCCATTACGCAAAAAATAGTATCGGAACAATTCATGCTAAGAATGAAGCATCACAGGTAAATCTCAACTTAGCACGTGCGACAGATCGAGTCGACACTACAACGATATATTTTGATGACTTTGAAGGGGATGTGACCCCATGGACTCAAGAAACAGGGTGGGTTTTAAGTGATCAATCTTATTCATCTCCTACGCATAGCTTCAACTACGACGACAATAATTATGATTTGACCACTTCTTTGACATCACCTACAATTGCCATCCCTGATGTGACTAGTGAAAACGAAATAATTAAATTCAATTTTAATCTTTGGTGCGATATGCCAGACTCAGATGGTGATGGGGATAATTTTTTAGAAGATTACTATTGGGTTGATATCGCAAACTTAGACGATATTCCACTTTTTTTCCACGCTTCAACAGACAACGCATATGATGGGAATTCCTGGTGGTGTGCTGATGAAACTGTGGGTGGTTACAGTGATGCATGGCTTCAATTTTTAGATACACCATCAATTTCAATTCCAGATTCTGGTAGCTCCATATCTGCCCAAATGAAATGGTCAATTGAAGATCCAGCAGGAGCCTCGGTGGCAGGTACATGTACAAACGGATGGGATGCAGCCAATGTACGAATATCTATTGATGGTGGTACAACATGGAGTTTGTTGACCGGATCTGATCCATATGATTTTACTGATGGATATGGCTGGATTTATAATGATGCTGAATACTATGACTGTCAGGAAATAGCAGCCGGATGGGGAGGCAGCCAGGATTGGCACTTGGTTTCTTTCGATTTATCTGATTATGCTGGAGAAGATGTGATCATTCGCTTTGGGTTTGGTTCTGATCCCTCCTTTAGCACAGCAGATGATCCGTCCATAACTGGATTACGATTAGATGATGTTTCTGTGACGGACGGTAGCGGGAATTCACTATTTTTTGATAATGCGGATGACCAAGCGACGATGGTGCCTACTAATGGATTTGATTTTCAGTGGGAGCAAGTATTCTATGATTATGGTGATGTAACACGGCCTGGTGGAGCCGGTTGGGTTACATACATGCCCGGAGATCCATTTAACGGTAATGCACAATTGGATATAACATCTTTTGCAGGTTCTAATGTGAAATTTAGGGTGACTGCTCGTGCTGATGATAATGATGATGGTGGCAATGGTGAAGGCTTGTACATTGATGATTTCCACGTTTGGTCAGTACTTCTTGAAGAAGGTATTCCAGTTGTACAAAATGTTGCAGCTTTAGCAGGAGATGCTGTTGTAGACGTATCATGGGAAAATCCAAGTGCTGATTTTGGTGGTTTGGTTTCCTATGATGATAATTCGTTTGAAAATGAAATAAATATGACTTCTGGTACGGCAATAATGGGGACCCACTTTGATGCTCCCTATGGAGTAGAGTCTATTCTTGTTAATAGTGTTGTTGTATACGGTGGAGATAATTCAGGGGGAACAACCCTCTATGGCTATGAGATGGGATTACAAGGCCCAAATGAAACAGCCCTATATACTTCATCAATAACACTTGTAACTGGTCAGTGGCTGGAAATTCCGTTGGACTGGACTTTTACAGGAGATTTTATTTTAGCATTTGAGGTGTCCGCAACAATTGGGATTGTGTTGGATGAAAATTCTACCCCAAGCTCACAATCCTGGGCGAATCTTGGTGGATGGGATACATGGTCTAATGTAGCCGGCGCCAATGGATTACCGGATGGTGAATGGGGAATTCGCGCAAATGTAACATCAACGGGTGGTGCTCCGGCGACCTATAATGTCTACCGCAGTGTAGACGGTGGCGCGTTTAACCTAATGTTCAACGGACAAGGTATTTCTGCAACCGATTACCATGATATTTTTGTCCAGAATGGATCTCAATATTGTTATCAAATAACTGCAGTATATGGAGAGAATGAGGGTAACCCATCAGAAACGGTGTGTGCCATTCCAGAAGCACAAACTGTCTATGAAATTGTATACGACGATGACAATTCAAATACCAGCTTCAATGTAGCAGATGGAAATAAATTAGCAGTAAGGTTTACTCCAATTAGCTATCCATCTTCGCTGGTAAGAATAAAATATTATTGTGAGGATAATGGAGTTGCTCTGGCCACAGTTTGGGATGATGATGGCGATGGAGGTCTACCTAATTCATCATTATTGTCCAATGTTGTTGTGCAGCTTACGACTGGTTGGACAGAAAAAAATGTTACCGGATACAATGTCACAATATCTGAAGGAGATTTTTACGTTGGTTGGATTGAAACAGCACAGACTCCACCTATTGGTGTAGATACTGATTCTCCCGGGGATCGCAGTGTCGTTGACATCGGTACTGGAAATGGATGGGAACCATTTGAAAATTATTTCTCAGGCGCAATAATGATTCGTGTAGATATGGATTCAGCCGGCGTTGGTACGGGTGATGAACTGACACCTGATATCCCAACGTCATTTGCATTGGGGCAGAACTACCCAAATCCGTTCAACCCAGTGACAAATATTGAATTTGATATTGCGGAGTTATCAAATACGAAATTGACACTTTATGATTTAACTGGTCGTGAAGTACAATCATTGATAAACAGATCACTTGCACCCGGTCACTATCGTTACCAGCTGAATGCTTCAGAATTATCTTCAGGTATGTATATATATCAACTGCAAGCAAGTTCAGATGTAAACGGAAATGTGTTCCAGCAAACAAAAAAACTGATTTTGATGAAATAAATTGCTTAGCCCGGAGACTCAGTCTCCGGGCATTTAATCCTCACCACGTGAATATCATGAAAAATAGCTACCTCGTATTTATTGCGTTACTTTCCATTAGCCTGGGCTCTGATGTCCATACTGACCGATTATTGGTTTATGTCGAAAATTCACAAAATGATTTCGAATACATTGGGAAATCCGGTGAATGGACAAATATTTCAGAGATTAACATTCAATTATCTCAGTTAGATGTTGTTGATTTTAAACCATGGCTATCCAATGCAAAACCAACGGACCATGACAAGGATATCTACCTAAATCGTATTTATGAGGTTGTATTTTCAACCGATCGATCAGATTTACGTGACCTGATATCACAGGTTAATACCATTCCTGGATTGTCAGGAGCGGAATTAAAACCGATTAATATGGTAACTTATATTCCAAACGATACCTATTACGCACAGCAGTGGGCATTGCCCATTATCCAGGCACCGGAAGCGTGGGATCTCTGGGATGTGGACAATGGAGACATCCCAGGCACTATCGATTCATCGGTAATAAAAGTTGGAATTGTAGATGATGGCGTTCATTGGACCCATCCCGATTTAATTGCAAATATTTGGAATAACCTTGGTGAGGATGCTGATAATGACGGAATGACAGTAACCAATGAAAACGGTTCCTGGGAATTTGATCCAGGTGACATAAATAATGTTGACGATGATGGTGATGGCTTTGTTGATAATTTTATTGGTTGGGATGTTGCCGCTACATCAGGTGGCGCTGAAGATAATGATCCATATGTTGTGGCGGGAGATGGACACGGAACCAATGTTTCAGGCTGCGTATCTGGTGTAACAAATAATGGTATCGGGATTGCAGCTGTTGGTTGGTCTGTAAAAATTATGCCCATTAAATCCTCCTACACCAACAATGGCTATATAGATTTTGGTTATGATGGGTTACTTGCTGGAGCCCAGCAGGGTGCCAATGTATTAAACTGCAGTTGGGGAAGTTCACAATTCAGTTCTTACGGACAAAATGTCATAAATACATGTTATAATACGTATGGCTCTATTATCGTAGCCTCAGCCGGAAATGGCAATCAGGACTATGGTGTTACAAATTTGGATACCCACTACCCCAGCGGATACGATAATGTCATCTCTGTCACCGCAACAGGACAAGGTGATCATTTCAATTGCTGGGCAACTGCCGGCACCACTGTTGATTTAGGAGCTCCTGGAGAAGGAATTCGTACAACCGCTGGTTCATCCTCATATGATAGTCCATGGGGAACGTCATTTTCTTCTCCCATCACCGCCGGTGCGGTTGCGCTGGTTTGGTCAAAGTTTCCCAGTGAATCAAAGGATTGGGTTGTACAAAAGATAATCGACAATACGGACTATTATGCAGATATGGACCGAGATTGTACTGTCAGGAATAACGGAGACAGTCAGAATCACGTTGAAAGTATGACTGGACAATTGGGATCGGGCCGGTTAAATGTTTTTAAAGCATTAGCTGGAGGTATTTTTCCTAGTTTAAGCATCACAGATGTCAATTTACAAAATGATTCAGATGGAGATGGAATTTGGAATCCAGGTGAAACAGTTAACGCAAAAATAATTGTTGCAAATGAGGTCGGCTGGGCTGATGCTACAGATGTAGTGGCTGTCCTATCCACTGAAGACCCTCAAATAACAATTTTGGATAATATCATAGAATTTCCAAATTCTATTCCTTCAGGCTCATCAGCGTTTACTCTATTTGATTCGTTTCAGTTTTCAGCTGAAGAAGGATCTGAAGTGGGAAATGTGGACTTCACAGTGACATTATATGCTGGAGCGGATCCCTATGCATATGTTAAGGACGAAGAGATAATTGTTGCAATTAGCCTGAATCAATCTGGTTTTCCCTTCGAAACCGGAAGTATAAAATCATCACCAATAGTACACGACCTGGATAATGATGGGTACAAGGAAATATTCATTGGTTCTGATGATTTCAACCTGTATGGGATAAATCCAACAGGATTGGAACTGGAGGGATTTCCTATTACCACAGGAAACCAGGTAAGATCATCTCCCGCGATAGGTGATGTACAGGGAGATGGAGATTTAGAACTTGTATTTGGTTCAAAGGACCGTGCACTGTATATCGCAAATAGTGATGGATCAACTGACGCAATATACAATTCAACCGGGTACATTATGGATGCTCCGGTTCTGGCAAATATTGATGATGACCCCGAATTAGAAATTATATTTGGAACGTTTGAGAGTGGTTCAACTGGAAAACTTTATGCCATAAACCATGATGCAACTGATGTAAGTGGATTTCCAATTGATGTGGGAGAAGTCATCATGGTATCTCCATCTGTTGATGATATCAATAATGACGGTATTAAAGATATTGTTTTTGGAACTTGGTCCAATAACATTTTTGCATATGATGCGAATGGAATAGCACTTTCAGGATTTCCGTTTGTAACAGGAAATCGAATTAATACTTCACCCGCCTTGGCCAATGTAACTGGAGACGAAAATCTGGAAATAATAGCTGCCAGTGATGATAATAATGTGTATGTCATTGACGCATCTGGATTTGAAGTTCTTCACGTTCAAACAGGTGGTGCGGTAAAATCAAGCCCCTCTTTTTATGACGTTAATTTTGATGGATACGCCGAAGTACTATTCGGAAGTGCAGATAATATGCTATACTTCTACGATATTGTAAATAATGAACACGTGAGTGGTTGGCCAATTGATGTTGGAGATATAATTTATTCCTCGCCGGTGATTGGGGACATAGATAACGATGATGAACCTGATATTATTGCTTGTTATTACGGTGGCGTAACTGCCTATGCTTTGGATGGAACACTGAAGACGAATATGCCAATCCCATTACAGGCAAGTATTGAAAGCACTCCAGTTGTTACAGATATTGATTCAGATAATGACATGGAAATTGTAGTTGGATCTTCGGTTGGACTTCAGGTTATTGATTTAAAGTATACTGGTGGGCAAACAGCCCCGTACTGGAATTTATATAAGGGGAATGCTCATAGGACTGGATCGAACCAGGATATTAATCTTACAATAGAATCGCTCTCTAGTGTGGTACCTGATAAATACGAAGTTAGCGCAGCATATCCAAACCCATTTAATCCAAGTACAACAATTGATATATCGCTGCCCGCAGAGGGTGATTTGAGAATAACAGTTTACAACATGGTAGGCCAGGAGGTTACTACACTGGTTAATAAAAGATATATGGCTGGTACACATAGATTAACGTGGAATGGAGTGACTACCATGGGAAATTCAGTTGGAACCGGATTGTATATAGTTCAGGTGAAATTCAAAAACCATATAAATAACCAGAAAGTATTGCTGGTAAAATAAAAAATACAAATTTGAAAAGTTTAATTAAGTTGTTAACTTCGAAAACACGATTAGTGTTGGGAGTTTTTGATGCGTCAAATTAGAATGATAAAAATAATAACAGTGCTGAGTCTTTTTGCATCAGGTTTATTTGCAATTGATTGTCCAGCTGATACAGCCTACCACATGGATCTAAGAACCATGCTTCCTGATGGATCCCCCAATCCAAGTTATGGTCAAATTATTGCAACAGGACTATGCGCTTGTCTTGACTTTGTTAGCGATGCCAGTGTTAATGCAAACGATTCTACAGTTACTTTTACGATTAGGATCGTTGATAACGAACCCATCCGTGGTGCTGAAATTGATATCTATCACTATTCTGATAACCTTGAGTATTCAGGTACAGGAACAGTTAGCAAAGGTGAAAAACTTTTAAATGTGACAGATCCCGATGGAAATCCAAAAACCATGACATTATTGGCTAATCAGATTGATGATCATGTTAAAGTGATGGCATACAGCACTTCACAAGCACAAACTGAAGGCAATGGTGAAGAAGGTGATCTCTTTATGATTACTTATAAGGCGGTGAATGGGTTAGAGGCCCTTGGTTCAGAAATTACTATAGGAATAGGTGTATGCAATTTGCCCGGTACATCCATGGCGCCGGATTTACTAAACGTGGTATGCTCATTCCCTGATACATTAACTCCTGTGATCGTTACAATTCCAAGCGTTGGCATTGAAGATGATCTTGGGATTCCAACACAATATAATTTGGCACAAAATTTCCCCAATCCATTTAATCCTACTACAAACATCGCATTTGATATTCCTGAGCATGGTCAGGTTGCAATCACTATCTTTAATTTAATTGGTCAACAGGTTAGGACCTTGATGAATGACCAAATGGTTGCTGGGCGTTATCATGTTGAATGGAACGGATTGGATAATGCGGGTAATGCAGTTGCTTCCGGCGTATATTTTTATGAACTGCGTTCGGAAAATTTCATAGCACGTAAGAAAATGATTTTATTGCGATAGGTGCATACCAGATAATTTTCAACTAAATTCCCCCATCCTACGATACGGATGGGGGAATTTTTTTATGCAATCCAAACCGGTTATAGTACTAATCATTCTGATAGGCCTTGTGGTTGGACAAGGTTCAATGACGTTATTTCAACTTGACCAGGATTGGAAATCATTTACGCAATCACAAAAGTCAGAATTAATTTCTCTTTCAAATTATTTATATGATAATCAGATGTATGAACGCGCTGTCTTGGCGTTTTTTCAGTTTGTCTATCGATATCCGGGAGATTCTCTTGAACCCTACGCCTATTATTATATTGGTCGCTGTTATGAGGAATCGGGGGAGTTAAAACTGGCAATTGATTATTATGAGAAAATACAATCTCGCGCAATTTCTGATACGACACTGCAACAACTTGCTACGTACAGGCTAGGTGTTTCAAATCTTCTAGCCGGTGAAAATAATGCTGTCTTAGAAACAGTTGCCAAATCAAATGATCCTTATTTAATAACTCTGCGCGGACTGGCAGAATTCCGGAAAATGCAATGGATGGATTCACGGCAAACACTATTGGCTGCTGAAGCTGGATTTAACGACACATATTATTCAGTCCTCTTGCGTGATATGTACGATTATATTGACCATGCAGTAATGCTGTCTGGTAAGAAAAAATGGGTGACGGTTCTTTCAGCAACATTCCCGGGGGGAGGATGGGCATATTTAGGTGATTATGTATCGGCAGCTGGAACGTTAGTAGGTGTTTCCCTGCCCCTTGTCTTATCCTTTGGACAAGCAGACAACGGAACCCGAACAATTGCTTTTGATAACTCCCATAAAACAGTATTGCCAAGTGATAAGGGATACCGCGATAATTCACTCTTGTCTAAAACGGTGAACACACAAGGATTGGGCGGTATGCGCTATGAATTAGTCGGTATGAGTTTTAGTCTCTATATAGGAAGTATTATGGCTTCTTATTCTAGTGTATCAAGCGTCAACAAAAAGACAGTAGAAAAATATATTGATACAAAAATTACGAAAGACTGGTTGGATGAAATATTCATCAACGTAGAGCCAGACTTCAATACGAAATAATTATTTTCAATATAATGTGAATTGTAGTTGACAGGGGATTTCTATCTCACCTAATTTTCGGGGCTCTACTCAGAGCGATTTTAGTTCTTTGAAAATTTGGTATGCGTGGTTCTTTTGTCAAACGAATCAAACACCAAAAAGTATACACATACAACGGAGAGTTTGATCCTGGCTCAGGACGAACGCTGGCGGCGTGCTTAATACATGCAAGTCAAGGAGAACATCTCGCTTGCGAGATTAGTACACTGGCGAACGGGTGAGTAACACGTAGGCAACCTGCCCCAGAGATTGGGATAACCCCGCGAAAGCGGAGCTAAAACCGAATAATGCAGCGGATCCTTCGGGATATGTTGTTAAAGCGGGCTTCGGCTCGTACTTTGGGATGGGCCTGCGGCCGATTAGTTAGTTGGTAAGGTAACGGCTTACCAAGGCGATGATCGGTAGCTGGTCTGAGAGGATGATCAGTCACACTGGGATTGAGATACGGCCCAGACTCCTACGGGAGGCAGCAGTAGGGAATTTTGCGCAATGGGCGAAAGCCTGACGCAGCAACGCCGCGTGATCGATGA
>CAZZIU010000008.1:0-66701 GCA_964654545.1 uncultured bacterium
GAAGAATATTGATTGGACAAGCATGGGAAAGTATATTCCCAATATATGGAATCCGTTAAGCGCTATATTCCCTGGATATATTGACAATGATCTTTAAAGTGAATGAAAGAAATCGGTATAAGCAGAGGTTGGAATGCAGACAAATAACATTCTGAGAATCCTGTTTTACACGTTATTGCTGATATCAATTTTGAATTGTAAAGATGGAATCAATGATCCCGTACAGGATGAGGACACAACCCCCATTTTAGCATTACCCATACGATCCGTATCAGCCAGCTCGGGAACGGAGGTCGTGGACCTGTTGGCAACACGCAATTTGGAGGAACGCGAATATCAAATCTGGGAAGAAATTCAGTCCGGTAATTTGCCGCTTTTCTTGCACCAATTTGTTCCGGTGAATTTCCATGTGCAACTGAACGATGAAACATATTTCGTTACCTTGTATGTGCTGCCCGATTATATAGCACTGGGCTCGGATACAGATTATTTCTATTGCCCAATGACACCGATCCTGGCTCAGAAAATAGCTGATAGCCTGGGTTGTTCTTTGCCAACCCGAAAAATCGTGGATCAGATTTGGGAACAAGCACCGTTGAAGCTGACGCCTGCGCCCATTCCACCCAGTGATATTATGACTACCATTCCTGTATTTTTTCAGCACAGCAATATGATTCATTCACAAAGAGATTCTTACCTGGATGAATTCCCGCTCGGTACTCTCGTTGGCGGACATAAAAAAGATGTGATCGTTTCCAATAGAATATTTAATAATCAGAGCAAAGTAGTCATTTATGGCTGGCATCAACCGGACGGAAATCCCATACAGCCTTTGTATGCTGGACATGCAAACTGGTATGCAGACTACAGCCATGGAATCAGATTGATTCACAACCGCTGTATTGTGAATGGTAGTACAACTACCGTCAAAGAAATCCTGGTGGATCAAACATTATACGCATTGCTCAGCGATGAGGATGGGCCTATGCAATTAACGGATTATCCCACCGATAATTTTATTTACCCATAGCGCTTTACTCACCTGCAAGAAACTGATTTACAATTCTGAAAAATGTGTCTTTTTCACACCCCGGGGCTAAATGGCCGCAATTATTGTCGAATATGAAAATGGGTATGTTATAGAGGTCTGCAAATTCAATCGCTGGTTCGGGGCTCACTAAATGATCCTGTTTAGATACAATAATAAAAAGATCCGTTTTACTAAGAATGGATTCAATTGCATTTGAATCTGCCACAGTCTCATAAATATTATGGTTTCTCATACTTTTCAGTTGGCACAACCAATTGAATGGATCAAAATTTTGCATAAACCGATGTAAATAATTGCCAACGTAAATATCGTACTCCTCTTTTTCCGCTTGCTGATTTCGGTAGTCCGGGGTGTGGGCCATCAATAATTCAATTTTTGCAATTTGGTCTGCGATTTCCGATATATTTCTGCCCTCGTTCAGTCCCTGTGTAATTATGGTGGATTCAGTATCCCAGATTAATTGGGAATACAATGAAGGGTAGGGAACACCCACATACGAGATTGCTTTCGTCATAAAGTCAGGATAACTGATTAGCCATTGAAAGGTCTGCATACCTCCCATGGATCCGCCCACGACTGCATAAATATGTGGGAAACCAAGCGCATCATGGAGGAGAGAAAATTGACTACGTACCATATCGTTAATGGAAATAGCAGGGAAATCTAATTTTCCCTGTTTTGCGCTGTTGGATGGGGAGGAGGAAATGCCATTTCCCAGGGCATCAATGACAATAATCTGAAAGGCGGAACTATCGTACAAGGTATGTGTACCAACCAGCCCGGCTACATGCCCACTTTTCCCGCTAAACCAGGTGGGAACCACAACAATATTTGATGAATCACTGTTTGCCGATCCAAATCGCCGAAAACCAATTTGGCAATCGGATATTATTTCGCCGTTATCACAGGTAAAATCACCCAGCGATACAAATTCCTGGCCTCCATTAGCAAACAGAAATATTGCGTTAAATAGGAGTAGAATCTTCTTCATGGGGTGCAACACGGGATGCGTTGGATAACAATATTCACCGCATATTTTAGTGCAGAACACCGATTATATCCATTGTGGAAATTAAAACTGGGGACAGGAATGGTTGGATAATTTATGGATATGAACCAAGGAGGTATTCCTGTCCCCAGGTGTCTAATTATACCACATTAATGATGCAAAAATTGTGACTGGTAACACAAACATGTTGATAATAAAGAACTTTCAACAAATAATCTGACAATATCGGATACTTCAGACAAGATAATTAACTTTTCATATGAAAATTACATTCTATACAATTCACAAATTTGTTGTTAATTTATCATCAAATGGATAGAACCGGTAAAATATGACACCGCATGATACAATCCCAATTTTTGGTAAACTCTGGTTTCTGACAAATGGCCTGACGTTTTCTGCCATAGCGCTTATTATCATATTCACCAAAAGATTATCTCCCAAACATATCAGACTGGTTACGCTCACTATTGGAGCTCTCATTTGTTGTCGGGTAGTTGCCCAGCATACCTATCAGATTGTGCACGGTACATGGAATATTCAGTCTTCTCTGAATCTGCATTTATGCGGTATATCGGCCGTGTTTGCCGGAATTGTCATGTTTTATAGGCCGCAATGGCTCTTTGAATTGCTGTATTACTGGGGCGTTCCAGGCGCGTTTCATTCTTTTATGACCCCGGAGTATACATTGGGTTCAACAGGATGGATGTTTATTGACTATTATCTGGAACACGGTGGCATTTGGCTGGGAGCCTTTTATTTAATCTTTGTGTACGGGATGAAACCACGAAAAGGATCCTGGTGGAGAGTGTTCGTTTATTCACAGGGACTGGTGGTGGTATTGGCAGTGGTAAACTATGTGATAGATGCGAACTATATGTACATTTGCGAAAAACCAATCGTAGACAATCCATTTGTTATTGGTGAATGGCCGTGGTATTTCCTGGGTCTTGAGCTGGCCGGTTTATTGCACTTTTTGATCGTTTACTTGCCATATGGATTTAAATATCGACGTGAACACACGTTAGCCACATCCTGATTGTTTTTGATTAACCATTACACCTTTTCGTCGATAAATAAGTAATTTTAATCTATGAGTGCTTTACTTACCTATTTCTTTCTTGCCATGGGGATCTCTTTTTTGTGCAGCCTGCTGGAATCTGTGCTGCTATCGGTTTCCCATACTTACGTTGGCGTAAAAGTGAAAGAAGGCAAACCCAGCGGTTTGTATCTGAATGAATTAACCAAAAACATTAACAAACCTTTAGCAGCAATTCTTACTGTTAATACAATTGCCAATACGGTCGGGGCAGCAGGGGTCGGAGCACAGGCTTTGCATCTGTATGGCAGCAATTATGTGGCCATTTTTTCAGGCATCCTTACGCTTGCAATTTTAATATTCTCAGAGATTATTCCAAAAACCCTGGGTGCCGTGTATTGGAAAATCCTGGCAATTCCATCTACCTATATCATTCGTTGGCTTATCATTTTGACCTATCCGTTTGTATATCTTTCGTTATTTATGAGCCGATATATAAAGATGGCTGAAAATGAAAACAAATTTAGCCGGGAAGAAATGCTCATCATGGCAGAAGTAGGAGAAGATGAAGGAACACTGCAAGAACAGGAAAGCGATATTATTGAGAATATTCTAAAGCTTAAAGATATCAAAGCACAGGATGTGTTAACACCACGGTCGGTTGTGTTTGGATTGGATAAAAACGATACGGTTGGCGAAGTGATTAAAACACATTCACCTATTGAGTTTTCCCGCATTTTGGTGTATGAAAATGATTTAGACAACGTGATCGGTTTTGTTCACCGCTATACACTGGTCGAAAAACAAGGTGAAGATCAATTTGATGTACCAATGATAGATTTGGTTGTGCCCATCCATGCAGTGCAGGAAACGGAAAATGTGGCAAAAATTTTGGATGAATTTGTAAAGCGTCGTGAACATATCTTTCTGGTCGTGGATGAATTTGGCAGCATGGCTGGAATAATCACCCTGGAAGACGCCATTGAGACGCTGCTGGGGGTTGAAATTGTCGATGAACATGATCTGGTCGTGGATATGAGAAAACTGGCGAAAGAACGCTGGCATAATCAAAAACGTAATAAATCACATTAAATCTGCAATTTTTAGTCATCATACATTATTCTGTCAATCACCAGTTGCCGGATTTAAACGGTACTTATCTCTTCTTTATATCTTTTCACTTTTATCCGGACAATCAACACATTACAAATTCTACCAGTCCGAAACCGATTTCTTAAGCAATAATCCCGTTCCTGCCTCGCAAATAGCAGGGAAGAATCATCTAGAGGTCCAATTTGATCAAGATGGGTTGCTCTTATCCAAAAGCCGAATGGATTCAACCGATAGAATTATTCAGAAGGAAACTTTTCACTACGATACGACGAATGCACTCGTTGCAATTGAGAAAACCGACCGGAATGATACCCTTGTTGAAAAAGTCATCTTTGGGATGGAACAGCATGCCATCGATTTTCTGGAATACCTCCTGGTCATCAATAAGGTAGTTGCGGGCGGTGATCGGTTTACATCGGTTCACTATGACAGTGGTCGGATAATCACCTATCAATTTTATGACGTCAATCATGCTCTGTATGGGGAAATGGGTTTTTTTTATGACTCAACCGGGAGCGTTATGGAAGAAATCTGGATAAAACACCCAGAAAAGCGCGTCGTGAGAAGGTGGACGTACAGGTTCATCCCGGAGGAAAATCGCACCAAAGTGACTGAATGGGATACGACCGGCACGGTTGTGTATGATACATACCTTGCATCAGATGGGTCGGAGTCGGTTTTTACATTCCTGGTGGATGAGGATACGTTGTTGACCGATCGGGCACTCATACCGTACGATCTTGCTATTGGACTAAAAAACGGTGTTGTTGATTGGGAATGGATAGGAGGTGCATCAGATACCGTTGCACATCACACGTATGCACTGAGTGGTCATGAATTAAACAACGTTGGTCAACACGATTTACGGCCTGAATTACAGTCCAAATTACGCCATGGTGCCTGGTACCGTTTAACATTTCACGGTGAAACGATTCGCAACTATCCAGCCACTGATATGGTCTTTGAACCGGTAATTATTGATAAAAAAGGTCCTGAGATTAGCGCCGTGATGGACAGTATTATGGATACGATCCGAATTGAAATCACGTCCAATGAACCACTGGGATCTCTCACTCTCGAAATGCGGCAGCAGGAAAACCAAATTACTTTTCCCATTATTTATGCGATTGAGGATTCGCTCTTGCCATTTACCAAGGGAATTGTAACTGTACCGCAATTACCAGGTCTAAAAGAATCCATACCATATGAAGTGGTTATAAGCGGAAAAGACCGGGCCGGAAATTATGCTGAGCCGGTGGCTGCCGGATCGTTTGTATTCGACAAATCCGCTCCCGTAATTAACGTAAATCATCCTGGTTCGCACACTGCACTACATTTGCCCGTGCTCATGTTTTCCAATTCTGAGGATTTGAAATCCGGTGCGATTGTGGTTTTGACTGAAGATGACACATCTGTAGCGAAACCCATTCCAATCCCAGAGACGCATCGTCCTGCCGGGGCCCACACATTGGATTTATCCCCTTTATTTCCCTTTGTTGACAGCACCTATTATTCTGTCACAATAGAAGGTACTGATCTGGGCGGTAATCATTCTATTCCAACCTCAATTGATTCGCTGTATTATGATATTACACCACCAAACGTCACGGTAATTTTTCCTTTTGATAGTGCGACTATCAATGAACCAGCAATGTCCTATATCAGCAATGAACAGCTCTCGAAAGCTGCCATGGAATGGCTGTATATTGTTGGCACTGCCGACACAGTTGCACCATACTATGTTGAATTGACTGGATCTGAGTTGAAACCAGGTGTAAAGATTAGAAAATCCCTGCCAAGCGTAAATGATTTGGTGGACGGTGCAATTTATACCATATTGCTGTCGGCCTGGGACAAGGCAGGCAATCAAATTCCAAAAGTTCAAATACATCATGTTTTGTATGATGCCAGTCCACCAGAACTAGAATTATTGAGTCCCAATTCTCTCACCACGACAAATTCGTTAAGATTAACCTATTCATCTACCGAATACCTGGACCAGGGATTCCTACGTATAGAGCGGACTGGCGGAAGGCCAGATCCTCAATCACCGTACGAAATTCAGCTTGTGGATGATGAACTAAAAGACGGGGTTCATACGGATGTTTTATTGGCAAAGTTGCCTATTCTGCAATCAGGGAGCACCTACCAGTATACGCTAAAGGGTTCTGACTTAGGGGCTAATCAGTCAACCCCGTTTATCGTAAAAAACATTACGTATGATAACGAAAAACCTGTCGTATCAATTTCCTATCCCGTATCAGGCTCTATTAATGACCGGAAATCATTTTCCTATGAACTTTCAGAGGACATTGAAGAAGGATATTGTATTCTAAAAAGGACGGATGGTGCACCTGATACGTTGTCGCCGCATGTGATTCCATTTGTAGAGGATGATTTACTGGAAGGCGCACATGAAATCAATATTGCAAATCTTGAAATTGTTGAAAGTAGTGTTTATACCCTTACGATCAATGGTAAGGATTTTGCAGGGAATAGTGCGGACACAGCTATTACAGCAGATATTATTTATGACGTAACCGATCCTGCTGTTCAGCTACAGGTTCCAAAGGACAATAGTCTGAATACACGGGTAGTGTTGTCATACACGTTATCGGAACGGATACACGATGCCTATGTCGTCTGGACTCAAGTCGGTGGTGAAAATGATCCAGATTCGCCACATAGGATTCCCCTCAACGAAGAGGAATCTGCCATGGGCAGCCACCACAACATCACATTACAACATCAAGAATCTTTGGTGAGTAATGCAATGTATAACGTGGTTGTCGAAGGCCGGGATATTGCCAACCATCCCTTAAAGCCGAATAGTATTAGGGGAATAACCTATGACTTCATCGCACCATCATTATCCATCATTAAACCGGTTTCAAATTCGAGATCCAATTATTCCGGAATAGAATATGAGCTATCAGAGGGGCTTGTTACTGGTTCATGCTTGCTAATGAAAGATGGGAGCGGCGCATCAAAACCCATTGTCACAAAGGTCAAACTGAAGAGTGATGATTTGACATCCGGCTACCATACTATTAATGGCATGAATAACAGCATCATCTCCCTTGAAGACAATACCCCCTACAGTATTTGGTTTTCCGGTGAGGACCAGGCAGGGAACAGGGTGATATCTGATACAGTCCGAAATTTCATTTTTGACAGCATAAAACCTGCAATAACACTGTCAAAACCGGTAGCCAGTATGACCATCAACACAACCCTTATTTCCTATTCTATTAATGAGGATCTTGAACAAGCTGAGATGATCTGGAAGGATGAAGCAACGGGTAGTGAACTAATTGTTCAGTTACGAGAAAATGAAATGCTGAATGGAGAATACGAAGCGCAATTATTGCAGGGTAGCCCAACCCTGGAAGATGACCACACGTACACGCTCATATTTACAGGGAAAGATGTGGCTGGAAATCCTGCTGCTGCAGTAGAAGAAAATAACATTCGATTTGATATGACCAGACCAGAGCTTCTCGTTCAATATCCATTTACCGGGACATTTATTAATACTACAGATATTGAGTTTACCCTTTCAGAATCATTGGGAGAATTGTTGATTGAATGGCTTTACTATGATGATTCGGGTAAAGAAATAAAGACACAATTTATAAGTCAACCGGAAATGCTGATAAAAGGAAGCCACCAGTTACACCAATTTCATCATCCTGAATTGAAGGATGGGGAAACATACACCATAAACCTTGCCTACACCGATCTGGCCGGCAATGAAGGAATGGAAGTAGCACTGAGCGATATCACCTTTGATACGACGGCACCTGTACTCAGCAATCTGTTTCCCCAATCGGGATTATTTACCACAGAAAACAGATTGGAGCTGTCTCTATCAGAACCGGTGAAATCCATGAATTACATCATGATAGACAGGGATAAAAATCAAACCGAATTGACTGTGGATTCGCTTATCACGTCAACCACACTGCGTTGGGAAGGCTTTTTTGATCAATTTCCCATTCGGGATGGAGAACCATTTGCGCTGGAAATCCTTGCTGTAGATAGGGCTGGAAATCCATCAAACACACTGGGATCGGAAAATATTGCAATTGATAAAACACCGCCTGAGATCAGTATAATGAATCCATCCAGTCGGACGGTAATCAACCGATTGCAACCGGTTGTTGTGTTTAGCGAAAACCTTCAATCCGGCTCCATTACAATTGAGCCGCGAAATGAACCAGTAATTACGATGGATATACCGGATTCACTTTTGAAGAAAGGATCCCAACGGATTGAAATGATTGCAGTAGCCATTGATGATAATGTGCCCATGACCCTTCAGGTAACTGGCATGGATCGGGCTGGAAACAGGAGCAATTCAAAAAAATTGGAATATGTTCGTTTCGATCGAAAAAAGCCCAGCATAGAAATCACCCATCCCCAAAATGATGCATTATTAAACAAGTTTTCTGTTGCTTATTCTATTGATGAGAATCTGGATCGTGCCGTTCTGCAACTAATACAAGATTCAGACAAGGATACAACCGAAGTTGAATTGAAGGATGTTTTTATAAAAAAGGGTAATCATAATCTTATAGATCGTGCTGAATTTTCCAATATGCAGGAAAATGTGAGCTATTCTATCACAGTATGGGGTATCGATCCGGCAGGGAACGCTTCCACCAAACAGATGATTACCGGTATCCAGATAGATAACACAGCTCCAAACATTGAATTGATACATCCAGTTTCATCTGCAAGGGTAAATACAAAGAATATATCCTACAGTTTATCCGAAAATTTGGACCGCGGGGAAATAATCATCACCGGTTCAGACAATAAAAAGTATGGCAGGGATTTAATGCCAAATGAACTGCAGTCCGGTACGCATGATTTGACACTGGCTGACGAAATATTTCCTGCGATATCAGGGAAGATTTACCATATCAAAATGGACGGAAAAGACAGAGCGGGGAATAATGCAAGTTCTGCTGTCGTTACTAAAATCATTTTCGACAATTCACCGCCAACAATTTCTATATCATCTCCCATAGAGAATACCACCGTTTCTCAGGTTCAGTTGTCCTATTCCATAAACGAACGACTGGATAAAGGGTCCATTGGAGTGGAGAAAATCAGTGAAGAAGGCAACACAACCACTTTTAAGAAAGAATTGAATCCTGAAGAATTGTCCCCAGGCGACCATGAGCGAATACTTGCAGCTGCTGAGTACAATTTCATTGAGGGTGATATGCTCACTATCCGGATTTCAGGATTGGACCAGGCTGGAAATGAAGGTAGTTCAGAGCCAATAACAAAAGTTCGATTCGACAACAAATCACCAACAATAAGGGTTAGAAAACCAACCGCGAATTCTCTTATTAACGATCTGCTCTTCTCACTGCGTTTTAGTGAATTATTAGAACGATGTTCTTTTAATATAAATCGGATTGACGGGTTGCAGGACCCCAATGCTCCATACCATTTCGAGGTGACCTCCAATGAATTGCAACAAAAAGTATTCTCCGATTTCCCATTTGCCAATCGACCTGTTCTAATGGATGAGGTAAGTTACGAGATTACAATTCAAGGTCAGGATTTTGCAAAGAATCAGTCTGAAAAAGTAATTATTAGGGGAGTGCAGTTGGATACAAAAGCGCCAACATATACTTTATCCAAACCGGTGGATGGTGAAAAAATATCAATGGAAGAAGTTGGCTACATTCTATCTGAAAATTTGGGAAGCGGAGAAGTGCTTTTTCGGTATCAATCCGGAACACCGGATGCAAATAAGAAGCATCGAGCAAGTCTACACAAATCAAATCTGACAAAAGGTCCTCATCTGAACACAGCAATCACATTTGATATTCCGTTGGTGGACGGTGCCAGGTATACCGTATCCGTTGAAGGCAGCGATGAAGCTGGCAACCTCATCTCAGGCCAACCAGCCGGGAATGTTCTTTTTGATGCCTATCCTCCGGAAATTACCATTCTATCTCCTGAACCGAACACGATGATTCCTTCTCTGGCATTTTCTTATCAATTCAGCGAAGATCTTTCTCTGGCAAAATTGTTGATTGATAATCAAAGAGATAATCCCATTACTCTGGAATTGTCAACTGTTGAGAAAACGGCCGGTAAACATACCATTTCCATCTCAGATCGAGTCACAATAGAGGAGGGGATACCTTATCGCTACCAAATGACGGGGATAGACCAGGCTGGTAATGAATCTTCCTCGAACCGCATTGACAATGTGATTTTTGATGAAACACTGCCACAATTGACTATTTCAGCACCGGTGGATGGTGAAAAATTGCGTCGTTTTCTTTTGAGTTATTCCCTGAGTGAACAGCTATCCGATTTTAATGTGACGATCGAGCAAACGGCCGGGGAACCGGATGACCAAAGCCCGATTCATTTTTTGTTGCCTGAATATCTGATCCAGAAAGGGAGTTTTGAGTCCATTGATTTGGAAGATTTTACCACACTGGTGGATGGTGCGGAGTACCGGCTTGCGTTTGCCGGAAACGATATTGCGGGAAATGCAATGAATGTATCTTACGTAAATAATTTAATTCTTGATAAAACACCACCTCAACTGATTGTAGATCAGCCAAAGCCTGATTCGTTCAATAAGAAAAAAGTTCTTCAGTTTACCCTTTCCGAATCATTGGAAAGCGGGAAAATAGAATGGATCTGGAAACAAGGTGAGCCGGATATAGAAACACATACGATCGAGCTGGCAGATGATAAGTTGACAGCCGGGGATCAATCTCTCCCTGAAATTGAAGATATCCATTTCGCGAATGGAAGTATATTTAATGTCAAATTCACACTTATGGACGCGGCACAGAATATGACAGAACATGTGGTGGAAAATGTGATGTACGACTATGAAGCGCCGGTCGTAGAGGTAATTAGTCCCGTATCCAAGAGCAGGGTAAATACAGAAACATTGCAATTCGTATCCAATGAGGTAATGCGTATATGTCGAGTTACGTGGGTCGATCTAACAACCAATGAAGCGCATATTTTCATAATCCCGAAGGACATGATGTCCGGTAGGGAGTTCACGGTTAGCAAGGATATTTCCAACCTGATTATGGTAAACGACCATCTCTATCAAATAAAGATTTTTGCCAGGGATTTTGCCGGGAACCAAAAGGAAACTCTGGTTGCTGATTCAGTCATCTTTGATACAAAACCACCAATTTTTTCTGATATTTCTCCCCAGGCAGATAGTTACACGCATACCAGCGCGGTGTCTTACCGATTGAATGAACCGTGCCAATCGGGTCGGTTGGTATGGTTGCGAGTATCCGGTCCGGATGATCCCACATCGCCACATATTATTGAATTAAACAAAAATAACCTAAAGCAAGGGATGAATAATACTGACAATCTGAAACGCGTACCATTAAAAGAGGGAGCAAGTTATGCGATAGTGCTTTCAGCGACGGATCAATTGGGAAACAAAAGCCGGCAGTTCAATACTCCAAATATTCTTGTTGATACATCGCCCCCGGTGCTGACACTTATTCAACCAAAAACCGGATCATATATCAATACCGGTGATATAAAAATAGGATTGAATGAACCATTACTGTCAGCAGAAATCGAAGTGCGTCGTACGAGCGGGGAAAGTGATCCAAATTCCCCTGCTACAATCAAAATTGATCCCCAATACTTATCAACTCCCAACACGGTTGGAATTAAGATAAATGACTTTATGGCACTCGAAAACGATGTGGTGTATACGATTGTGTATACAGGTGTGGACAGGGCCGGAAATATGGCACAGGCTGATCCAGTGCAAAATATCACGTTTGACTCACGAAAACCTCAATTGGGTATTTCATTGCCTGCGCCACAAGCGGTTTTTACTACCGCGAATATGCAACTATCCTTTTCTGAGAATCTTATATCCGCATACGTAACCTGGGACAACGAAAATTCCCCGGGAAAGGCACCTATACAAATGCTAATCCCCGAGAATTATTTGTCTGCCGGTGACCGTATTCAGGTTCCGGTCGACATGGACCTGCCATTTGATTTCAGTGCATCTTATACTCTCGTTTTGCACGGTACAGACGTTGCAGGGAATGCGGCTGGTTCCAATCCTGTTCACGGTGTAGTGATACAGGCTCCAATGGAATAAATATGGTTAAAAATTTCATTGATTGGCATTGGAGGGAATGGGATTAACACCTAAATTCGCCGGCTGAATTATTAGGAGAATTAATACAAATGGCAAGAAAAACAGTCGGTTTCGCCGGAAAAGTAAAAGGGAAAGATCACGTTGAGGTCAAATTTGTCAAATATGTGAAGAGTGAGCGATCGGAAAAAACCGGTTATTGGCGCTTTAATGAAACAATGGTGCGCCTGGTAGGTGGTGAAACACTTGATGCTGCTTTAAAAAGACAAGAAAGCGAATCACTGGCAATGGATATTGACATGTCGTTGTTCGATGAAAAGGTGGAAGAAGAGAAACCGGTGGCGGAAGAAGTTGTAGAAAAACCAGAAGCGACTGCCCAACCGGATACAACTGAAGCAGTGGCTGAACCGGAATCGGATGGGGAAGCGGAAGCGGTAGAAACTGAAAATCCAGCTGAAGAAAAACCGGAAGAGGTGAAGGCTGAAAGTCCGACTGAGGACAAACCAGAAGCGTAAAGTAAAATGCCGGGTTATCCCGGCTTTTGTTTTTTGAAATATTTTCATTGGAGGGGTGGCAGAGCGGCTGAATGCGGCGGTCTTGAAAACCGTTGAAGGGCGACCTTCCGGGGGTTCAAATCCCTCCCCCTCCGCAAATCTACTTTTGACTTATAAGGGGGCGCCCGATTGCTTATTTTTTTGCACATTGAAATTGAACTTTTGGAGAGGTGGCCGAGCGGCTGAAGGCGCACGCTTGGAAAGCGTGTTTTCGAGCAATCGGAACGCGGGTTCGAATCCCGCCCTCTCCGCGTGGATTTACTTCAATACCGTTGGAAAACCGCAAAAAATATAACCCAACAGGTAATTTATTTTCTTATTCTCTCTTAATCAGTGCCAGCAAAATTTATTTTAGGAGATGACAATCAGATTACGATCATTCCTGTTCATTTTACCAGACGATCCCCCTAATTTCTCTTCATGAATATGAAACAGGTACGCGTCCGATTTGCTCCCAGTCCAACGGGTGATTTCCATGTTGGGGGAGCGCGAACAGCGCTTTTTAATTACTTATTTGCCAGACATTACCAAGGAAAATTCATCCTGCGTATCGAAGACACGGATCAGAAAAGATTTCATCCTGATGCTATCGGATGGCTAATACATGGATTAAAATACCTGGGTATAGACTGGGATGAAGGACTTGATAAAGGAGGGGATTATGGTCCCTATGTTCAATCCAGGCGGACAGCTATATATAGCAAATATATTCGCGAATTAATTGACAATGATTTTGCATATCGTTGCTTTTGTACACCGGAACGACTGGAGCAGCTCCGCGAAGAGCAAAAAGCGAAGAAGCAAAATATTGGTTATGACAGACATTGCCGAAATCTATCCAAAGATGTGGCAGAAGAAAGATCCAATTCCGGTGAAATTTATACGGTTCGGGTCAAGTTGCCATTGGAAGGAGGAATCACGGTTCATGATGCAATCAGGGGAGACATCACTTTTGATTTTGGTGTCCTACAGGATTCAGTGCTGGTAAAAGCGGATGGGATTCCCACCTATCATTTTGCTAATGTGGTAGACGATCATCTGATGAAAATATCACATATCTTGCGTGGAGACGAATGGGTAAACAGTCTGCCATTGCATCTGTTCTTGTACCAAAGTTTTGGATGGGAGCCACCAACACTTGCTCATTTACCGATTATACTAAACCCAACCGGTAAAGGTAAAATGAGCAAGCGTGCGCAACGTGCCCCGGATGGTAGTGAATACCCCGTGTTTGTACGCCAATTTGAGAAAGCAGGTTATACCAGCGATGCACTAGTGAATTTTATGGCACTGTTAGGGTGGAGCTTTGACGATAAAACAGAAATAATGAGCAGAGATGAGTTGATCCATCGATTTTCCCTGGAACGAGTTACATCATCACCGGCAGCCTGGGATTACAACAAACTGAACGATATCAATGGCCAGTATATACGGCACATGACGGATACTGAATTGGTCACAGCGATAATTCCTTTTCTAGAAAAAACTGAATTTGAGTACTCTATTGAAAAATTAATGTCCCTGATACCGTTGGTTAAGGAACGTCTGGTTACTTTATCAGATGCGATTTCGCAATTGGACATCTTTTTACTTGAACAACTCAATCCCTACGATATCAAGCTGCTAATACCAAAAAAATCAACGGCGGGTGAAGCAGTGGGTGCCCTAAAAGAGGTTTTACCTGTTCTGGAATGTTCGGACTTCTCCCATGATTCCATTGAGACAGCATTGCGGAACCTTGTGGATAAACTGGAAATAAAGGCGGGAAAACTATTCCAGCCAATCCGGGTTGCAGTTTGTGGAAGAACGGCCGCACCGCCACTCTTTACAACATTGGAGGCAATAGGAAAACCAACGGCGTTAAAACGAATACAGGATGCCATAGAAAAATTGGAAGCGATCTGACGTTATGAATGACAAACCACGACATTTTATTGATGCCATTATTCAGTATGATTTGGAGTCCGGAAAACATGAAACGGTAATAACCCGATTTCCACCGGAACCAAACGGCTACCTGCATATTGGCCACGCCAAATCCATATGTTTGAATTTCAGTTTGGCAGAGGATTATAAGGGCGAATGCAATCTTCGTTTTGACGATACGAATCCAATGAAAGAGGAGGATGAATTCGTCAAATCCATCATAGAAGATGTTAAATGGATGGGTTTTACCTGGGCAAATGAATTGTATGCTTCGGATTATTTTGAACAAATGTATGGATTTGCAATTGATTTAATAAAAAAGGAAAAAGCATTCGTCTGCGACTTAACAGCCGATGAAATACGTGCTACAAGAGGTACCTTGAAAGAAGCGGGACAAAACAGTCCATACCGCGAACGCACCGTTGATGAAAACATTGATCTTTTCACACGCATGAAATCCGGTGAATTTCCTGATGGGAGCAAAACACTGCGGGCAAAAATTGATATGGGTCATCCCAATTTGAATATGCGTGATCCTGTAATGTATAGAATATTGCATGCGACACACCATCGAACAGGCAATAGGTGGTGCGTCTATCCGATGTACGATTGGGCTCATGGGTTAGAAGATTCCATTGAAAACATAACCCATTCATTGTGCACCTTGGAATTTGAGGATCATCGTCCGTTATACGACTGGTTTTTAATCCAACTTGGTGTGTACAAACCGCAACAAATTGAGTTCGCTCGATTGAATGTGAGTTATACAGTAACCAGCAAGCGAAAATTGTTAACACTGGTCAATGAAGGTCATGTTTCCGGTTGGGATGATCCTCGGATGCCAACTATCTCCGGTATGCGTCGTCGTGGGTACCCACCAGAAGCACTTCGATTGTTTTCAGACAAAGTGGGAATAAACAAACGGGATTCGGTAACTGATTTTGCTTTGCTGGAGTTTTGTGTCAGGGATGAACTCAACAAGACAGCTACTCGTGTAATGGGTGTTCTTAACCCATTAAAAGTGATTATTACGAATTATCCTGAAGGTAAAACAGAATTCCTGGAGGCAATAAACAACCCTGAGGATGCGACACAGGGTAAGCGGAAAATTCCATTTTCCCGGGAAATATACATAGAGCAGGATGATTTCATGGAAGACCCGCCACGCAAATTCTTCAGATTGGGTCCCGGTCGTGAAGTACGTTTACGATACGCTTATTTTATTACCTGTAATGAAGTCATCAAAGACAGTAACGGCAACGTGGTTGAACTGCGGTGTACGTTTGATCCTGAAACAAAAGGAGGCTCAGCACCAGACGGTAGACGAGTAAAGGGAACCTTGCACTGGGTTTCAGGCAGCCATGCAAAAAATGCAACCGTCCGACTATATGACAGGCTATTTACTGAGGAAGATCCAACGAAAGGCGAAAATGACTTTCACGAATATCTAAATTCCGATTCCCTGGTAGAATTAATGAATTGCAAAGTAGAACCGGACGTTGCCAGATTCTCACCGGAAACGCGTTTTCAATTTGAACGTAAAGGATATTTTGTCATAGATCAATTTGAAAGTACGCCGGACTCCCTGGTGATTAATAGAAGTGTCACCTTGCGAGACAGTTGGAATAAAAACAGGTGATAAGCAGAAATTTGAAATTGTAAGACTGGATAAAATCCGTTAATTTGATAGATCATGATGCTTAGGAAAGCTCTATTCCAACTGATATTTTTACTGACATTCGCGTCAGCCCTTATCTATTCTGCAGAAAATCCGCGAGTGAACCTGTACCTTATAAAATTTGATAATATCGGAAATGAAGAGGATTTGGACTGGCTCAGAAGCGCCTTTACGGATATGTTGAGTGAGTATTTTTCCGGAGTGGATGGGATAGAGGTTAAAACACAGGCGGACCTGGAAGAAGTAATGAACAACCGGAACCTGTTGTTGCATCAGCCAAGAGGCACAAAAAATTTCCTTGTTTTAGGAAAATACGACCGGAAACTGGATGGATTAAACCTCACGTTGCAGGTCATCAATATAGCAAATTGGGAAGAAGTCGATGTGCGACAATTAACAGGAAAATACACGGCCATCCCGGAGGTAAACAAACAAATTTCTGAAGCTCTGAACACAATGGTTCAACCCTACTTGCCGAAAATCGAAAAAAAGCCTTACCCTGAATTCACGAAACCGGAACCATACCAGCCAAAAAAAGAATTTTCGAAACAATCCAAAGCATTGACTTCTTCCATTGATGTGGCCATCGATTTGCTGGAAGAAAGCATGGATCTGACATCCGGTAAGCGTGGAGTACCACCGGACAAGGAAGAAAGTGTAGAAGGTGAGTGGACTCTGGATTTGAATGTAGATAATGAAGCAGTGGACAATCCTGAAAATGATGCAAACACCGAATTATTAAGACGGGTAGTTGATAATCTGACCAACCATCCCTACCATGTTTCTTTAAAAAAACCGTCCTTTGAGTATGACAAAGACGACGATACCAAAATGGATGTTGTATTTCCTGTTACCTATTCGCTTAAAGAAAGCATTATCAAGGATATGCTGGTATCATTACCCTATTCGGGATTAAAACAGGATGGCAGCCTGACCATTTTTTATTTCAATAAGGAGACCTACAATTTTCCGCCTGACTTCATTGAAAAAATCCAGGAAGGAAAATACCGTGCTGTTCCTGTCATCCAGTTTACCAATAATGGGGGCGAACCCCAGGTGGTGATATTGGATTCTCCTGAGCATTTCTGGGCAAAACAGGAGAGTGAAAATGTCCTATTTGTGCCTACCCATCAATTTGCTCCGTTGATTGACTTTACGCTTGGTGGATGGTCGCTGCAAGTAGCCCTGGAGACCGTCGATATTCATGTGGATTACACATTTTCAATGGATATTGATGCGATTCAATCATTGGAAAAAGTCCGGTTGAAATTTATCGCCGAAGATGAACTAGAATCTTATTTGAAAAATATACTCTGAACATAGGAAAATAATGTATCGATTTGTATTTCTTATCCTCATGACTTCCCTAAGTCTAAATGGTCAGGAAATAGAACAGAAAAAAATTCCAGATTTATCCATAGAGTTATTGAATCGTACTAAAACAACAATTCAGGAATTGGTGAGCGATGGACCATTAATAATTGATTTTTGGGCGACATGGTGTGAACCGTGTAAAAAAGAAATGGTACATCTGGAAGAAATCAATCAAAAATATGCAGATAAAGGCTTGACTATATTGGCAATTAGTCAGGATTCTCCAAAAAGTTTATCGAAAGTAAAATCATTTATTCGTTCAAAGCGTTATTCATTCAAAGTGGGCTTGGATCCAAATCAGCAAATTGGTCAGAAATTAGGCGCACAGTTACTCCCAACGACTATTATAGTTGATAAGGATTTAAATATTGTCTGGCGACATCAGGGTTATTTACCTGGTGATGAAATGGATATAGAAGAGCAAGTGATCACTTTGTTGCATGAAGAATAAACATTTTCTGTTTCCTGTAGTTTTTGTCTCGGTTTTTGTTATAAATCTACTCCATTCCCAGTTCACGCTTTCAGGTATACATTCGGTCCGGTATGGCGAGGATAAAAATGGATTTTTCTTCTCAGAAAATCTATTGGATATCAATGCCTACTGGAAAAATTTTGGTAGTTGGTTTGAATTTGAATACAGTCGACCACCTGAGATTGGACGTAGCTATAACGGATTGCGGAAATTCCGACTTAATTACTCGCATGGTCCCATTGAGATAGTCTTTGGTGATATATATCAAATATGGGGATGGGGACTTATATTAAATCAAATAGATGACCAGTCAATAGATATGGATAACGGAACTCGAGGTCTATTGCTCAGCTATTCAAATGATTATTCTGAGACCAAAATATTAACCGGGTTATCAAAGATTTGGAAATTATCCAATGAAGTGAGTGATTTTAATGACAGAGTACCGAATTATTACACCAACCATTTGACATTTGGGGTTGATGAATCCGTTAATTGGCAGGGTATTGATCTTGGATTGACATATTTTCAATCGAATGAAACACATTTTCTTGGTTGGATGTTAAATGATTCGCTAAACCTTACTCACAGGTTCCATGGAATACGGTCTGGTTATTACTATTCGTTTTTTGATGTGTATGTAGAATACTATGACAAACGGACTATGCTCTTTGACATGTTTACCCAATCCGATACATTGTATTCCAAAGGCAGTGGTTTTTATGGGAATATCAATCTTTATTTTCGCGATTGGAGTGTCACACTAGAATACAAAAAGACCGATCAATTGCGACTAAGCCCGGACATCAGAGGAAATTTTGTTGCAAATTATGGTGGTTATACAGATTTTCAAAATCCACCAACTGCCTACAAGGAACAGACATCTATATTGCTGACCAGGTTGACCCATCAGGTTGATCCAAACAATGAGCGTGGTTATCATATTGAAATGGTTGGGCCGATTTTACGAGATTTTTTAACATTTGATTTCTCCTATTCTGCTGCAAGTAGAAATCAGGAATGGCTCATTGGTTTTCAGGACACTTTAACATACTACAATACAATTTATAATTACCAAAGTTTACCCGGGATGGCTCCCACAAATGCATTATCCTCAAATCCATATGAGGAGTATTATGGTGAATTCACTGCTTCATTTATGGAGCATGCAGTTTCTCTTAAAATTGGTTTTGACAAGCTGTGGGATGTATCAGATTATAACGGGTATTATGGCATGCTGGATTCCAGTTTGAGCTTCGGGGGTGACATTCTTACTAAAGTGGAGAATGTTACTTATAGGAGAGCAATTACAATTCCAACTGAGCTGTCCATAGTACTATCGGACGACTGGAGTATTGAAATTCAATACGATGCACAACAATTGATGGCAGGTGAAAAAACATATTATATATCCGATGTTTTTAATACTTCAACCTACAAAAGTGATTTTCTAAATGAAAATTACAACAATATAAAATATCAGAATTCTCGTTATTTTTCTATGAATATCAATAGATCACCATCATTGGGTTTTGTACTCTCTGTGGATGGAAGTGATATTGTAAAAGATCCCCAATATAAAAACGTTTTAAATCCGTTAGAAAAATATTTTGATAAATATATGGATATGAATACAAAATGGTTAAGTATGGAATTATTGTACAATATCAACAGTGCGACACAACTAAGATTGTTTTATGGATCCATTCGCGGTGGACTTGTATGTAGCAATGGCATTTGCAGGTACGTCCAACCATTCAACGATGGATTTATGTTTACATTAAATTCCATTTTTTAGTCGTTGTATTTAATTAAATATTGAAATATTTTGTTCTTGTCTGATCTTCAATAAAATCATCATAAAGGTGTACATGATGAAAAAATTAAATGCAATTGCATTTATCCCAATGGTTTTCTCGGTAGTGATTTCCCAAGCTCTGCCAACTACGAAATCAATTGATGAACTAAAACAAGTCGTTGAGTATGCGGCTCGAAACGATTACCGTGTTTTAGTCGAAGAATTTACCGGTTTTCTCTGACCATATTGTCCAAGCGCAAGTTTTGCGATAGAAGCAATGTTAGAAGAATTTCCTGAAACTCTTTATGCTTTAGCTTGGCATAATTCAAATTACAGTCCAGGTGGGTCTGATTTGCCCATCCCAGAATACGGTTCTAGAGGATCTTTATACGGCGTTGGTGGTATCCCACACTGCCAATGGCAAGGAGTTCAGGAAACAGTTGGCGGATACCCCAATGGAAATTGGACCCCAATGTATAACTCATTTATCCCTATTTATAATACCTATATCGTTAACCCAATGGATTACGATATTTTACTTTATGGCGGTGTAGATGGATCCACTGTATCATGGAATGTCCAAATTACCCGTAATGATAATGCTTCAGATGGAAGTGTTACTGCATATGTATTCGTATGGGAGGATTCCATATCCGGATACTGGTCCGGAGCATCCCAAAATGGTATAAGCCAATTTGTTGTCAGGGATCAGTTGGATCAACAAACATATACATTTACAAATTCTGGTGATACCGAATCAATGGAAGGTTCGTTTGAAATTTTAGGAAATTGGACACAGGATATGTTAGGGATAACAGTTGTAGTCCAAAATACATCCGACCATAAGGTAATCGGTGTTACAAAATCGAACCTTGACGGTTTGGTCATTGACACGGATGAAGACGGTGTTTTCAATTTTGAAGATAATTGTCCCGATGATTTTAATCCGGATCAGGGTGATATTGATTTAGATGGCATAGGGGATGTTTGTGATGCATGTGACAATGCCAATGTTTATGTAGTTGGAAATGTAACTGGTGACGTGTACAATAACGCACCAATTATAGATATTTATGATGTGCTGCTACTGGTTGATCTGGTTTTAGAAAATGATTATCCGGGTTGTACAATTGAATCAGCCAACTTCAATGGTGATAATTTTATTAATGTATTGGATATTGTTCAACTTGCACAATATGTGATGGGATACAATGGTAATAGAACCGCAACTTCCTCAGGAAATGTGAAAGTTTCAGTTGTTTCACATGATGGAATTATGGCATCAGAAATATCCATTTCTTCTGATGAATTTATTGCTGGAATCCAATTTGAAATCCCATTTGGTGAGTCGGTGGCAAATAGTTTGGATCACATATCTTTACCCGATGGATGGATTTTAAATTATGCAGTTGATGAAAATATCATTCGTGTACTGGCAGTAGATATATCAGGTTCCAATAGCCAGAATTCACTGGAATTTAGCATGAATGAATTCTCAGGATTTTCCTCCATTATCGTGAGCGATAGAAATGGAGGAAGCATTCCGGTTGTAATTGACGCATTTGAGCAACCAGCGGAAATCGGAATACCAGTTAGTGCAACATTACAGGACTTATATCCGAATCCATTTAATCCGCAAGTAAATGTTCCCTTCACACTACCCTTTCAAATGGATGTACGTATATCTGTGTACAATGTGAATGGCCAATTGGTGGACGTGTTACTTGACCAATCTGAGATGGTAAGTGGAGCACACAGAATTTCCTGGGATGCAACCCATCATGCATCTGGAGTTTATTTTATTCGAATTCAGACACCGCAGGGGATTGATACACGAAAGGCATTCTTACTGAAATAGAATGTTGCTTCGGTATTTGAATTAAAAGTCTCACTAAATCAAGTGGGACTTTTTTTATTGTATAAAGCATTGGATGACTTTCACAGAGTGCAGTAAATTCGCCGCGCTTTTTCAAAGTTATTGTAGTTCATATGCACCCGTAGCTTCCCGATAAATCGGGACAGGCAATTTCGCTACGGGACTTGGTATTACGAATCTCGTAATTCGTAATTGAAAACTGGTAATTGAAAATTGGTAATTGATAATTGATTCATATGCACCCGTAGCTTCCCGATAAATCGGGACAGGCAATTTCGCTACGGGACTTGGTATTACGAATCTCGTAATTCGTAATTGAAAACTGGTAATTGAAAATTGGTAATTGATAATTGATTCATATGCACCCGTAGCTCAATTGGATAGAGCGTCTGGCTACGGACCAGAAGGCTGAGGGTTCGAGTCCTTCCGGGTGTACTTATTTGGGGAATCGTCTAATGGTAGGACACCAGGTTCTGGCCCTGGCAGTCGGGGTTCGAATCCCTGTTCCCCAGCAAAATCGCCAATTTGGCCCGTTCGTCTAGTGGTTAGGACGCCGCCCTCTCAAGGCAGTAACACGGGTTCAACTCCCGTACGGGCTACCATTCCGTTTTCACTTTATTAGATCAATTACTTTTTAGCTAAATTCACCTGTTAAATGATCTGGCTAAGTAACCTAATTTGCAATATGTTAAGCTGGTCAAACCATGTGGAATAGAGGTTGCATAGTATCGACGGACACGTGTATATTTGACGAAGAAGTCTTTTAATCGAGGTAAGGGGTTAAAAATCGATGGTCAGGCACAATTGTGACACCATTTTTCCAAAACGTGTGTTTGCGTGGAATTCTTCGATTCCTCGCAGGCTGATTTACGTCCTGTTAAGTATCTTATTACTTTCCTTTGTATTTCCGCAAACGACTGATGAAGAAGAAGACCCGGAGCAAGTGTTCTGGGGTGAAGGCGAAGAGTATGATGATGAATATTTTGAGGATGACACTCTTGGGTACGAAGATTATTTCGACGAGGAAGAATACACAGAAGACGATGAATATTATGAAGATGAATACTACGATGATGAATTTGCAGATACTTCCTATTATGAAGATGAATACTACGATGATGAATACTATGATGATGAGGAATTGTCTGAAGAGGAACTTGCAGACTTTGCTGAAAGCAAGGGATTTACTGTATCCTTAACTGGCGCATCTCCCGGTTATGTGAATCAGACTATTATGACTTACAATTCCACCGTTGATTACCGGGTAAGTTTAGAATTTCCATTACTACTGCAGATCTCTGTATTAAAATTTCGAGTAGGTTTTGAATTTGCCACCTATTCCTTTTCAAACGGGTTACCCGAGGGTGGCGAAATTACAAATAATACCTTTAGTGGATTTTTATCCTTTCCAGCAGGACCCGGACAAGTAAAAGTTGGTGCGGGAACTGGTGGTGGTTTTCTTGGGTATTTTGCCGAAACCAGCTATGGATTTGCATTGGGAAACAAAGTCGAATTAAGAGCGGGAATTCGATCCACAACTGTAACACAGGCTGTCAATACTAAGAATGTAAATTTGGGTAATATCAGCTGGATGGATGGATTAATTACTCTGGGATTATCATTGTAAAGCAATGAGAGCTGATTTTCTCTTGAAGAAGTATATTTTTTTTATAATTGCGTTGGTTGGTCTACATACCACTTTATTTGGTTTTGCAACTGTTTCATTTAATGCCGGTGCCACTTCAACCCAAACTGAAAGTGCAGGGACCGTAACATTTGATCTAACAGTGACCGGGTACGATGGTGATTTTAACATTGCTGTCACAAAATTAAATGCCAGTACTGCGAGCTCTATTGATGCCTCAAGCCCCTCAACCTCATCAATATCCGTTACCGGTAATGGAACCTATTCATTTAATGTTACGATTTATCAGGATACTCGTTATGAAGAAAGCGAAGATTATGAAGTACAGATAACCGGTATATTTACCGGTAATGGTGATTCACACACGATGACTATTACAGACGATGACGCAGCACCTGTAATGCAATTTTCTGCATCTTCCGGAACCGATACGGAGGATACGGGAACCCACGTGATAACCGTATCCTTGGATGCAGCATCAGAACGATCAACACTACCAGCATTTACTATTTCAATTGATGCCACTTCAACCATGGTTGTGGGAGACGATTACTCTAGTTTAAGTCCAACTACCTATTCCTTCTCATCGGGAAGTACAACGAAACAGTTCAGTATCAGTATTACTGATGATGCAATGCATGAAGATTCGGAAACAATCGTTTTCAATATAACCACGAATGATGTTCAGTATGCCACTCTTGGGGACAATATACAATACACCTTAACCGTCTCAGATAACGATGATGTACCCACTATACAGTTCAATAGCTCAAGTTCATCGGCATCCGAGGGTAATTCAGGAACATCTTCCAAAACTGTTGCAGTAGATCTTTCAGCCGCTTCCGGTGTGGATGCAAGTTGTTCCTATTCTGTATCGGGAACAAGTGCTGGTCAAGGTCAGGATCATGATTTGGGGTCAGGAACCGTAACTATCTCTGCCAGTAATCTCTCTGCAAATATCTCATTTAATTTGACGGGCGATACTAGTTATGAAAATGACGAAACAATCATAGTAACCTTCTCATCGCCTACAAACTGTAGTATCGGTACAACTGATGAACACATCTATACAATAACTAATGATGATTCACCGCCGACAATCGAATTCCAAGATGCTTCAACCACTGACAGTGAAGCAACAACAAGCAACAACATTACCGTTAAGATCACAGGTACAACCGAATTAAGTTCCTCTGTTGATTATGCTATTACCGGGACTGCCACTGGTGGGGGTGTTGACTATACATTAAGTGCTGGTACTGTAACATTGACTGCCGGGAACAATACCACAGAGAATATTCCAATTACCATAATAAACGATGAACTTTATGAGAATCAGGAAACGGTGATATTGACAATTTCTAATCCAACAAATTCGACATTAGGTACCCAACTAACGCATACCTACTATATTACCAATGATGATTCTCAACCAAGCATCGGATTTTCAGCAACCAGTTCAAATGAGAGTGAGAGCAATACGAATGTCGACATAACCATACTATTGGATCCCATATCAGGGTTGGCAAGTACGGTAGATTACGCAATTGCCGGTACAGGTACCGCCGATGAAGGTGCCGGAAACGATTATATATTTACTCCAAATACGGCCACTATTGCAGCAGGCCAGAATTCCACAACAATTAGTTTTACGGTGAACAATGATGGTACCGATGAAACCGATGAAACGATTGATTTTGTCTTATCCAATCCAACCAATGCATCGCTGGGGACCAGCGCACATACCTACACCATTAATGATAATGATGATGCTCCATCGGTTGGGTTTGCCTCATCTGGGACCAGCGGATCAGAAGCATCCACTTCCGTTTTGATTCCTGTTATTCTATCCGTGTCGTCGGAATTGACAGTCACCATTGATTATTCGGTTTCCGGTTCATCCACAGCGATGGGTGATGGAGTGGACTATACACTTGCTAATGCTAATGGTACCCTAACCTTTACGGCTGGAGACACGCTGGAAAATATTTCACTGACTATTGTTAATGATTCTAAATATGAAAATTCTGAAAGCATTGTAATTTTCCTCTCAGGCGCATCAAACGCCACACTAGGTGGTATAAGTGAGTATGCCTATACAATCACCAATGACGATAACAAACCAAGCGTTGGGTTCAGCTCAGCAACTGGTTCAGGATATGAAGACGCACCACCGGCTTCTATTGGGGTAGAATTGACAGCGGTTTCCGGTCTAGATGTCACAGTCGACTACAGTGTTACCGGAGGTACTGCCTTGGGAGGTGGATCGGATTATACGTTGCTTAATGGTACCTTTAGTATTCCAGCGGGAGATCTATCAGCCACCACTTCAATATCATTTGTTAATGATCAGGCTGATGAAGACAGTGAAACTATAGTGGTTCTACTATCAAATGTGTCGTCATCAACAGCGACCATTAATGCTAGTGCAGATGAGTTTACGTATACAATTTATGATGACGATGACCCTCCATCAATTGGGTTTTCATCCAGTACCGCATCCACGACTGAAACGGATGCGAATGTGAATGTGAATATTCCTGTTATTCTGTCAAATCGTTCTGGAAAAGACATTGGTTTTTCCTACTCTGCTACCGATAATGAGGCTGAGGGGTCCGGTACGGATTATACATTTGTTTCAGGCAGTGATACCTTTTCAGCAGGCGATTCACTAATCAACCTGGTTGTAAATATTACCGGCGATGTTATTGATGAAAGCGCTGAAAGTTTTGATGTCGTACTTGTTAGGGATGACGCTAATTCTCAAGAAGGTACTATGTCCATTACTGTTACCATTAATGACAATGATCCCACACCCACCATTTCATTTAATCAGCTAAGTAAATCTTCACCTGAAAGTACGGCAAACCCAACAATTGGTCTTTCTATCACGGCTGTATCAGGATTGGATATCTCTGTTAATTATGTTGTGGCTGGCATTGAGGCAACCAGCGAGGATTACACCTTGGCTTCCGGTACATTAAATATTTTGGCAGGAACGACTACTGCTAATATTGTCCCTACCATCATTGATGACTATCTTGTTGAAGATGATGAAAGCTTCACAGTAACACTAAGCGACGGTACTAATAATAATGTCCAATTGCCTGGATTAGCCAGCAGAGAACATGAATTCACCATTACAGATGATGATTCTCCTCCTGCTGATTTTACAGTGGGTGCAGTGACGACGGTAGGAGGAAATGTTGTCACAGGATATTGGAATAATTCAAATACTTCATTTACAGTCGTGGTACCAATTGCAAATGATGACAATCTTGTGGGTGGCAAAGTGTATCTGTTAGCAAAAAATGCAACCACCAGTTTTGATACTATCGGCACGGCCTATTCAATACAATCTGGTGACAAAGGAAGTACCATAACACTTTCAGTTTCCGAAGCCCAGTTCGCGAGTCACGAAGCTTATGCTGATGGGAAAGAAATATCAATCAATGCTATCATTCGTGATCAATATTCAAATTCAACAACCGGTACCCAGAGTAGTAATACGCTAACAATTGACATCACGGATCCTGCTGATTTTCAAGTCGGTACTGTAACCGTACTGGGTTCTCCAGTTTATACCGGTTACTGGAATAGTCTAAATACGGGGCTGAACGTTGCAATTCCTATCGCGGATGATGCATCACTGGGCAACGGAGAAGTAATTATTAGGGGTCGAGTTGGAACTGTAGGCTCCTGGACAGACTTAGATTCTGCCCAAATCACAATTGGACAAATAAACTCCAATATTTCTATTCCAATTAATCGGTCACAATTGGAAGGTATAACCGGATTTAGCGACAATCCGGGAGCAAATCTTTATATAACAACACGAATGCGAGATGTTGCAGGAAATTCGAAAGTTGGAACCCAAAGTGCCACATCAATTATTCTTGATGAAGAAGCACCCACAATTACATCGGTTGCTTCAAATCAGTCCAATTCTGAAACCGTCTACTTAAATGCCGGTGATCAAATAGAAATTCATGTAGTTACAACTGAGTCCGTCACAAAATCGGTTACGGGAACACCCACACTCGCCTTAAATCCGACGGGAAGTCCAACAGCATATTATAGTTCTGGAAGTGGATCAACAACCCTGGTTTTCTCATACACTGTTGGTTCCGGGGAGAACATTGGTGATTTGGATTATTCCACTGTTAATAGTCTTGGTTTAGGAGCTGCAACGCTAAGAGATATTGCCGGGAATGATCTGGTTCTCACCTTACCTGGCGTTGGGGGAGCAGGCTCACTAGGTGGAGACTATGATATTGTTGTAGATACCCAGCAACCTGACGGTGTCATCTCATACACCAATAATCCAGCAAATCAAATTGATGACACATATCTTAGTGTTGACTTAAGTGAAATCATGGCTAATGCATCAGTGTATATTGCGTATGCCGGTGGTACTATACTGGATACAACCGCCTTAACAGGTACTGATTCGACATGGAGTGCTGACATCGATGTACCTTCGGGAAATGATGGGCAAGCGACCATTTCAATTACAGGTGAAGATTTAGCTGGAAACAGTATCAGTTCCATTGTTGGACCAGCTTTATGGGTTGATAATACGTCTCCGGTCCTTACTTCAATCGTGCCCGACAGTAATAGTTATGTTAACAATACGGTCGTATCTTATAATCTTAGTGAAACGGTGGAGTCGGGGACGGTTACCTATGCTAATGGAAGCGATGCCCTATCACCCCATGTGATAAACCTTACAGCTGGGCAACTTGTGAACGGTACCCATACAGATGTTGATTTATCAAGTCAACTGTCCGATCCACTGGAGGATGGATTACCCTATACCATGACTTGGGTTGTGACCGATTCAGCAGGAAACCAGAATACGCAAACAGTTGAATCACCTATTAATTATGATATTTCCTCGCCGTCCGTTACGATAACATATTCCGATACCCTGGTTAATGGAGGCACAACCATTTTATATACTGCAACATTTGATGAAGCGGTGCAATCAGGTCCAACGATTACCATTGATTATTCCGGTGGCGGAGGCTTGCCGGAAGTTGCAGGTGCCGACATGGATTCAGTTTCTGGTACGGTTTGGACATACGAACATGTTGCACCGACGGGGGCGGGGAATACAGGACCTGTATCAGTTACCGTATCCGCCAGTGATCTTGCAGGAAATGCCTTAGACCCGGCCAATGTCGCAGATGGAGATTTATTAACCATTGACAACATTGCTCCATCAGCAACATTTACCTATGCAAACGCAGATAATCCTGCTTTGGTGAACAAAGGCAAGGGTGGACAGGATATCCAGGTCACAGCCATTTTTTCAGAACGGATGCGTATACCAACATTAACTATCGAATTTGCCGATTCTGTGTATAGTACCATTATTAACAATGGCACACCACCGGTGAATGATAGTATCTGGGTATTCGATGTAACATTACCAACCGGAACGGAAAATTCGGGATTTATTGTTGTATCAACTGATTCCACCGATTTAGCAGGGAATGCAATTGCAGATTTTACTGACCAGAATATCTTTAAAGTTGATAATGACCCTCCAGCCGCATTTACGACTGGTAATGTAACACCAGAAGCATTGAATCCCGTTACAGGATGGATTAACAGCACGACCGATAGCTTGAGAATAAGTGTACCGGCACCCTCTGCGTTGACAGATTCCACTATTATTGGCGGTGGTATCTTTATGCAAATGAATAACATCACTCGTGGTACAGGGTATGTTACAATCGGTGACACAAATAGTATTGAAACTGGTGGCACAAATACTGTATTTCGACTCTCTGGGGATATTGTCAGTGGAACCCTTCTTCAAGCGGGCGACACCCTGCGCATTAGAGCAGCACTGCTTGATAATGTTGAAAATGTGACGTTTGGTGGACCTAGTTCACAGACATATACATACGATATAACCGCGCCTACATTTACTTCATTGTTAGAAGTGTTTGATACCACATTAATATCCAGTGATGCTATTTCTTCAGATTGGGGAGATTCCTATTCTGAACCAGCGAACGAATCCGGTGTATCGTATTATGAATACGCTATGGATATTGCTGCTGATAACGACACGTCCGGATTTGTGGATTGGATAAATGTTGGGGCTTCAACGGCAGTTGATACAGTTTATCCCCTGAGGCATAATACTACCTATAGAATGTTTACTAGGGCTACCGACAATGCTGGGAATACCAGTACAGCGAATCTACTACAAAAACAATATACCCGAGTGAATTCTGAACCGGTTATTACTCTATTGGATTCTACTGGATGGTTTGAGGACATAGCATTTAGTGACACATTAGATATCAGTGACTCCGACTTTGCAACTTTATTAAATGATACCATTGCATTGACGGCAACTACGACACGGTTAATTGGTCAGAACGCGGTCAGTCAGATGAGTGTTGATTCTGAATCCAGGATCCTTTCGTGGACACCGACTCAGGAAGATACAGGGAAATACGAAATAGAAGTGATTGCTGCCGACATGAACGATCTGAGAGACACCATTACCTTTACATTCACTGTTGAGCCAGTAAATGATGCTCCAGTGCTCGCTTTCCCTGATTCAATCCGTTTGATAGAATTTGATGAAGATCGCCCAACCAGTGACAGTATTTTTATCAGACAACTAACGGATTTTGCCACTGATGTGGATAATCCGCTTTCGTCATTGTCATGGCAGGTGGTTATTTTACCGGATACATCTACATTCCCGGGTTTTCCTACAAGTAATGTGATCATTGGTCCCGGAACACCGCCGGTTATGAGAACCTTTCTACGAAATAAATACAATAGACAATATCCTAAAGCAAATATAAAGCGGGATAGTAAGCTAATCATCTCGGTGGATAATACACGAGAATACAATGATAGTCTAAATGTGGATTTGCTGACGGTTGGCGATACCACAACCTGGGCGCACATTTATGCGGACTCAAATTACTATACACTGTCAAACCGCGACGTTATTTTTTATGTTACAGATGATGAAGGATTGTTTGACACATCAGCTGTTCAAATTCGAATCAATCCTGAAAATGATCCACCAACCTGGTCGGATATTCCAATGCAAACGGTCAATGAAAATGACACCTTGAGGTTGGATCTGGCTGATTTTGTAACGGATGTGGACGATGAGTCTCTTTCATTTACTGTTTCCGCATTGACCAATTCGGATAAAATGGTCATTCCAATAGCCGATTTCACCAGTTCTGGCCTGGGTGATACAACACTTTTTATACCAGAGCAGTTGTGGTCAGATTCAGCACGTATACAGGTAATTGCCAATGACGGAAATAAGGCTGATACAGCCAAGTTTACTATCGATGTGTTATTCGTTCCCCGACCAGCAATCTCTATGTGGGTTGTTCAAAACAACGCATTTAGCAATTATTACAAAGTGTTTTTAACAGATTCAGCCCAAAAAACAACAAATATTGAATTGAGAATTCAAAATGTACCCGTTATAGTGGACACAATTGGAAATTATACCTATGTAAGCAATTACAACTTTGGGAGCGCCGGTACCTATAATTTCAATATTATTGCAACGGGCACCGTTGGGGCTACAGATACAACATATTCGATTGGATTGACGCTGGCAAGGAGTCGTGAAACTTGGCGTGGCAGTAGTAACGATGGCAAAATTTTAATCGAAGGTAAACCGGGGGCCGTACGATTTGATCAGTCCCTTGTTATTGCTGACTCAACTGTGTTTGACCCGGCTTTTTATGATAGAGCAAGCTATCTCATTGGCGATGAATCCATGAGTTTTAATGATCCGGTTATTTTGTCGTGGAGATCCAAAGCCAAAAATCTTGCTATTTATCGCCGGAATCTTGGTGTATCCTGGCAGGAATTACCCACCTTTGAATCCGATGATGGATTGCTATCCGCTTATACAGACCGAATGGGATATTACCGTTTAGGACAAAAAACAATATTTGTGCCTGGAAAAACAAGTTTGAACCATAATTACCCCAATCCATTTAATCCGTATACAAACATCGAATTTGATATCGGATTTCTTGATGGCCCACGGCAAAAGGCTACAATAAACATGTACAATATCCGTGGACAACATATTGCCACCTTGTTTAATGATTTTATCACCATTGGAAGGCATACAATTCGCTGGGATAGCAAAGATGATTTTGGTACACAGGTAGCATCAGGTATATATTTTGTACAGTTGACGACTGATCACGGTATTAGCAAATCACGCAAATTGTTATTGGTGCGCTAATGGTAAATAAGCACTTCATATTTATGGTCCTACTCTTTGTTGGTTTGCTATCCTGCAGAAAGGAATATCGTGCCACAGAAGTTGATTTGGCAAATTATGGATGGAAACTATTTGAAGAAAGCAACTATATCGAAAGCAACCGATGGTTTTTGGAAAGCGTGGTGGAAGATTCTGCATATAAAGATGGATACAATGGAATTGGCTGGTCCTTCGGCAAACTAATCAATGATATAAATCCATACGCTTATCTTGATAGTAGTGTCTACTATTTTCAGCAAGGATTGATGTACACACAGAATGTAAATATTCTTGCGGATGTACACGAAGAGATGCTGGCAGGATTGTGTTTTGCGTATAATGCCAGGGGTGAGGATTCACTTTCACTTGTTTGGGCTGATTCACTCACGGCAAACTGGACAGAAATCAGCACCTGGTCCTTTTCGCATGACACTACACTTAATCATTTGGATGTATATATTGCAATTGCATCCAGTTATTTTGGCGTTGGTGACTTTACAAATAGCTTGGGTGAAACAAAATTGGTGATGAATATTCTTACGCCTGGAGAGGGAACCAATTTTAATCCCGATATTAACACAGTAATTGGCAGAGATGCCCTTGCTGCTCAAATTAAAACCCTTCAGACCTACCTTAAATAATTAACATTGGCAATCCCTGGACAATCGGATCATCCAAAATGGATGAGAGAAGCTATTCGTTTGGCAGAAAAAGCCTTCCAGGCCAATGAAGTTCCTGTGGGAGCAATCGTAGTTAAGGATAATCAAATCATTGGTCGTGGATACAATCAGCGGGAAAGATTGCATGATCCAACTGCGCATGCAGAAGTCATCGCAATTACTGCGGCGGCGAATACCCTGGAAGATTGGCGATTGGAAGGAGCGACGCTTTACGTTACAAAAGAACCTTGCCCAATGTGTGCAGGGGCAATCGTTAATGCAAGACTAAGTCTCGTGGTCTTCGGTTGTTATGATGAAGAGAAGGGATGTTGTGGATCCATGTACAATATATGCACAGATCCGAGGCTAGGAAACCCGATTGCCGTAAAGGGCGGTGTGTTAGAAGATCAATGTTTGCAGATAATTCAAGAATTCTTCCTGCAAAAAAGAAAATAATTATTCGTTTTTAAAATTGGGTTCCCGCTTGGCAATAAAGGCTTTTAACCCCTCAGATTTGTCTTTCGTGGTAAATGTTAATCCAAATAGTTGTGCCTCATTGTGTAATCCATCTGTTTGGGTTAATTCCAACCCGCGCCGAATTGCTTCAAGTGAATATTTTACGGCAATCGGGGCTGCTTTATTGATTTGTCGACCAATTTCCAGTGCTTTTTCCATTAACTGATTTGGTTCGACCACATAGTTTACCAGGCCGATACGATGGGCTTTTTGTGAATTGATTAATGCTCCTGTAGTGATCATTTCAATTGCCATTCCTTTACCCACCAAACGGGGTAGGCGCTGTGTTCCGCCCCAACCAGGAATGATACCTAATTTTACTTCTGGTTGACCAAACATGGCTTTTGTAGATGCAATGCGTATGTGGCAGGAAAGGGCAATCTCACACCCGCCACCAAGGGCATAGCCGTTGATTGCTGCGATCACCGGTTTCGAATATTCTTCAATAAATCGTGTAATATCCTGACCTCGTTTAGCAAAATCCATCGCTTCAGTAGAATTCAATGATTCCATTTCTTTGATATCTGCTCCAGCAATGAAGGCTTTCTCACCAATCCCGGTGATGATAATGGATTGTACCCGGTTATTATTATGAAGCAACCGCAATTCTTTTTTCATCGAATAGATGACATCCGAATTAATGGCGTTTAATGCATCCTCACGGTTGATGGTAATGATACCACAACCGTCCTTGATTTCTTGATTGACAATAGACATAATCTTTACAATTCTGTTGTTGGTTTATGACAGACAACTTCGATATTATTTCCATCAGGATCAAAGACAAAAGCTGCGTAATAATTTTTATGGTAATGCGGTCTCAACCCAGGTTTTCCATTGTCTTTGCCACCTGCTTGGATCGCTGCGTGGTAAAATCTGTCAACAATTTCTCGATTTTCAGTATGAAATGCAAGATGAAGTGCTTGTGTAGGTACTGCTTCTTCCATCCAAAAATCTATATCCCCTCTAGCAGCGAATCCCGCCGTTGTATTTCCCTCGTATTTAATCGTGTACCCAACTGGTTCCAATGCAGCAGTGTAGAAAGAAAGACTATTTTTAAAAGATGAAACTTTAATTCCAACATGGTCTATCATGGGTGCCCCTATTATTAAATCGGTCAAAATTTACAGCAGATACAAAAAGGTTGAAATAAATCACTTGATAATTACATCATTGCCGATAAATTCTCATTCCTGATCGTCAACTAAAACCAATAAATCACATGAATTTCAAAATTGTATTAAACCTTCTTCTGTTAACCGGAATTCTCCTGGCTGAATCACACGTAGAACGCAAAATCCTTGTTCAAATAGACAAAGATATCACCCATGATCAGTTTATTAATATTTTAGATAGTAAGCATTATGTTATCGATAAACTGCTGGTTAAACGGTTGGGAATATACCGTGTAACCGTTGTTGATGATGCAATATCTGATTACAATGCTTTGGCAGAATTCAGAACCAGTCCGTGGGTAAAAAATGCTCAGCTGGATCATTATGTTTCACAACGTGCAACATTTCCCGATGATTCTCAATTCGGTCAACAATGGGATATGCATAATAATGGTTCAAATGGATCACTTGAAGATGCGGATATTGACGCTCCTGAGGCCTGGGATATAACAACGGGTGGTTTTACACCCTTGGGTGATACAATCGTAGTAGCAGTCGTTGATGGCGGTTGTGCACTAACCCATCCTGATTTGGCGCCTAATATATGGATTAATCGACACGAAATTCCATCGAATGGAATTGACGATGATAACAACGGGTATGTTGACGATTATAATGGATGGGATGCCTATGCATCAGACGGTTCTATCCCCAGTGACAATCATGGGACGCATGTGAGTGGTACCGTGGGGGCTGTTGGAAACAATGGATCACAAGTGTCAGGTGTGAACTGGAATGTCAAAATTATGAGCGTGGCTGCTTCCAGTTCTCAAACTTCCGTAGTGGTTGAGGGTTATGGATATGTATTGGATCAACGGGTCCGCTACAACGAAACAAATGGTGACAGTGGTGCATTTGTTGTTTCAACCAATAGTAGTTTTGGTGTGAATTACGGTAATTGCTCCAGCGGATCCTATCCGCTATGGAATGAAATGTACAACGCAATGGGAGAAGCAGGCATACTTAGTGCTGCAGCAACCATGAATATAAATGCCAATGTGGACACACAGGGAGATGTACCAACCGGGTGTGATAGTGACTGGCTAATAACAGTGACCAATACAACCAGTAGTGACGTGAAGAACAGTGGGGCTGCATATGGACTGACGACGATAGATTTGGGAGCTCCAGGAACGGCAGTATTATCTACTCTTCCGGGAGGTAGTACGGGCACACTTACTGGTACATCAATGGCCACTCCTCATGTTGCTGGTGCAGTTGGTTTTCTCCACAGTGCAATGAGTCATGGTTTTGCGCAGTTTTATCGCTCTAATCCGGGTGAGGGTGCCTTAGCGCTGAAACAGGTTATTTTGGATGGAACTGATCCACTTACATCGCTTAATGGAATCACTGTTTCAGGCGGTAGACTAAATATTTACAATTCGGCGATTCTGGCACAAAACTTTATGGCATCGGATTCCTTGGATCCAAATCCAGTATCCAATATTTCTGCTGATACAAGTCAAGTGTTTTATATAACCCTCAACTGGGATGATCCCCTGTATTTGTTCGGTGGAGATCCTATTTCGGATTTTGCTATAGATATTTCAAGGGATGGAATTTTAATGAATACAATTGCAAGCGGAATTGAGACTTATACAAATGGTCCATTAATGGGAGCAGCTGAGTATACATATTCTTTAGAGACAAGACTGCTAGAAAACGATTCAACATCTATACCAATATCAATAACAGTTTTGGCGCCGGGTGGCGACCAAATACCTGGGGATGCGACTCATGACGGTAGAGTAGATGTAACAGATGTTATTAAGGTTCTGAGGTTTATTTACAACCTAGAAGAACCAGACGCGGTTGATTTTTACACATCAGATGTGGTTCAAGACGGAACAATCGATATTTTTGATGTGCTTGCGATTGTTGATATTATACTGGGTACCTGATTAGTCTTATATAGAACACCACTATACTAGATCAAGAATTTTGTAAAAGCTCCGCAATAATATTTTTCATTTCATCAAATTCAGCTTTATCATATAATCGAGTAAGAAAAACAATTTTCCCTTCCTGATTAATAATCACATTTCTGGTCACACCAGATTCTTTGTCAGCAAATAACCCAAATATTTCTGCATTTGGATCCAAGGCCAAGGGGTATGAAATGTTCATTTCTTTGGCAAAAGCTTCCACTATCTCTTTTGGTTCATCTCGATCAACACCAATGACAACCAAACCTTTATTTATATTTGGTAACCATATTTCCCGTTCAATATGCGGCATTTCTTCGCGGCAAACTGAGCACCAACTGGCCGTAAACTGGAGCATTATTACATTACCCTTTAGACCATCCAAAGCAGTTTCAGAACCATCGAGGAAGGATAATGTCCATTTCGGTGAGGGATCGCCGACTTTTACGATGTATCCTCTAGAATCAGGAGTTTGGGTAAAAACAATAGAGAGTGATAGCAGAATCCATAGAATTCGTTTCATAGTTTAAATCCTTCTTTTTTCATCCAAGTGTCATCAACAAACTTGGAAAGGTAATTTCTGATACTATCAGGGAGGATTACCAGACAATTCTGTTTCTCATCGAGTCGATTGGCAACGCGCAATGCTGCCCAGACAGTTGTGCCGCTGGATCCACCGACAAGTAAACCTTCCTCCCGAATAAGCCGGCGTGCCATTTGGAAAGAATTCTCATCATTTACTTTTACGTATTCATCAACCATATTGTTGTCAAGAACGGGAGGGAAAAAGTCATATCCAATCCCTTCAACTTTGTATGAATGGACTTCTGTACCACCACCTAAAATTGATCCATAGGGGTCAACACCAATAATTTTGATATCTGGTATTTCTTCCTTTAACCGTTTACCGACTCCTGATATTGTGCCCCCGGTTCCTGCTGAAATGACTACCATATGCAGATTTTGTCCAAATGTGTCCAGGATTTCTTGTGCTGTTTTTTCATAATGACTTGTTGGATTCGCTGGGTTTGAATATTGATCAAGAATATGGGCATTTGGAATTTCTTGTTCGAGTTGTTTTGCCTTGCCAATATGGCTTTCAGGATCATCCCATGCTGCTTCAGTTGGAGTTCGTACGATTTCAGCTCCTAATGCTTTCAGTACAACTTCTTTTTCTTTGCTCATCTTTTCAGGCATGGTGATGATCAATCGGTATCCTTTAATCGCAGCAGCAAGTGCCAATCCTATACCGGTATTTCCGGATGTGGCTTCAATAATGGTATCGCCCGGTGTAATTTTACCCTCTTTTTCCGCTTCTTCAATCATAGCAAACCCGATACGATCCTTTAGTGAACCGCCAGGATTTAAAAACTCGCATTTTACATAAAGATTGCAAGGAAGATTTCTTCCGATCTTGTTCAGTTTAACAATTGGTGTATGGCCAATGACATCAAGAATCGAATTGTACGTATTCATATTTTATCTACTCCACGAAAGCAAGAAAGTTACAGTAACTTTGTATATAAAAATTTGAGGATATTCATATGAAACGATTGGAAGGAAAAGTTGCCCTAATTACGGGAGGTGCAAAGGGGATTGGTAAAGCCACTGCAAAAAAATATCTCAAGGAAGGCGCAACTGTAATAATCGCCGATTACGACAAGTCTGTTGGTAACTCGACTGCAAAAGAGTTAGGGGCTTTTGGTCCAATTTCATTTCAATACGTTGATATAAGTTTGGAAGATCAGGTTAAAGGTCTCGTTGAAAGCATAGCAGGTAAATATACTCGAATTGATATACTGGTTAATAATGCTGGCATTTTACTGGATCAGACTTTAAAAAAACTTGATTCAGAGACATTTGATAAAGTTATTCAAGTTAATATGCGGGGAGTCTTTCTATGCACAAAATATGTTGCTGAAGTTATGCGCGTACAAAAAAGCGGTGTTATACTAAATGCCTCCTCAGTGGTGGCATTGTATGGCAATTTTGGACAAACCAATTATGTTGCAGCAAAATCAGGCGTTATTGGTATGACCAAAGTCTGGGCACGAGAACTGGGAAAAGATAACATTCGTGTGAATGCAGTCGCACCGGGGTTTATAAAAACCGATATGACAGAATCAATTCCTAAGAAAATCGTGGATATGATGAGTGCAAAAGTGCCATTATTGCGTTGGGGTGAAGCGGATGATGTTGCAAATGTCTACACCTTCCTTGCCAGTGACGAAGCAGCCTATATAAATGGTGCGATCATAAATGTAGATGGTGGGGTGGTAGTATAAAAAAAAGGGGTTCAGCGAACCCCCTTTGAGTCAAGTGTGCGTATTGGTTTATTGAACTTTAATTTCAATTTCCTTTGGTTTTACTTCTTCCGCTTTTGGGATAACGACTGATAATACGCCATCTTTAAATTTAGCCGTAATCTTATCGTCAAGAACTTCATCGGGGAGTCTAAAGCAACGGTTGAAACGCCCATATCCTCTTTCCATCCGATAATAGTTTTTCCGGTCGTCTTTCTCCTCATATTGCCTTTCACCACTTATCGAAAGGACATTTTCCTTAATATTGATGGCAATATCCTTTTTGGCCATTCCAGGCAAATCTGCTGTTACCATATAATCATCTTTTGTTTCCTTGATATCAATGCTGGGTGTCCAGTTTACGCGATCTTGAGATTCCACATCCCATTCGCCAAAAAAGTCTGTTAAAAACCGATCCCAATCGCTAAAACCCGGGACCATATTTCGTCTTGGATTCCATTTTACTAAAGTCATTTTTTATCTCCTTTATTTAGATTGATTGTTTCAATTCTGGCACAACTATAACAATCATTGAACCATTTAAATAAGTCTGTATATTTTGCACAAATAAAAATTGGAATTGGATAAAATATTGTCATTATGGCAATGTGTACTGCAAGATAGGCAGACATATAATTATGATTCGAACATACCAGTTGAAGGAGTAATTTTTACATTAAATAAAGGTTGATTATGAATGATCTTGCACTATTTGGTGGTACTCCGGTTCGGTCAAACCCATTTCCCGAATGGCCAAATTCAACGATTGATTATCAAAAACGCATAACAAAAGTTCTGGAATCTGGAATATGGGGAGTTGGAAGCCCGGTAATACAGGAATTCAATGAAAAATTTGCAGCATTTCAGGATGCAAAGTACTGTATAGCCACAAATTCTGGTACTTCGGCACTTTGGGTTGCACTAAAGGCAGCCGGTGTTACCGCCGGGGATGAAGTGATATTACCTGCGTATACCTTTATAGCAACTGCCTCAGCAGTGTTAATGGCCAATGCAGTTCCGGTATTTGTCGATATTGATGCCACCACGTTAAATATTAATCCGATTCAAATTGTATCTACCATTAGTGAGAAAACCAAAGCGATTTTACCCGTGCATATTGGTGGCAACCCGGCCGATATGGACGCTCTTCTTTCTATTTGTAAAAAATACAATCTTCAGTTAATTGAAGATGCTGCCCAAGCCCATGGGGCGGAATGGAATGGGAAAAAAGTTGGTGCTTTGGGTATGGGTGGTATATTTAGTTTCCAGACCTCAAAAAATCTTTCCGCTGGTGAAGGTGGTGCTATCGTTACCAATGACACACATTTTATGGAAGCATGCTTTTCATATCACAATTGTGGAAGGGTCATTGGTGGTCAGTGGTATGAACACACTCATTTAGGCGGTAACCTACGGTTCAATGCGATTGGTGCAGCGATGCTTTTAGATCAGTTAGACTATCTGGAAGAAGAAATGAAAACAAGGGAGAAAAATCGCAGTATCCTGGATAATCATCTTGGGCAGATTGCCGGTTTGACACCCTTGAAGAGTTATCCAAATACAACCCGGGAAGCAAACCATCTATATTTCGTTACGTATGATGCTTCTGCATTTCATGGGATACATAGAGACATATTTTTCAAGGCAATGCAGGCGGAAGGTGTATTTACATACAAGGGTTATACACCGTTATATCGTGAACCTCTATTCATTACCAACCCCGATGAATACCCGTGGTTACAGGGTAGGAATTACCAAGATTTAAGGATGCCTGTCGCAGAGGATATTGCAGACAATCGAATCGTCTGGATGAAACAAAATTATTTATTGGGAAATGAAAATGATATTCAGGATATCCTGAACGCATTTGAAAAGGTGACAACGGTATTAAAAAACAACCCTGAAAAATTTGAATCAATTCGATAGTATTTTATTTTCTAGAATAAAAGATTCTCCACAATAATATCCACGTTTCACCATCCTTTGACTTTTGCCAATCCCAGGTAAATGAATTGTTATCAATGCTATAAAACATCATCCTTTGGTATAGGGGTGATCCATCGGGATTTACAATTTCTCGTTTAAATATTCTCGTATTACCCTGTGTTTCGCCATTAAAGTCCAAATAAGCTCCTGAATTATCCACCCAAGTCTGATACCAGGTTTTTCTTCGTTTATTGAATACAGAATAACTTTTTCCCTCAAAACCTGCATTTGGACCGGAAATAATCGAAAAATTTTCTTTTATAACATGATTGTTCAGAATTCGTTCAACTATATTATTGCCTAAAATAGTATCACCTGACTCAGTAATCCATTTTAAGTCCCAATCACCTATCCAGAAATCATACAGTGTCGAATCGACGATTGCATCAGAGGTTTGTTGACCAGTAAGTAGGGTACCGAGTAGAAAGAGAGTTATTATTTTTAGAATATTCATTTATTTCATCCCAAATAACTGAATCAAATATAGAGAAAATAAAGTATGGTGGGTAGGTGTGCCCGGAACAGGAGTTGAACCTGCACAGCCTCGCGGCCACATGAACCTGAATCATGCGTGTCTACCAATTCCACCATCCGGGCAGTATCTGCTGAAAAAGATCGGCGAATTTTACATGGTATCCACAGGATTTGACAAGGAATAACCTTGTACTACCATCGACGATTACCGTATTTTTTCCGTCAGAAATTATCATGGAAACACGATCTGTTACTAAAAACCGCAAAGCATTTCATGAATACCATATTTTGGACAGATTTGAAGCTGGATTGGAATTGGTTGGAAGTGAAGTAAAAAGTTTGCGTGAAGGTCACGCTAACCTAAAAGAATCCTATGCAACAATTAGACATGGAGAATTGATCCTCGTTGGGTGCCATATAAGCCAGTATTCGCATACCGGTTTTAACGGACATGAGCCACTAAGAGATAGACGTTTACTGTTGCATAAAAAAGAAATTGTAAAAATTAAACAAAGTCTGTCGGAGAAGGGCTTAACAGTAATACCCCTGTCAATATATTTTAAAGGCAGTTGGGCAAAAATTGAAATTGGGTTGGCTAAGGGAAAGAAATTACATGATAAAAAAGAGGCTATCAAAGAACGTGATATCAAACGAGACACTGACAGGGAGATGAGAAAGTATAAATGAGTTTTTTATCTGTAGATGAGCAACTGAAAATAATCGGACGCGGAGCTGAGGAAATATTACCAGAAGATGAATTGCGGCAGAAACTTGAATTGTCCAAAAAATCAAGCACTCCGTTAACCATAAAACTTGGATGCGATCCCAGTCGGCCTGATTTGCATATTGGTCACGGAGTCGTTCTGCGAAAACTAAGACATTTTCAAGATTTAGGTCATCAAGCTGTCTTGGTAATTGGTGATTTTACTGCCATGATCGGAGATCCTTCAGGACGCAACAAAACTCGTCCTCAACTAACGTTGGAAGATGCAAAAGTCAATGCCAATTCCTATGTGGAACAAGCTGGAGTAATACTTGATACAAATAAGCTTAAGATTGTCTATAACTCCACTTGGCTTAATGCGATGAATTTTAGTGATGTGATTAAGCTGGCAAGCAAGTATACCGTTGCCAGGATGTTGGAGAGGGATGATTTCACCCAGCGGTATCAGCAGGAAATACCCATTTCATTGCACGAATTTTTATATCCGTTGGCACAAGGTATGGATTCTGTCGAACTGCAATCTGATGTTGAGTTGGGGGGTACGGACCAGAAATTCAATTTGCTGGTTGGCAGAGATTTGCAGCGAGAATCTGGTCAAGCTCCACAGGTTATTATCACGCTACCATTATTAGAGGGGACCGATGGGGTAGAAAAAATGTCAAAATCCTATGGAAATGACATACCGCTTACCGAATTTCCTGAAAATATGTACGGTAAAGTTTTATCAATTCCAGATACCATGATTGAAAAATACTATCAGTTGGCAGTGGACTATACGGGCGAACAATTAGAAACCGTAACGAATCAATTAAAAGATGCCAATACAAACCCCAGAAATATTAAAAGAAAATTAGCCAGAGAGCTTGTAACCCTATATTATGACGAACAGCAAGCTATGAAAGCAGAACATCACTTCGATAGTATATTTATTAAAAAAGACATCCCGAAAGATATACCCGAATACACATTGAAAGATGACCAATTATTGATAGAAATTCTTCTGAATGCAGGTTTGGTAAAAAGCAAGGGAGAAGCCCGTCGATTGATAAATCAAAATGCAGTCAAAATTGATGATGAAGTTTGTCATGATACAAATCGAAAGATGGTCGTTGGGCAATCTGATACCGTGGTAAAAGTTGGCAAAAGAAGATTCTTAAGGATTTGTTCATGAAAAAAATTGTTTTTTTGGCATTTTTGCTATTATTCGCGTGCAGAGACAATAACAGTCCACGACTTGTAATACTCATTTCTGTTGATCATTTATCTTACAAGGCTTTTGAGCACTACGCTGACTTGTATACATCTGGGTTCAAATGGATCAGGGATCATGGTATACAATTTTCAAAGACCTTTCATGAACATGGATATACTGCAACGGGTCCGGGACATTTTGTACTTGGTTCTGGTCGTTATCCCGGGCCAGCAGGTGTCATAGGGAATGGTTGGTTTGATCGTATCAGTGGTGAGGATCGCTATTGTGTCGAAGACAAGGATGCACATTCTGTGGGAATCCCCACTGACGGAAGATCCTATAGAAATATTGATGCCACCACGTCTGGAGATTGGTTAAAAAAAACGTATCCAAATAGCAAAGTCTACGCGATCGCCGGGAAGGATCGTGCCAGTATTTTCATGGGTGGTAAAAATGCAGATTTAGCTATCTGGTACAACTGGGAAGGTGCCTTCACAACCAGCAGTTACTACTGTGATCAGGTCCCTGACTGGCTGATTTCATTCAACAATGATCTTAAACTTACGCAATATCGCGATTCATTATGGACGAGAGAACTACCACTTGAATTGTACTTGCAATATGCCAGAGAAGATTTTTTTGTTGGTGAATCCGATACGTATTTAACATTGGAATATTCCCCAATATTTCCCATTGGTTTTGATTCAACATACACCGAGGATATGATCCTTGATTATATCGGGGGATTTCCGTGGCAAGAGAGAAACACACTCCGGTTAGCCGAAACGATAGTAAAAGAAGAAAATCTTGGGCAGGATGATCAACCGGATTTATTATCCATCGGACTCTCTGCAACCGATTGGATTACCCATGATTATGGTCCGCGCTCACAGGAAGGAATGGACAATCTTATTAAGATTGATCATTATATTGGAAATTTTCTGGAGGTGATCGATAAAGAAGTAGGATTGGAAAATACAGTTATAGTATTGACGGCCGATCACGGGGGGTTGGAGTTACCTGAATTTCTTATTGAAACAACAGAGAAACCGGCAGGAAGAATTGATCTTACACTCCGTGATGAAGAAATCCAAAAAGCCTTTACAACAATCGATTCTATTTATGGAAATCATGATTTTATTGTTCGCAGCGGATTGGGATTTTATTTTAATCATGAAATGATGGCCACAATGAATGTGGATAAAAAAACCATATCCAATATTATTATACGGCATGTGGAATCGGTTGAAGGGATAGCCCAGGTTGTAAGCAAAGCAGACATATTAAACGCCAGTCCAACGGATACTCTTCTTATGCGTATGAAACATTTCACCCATCCTGAACTGAGTCCTGACCTATGGGTAATTCAAAAAAAATACTGGGTGTATAGAAATCCATATGGTACCAGTCATGGCACGCCATACGATTATGATGCGCATGTTCCATTTATCATCAGTAATCCAAGCTTTAAACAGCAAATTCTGGATGAGTTTGTTTCTACCATTGATATTGCCCCTACCATCGCTGATATTCTTGGTGTGACACCGGAAGAACGGGTTGAGGGTCATAGTAGAATACCATCAATCCAAAAGTAATAAGATGCTTCACGTTGAGGGGATAACAAAAGTATTTGACGGTTTAACTGCAGTTGACTCTATTGATTTTCAGGTCGGACAGGGTGAAATCTATGGTTTTTTGGGTCCGAATGGTGCAGGCAAAACAACCACTATCCGAATGATAATGGGAATTATTGAACCGGACGCAGGCAATATCACATTCGGAGATAAGCCGATTCGATCGCACCCGGTTAATACATTTGGTTATCTTCCTGAAGAAAGGGGACTGTATCAAAAACAAAAATTGCGAGAGACAATATCCTATTTCGGCATTTTGAAAGGGATGAGTGATTCAGAATCAAAAACAAAAGCAGAACAATGGATACATCGCTTTGGTCTTCAGGATTACTCAAATAAAAAAATACAGGAATTGTCGAAAGGAAATCAGCAAAAAGTACAATTTATACTTACCTTGTTACATCACCCAAAACTGGTTGTGTTGGATGAACCCTTTACGGGTCTGGATCCTGTAAATCAACTGCTGCTAAAAGAGATTATACTTGAACAACAAGCCGCTGGGGTCACTTTTTTATTCTCTACCCACCAGATGGAACAGGTTGAACGACTGTGCACAAATATTTGTCTGATTAACAAAGGTTCAATCCTTCTGGAAGGGAAACTAAAGAATATCCGGCAGGATTTTCAAACAAATGTGGTAACAATTGAATTTGATGGCGACTTATCAGAAAAAGATGTTGAGAAATATTTATCAGGTGCGATTATTAGTGATGGGAAAGTGAAAGGAACACTGGCCGTAAACCCCAGGGAGTTTATCAACTGGATGAATAGAACAGTATCCATTAAGGACTACTCAAGACGACCTCCAACCCTGGAAGAAATTTTCATTCAGACCGTAGGTGGTAAGTTATGAACCAGGTATTAACCATTATGAAGTGGGAATTTCTTAACCGGATGAAGTCCAAGGTTTTCATTATTACGATGATCTTGTTTCCGGTGATTATCATTTCCATGAGCATATTGCCTGGATTGCTTATATCAAAAGATGGATCGTCAACCTACCGGATTGGAATTGTGGATGAAACCGCTCAGGTCAGCGCCATTCTAGTGGAGAAGCTTTCCAATGATTACGCCCTCGACAATGGTGAATCAAAATTTACACCGATTGTTTTTGACTTTAAGGCTGCAGCCACCAAGGCGACGACTGATAAAGAGATTGATGGTTATTTGGTAATCCCCGATTCTATAGTTTACGGCGAAAGTGCCGCTTATTACGGAACTTCCCTTAGTAATTTTAAACTCCTGGATGAATTAAGAAGATCAGTCAATCATTCTGTCATCGAAGTGCGCGTTGCTCAACAAAATTTGGATATTAACCTGGTAAATACTCTTACTCGATGGGTGGGTTTGGATACTTTTGAAATATCTGAAGAAGGGGAGACCGCGGCAGGAAACGAACTGGTCAGTTTCTTCATTCCGTTTGCCACCATGTTCCTTCTATTCATGTCAATATTTGTTAACGGACAGCTCTTGTTGCGAAGTGTCATGGAGGAACGAACCAGTCGAGTGATTGAAATCTTGCTATCGTCCGTAACTCCACGGCAGTTAATGATGGGCAAAATAATTGGGTTAGGCGCACTTGGATTGGTGCAGTTGTTGGTATATGTACTTTTTGGCTATGGAGCTCTACAATACCGTGGTATGGGGCAATTGCTGGATGCAACCCATGCAGTCTGGATGATTGCATTTTTCTTACTGGGATACTTTTTTTATGCTGCAATTTTTGCTATGCTAGGTACCCTTTTTGATTCGGAGCAAGAAGCACAACAATCTACGAGCATTATATCCATTATTGTGGTCATTCCGATGATGCTTTCCAGTTATTTTATTACAAATCCGGGATCAATGGCTACTAAAGTCATGTCCTTTGTCCCTTTATTTACACCATTTATGATGCCATTACGGTTTGGTACAGGGATCATAGAAACATGGGAAGGGGTCGTATCAGGGATTATTCTTGCCCTCTCTGTCTGGGGATTGATGGTGATGTCTGGAAAAGTATTTCGTGTTACCCTACTATTGTATGGGAAACAGATCACGCTTAGAGAAATATTACGCTGGATAAGAGCCTGATTTAACGTGCATTTTAATATTTAATCTGAAGACTATTGTGATGGATTCCTGTAACTTCTGCGCCCATTTTTTATCATTTACTAAACATAACTGATTGAAAAATTTCCAAATGAGAAAACAGCAATTTAGAAATATTGCCATTATCGCCCATGTTGATCATGGAAAAACCACCTTGGTGGATGCCATGTTGAAGCAGAGTGGAACATTCCATGCACATCAGGAGGTTGTTGACCGCGTCATGGACTCCATGGATCTCGAGAAGGAGCGCGGTATTACCATTATGGCAAAAAACACTTCCGTATTTTACCATGATGTGAAAATCAATATAATGGATACGCCAGGACATGCTGATTTCGGCGGAGAGGTGGAGCGAAGTCTGAATCTTGTTGATGGCGCATTGTTGCTCGTGGACTCGAGTGAAGGTCCATTACCGCAGACTCGATTTGTAGTAAAAAAGGCGTTGGAGAAAAATCTCAAAATCATTGTAATCATCAATAAAATTGATCGCAGTGATGCCCGGATTGAAGAAGTGATAAATGATATTTATGATTTGTTCATTGACCTTGATGCCAATGAAGAGCAAATTGAATTTCCAATTTTATATACCAATGCCAAAGAAGGTGTGGCGCACAAAGAACTTGATGATAATTCCAATGATCTCAGACCTCTTTTTGATACCCTGTTAAAAAATATTCCAGGACCCTTGGCGGGAGAGGATAATATTCCGCAATTTCTGATCACGAACCTGGCCTATGATTCCTATGTTGGACAAATAGCAATTGGCCGACTAAACAGTGGAACGCTGGCGATGAATAAATCATATTGCCTAATCAGCAAAAAGGGAGAAACCCACGGCATAAAATTTTCCGCTTGTTATACGTACCATGGCCTAAAAAGAATAAAGGTTACTGAACTGTATGCCGGTGACATAATTGCAATTGCCGGTGTTCCGGATATAACCATTGGCGATACAATATCCGATGATGAAAATCCAAAGACATTACCTCGTATCCATATTGATAAGCCTACGGTTGCTATGGTTTTTTATGTCAACAACGGTCCGTTTGCTGGAAAAGACGGGAAATATTTAACATCCCGTCATCTGGGAGAACGTTTACAGCGAGAGACCCTAGGAAACGTTTCTCTTGAAGTTGAAACCACTGAAAGAGCAGATGCCTTCGAGGTGCGTGGTAGGGGCGAATTGCAGCTTGCAGTTCTCATTGAGACTATGCGTCGCGAAGGGTATGAATTTATGATCTCAAAACCACGCGTAATCACCCATGAAGAGAATGGCAAAACAATGGAACCAATGGAGCGCTTGTTTGTGGATATCCCCGAGGACAAAGTTGGTATTATTACTGAGAAACTTTCGGTTCGAAAAGGTCGCATGAATCACATGGAAAACCATGGTCATGGCCGTGTAAATATGGAATTTATTATCCCATCACGCGGGCTTATTGGGTTTCGTAGTCAATTTTTAACAGATACGAATGGGGCAGGGATCATGAATAAACTATTTGAAGGTTATGCCCCCTGGTTCGGACCTATACCGCAGAGATCAAATGGCGCCATTATTGCAGATCGGGCAGGTAAAGTTACTACCTATGCCTGTGTAGGGATGGCTGATCGTGGAATACTCTTCACAGAAGTAGGAACTGAAGTATACACAGGGATGATAGTGGGTGAACGGAACAAAGTTGAAGATCTGGATGTGAACATTGTAAGGGAAAAAAAGCTGACCAATATGCGTGCCGCCGGATCTGATGCAACCGTAACGTTGCGTCCCCCAAGAAAACTATCCCTGGACCAATGTATTGAGTTCATCGCGGAAGATGAATTGGTGGAAATTACGCCCAAGCGAATATTGCTCCGAAAAATGGAATTGGATGCAAAAAAGCGATTGTCGTCTAGAAAAAAAGAGAAAACAGGTTAAATCCAGTCATGGATGCTTTCGAAAAAATATTATCTGCCACAGTAATCCTTTTTTTGGTAATGGATCCTTTGGGCAACCTGCCTATATTTCTGTCCATTTTAAAAAATGTGGATGATAGCAAACGGCAAAGAATAATATTTAGAGAATTGGTGATTGCTTTGGGAGTGCTAATTCTATTCCTGTTTTTTGGCAATCAACTACTGGAAGTGCTGCAATTGGAACAGGAAACTGTAACCATTTCCGGAGGAATCGTATTATTTATCATTGGTATTCGAATGGTTTTTCCATCTAAACACAATGCTCTGATGGGGGGTGCCAACGATGATGAACCGTTTATTGTACCTTTGGCGATTCCTCTTATAGCCGGACCCTCAACGATCGCCACAATTATATTGATGGTTAATGATCATAATGATCAGGTACCAATAATTGGAAGTGCATTATTAATTGCATGGTTATTATCGGCTGCAATTCTCTTGGCAGCACCCTCCTTATTTCGAATATTACGGAGGAGGGGCTTGGCTGCCATTGAACGATTAATGGGAATGATATTAATCATGATTTCCGTTCAGATGTTTATAAATGGATTGAAAGTACTGTTATAGATTTTTTGGTTTTCGAATCTGAATAATGTATTTATCCAAGGCATAACGCCTGAGGGAAGGAACATCATGAATACCGAATTTTCCATAAAGTTCTGTAGGTGATTTCCCACCGTTTGCCCAGATATAACCAACTTTTTGCTTATCTGCCACGATGTATTTCCATCACTGGGTGAATGAATCCGAAAATTCCCGTTTATTATTTGAATACACTGCGTAGCTTGTTTTAATGAAGACAGAAAGAGAGAAAGAATTTTTCAGTTATTTATTTTCAAAGTCATCTTAAGTTAAAGGGCATTTGAATTTGGGTTGAACTACTTTTATGTCGGAATAGTCATGCCGAAAAAGGCTGAAAAAAAATATACTATTTCTTACGATCTGTTGGACTCTGACGAACAAGATATCGAGTCCGGCTTGAACTGTCGTTTCATCATTACATTTAAAGATCAGGTGTGGCACTATTATTATCATACAAAACTGATTTTTAATAATAGTCATTTTATTGATCTGTGCATGATTGAGACTATTAGATTAATAAAAGCTGATTCCGGTGATGGAATGCATCGTCAATATACTCTTGAGGGAAAATGGGAAGACTATTAACATAGTGCATATCAACTCCGTTAAACCGATCATGCCCCAATAAAAAAAATAGACTATTTAGAATTTGAAATAATGCATAAAAATATTATTTTCGACCATGAGTAAAATAGAACTTCTGCAATCGGTTCCTCTGTTCGGTGACTTAAATGAACATTCTTTAACCAAAATTGCCGAACAAATGATCGCCCGTTCTTATACAAAAGGACAAATGATTTTAATGGAAGAAAGCTCTGGTGAGACCTTTTTTGTGCTCGCAAGGGGAGCGGTCAAAGTTACCCGCATGAGTGACGATGGTCGTGAAGTGATACTGGCAATGTTAGGGGAAGGGGATTTCTTTGGTGAAATGTCATTGTTGGATGGTGAAGGACGTTCTGCAAATATTGTAGCGATCGAAGATTCAGAAGCACTGACGATTAAGCGCAGTGAATTTTTATCCATTCTGGAGAACTATCCAAAAATCGCAATCCATTTACTCGAAGAATTAACTAGCCGGCTTCGTCGTAGTGACCAACAAATTGAAAGTTTATCGTTGAGCGACGCGGAACAAAGAATTTCTATTACCCTCATTCGACTGGCTGAAGAACTAGGTACCATAAAGAGTGGGGCAGTTACCATTAAAAATCTTCCATATCAACAAGACATTGCAAATATGGCTGGTACATCCCGCGAGACAGTATCCAGAACATTAAAGATGCTGGCCGAAAAAGGGTACATCAGTCGTGATGGAAAAGCATTGATTATAAATGATTTTGTGCATTTCCGGCAGCAATTCACCTAACACTTCATTTCAGCATAGTTATGACCAATTCTGTTCTGGAAGATATTCTGGAAAATGATCATCGTGTCCTTTCCCGCTTTATCAGCCAGATAGAGTTCGATGAGGAAGTCTCGGAGGACCTCCTCATCTCACTGCATCCACATACCCAGAAAGCAATCCGGATTGGAATTACTGGTCCGCCTGGTGCAGGGAAAAGTACTTTAGTCGATCAATTGATTAATGATTTTCGTCAACAGGAGTTATCGGTCGGTGTTGTAGCGGTCGACCCGACAAGTCCTTTTTCAGGTGGAGCATTGCTGGGCGATAGGGTACGCATGAACAAATATATGTGGGACGAAGGTGTGTACATCCGAAGTATGGGTTCCCATGGTGATCTGGGTGGTCTGGCAAAGAAAGCCCAGGATGTGGGTGATGTGTTGGCTGCCAGTGGGAAAGATATTGTACTGTATGAAACCGTTGGCGTTGGACAGGGAGAACATGATGTTGCAAAGGCAGTGGATATTACAGTGGTAGTTCTGGTTCCGGAATCAGGTGATGAAATTCAGCTCATGAAAGCAGGATTGATTGAAATTGGTGATTTCTTTGTGATAAATAAGTCGGATCGAGAAGGTGCAGGTCGCCTGGCAACAATGCTGAGAAATTTGCTCCATTCATTTGAAAAAGAGAATGGTTTGTTGCCACCTGTGATAAATACAAACGCAGCGAAGGGTGAAGGAATCTCTGAATTTAGAACTGCACTATTTCAGCATCTTGATGCTATGAAAAAGAACGGTTTATTTGAAAAAAAACTATTACAACGGCATCGAAACAGGGTTCACACATTGATTCAGGAGCGTCTGTTAAGTGAGTTTTGGACGTCTGAACGAATTACATCGCTTAACAATCAAACCAAATCGCTGGATTCCATTAAATCCTCCCCTTATGAAATAACCCATACATTGTTACATGTGGGATCGGATGTCCACAGCTAATCCAGACGATATGTCTTTTTTGCAGCATTTAGAGGAACTCCGCTGGCGCCTTGTCAAAAGTATTATTTCTATTTTAGTAGGTGCTGCCATTACCTTTCTATTTATTGACCAAATTATTAATCTGCTTGTTTCTCCCATTCACAAGGTTTCAACTGAAATGAACTTGCAGGTTCTTACGGTGCAGGGCATGTTTATGGTACGATGGGGTTTGGCTCTTGTAGGTGGAGGAATTCTTGCTATCCCCGTACTTACATATCAGATTTGGCGGTTTGTAGCACCGGGATTGTTGGGAAAAGAAAAAAAATATATTATCCCTCTGATTTTCGCCACGTTTGTATCTTTTTTACTCGGTGTCCTTTTTGCGTACCTGGTAATAATACCGTTTTCCCTTAGCTTTTTTGCTTCCCTAGGATATGGTACGGTTGAGAATAATGTATCCATAAATTATTACTTAAGCTTTGTGACCTGGGTGATGGTAGGCACCGGATTTATATTTGAATTGCCGGTTGTCGTCTTCATCTTATCTTCTTTTGGACTGTTGTCACCATCAATAATGCGGAAATTTCGTCGCCATTCTATCGTTGTAATTATGGTTTTATCTGCGATCATTACACCACCCGATCCTGTAAGTTTAGTCATTATGTCCATTCCATTGATGGTTTTGTATGAAATTGGAATTTATGTGTCATGGTTGGTGGCAAGATCAAAGCAGGCAAACATTACCGATGCGGAAACCAAAAAATTGGACAAATGAAAGACTCAATCATCACACTGAAGTCAATAACAGAACCTATCATTGATGACATGAAAGTTTTTCAATCAGAACTGGAAGATGCATTGCGTTCCGAAGTCCGGCTCATTAATACCATTGCAAAATATATCCTCAAACACAAGGGAAAGCATTTTCGGCCGATTTTAACCATTCTTGCATCTCGAGTGTGTGGAAATCCAACCTTGAACAGTTTCAAGGCTGCTGCAATGATTGAAATGTTGCATGTGGCGACTCTGATCCATGATGATGTGGTGGACGATGCCACATTACGAAGGCGTTGGCCGTCTGTTAATCGTGTATGGAAAAATAAACTTTCCGTATTAATGGGCGATTTTATTTTGAGCAAAGCGTTGATAAATATGATCAATCTAAAGGATTTTGATGCCTTGGATGTCATTTCAAAGACGGCTGAGGATTTGAGTGCCGGTGAAATTTTGCAGATTGAAAAAATATTTCGTCGGAAGATGACTGAGGAAATCTATTTTTCCATGATTTATCAGAAAACAGCCTCTCTGATGGGAACCAGTTGTGAGTTGGGTGCGATCACAACCAGTAAATCGAATGACGATCGACAGGCAATGAAAACCTACGGAGATATGCTGGGGATGGCATTTCAAATCAAAGATGATTTATTCGATCTGTTGGGGTCAGAAAATGAAACAGGTAAAGATCATGGTACCGATGTAAAGAAAAACATGCTCACATTACCAGTAATTCATAGTCTTGAATCGCTGCAACCGTCAGATGCAAAAAGATTGAATAGAATGTTGAAGAAAAGGAAAAAAACAAATTCAATATTAAGCGAACTGAAACATTTGGTTGATATAGGCGAAGGATTCACCTATGCAAAATCCAAACTGGATTCATTTTCTAATCAGGCCTTGGATGCCATAAGTACCTATATTGATTCTCCCTACAAAAAGTCTTTAACTGATATCATTGTCTTTAACGCCCAAAGAATAAAGTAGTATTTGAGAATTCTAATAATCAGGTTTAGTTCGATCGGCGATATTGTACAATGTACATCCGTAATCGAATCTATTCGCAGATACATCCCTGGCAGCACAATTGACTTTCTTACGCTAACCGATTACGAATCTATCCTTAAAAATCATGAGATGATAGATTCCATCATTACACTAAACAGGACTGCAAGTTATACTGATTTGATTCAATTGGCATTTGATCTCAACAAGAACGCATATAGCTGGGTTGTAGATTTGCATGGCTCGCTTCGGTCGATATTAATTAGGCTTTTCATGAAGCAAACAAGATCCATTACCATTAATAAACCACGCTGGAAAAGGTTGTTATTGAAGCAATTTCATTACAATCGATTTTCTTCTGATTTTTCATACAAATCAATGTTGCATGGACCACTCAAAAAACTTGGAATCAAAGAGACAGAATATCCAGCAACCTCCTTGTGTTTGACTAAGCATGAAATTGAATCACATGATGCTTTCCTAGCTGGTTTTAGAATTCAAAAACCGTATCGTGTAATTATTCCAGGCGCTGCCTGGAAGAACAAGCAATGGGCTGAATCGAAATATAGTGAGTTTTTCCAGGAATCTGATGAAATGCTGCAAACAGTAATCATTGGATCAAATATGGATACAATTTGTGATAGCATAGCACAAAAAAATGAAAATTTACTAAACCTCAAGGGCAGGACATCCTTGCGCGAATCGCTGAGAATAATATCAGAAGCCCGACTATGTATTGGGAGTGATACCGGTTTGGTGCATGCAGCAGAGGCTTTTGGTATCCCAGTCATTTCCATCACTGGACCTACCAGCATAGAGATGGGGGCAGGGTCTCAATTAAAGGATTCGATCACCTATCAGGATGAAAGCATTTGGTGTCGACCTTGCTCACAAAATGGCAGTTTGTCTTGTTATCGTGAAAAGAGATTCTGTATGGAAAACTTATCCGTCACCGGATTGCTGGAAGCAGAAAGTAAGCTCTTGCAATCATGAAGATATTATTTATTCTCTTTTACAATCTTATTCTTTATCCCATGCTATTTATCGTTGCAGCTATCGGTTCCATTTTTCATAAAAAATTACGAGAAGGCTTTATTGGCAAGTGGACCACAATAACAAGATTGAAAGCATATTTTAATGGCTCTCACGGGGAACAAGTATATTGGTTTCACGCTGCTTCACACGGTGAATATTTACAGGCAAAACCGGTCATATCAGGTCTTAAAGAAGTTGAACCAAATGTAAAAATTATTGCCAGCTTTTTTTCACCATCAGGTTTCAACAATGTGGATGACCCAAATATTGATCTTAAAGTATACATCCCATTTGATTTTATTTGGTCCGTGAGAAGGATGTTAAAAATTGCCCATCCAAAGAAAATTATGTTTGCCGCCTATGATATTTGGCCAAATTTAATTTGGACTGCCTATTTCAGGAACATTCCTACAACATTGTTCGCCGCTCATTTTGTAAAAGGTACCAGCAAACTGAAACCGTTTATTCGTTGGTTTTATAGAACGGTTTATGAATCAATCAGTTCAATTTATACCGTGGATGGGGATGACTATTTGCTTTTACAGCGTATTGTAAGGAAATACCACGGACCTGTGATCCGAGTGCTGGGTAATCCACGGTACGATGAAGTAAAAAAACTTGCAGATGATTTCACACAAAAACGCACAATTTCAGTATTATTACGTGATAGACGTTTGGTCATTGGGAGTCTATGGCCTGAGGATCAATCTGTCATAGAACAGCCTATCATTGATTTGCTCAACGAATACCATGATCTCAAGGTACTTTGGGTACCTCATGAACCAACTCCATCTTACATTGAAGAGTCGGTTCGTCGTTTTGAGGCAGAAGGGTTTGATGTTTCCATATTTAGATCAAAAAAGGCTCTCGAATTACCCCGATCCCGGGTAGTTATCGTTGGCGTTGTAGGCGTTCTATCAAAACTTTACTGGCAATGTCAAATTGCATATGTTGGTGGAGCCTTTTCCACCGGAGTACACAATGTGATGGAGCCAGCAATTGCCCGTCTTCCAGTATTGTTTGGTCCACGCTATGAAAATTCTCATGAGGCCAAAGAACTCATTGCCAACGGTGGTGGCAAAAATATTGAAACCAGCAGTGAGTTCTACCAGCAGATGCGGGTGCTGATTGATGATACCAATACATTTTTAAAAGCCAGTTATGCTGCTACAGAAGTGATTCACCAGAATTTAGGATCATCCACTCGTGTAGTTCGCGGAATTTTACGAGATTAGATTGCTTTCTATTTCAGTTGGATTTGAACATTTTACAGAATCCGTTACAGCTTACCGATTTAATTCCGGTTTACATGTAATCTACGGCGAGAGTGGAGTTGGCAAATCGAATTTTGCAAGAATCCTTGCCAACGTGCCCATTAAGGATAAAACCAATTTTAGTATTACAATAAACAATACTCCTGATGATATCTATTTGCTGGGTCAAAATCCGGATCATCACATAATAAGCCCCACACTTTTTGAAGAAATGGCTTTTAATTATGAGGCAATAGGATTGCCATTTCATGAAATTCAATTTCATATAAAAGAAATGCAAAATTACTGGGATTTTCTTCAATCACATAATAGGCATCCGGCAACATTAAGTGGTGGTGAAAAGGAAATCCTCAGTTTGGAAACTGGATTATCGCTAAATCCACAATTGTTGTTGCTTGATGACAGTCTTTCGTTTTTAGATGACAAAACCAAAATGAAAGCATTGAAACGGATAAGGGATTGGGTAGTCAAAACCAAGTCCGATGTAGTGTGGTTTACCAGCGATAAAAATGATCTGAAATTTGGTGATACATGTCATGAGTTAACACTTTCCAGCTTGGTTCAAGTTGAGAAAGTTCTTTCTGTTGAATACGAAGAGAGAGTGAAGTCAAGAGGAAAATTGTCTTGGCGAGCCCATGAATTAACAATAAGTGTGGGGGATTCTACACTATTTGATGGTTTTTCAATTGAAATTGATGAAATAAGAGCCATGGGTATTACCGGTAGAAATGGAAGTGGCAAATCCACGTTGGCACGAGTACTGGTAGGAATTAATAAACCTGAAGCAGGTGTAATGAATCTAACGATGGCAAATAAAGATCCTCTTCAGGTTGGATACCTTGATCAATTCCCGGAAAGAATATTGGGAACCATTACACTGCACGAATTTTGCTCAAAACTAATTTTCCACGGAAAACTTAAAACACACAAATACGATCGGATAATTTCAGAACTGGAAACACATCAGATCAACTGGAATATATTGAAATTTTGTTCGTTACCTGATATCCCATGGACATTGCTCCGCTTTACAATGGTTGTAATTCTGATTAATTGTGAATATGATGTTCTAATATTGGATGAACCCACATTTGGTTTAGGTGATCAACAAAAATTAACTTTGCACCGTGTTTTACGTGATTTTCTCACTCAAAAACACTTGGTTTTAATATCCCATGATTTAGAATTTGTACATTCGATTTGCGACAAAGTATTTTCAGTTGATCATTTAAAAATAGAACAACCAATTGGCAGAAAACAAGCGCACCAAAAACGGTAAAGTAAAAATTACCGATCCAACCCGGGTTTTGACTCTGGCGAACCTGATTAGCCTGCTTCGGGCAATGATGGCGATACCGATTACCTATTCACTTCGCCATCCAGAATGGGCGTGGTATACGTTTGGTTTAATTTTATTAGCCGTAATCTCGGATGCACTTGATGGATTTTTTGCACGCCGTGCTCACGAAGTAACCCATATTGGCAAATGGCTCGATCCCATTGCTGATTTTATTGTGATTATAACCGTAGTCTACTTCCTGGTGTTGTTCGACAGATTTCCCGGATGGTTTTTCACAGTATATATCGTGCGATATATACTAATCGCCTTGCCTGCAATTTACCTGATTAACCACACCCACTTTATTCTACAGGCGAATAAACCTGGGAAATGGGCTGCAGGTATTACCGCGCTTATGATAACATTGCATATATTTACTTTCCCCGCTTTGGATTGGCTCAGGATTGCTTCAATGGTCATATCATGCGTTCTTCTATCATGGAGTCTGGTTCTTTACATTAATCAGTTCTATCGTGAATACCAGAAAATTTAGCCATGGCATTTTTAGGCAAAGTTTTCCAGGTACTTCAGCGTACTAGATCATCGCTTGCCCAAGCCTTTTCATCCCTGAAAGGATCAGTTCCGGACCCAGAGACCCTGGAGGATATAGAATACCAGCTATTAAGTGCTGATTTGGGCATTGAAACAACCGACTCCATTATGGAGATCATTAAAAAACCTGGCGATGGGGAAATAATTCCCCGAATCAAAAAACAATTGCAAACCTTGCTCCCTGAAAAAAATGATGCAATATCGCAGGGATATGAAATACCAATGGCAATTTTGATCGTTGGTGTGAATGGAACAGGAAAAACCACCTCCACTGCAAAACTTGCAGCGTATTATAGAAAAAAAGGGAAGAAGGTATTATTAATTGGTGCCGATACCTACAGGGCTGCCGCTGTAGAACAATTGAGAATCTGGAGCAAACGTGTTGATATTCGGCTGGTTTGCAATGAAAAATCACAAGAACCATCATCCGTACTATTTGATGGGATGGAAGCTGCAAAAGCAGATCGTTCGGATCTAGTCATTGTTGATACAGCCGGGAGGTTACACACCTATACCAATCTGATGGTTGAATTGGAAAAAATGCATCGTGTTCTATCAATGCGATTTCCAGAATTCGGGCAGGAATCTTGGATTACCATTGATGCCAGCCTGGGTCAAAATTCGCTCATCCAGGCCAGAGAATTTGGCAAACATGTTAGTGTGTCCGGAGCTATACTAACAAAAATGGATGGAACTGCTAAAGGCGGGATTGTGTTTCCGCTATATCAGCAGCTTCACATCCCAGTCAATTTCATAGGAACCGGCGAATCATTAGACGACTTAGCACTATTTAATTCACAGGAATACCTGGATTCATTATTTGGTGAATAATGGATAAAGCAAAAGTAAATATTATCAGTCTTGGCTGCGCAAAGAATCTTGTTGATTCTGAAATATTGATTGGCGGATTAAAACAATCGAATCTAACAATTACACATGAACCGGAAGAAGCAGACACCCTCATAGTGAATACCTGTGGTTTTCTTGATCAGGCACGAGAAGAGTCTATCGAAGTGATATTGCAGGCTGCAGAATTAAAAAAGACTGGGAACGCAAAACAACTGGTCGTGATGGGGTGCTTGTCAGAGCGCTATCCGGAGGAATTAAAAAAAGAGCTACCTGAGGTAGATCATTTTTTTGGTACGAATGACCATCGGCAAATCGTGTCTTTTCTCACTGGAAAACCGCATTCTAAAGATGATCCACTTTTCAGGAGGTCTTTATTAACACCAAGACACTATGCCTACCTAAAAATTGCAGAAGGATGCGATAATGGATGTTCGTTCTGTAGTATTCCAATCATGCGTGGCTTTCAGGTAAGTAGACCAATCCCCACAATTATTGATGAATCAAAGCGATTAGTGGCCAATGGTGTGAAAGAGATATTAGTTATTGCACAGGACACCACATCGTATGGTTGGGATTTAAAACAAAAAGTGTATTTAAGCGATTTAATTAAAGCTATAGATGAACTGGAATATCCTCCGCAATGGGTACGGATTCATTATGCCCATCCGGCACATTTATCCCAGAGAATTATTGATGCAATGGCTGGTTCACGTTCCATATGTCGGTATCTTGATATTCCAATTCAACACGCGTCTGATACAATATTGACTTCAATGAAGCGTGGATTAGGACGTGTCGGTATATTGGATCGGATTCAACGATTACGAGATGCTATGCCTGATATTCGCTTAAGGACGACTGTCATTGTTGGTTATCCTGGGGAAACAGATGAACAGTTTAAAGAACTGGAATCTTTTATTGAGGAAGTGCAATTCGATCGTTTGGGAATATTCACATATTCCGAAGAAGAAGGGACTGGTGCTGCTGTGCTGGAAGATAATGTACCCCGAGAAATTAAAGACGAAAGAAAAGCGATTTTAACTGATTTACATCATGACATTTCCGTAGAGAAAAATAAGGATTTTGAAGGCCAGATTATACAGGTGCTTATCGATGAAGTAAGTCCTTCGATTGCTATTGGAAGAACGCCTTATGATTCCCCGGATATTGATAATATTGTACGGATAACCGGGGATTGTAGCATAGGGAATTTTTACAATGTAAGAATTACTGATTCAAATGCTTACGAACTTTTTGGTAAAATAGTGTAATCAGAGTTGAGTTGAAATAGGTAAATAAATATACATCTCTTTGTCATGGATGTGTAAATTTGCTTGGTACGGATTTCATTGAATGAAAAACCTCATAACAAAACTAGTAATCTGCGTATTTTTCCTTGCTGGTCTTCCTGATGGTCAAAACTCACTTTATGGTCAGGATGAAAAGAAAGAGCAAACCGGGAAAAAAAAGCGGCGCCCGCCTACAAAAAAGCCGGTAAAAAAGCGACCAACCAGCAAGAAAAAAAAACCAACTTCTTCGAAAAAGAAACGTAAACCATCGAGCAAAAAATCAACAAAAAAACGGCCTACATCAAAGCGAACCACTTCAAAAAAACGGCCACCTCAGGAACAGGCGAAGAAAAGAACAAGACCGAGAAGAAAACCGGTTCAAAAACAGGTTGAGCAAGAACAAAAACCTGTAGTGTCTACACCAAAACCACCAGAAATCGACGTGATCTCATTGTCCAATGAGTTTAACACCCTGACAGATAGATTGGAATCAAGCTCGGCACAACTGGCTCATGCCACATCGTATTTACAACCTTTTGACAGGAAAAAAGTGGTTAAAATTGAAAATCGTGGAGCGGAAATTCCTCTTAGCAAATTGGAAGATACTGTTTTTAAGTCACCGGACAATCGAGAGGCCATGCGTGAGCTGGGTTTACGGTATGAAGCCGGGCAGCGATTTGATGATGCGAAAGATGTGTACTTACGGTCTATCGCGAAGGATCCGTTAAATCCTGATAATCATTATTTTCTGGGGAGAGTGTATCAATCTCAAGGTGAGTTGCTCCGGGCTCAAATGGCATACGAAGAAGCGTTAGACCTAGATCCCAATCATAAAGCAACGCTGAACGCATTGGGAACCATAACAGGAGATGCGAATGCGGCGGAAATGTCACAGGATTTATTGAATCGTTCAGCAATTCAGCAACCGAACGGTGTGGCACAGGAAATACAGTCAATCCAAAAATTAATCTATAGTAAGAATTTTACAGAAGCACTGTCTAAAACTGTGACTGCACTCAATTCCTTTCCCAATCAAAGTAATTTGTTGTACTTACAGGGTGTTTGCTTTGAAGAAACTGGACAGACGGTGGATGCCAAGAAAGCATACCAAAGTGCTATCCACGCTGATCCACAAAATGTGGAAGCTCATTTGGCGCTGGCAAACCATTACTACAGTCAGGGTAAATATATTTATGCGGCGATGGCATTCGGAGATGTGGTAATGATCAATCCTGGTGATACTGAAAGCAGGTATATGCAGGGGTTATGTTATTTTAATGCCACAGAGTGGAAGCGATGCACTGCTGTTTGGGAACAACTATTACGAATTCAACCGAATCATCCATTGGTTTCCGCCCTGTTACCACAGACATATTACATCCTTGCAGTTGAATATAATCGTCAAGGAGATGCAACAAAAGGTCGCAATGCTTTCCAGAATGCAATTGGTATAAATCCAAACACGGGTCAGTGGTTGCCAGGATCCTATCGCACTCTGGGTAAATACTATCGCGAAAAAGGCATGTATAAAGAATCACTGGCGGCCTATCAGGAAACAGTGGAACTCCGGCCAAGTGACTCATTTGCCTATTTGGGAATGGGGATCACCTATTGGAGAATGAGCGAATCGCTGCTGGCAAAAGCAGCCTGGGAGAGAAGCTTGGAACTTAATCCTGGAAATAATGAAGCCAGGGGATGGTTAATCATCGCTGAAAACAACAAATAATTACCCGATCTACAGTTAAACTCACACCCATAATTATGCGATATAAAGGTTTCCTGATTGTATTACTCATGTCAATCAGTCTATCCGACGATGGATCTGAGATGGTTTGGAAGGGTGTCTATGCATTTTATAACTATGACAATGATTCCGCAGTTCGCATTTTAACCCTGGCAAGACATGATTATCCAGAGAATCCCGCCGTACACCTGACGTGGGCCGCTTCACGTTGGCTACACAGCCAGGCTACTGCTTCTCTGGAAGATTCGTACCAGGTGTTACAGGGAGATTTGGATGAAATAATTCCAGTATATAAATCCTTAACTGAAAAATATCCCGATGATCCTCAATATGCGCTGTTTTACGGGTCGGCAAAAGGATTAAGGGCCAGGGTTCATTTGGGAAAAAAGGAATGGATCTCAACACTGATTTCGGCGTACAGTGGATTTACTATAATAAAAGATGTTGCGGAAGAAAACCCGGATATGCTGGATGCCCAATTACCAATTGGTCTGGTTGAATATTATGCGGGTATCAGTAGTGTTATCGTAAAGTGGGCTGTAACATTATTTGGCCTAGAAACGGAAAAATCCACCGGACTGGAGAAAATCGAAAAAGCTGCATCCATGGGAGATTGGTCGTGGATAGAAGCTTCGAGCATTTGCTCATTTCTTCATCTGTATATTGAAAGCAAGCCCAACACATCGCTGGAATATTCCACGCGGTTGCATAAGGATTTTCCTCACAACTTTTATTTCCAGACGTTGTATGTGGAAGGTTTAATCAAAACCGGGCAGTTGGAAAAAGCCAGGTGTCAACTTGACTATATGTACACTGAGCTTGACAGCCTGACTGCAATTCAACACAACTGGTATTATGCCTTCTGGTGTTATGAAGAGGCGTTGTTATCCTTTGCAAATGGGGATGTGACGCGAGCTCAATCTCTAGTGGATGAGTGTATCAATACATACCATGCTGAATTGGACATCATTTTGACCAACGCCTGGTTGTTAAAGGGGAAACTTCATGACCTGCAAATGGAGCGACAGCAGGCGGTGACAGCTTATATTAATTGCATTGACAGAGATAATTACACTTCAGCAATCGATAGCGCGAAATCCTATTTGAATAAACCATTCACAAACTAAAATGTATTATTTTCATGGGAAAACACTATTAGAGAATTGACCTCTATCAGTAAGTTATTCCTTCGCAACATAACAGATTTCAAATGATCAAGAGAAAACAAACAAGACAGATAATGGTCGGCAATGTACCTATTGGTGGTAATGCACCAATTCCGGTTCAATCCATGACCACAACCAAAACGCATGATATTGTGGCCACGCTGAAAGAAGTTGAACGTCTTGAAGAAGCGGGCTGTCAGATTATTAGAATAACGGTTCCTGATCAAAAAGCTGCCACTGCGCTGGCAGAGATAAAAAAGGAAATGACGGTACCGATAGTGGCAGATATACATTTTAATTATCGTATGGCATTAGAAGCGGTCGATGCAGGGGCAGATAAAATTCGAATAAATCCGGGAAATATTGGTGGTAACGACCGTGTGCAGGAAGTACTGACGAAAGTCAAAGCAGCCGGTCTCCCTATCCGAATTGGCGTGAATGCAGGTAGCCTGGAGAAGGATTTGATAGATAAATATGGCTTTCCTACCGCCGAAGCAATGGTGGAAAGCGCGGAACGGCACATCACAATTTGTCGCAAATTTGATTTTGATGAGTTGGTTGTGTCCCTAAAATCCTCTGATGTTCAGTTGATGATAGATGCATATCGTCTTTTCTCAGAAAAATTTGATTATCCACTCCACTTGGGCGTCACGGAAGCTGGTCCAAAATCGTCTGGAACGATTAAATCATCTGTAGGCATTGGTACATTACTCGCAGAGGGCATCGGTGATACGATCCGGGTGAGCCTGACGGATGATCCGGTTGAAGAAGTGGTTGCGGGATTTGAAATATTGAAATCACTTGGATTAGCGAGTAAAGGCGTCACAATTGTAGCCTGTCCAACCTGTGGGCGACTGGAAGTAGATCTGTTTAAAATCGCACGAGAAATGGAAGACCGTTTACGTCATGTCAAAACGCCAATGTCGATTGCACTGATGGGTTGTGCAGTCAATGGACCGGGAGAAGCTTCTCACACGGATTTGGGAATAGCATTCGGAAAAGGGAGTGGACATTTATATTATAAAGGTGAAAATTTAGGTAAGGTTACAGAATCGGATGCACTGGATAAACTTGAAGAAGTGATTATCCGATTTGAAGATGAGCAAGCCAATGGAGGCTAAAATGCGTAAAATCTCTCTTTTAGTATATGTACTGGTTGTCTTTCTTCCGGCTCAAGAACCAAAAGAGCCGGTAGTATCACCAATCGTTGCCTATTGGAAAACCCTGTCATCAGAAGAAAAGGAAGTTTTCCTTTTTAGCTATATGACGCAGGTTTTTGATACCTATAATTCCATGAAATCAGAACTGGGCTATAATGATATCACCAGATGGTACTATGAAAATAAGGCTGAAACTGTATTTGGAATATTTGACCAGCTGGAGGTGACGAATCTTGCCGAATTTGTGGGATGGATAGACGAATTTTATGTGAATGATGAATTTATGGATCGACCGTTTGATGAAGCATTGCGGTTTGCTTTTCGCTTTCAACAGGCAGCTGGCGAAACATTATGGGAGAAATACGAAAACGTAAAATATGGAAAGATTAAACCGAATTAATGTCACTCTATAGACCAGATTTTATTGTCGAATGGTTGTCCATAATTAAAAGCGATGGAATAAAGGGCCTCATTCGTCAAAAAGGTCTTAAAATTGTATTATTATTTATCGGATTTTATTTGGTAAGGGATGGCATTATTTATGTGTTATTGCCCTATCTTTCCTTTAAAGGGTTGGTATCTTGTAACTAATAATTTATTGTACAAAATCGCATCACAAATTGGGATTTTACTCATCAGGAGTTTGTAAAAAGCATGACATTTTAGATTTAATACTTTATTTTGTGACAAGATATAATTTTCATATTCCTCAACGAATTGTTGATTAATTAACTATACAGGAGGACCTATGCCTGCCAAAGTACTGAGCAGTGCAGTCTTGGGAATCAATGCATACATTGTTGAAGTCGAGGTTCATATCACTCGTTCCCAATTGCCAAAATACGTAACAGTCGGTTTACCGGAGGGTGCTGTAAAGGAAAGTAAAGAGCGAGTACGTGCTGCCATACAAAACTCCGGTTTTACATTTCCACCACATCATATTACAGTAAATCTAGCTCCAGCAGATATCCGTAAAGAGGGTTCAGCCTTTGATATGCCGATTGCCATTGGGATTCTTGCAGAATTGGGTCATATTGATCCCACATATCTGAAAAATATAGTGTTACTGGGTGAATTGGCTCTCGATGGGAGTCTGCGGCCAATAAAAGGTGCTTTACCGATATCACTGGCAATCAAAGAAGCAAAAATCCATGGAATTTTATTGCCAGAAGGAAATGCCAATGAAGCAGGAGTTGTGAATGGCATTAAGGTAGTAGGAGTGAATCACTTGAAAGACGTAATTCAAATACTGAATAAAGAATTACATCCACAACCTGTTGAGATCGATCGGTCAACATTGTTTAAACAAGTAAAGCAGTATTCTGTTGACTTTCAGGATGTAAAAGGACAGGAGCAGGTAAAAAGAGCATTGGAGGTTGCAGCGGCCGGCAATCATAACGTTATAATGATTGGTCCACCTGGAAGCGGTAAAACCATGCTTGCAAAACGTATTCCTACTATTCTTCCGGAGTTAAGTATCGATGAGGCACTGGAAGCAACCAAGATTCATTCCGTGGCTGGACTATTACCCGATCAGCAGGGGTTGGTTGGTAATCGTCCATTTCGTTCACCACATCACACGATTTCAGATGCAGGATTAATAGGAGGAGGTAACATACCGAGACCTGGCGAAGTCAGTCTGGCACATCATGGCGTTTTGTTTCTGGATGAATTACCGGAATTCAAGAAAAATGTATTGGAGGTATTGCGACAACCCTTGGAAGATGGTACGGTAACAATTTCCCGTGCCGCAATGTCGCTAACCTACCCAGCACAATTTATGTTAATTGCTGCTATGAATCCCTGTCCGTGCGGATATGCCACCGATCCCAACAATGAATGTACCTGCACCGGACAGATGATACAGAAATATGTCAATCGAATATCAGGACCTCTGATGGATCGAATAGATATTCACATTGAAGTCCCTGCTGTTCCGTTTGATCAGCTATCTAGAGTTGAATCGACAACCACTTCACAACAAATCCGACGCAGAGTTCAGAAAACAAAAAAAATTCAATTGTGTCGGTTCGAAAGCGACGATGGGAAATTCAACAATGCGCAAATGGATAGCAGAGATATACTTGAATATTGTTCACTTGATAAAGAATCGAAAAGTCTCATTAAAACTGCAATGAACCAACTTGGGTTATCTGCACGGGCATATGACCGAATACTAAAAGTGGCTCGCACAATTGCAGACCTGGCACAGTCTAAAAATATTCAAGTAATACATATAAGTGAGGCCATACAATACCGGAGTCTGGACAGGAAACTATGGCTGTAATCATATGAAATATATCACTAGCTGAATTTTAGCTATCGACGGAGAAATGTAAATAATTAGCAATATAATGAATATATATACATATAATGTAAAATAATTCTTTGATTATATAATAATTTTCATATAAACTTTGCCGTAACGAATGGGAGATACGAAATGAAAAAAGTACTTTTTACACTTCTAGGACTGGCAGTTATTTTTGTTGGCTGCAATGTGGGACCCAGTACCAGTGGTCCTGATCAGCAGACATTTACAAATTCACCTTATAATATAATACCATCCGAAACCTGTGAACATCAATTGGTAAATATGCGTGGTCACGATGGTGGCGCCAATGTTGTTGAAGCGGATGATGGTACGGTATACGAATGCGATGCCGGTCACATACACGAAGCCTTTGGTGGTGAAATAGTTCATGAAGGGCATTTTGCTGATAACTATAATGGTTCGCCTTATTCTTTATCATTAAGCAGAGGATACGAGCTAGAAATTGGTGGCGATGGCGTCGTAGAGATATCAGGTGCAGCCAGTTTACAGATGTTGTTGCCAGGTAGTGAAGACGAGGATGATGACGATGATCACGGTGATGATGATGAAGATGGCTGGGTGAATGTTCCTGGTCCTGGCACATACCAGGTGCTTAAACTGCGTAAAGCAGGTGATGATCACAATGACCGCAGTGAAGGCGATGGGGATGTTTCTATTGTTGAAACAGTAAATGTGGTTATTGTTAATAAATCTGGT
>CAZZIU010000008.1:66801-108414 GCA_964654545.1 uncultured bacterium
TGGGGATGTTTCTATTGTTGAAACAGTAAATGTGGTTATTGTTAATAAATCTGGTGGAAACGAGAATGACTAATCTTATCCCACATGATATACGGGATTTATTTCCAAGCACCGAAGTTTTATTGGGACCTAACGAAGTCATTGATAGAACGAAAGTGCAACATTATCTAGAAAAAACCACAGATATTTATAAACTAAATTTGGTTTCACGTACAGATGCATTACAAGATATATCAGCTTGTATAAACAGTAGCGATAATAGTTTAAGTGGTATTGCGCTTACAGCACTTGGGAGCATACACACCTTTAACGGTAATTATCGTGAAGCGTTTAGTGCATTTAATATTGCATTTGAAAAACCTGTTCAAAGCGATATAAAAGCTTATCTATACATTGAAGTTTCAAATTTAATGAGAAAGCTATCCTATCGTTATGAAGCTATCTCAATTCTAGATCAGGCAATAACCCTAACGACAAATGAAAAACTAAAACAAAGAATAAATACGTGTTATGGCCTTTGTTATAAAGCAATCGATACAGATCGAGCACTCCAGTACCTTGAAGAATCGGAAAATTATTATAGAAATGCACATGATATTGTCCGATTGGTTCCTGTACTTAGACATATAGGTTTGACGCATATCAATAGAAAACAATATGAAGTTGCCTATAAGTACTTTGATGAAGCCGTACAAATTGCTTTGGAGAATAACCTTGATGATCATTACTGTTCTTGTTTAAATGACATTGGGTGGCTTCATGTAGCAAAAGGGGACTTTGATTGGGCTAAACAAATCTATTTGGATTTGTTGACGCATGATTTATCACCTTATTCAAAATCGTTAGCACTTCAAAATCTCGGTTTTATCGCCTACAAAACTGAGGATTATAAAGAAGCTGTTTCATATCACAGTCAATCACTGCGTATTACTCGTGAACAAGATATGCGTGATATGCTTTTTGAAGATTATTATAAGCTTGGAAAAAGCTACGAGAAAATAGGTGAAGTTGGATTATCTGATTACTTTTATCGGGAAGGTTATCGCGAATTACAGAAAGAGATTAATCTTGGTTTAAGGTTGATGGGGTACAGAAAATCATTATTGGATAATTATATTCTCTTTCTGCAGGCACACCAGCAGGATCCGCATATGAATTTGAATGAGAAAATTTTTGATTTCACAAAAGATAAACAATTCAAAGAAATCAGGAAATTTTTCCAACGCTCCTTATTGACCAAACATTTGGAACGAATTCCTGATACAAATCAATTGTGCACTAAATTAGAATTTGATCAACGTACTTATTTCAATTATCAAAAGAAATTACATCTTAAACGAGGTGATTCAGTTACGGAAATAGAAAATCCGTATTTAGATCAATATCTTGAATCACTTGCCCAATACCCCTGGCGTGAAGCTAATAATCGTTTTGAAGACGATCTATATAGCCATCTCCTCAGTCGTTACCAATTTAATAAAAAGAAATTGGCAAATGCGCTGGGGGTATCTTATGCTCAGGTCGTTCAAAAAACCGCAAAGGTGAAAATAGAATCATGATCACCTTTGATTTTAACAATTCCGTCGTGTTCCAGTCTGGAAGGAACACAATCAATCCAAATGCAGGTGACTGTTTTTCAAATGCGAAACTTCCCCCTTCGCACATTAAGAAACCGGCATTTCAATCTCTCCTCTCAAATACCGTGGTTAAACCCGTTTCTTTCTCTGATCACGACGGACAATTATTATGATGAATACACAAAAAACCATACTAATCGTAGATGACGACTACACGATAAAACGCCTTTTTCATTTTATCCTCAAGGATGATTATGATGGCGAATTTCTCTTTGCAGCAAATGGTCAGGAGGCACTTGAGATGTGTCAACTGCATCAACCGGAAATGGTCCTTATGGATATTGTCATGCCCATAATGGACGGTATTACCTCTATGAAAAAGATGCGCTCATCAGGATATAAAAATCCTATTATTGCTGTTAGCTCTTATGCCAATGCAGAAAAAACAAAATTTATTGCATCAGGTGCAAGCAATGTGATCTCCAAACCAGCCAGTAAACAACAGATACTGGATCAATTAAAGTATATTAAAGGCGTTTCCTAAATTGTCCTGATCAATGGCTATGATTAAGATTTGAACGTCCCATTATCTTTCTCTGAAACCCCGATTATTCGTGGTTTTTTATTACCAAAATGTGCTCATATATATTTCCTATGATCTGTATATTAATCCCCTGTGATTTACTTGAATATTTTGCCAGAATCAGGAGAACAATATTAATTGGATTGATACAGGTATTATTGTTTTATTTATTGGAGGGATGGCGCTTTACGGTTATCGCCAAAGTAAATACAATAAAACAGTAGACGACTTTTTCCTTGCTGATCGACAGCTTCCCTGGATTGTGGCAATGTTTTCCATCGTTGCGACAGAGACATCCGTGCTTACATTTATCAGCGTACCTGGACTAGCATACCAGGGGAATTGGTTTTTTCTCCAGCTAGCCTTTGGTTATATATGCGGTCGTATCCTGGTTTCCATTTTTTTATTACCCCAGTATTTCAAAAAACCGATTACTTCCATATATGAAATTCTAGGCAACAAATATGGAAAGGGTATTCAGAAAACAGCTTCTGGAGTCTTCCTGGTAACCAGAATCCTTGCTGATGGCATACGGTTTTTAGCAACAGCAACAATTGTCCATGTCATTAGCGGTTGGTCATTGCCTGTTGCTGTGTTGCTCATTGGAATTGTTACAGTTTTCTATACTGTTCTAGGTGGTATTCGAACGGTTGTATGGATTGATAGCTTTCAGTTTTTACTTTACATCGGGGGAGGTGTGATTGCCATTGTCTTTGCAGTCAATCTGCTCCCGATACCAAATAGCGAAGTATTCTCAAGTTTGAATGTTTTACATAAACTTAGTATTACCAATTTCAACGGCAACATATTCACGCAACCTTATAATTTTTTCAGTGCACTGATAGGTGGGGCATTTTTGTCGTTCGCTTCCCACGGTGCAGATTATATGATGGTTCAGCGTGTATTGGGCACAAATAATCTTTCTTCTGCGCGCAAAGCAATGGTGGGAAGTGGAATATTTGTTACATTGCAATTTGCCATATTCTTGCTGGCTGGTTCATTGATTTTTATATATTACAGTGGCATGCATATAGATAAAGATCGAGAATTTGCTACATTTATCGTTAATGTTTTACCAACCGGTATAAAAGGTATACTATTTGCCGGAGTTTTATCAGCTGCGATGTCCACATTGAGTAGCAGCATAAATTCACTTGCATCTTCAACCATTTCTGATTGGGGAATACCAAAATCACTTAAAAATTCTCGTGTCGCTTCGTTTGTTTGGGCAATAATTCTTATGGCTATAGCACTCTTTTTTGATGAAGGTAATACGGCGATTGTAATCGTAGGTTTGCAAATCGCTTCTTTCACATATGGTGGATTGCTTGGTCTGTTTATTCTCAGTCGGTTGGAACGGAGTTTTCATTCTGCAAGTCTAATCATCGGGTTAATAGGGAGTTTATTGCTCGTTCTCATCCTTAAACAAACCGGTTTGGCATGGACTTGGTATATTCTTTGCGCCGTAACTATTAATCTTGTACTGGTATTTGTGGTTGATTTCGTCATGAATTATTTTACCGATGAAAAATAATACAGTAATACATTTGGTCTTTTGTCTATCTGTTCTATTCTCGCAGGAGAAAGAGTTTACTTATTCACAAATTCTAGACATTCCAAATCTATCATTTATCGAAAATGTCTTTTGCGGATTAGATATTTTAGAACAGTTGGATTTTGAACCGATCAGAGGAAAAACAATCACCGTTTGTGTTGGTCCAGGGTCGGTGGATAGAAATGGGCGACATTTTTTAGATATCATTCAATCCCAACCTGATATAACCGTAAAATATATCCTCGTTCCTCAACATGGACTTTTTGGCGAAAATGATTCAAGACTTAAACTTATTGGTGATAAAGTCTATGATCCTGTAACAGGCGCCAGAATCGTTGACATATTCGGCAAAAATGTAATACCGCCCCAGTGGACTTTGCAGGACGTAGATTTAGTTTTGATTGATTTATCTGAGTCGGGTGTCAGGTATTCAACATACATTACAACCGCAACAAAAATCATAGAAGCGGCCGCTCCTTTTAAATTACCGGTCATTGTGTTAGACCGACCCAATCCGCTTGATGGGAAACAGGTAGATGGTCCGGTTGTACGACCGGCATATCAATCATTTGAAGGTTATCATTTGGTACCAATTCGACACGGCTTAACCATTGGTGAATATTTGCTCATGATAAATGAAACAGGTTGGGCAAAAGACCTGGCACGAGTTAATCTTACCATCGTACCCATGTCGAATTGGAAAAGGGGAATGTGGCAGGACAATACGCATATCCCATATATCCCTGCCGAGCCGGATATTATTTCCTTGGAAGCACATCTGGCATTCGTCGGTATGAAATTATTAAGTGGGACCAATCTCAATGATGGCCATGGGACGGATAAACCATACCTTCGTTTTGGCGCTCCCTGGATATCCAGTGACCATGTGCTGGAAAAATTAATGGAATTGAACCTTACTGGCGTTGAATGGAAAAAAATTCGCTTTACTCCCAGAATGAAGCAGGGGTCTGAACTGGTTCCCCGATATGTAAACGAAGAATGCAGCGGTCTTGAATTGCATATAACAGACAGACTGGTTTACAATCCACTGGCGACAGCAACCAGTATTATTATTGTTGTTCATCAGCTTTACCCGAATGAGTTTCAATGGACGGGTGAAGGGTATATCGATAAATTGTTTGGGCATGAATTATTACGGACATTTACGGCACAAAATAAACCAGCATCCTATTTACCACCACTATGGTTTCATGATGTGATTCGGTTTAATGAATTCAGAACTCAATACCTACTGTACTAATCTGTGATCCGATCTTTTATAATCTGCATTTTATTTTTTTCCCATCTCTGCGCACAAACACTTGTGACTGTACCAGAGCACGTATGGAAGTTTAAAGTCTCTCAATCGGTTTCTACCGGTGATTGGGTTGGGGATGGCAGGCATTATGGAATTCTAGGGCAGCCATTTTCATTGACGGATTACGGAAAACGATATTTTGATCACGATTATGTAGTGAATGATTATTTCGCCAGTCCGAATGACTTATACGATCTCGATACAATCTATGTTGATCTATTATTTACAATCGGTGACATTATGCGGTACTACAACTCCACTTTTGCACCTGAAAATAACCTTGATTCTCTTCCCGATTATTCCATTGATTATTTCGGAACGGATAGCATTGATGTGGGTGGTACGGTAGATGAATTAAAAAGTTTGGTTGAGACTAGAACAACTTTTGAAATAATCTATGGTGTATCAAACAGAACAAATTGGTTTATTTCGGTACCAATTATAACACGAACGGAAGACAGAACCTTTACATGGCATGCCGGTACGATTCCCGGATACACAGCGTGGTACCAGATGCAATCCGAAGCTAAATCGGGTCTGGAAACTGTTCTCAATGATCCCACGTTACAGGATTCGTTTTTGGATTTGCTGCAAAAGGTATATGATCGCCTGTATACATGGAATGGCAATAATTCCGTTCTATGGGCCATGGAGGGAGGGGATGATCCCGTTCGAAATGGTATTTATGGATATCCTAATAATCCCTATGCTGTTTCGGATACATCCCGATTAACACTATCCCAATTGGAAAACTTTTATTGGGTCAAGAATCGGATGGCAACTGGTTTTGGTGATATAAGCAGTGGATTTAATTATCGATTATTGGGGGATCCGGTTTGGAGCGAAGTTGAATCTGGTTTTGAACTCTACACTGGAATGAAATTCACCATTCCTTTGGGATCAGTCCTGCCCATATATTCACCAGGTTCAGGACAATTTCCCAACCCTCCTGAACAATCAAAAAAACTGGCGTTGGGTTCCGGGGTTTCTGTTTGGTATTTTTTTCTGGATGGCTCGTGGTATTCGCAGAAAAAAGGACATGAATTACATGTTAACTGGTATATTGAGAATGGTCTATCATCAAAGGAATCGATTCCAACACCGTTTTCTTTTCTTGGTGTGCCCTTCATGCATCATGATTCCATTATGGTGGCCATAGGCGAAACATATCTATACCGGAAAGGGTTCCAAATAGAAACAGATTTTGTTATAAATTATGAATTCATCCCAGATTTCATCCATGGCTGGGCTGGATTGGAAGCCTATTGGAAAAATCGAGATGATTATTGGTCGAAAAATAAACAGTGGGATTCCTGGATGACCAGGCATAATGGGTATGACTCCATGCAATACCGTGCCCTGCTAAAAGGTGGTATATCTTATCGAAATTCCAATCCATTTAAGAGGATATTACCCATCTTATTTGAATTGGAAATAGAAGGTTTTGCTCCTATATTTATCCGCAATCAATATCGATTGTTTGGAGGGCAGATTTCAATCACTACCTATTTTCAGGCTTGGTAGAATATAAAAGAAGGGTATTTAAATGAACCGGTCACATAATACTGCAATTTTTTCCTGGTCGATGTATGATTTTGCGAATTCGGCGTTTACAACGCTGGTAGTAACGTTTATTTATGCAACCTATTTTGCCAAGGCTATAGCACCGAATGAAATAATTGGGACAACCCTCTGGTCGCGAGCCGTCTCAATTACGGCTATTACAGTGGCTATTCTTTCGCCTATTATGGGAGCCATAGCAGATCGCGGTGGATACCGTAAATTATTTCTTTTCCTGTTTACTGCATTATCCGTAATTGGTTCAACTGCCTTGTATTGGGCTTATCCAGGTCAAATGACGAAAGCATTGATATGGTTTACCGTTGGAAACATAGCGTTTGAAATAGGCGGTGTATTCTATAATGCTTTCCTACCGGATATAGCTCCAAAAGACAAAATTGGGCGTATCAGTGGCTACGGATGGTCATTAGGTTATATCGGTGGCCTGGGTGCAATGTTTTTGGCGATGATACTGTTTGTAAATCCAGCAAAACCGGCATTTAATCAGACCCAAACCAGTACTATGCCTAAAGCCGGAGAAACAGCCGAATGGGCTGATATGACCTTGGGTGAGATTGAAGTTGAAACAGGTTATCGCATATTTGAATACAAAGATGTAAGGTACGAAATCCGTGGCGTGGCTTTGGATGAAAAGGGCGTTACCAATGGTGTCAAAGTGCTATCAGAATCGGGTGAATCCACAACGTTTCCTCTCCGAATGCTTGCACAGTTGGACGAAGGCTCAGGTGCCGATTTATTAGATATGGCAAATTCCGTGGGTAATAATATTCGGGCTACAAATGTACTGGTGGCCATTTGGTTTGCCGTTTTCAGTATTCCCATATTCCTTTTTGTAAGAGAGGATAAATCAGCTGCCAGTCCAAAAGGGTCTCCCATCATAAATCAAAGTTTTGGGCAGCTGTATAAAACGTTTCATGAGATTAAACACTACCGGCAAATTGTAAAGTTTTTAATTGCTCGTTTGATATACAATGATGGACTCGTTACTATCTTTGCCTTCGGCGGAATCTATGCTGCCGGTACATTCGGGTTTAGTTTTCAGGAAATTATGATATTTGGAATCGTTCTAAATATCACTGCGGGTATCGGTGCCTTTATCATGGGATTTATGGATGATAGGCTCGGCGGAAAACGCACTATTCGCATTAGTATTTGGGCACTGGGTTTCGCAACAATACTGGCTGTCGCCGCTCCCACAAAAACACTTTTCTGGGTTGCAGGAATTCTGGTTGGAATATTTTCTGGTCCCAATCAGGCTGCAAGCCGATCCTTGTTAGGAAGATTTGTTCCTCCGGAGAAGGAAAATGAATTTTATGGCTTTTATGCGTTTTCAGGTAAGGCGACAGCCTTTTTAGGTCCCTTGCTGCTTGGTATTTTAACATCTGCATTTAATTCACAACGTGCAGGAGTTTCCATTGTGCTACTGTTTTTTATCGTGGGTGGGGTTTTGCTTCGATCTGTGGATGAAAAGGAAGGCATATTGGTAGCAGGACGCGAAGATAAAATCTTTTACTGATTCACGAGAATATCTGCCAGTAGCAAAAGATCAAAAATATTAATGGTAGATGTAAAATCTAAATCACTTGTGCAAAGTTGGTCTTCAGTTGGATCATTTGATTGAAGTATGAACTGGATCATCCCTATTAAATCTGTAAGCGTTACAGATTCATCCATGTTAAAATCACCCCGTCGGTCACATGGGTCATTTCCCAATACAAAATCCCAAATTCCTCGTCCGTAAGTGCCAAACCGCACTGTGTGTGTATCGGAGATGTATTCAACGGACCAGTAAACCTGATCCGGAGCAGTTAGTTCACCCATATAGGACCAGCTTCCACTTTCGTCCAGCAAATACGGGCCTACTTCGGTAGCTGCAAATACCAGAGATTCATCATCATTCGTTGCCAATTGATATATCATTGTACTTGGTAGACCATCATTCAGTGGTTCGAATGATTCTCCATGGTTTGTGGATTTATACACACCGGGATTTGAGTATCCACTACCGCTAATCCAAACCGTTCCGTAGTTAAGATGGGAGGGGAGTATACAAGACCCATAGAAGTAATGTGCTTCTGGCCCGGTAAATTCTGCAGTAGTCTCCCAGGATTGTAGTCCACCTGTATGGCTCCAGTAAAATTGCCCATTTTCAGAAAGAACATAAAATGTTGCCGTTTCTATTGGGGATTTTGCCAATGCAGATACACGAGAATCAAAAAGATACCCATATTCGTATGTGTTAATCGATCCAGAAGCATACGTCAGTTTTATGGCATGGTTTCCGCCTGAGATACCACCTCCACCAATATAGGCGATGGTTGATGAACCAGGTTCTGCAGCCAATGGTGCAAGCCATAAAAATCCCGAACCGGGAAAGTCCAATGTAGAGCCCCACGTATCGGTTTCTGGGATTCCATAATACATGGTAAAACCGGGGTAATTGGTCCAGAGTGTTACACCACTGTCACCGGACACAATATGGCCATAATCACCGGATATGGTTTGTTCAAAAGCAAGTACACCGCCTATATCGTCAACTGCGCGCTGAAAGCCCTGATCCTGTGCACCGGCGTATACACTATACGGAGCATGTTGCTTTGTTAAGGTTGAATAATACTGACTCACACCTAATCCGTTCAATGAAAGGTTGTGAACTGTCGATAAATTGTCATCAGAATAATAAAGTCCACCATCGGTTGAGATGAGGGCAATCTCCATATTATTCGGGTCGAGAAACCAACGAATTTCGGGTATATCCGCGTGGAGCATAAATTCTTCATTTCCGTAATACTCCCACCAATTATTAACGATCTCCCAGCTTGTTCCTCCGTTATTTGATACATATGCATCAACCTGACCAATAGCCAACACGGCATCGTTGATATTTGAAGAATTAAAACTATTTACCATAAACGTATTGGATGGTTGAGTACTCATCGCTACCCATGTAATTCCAGAATCCAAACTTTTGTAAACAGTATCGCCGATACGGGTAAAAAGGAAATAATCGACCCCATTAAAACCTCCGGTAAGAAGTACAGATCCAGATCCGGTTGGGTTGATATTCGATAGTAATGTCATCTCGTCTGAGAAGCTATATACTTGTCCATTATGAAGAACGAACACTGGGCTATCAAGATAACGTGACGTCCACATATCATAATTGCCGGGGTTTCCATCGTTGGCGGAAAATGTGTGTGTCTGGGAGAAAGATTGACCACCATCAATGGATTTGTATATACGAACTACGGAATTCCAGTTTGTATAATCCCATTCCTGTGCTAGAACAAATATTTCCAAACTCGGGTAATTTTTTACGATATATCGTTTCGCCGAACCCCAATCGGATACAAAATTAAGTCCGGTTGCTTCCACAAGGGTAATGCCATCGTCGTCAGAATAATAGAAACCATCACTGGCACCGATAAGAAGTCTGCGATTTGCGTCGCCTGCTGTTACCAGTTGTACGAGGGAAATTCCTGGGATTCGTATATAATCCGTTAAAGATGTCCAATCACCACCGGATAGAGTACCGCGCCAAATTTGACCGCCTGAACTTGCGCAATATATCAGATTATTTTCGAAATCAATATCAGCTGTACGAATGCGTCCTGAAAGATTGTTGCTCCCGCGCTCATTCCAAATACCTGTAATATTTCTTGATCCGATAGCTTCGGGCTGAGCAAGATACGACTCAAGCTGATTGGAAGTTTTCAATTCCTGACGCTTGGCAATAATTCTACTGGTTCGTTCTTTGCGCGTAACAACATCCATTTGTCTCCAATCGGTTTTTGGAGCAGAGCGGTGCATATTGTCCATCCAGGCCTGACGCAGTAACTTCTTTTCCATTCTGGATACTTTGTTCTCTGCGATTTCAGTTGGAACAGGGTAATCGGAATCCCTGGAAATTTTCTTTCGATAAGAAAACAGCCCAATGAAGAGTATCATAACAAGGATTGTTATGTGCGTTTTTTTAATCATTTTAATTTGTGGTTCAATCTCATGATAGATATTAGGGTTGTCCGGACGGCTTGTGAAATAAATATTGAATAAAAATATTCATTTATAATAATTCGTATATTATTATATAATAGAGTTTATAGGAATAATATTAAGTCAAACATTAGTTAATATATGAATTGTCCTATAATAAATGGAAAATTATATTTGCATTTATTTTATTTTTAGTACAATATTTCAGGTGAGCGAAATAGTTCTTATTAAAGGAAGATCATGAAAAAAGTAATTACAGCATTAATGGTATTCACGCTTTTCTTTAGCTTTGGGTTTGCAAGTGGTGGCGATAAGGCTACCAGTTCAAAAGCAAAAAGCTGTTGTTCCGGTGCCACTGCAACATCCGGGAAAATGGGATGCAATGCACTTGAAGGTAAGTGCGATGATAAAATGAAAACCATTCATCAAGAAAAGAAATCTGAAAAGATAGAAAAAAAGGAAGTCAAAAAGACCGACGATTCTTCTCCGATTTAAACAGTAAACATACCGTTTGGGACAGCCCCGTTGATTCGGCGTGCTCTTCAGGGAAAAAAGATTTTCTCGAGGGTAATTCAGCGGGGTTTTCTCTTTTGTAAGGAAAAGTAAAATGGCAATCACTGCTCAATATTCTCAACTGGTTATGCCTGACCATATAAATAATGTGGGCACACTATTTGGTGGTCAATTGGTCTCCTGGATGGATATGGCCGCAGCAAAAACATGTCACAGGTTTCTCAAGGGAACCAAGGCGTGGGGTGTGGTCACAAAGGTGATACAAGAAGTGGAATTTAGTCAGCCAATACATGCAGGTGATTGGGTGACGTTTCGGGGTATTGTTGTAAAGGCTGGTAAATCGTCAATTGTGGTAAAAATTGATGCCTATGCGGAAGGACACCAGGAAGATGAAAGGCTGGCATGCACAGCCAAAATAATTATGGTTGCAGTTCGCAAGGATGATGACGGAAATTTTGTTAAATTCGAACATGGGAAATCCTTGGAATAATTCTATCCTTTTACGCCTTTGTCCGCTTCTTATTCTTTATACTGCATGTAGTTTTAAACCCACAATAATTGAAGATCCTGTTTTTCTCGACGGAAAACCACAAGTTTCAGTTTCCTATACTTACGATAAAGTCACGCTATTTATTCCTATCACTATAGTTGAAGGTGAACCTACTGCAATAAAAGTCAGTTTATTTCAAAAAGGAAAAATGGCGACACCAAATTTCGAAAAGGTTTTTTTCCCCGACGATACACTAAAAATGATATTGCCGGAGAATATATGGGGAAAAGAGAATTTCAGCAATACATTGACAGTAACACCTCTTGGTGATGACTTCCAGGTGGTAAACCAAATGTTTCATATTGGTGGTCCTGGAATGTATCATCTGGACAACGTGATGATTAGAAGAGACCCTATCATCATTACCGGTTTGGTGTTAGATCGGCGTACCAGGAAACCGATTAAAAATGCATCCATTTTCATTGCCGATTCTTCTAATAATCTAAAATCACACACCACCGATAGTATTGGATTTTTCCGTACAGAATTAAATCATGCCTATCTCGGTCGGGATGATATCCGTGTTGTGGTCGATACCAAAGATCAATACCCCCGATATGTTGAACAATTATTCAATCTGCATGAGAAGAAGAGGCATGTAAATATTCTTCTTGGTATGAGTGCTGCGGTGGCTGCGAGAGGTTCATTATTTCGTATTAATGAAGATTTAGTTGCGTTTCGGTCCGGACCGGAAAATGGATCGCCAATCCAGATGATGTTATCGAAAGGTGATATGTTTTTGGTAACGAAAGTTTCAGGCGAAAGATCGTTTGGTTATCTGGAGATCATTGATAAGACCAAGGGAATACATGAAGAATTTAATGGGTGGGTTTTAACAAAATATTTGGAATACGTTGATTGAAGAGGATAATACCATATATTGTTTTATGCGATTTAATTTTTGGTCAAGTGCAGGTTCAGATTAAAAGCATACCAGATGGTGCCAGTGTTATGATAGACAGCAAACCAGTTGGTGTTACTCCTTTGTTCACTGTGAGTCTCTCTCCAGGTATCCACGCTATTGAACTCCAAAAAAATGGGTATGTGCCATTAAAATGGAAGACGACCCTTCAAGATGCAGCGACTGCGGAATTTGCCTTTAGATTAAATGCCATACATGAAGTCAAATTTATTTCTAAGGAGAAGGGGTTGCGCTATCAATTTGACGGTAAAGTCTCATGGAGTGAGAAGCGGGTTATAATGTACATGGAAGAAGGACAACATGATTTGAAGGTTTACAGGGTAAATGAATTAATTGATCGAAAGCCTGTTACGATTGTGGAGCCCACCAAAATAGTGTATAAGCTTGAGTAAACAGGACAAAATAGTCTTATTTATTGATCTCGTTAATTTAAAGTAGGTAAATTTTAATGCCACTTATGAAAATAAATATATATTTTTACCATCTTACCGAATGCAGGAGGTAGTATGTCCAATAAAGTCTACAAACCAGAATTGAAATCAACTGAAAAATCCTGGGTATCATCCTTAGAGGAATACAATGAGCTTTATCAGGATTCAATAACGAACCCCGAATCTTTTTGGTCTAAGGTTGCTGAACGAATTTCATGGATAAAAAAATGGGATAAAGTGCTGGATTATAATTTTGTGGATGGAAATATCAAATTTTTTGAGGGAGGGAAATTAAATGTCAGCTACAATTGCCTGGATCGCCACGTTGAGGACGGCTACGGAGATAATACTGCTATCATCTGGGAAGGCAATGATCCCGGAGAATCAACTATCTATACGTACAGTCAGCTTTTAACAGAAGTACAACAGTTTGCAAATGTATTAAAAGACAATGGGGTAAAAAAAGGTGATCGTGTCTGTCTCTACATGCAAATGATACCACAACTGCCAATTGCCATGCTGGCCTGTACACGCATTGGAGCAATCCATTCTGTTGTTTTTGGTGCATTCAGTGCCGATTCGCTCCGTGATCGTATTAATGATTCTTCTTGTAAAGTTCTCATAACACAAGACACAGGGGTTCGCGGAACGAAGGTGAATATACCCATGAAAGTCAATGCTAATATGGCATTGCAGGATACGCCATCGATTGAAAAAGTTATTGTGGTGAAACGTACTGGTGAATCGGTTGCGATGACAACCGGTAGGGATATCTGGTGGCATGAGGCTATGGCAAAAGCCGAAAGTAGTTGTGATCCTGAACCGATGGATGCAGAGGATCCCTTGTTTATATTGTACACTTCAGGCTCAACTGGAAAACCAAAGGGAGTATTGCATTCAACTGGTGGGTATTTGGTCTATACATCTTACACCCACCAATTGATTTTTGATTATCATGAGAAGGATGTTTACTGGTGTACCGCTGACATAGGCTGGATTACAGGGCATTCTTATATCGTGTACGGTCCATTGGCGAATCGAGCAATATCCGTAATGTATGAAGGTGTTCCCAATTATCCCGATTATGGTCGCTTTTGGGAAATCGTGGATAAACATAAAATAAATATTTTCTATACAGCACCCACAGCGTTAAGAGCGCTTATGAAGGAGGGAAACGATTGGGTACTACAGCATGATTTGCGTTCCTTGCGATTGCTTGGTACAGTGGGAGAACCAATCAAGGAACCGGAATGGATGTGGTATTATTCAATGGTAGGCAAAGAAAAATGTCCGATTATTGATACCTGGTGGCAAACAGAAACTGGAGGGATATTGATTACTCCACTGCCCGGTTGTACGCCACAAAAACCAGGGTCAGCCACCTTACCTTTTTTCGGCGTTCAACCTGTTATCCTATCTGAAAATGGAAAAGAAATTGAGGGCAATGATGTTTCTGGTCTGCTGGCAATTAAATCAGCCTGGCCTGGTCAGATGAGAACTATCTACGGAGATCATGAACGCTTCAAACAAACCTATTTCACCATGTACCCGGGCTACTATTTTACTGGTGATGGCGCAAGAAGAGACGAAGACGGGTATTATTGGATAACTGGACGGGTTGACGATGTGTTAAATGTTTCAGGGCACAGGATTGGTACGGCTGAAGTTGAGGGAGCTATTGGAAAAGCAAGTGGAGTTGCCGAAGCAGCGGTGGTTGGATTTCCCCATGACATAAAAGGTCAGGGTATCTATGCCTATGTGACGCTTATGACCGGTGTTGATGAGAGTGAAGGTATCATTAACAGCATCATGTCATCAGTGAAAAAAGAAATTGGACCACATGCTAAACCGGATAAGATACAGTTTACGTCGGCTTTGCCAAAAACCCGATCTGGTAAAATAATGCGTCGAATACTTCGAAAAATTGCGGAAGACCAAGTTGATACATTAGGTGATACAAGTACTTTAGCCGACCCAAATGTCGTAGAAAATCTGGTCAAAGGTAGACAATAGTATATTATCGATTAGTTTCCCATATCTTTATTGGGTAATTAATTGAATAAAGGTGGTATTCTGGAGTAATTTTCAAACTTAAGAAAACCCCCAAACTTTATAAATAAGGAATATAGAATGGCACATCTATCCACGATCATGAATACAAATGAATCCTGGGACAAAATTTCGGCACAGATTGTTGCTGTTGGTGTATTTGAAGATAAAAAACTATCGACGCTTGGTGTCGAGATCGATAATGCCCTTGGTGGACAGATTTCCAAAGCAATATCGCTCAACGCCATAACAGGAAAATCAGGGTCCACTACGGGCTTTTTCACGAATGACAAACAAATCGTGGTGATCGGTTTAGGAAAGAATGAAGACTATTCCATGGAAACGTGTCGAAAAGCAGCCGGTACGGCCACAAAATATGCTTTGAAGCAGAAAAAAACATCGATCGCGCTTGATGTATTTGGCGGTGATGCGTCGTCCAGTAATTGTCAAGGACTGGCCGAGGGGATTGTGTTGGGGAGTTACCAGTTTCTAGAATATAAAACTACCGATAAAGAAATGATTGAATTGGAAAATGCGACTGTCTTTGGTGCCGATGAACCTGGTCTGAAAAAAGGTGCACTCATTGCAAACGCTGTTTGCTATGCCAGAGATATTGAAAACCGTCCCGGTAACTATTCAACCCCATCTGCTCTCGCGCAAGCAGCCCAAGATATTGGCAAAGACGGGGATATTAATGTAACGGTTTTTGAAAGAGATAAAATTACAGAAATGGGTATGGGCGGTCTGGCTGGTGTTGCGCTTGGATCAGATGAACCACCAAAATTTATTATCATGGAATATACCGGGGCTTCACATGACTCCAAACCCGTTGTACTTGTTGGAAAAGGTTTAACATTTGACAGCGGTGGTATTTCCATCAAGCCTGCCGACCGCATGGATGAAATGAAATTTGATATGTGCGGATCAGGCGTAGTTTTTGGTGTAATGAAAGCATTGTCTGCCATAAAACCAAAGATTAACGTGGTTGGTATTGTACCATCAACGGAAAATCTTAGTGGCGGAAAAGCCATGAAACCCGGTGATATTTTGACAGCGTATAACGGCAAAACTATCGAAGTATTAAATACCGATGCTGAAGGTCGTTTGATTCTAGCCGATGCCCTTGCGTATGCAAGTAAGCACTATCAGCCGGAATATATTTTGGATTTTGCAACATTAACCGGAGCGGTTCTCATTGCGCTTGGACATATTGCCACCGGTATTATGGGTACAAATGAGTCACTTATTAAGAAAATAAAAGATTCTTCCAAGAAGACCGGTGAAAAAGTCTGGGAATTTCCCTTATGGGATGAATTCTGCGAACAGGTGAAATCTGAAATTGCTGACGTGAAAAATACCGGCGCTCCTCGCCAGGCTGGTACGATTGCCGGTGGTGCATTTCTGAAAGAATTCGTTGATGAAAATATTCCATGGGTACATTTTGACATTGCTGGAACAGCCTGGGGTGTAAAAGAAAAACCCTATACGCCTAAAAGAGGTGCCAGCGGTGAGACGATCCGTCTTGTTTTGGATCTACTGAAAATATAATATCTATAGCCAACTAAAAGCCCCGACCAAACTGTTGGCGCTTTGTATATTTGAACGTTTAATAGGTTCATAAATATGGAATTACCTTCCCGAAAGAACGCGTTAGATTTATTTTATGAGTATACAAAATCTGAATCGCTTCGAAAACATGGATTGGCGGTGGAGCAGGTAATGCGTGCTTACGCGAGAAAATTTGGTGAAAATGAAGATTTATGGGGTATAACCGGGTTATTACACGATTTTGACTATGAACAATATCCTACAGAAAGTGAGCATCCAACGGTTGGTGTTTCTATCCTTAGGGACAAGGGGTACCCAGAATCGTGCTGCCTGGCAATTCTTGGGCATGCCAGCTATACCGGAGTAAAGCGTGAATCACTTATGGCAAAGACCCTATTTGCCGTCGATGAATTAACCGGATTTATATTTGCTGTTACGTACGTCCGACCTTCCAAATCCATTCATGACGTCAAGGTAAAGTCCGTGACAAAAAAATTGAAAACATCCAGTTTTGCTGCGAAGGTTAATCGTGAGGATATTCGGATAGGAATTGAAGAAATGGGTATAGACCGATCAGAGCATATACAATTTGTGATTAATGCATTGAAAGAAAAAGCAGAGGAACTTGGTTTGCAGGGAGATGCTTATTGACATGGATATGATTCCCATAATCAGTATTTTTGTAATTGGTGCATTGTTTGGCGCTGTTGGCTATCATTTTGTACAAAATACCCGTAAGAAAAGTGAACAAGATATCCAGCAAGATATGGAACTGGCGTTTAGTAAGGTCAGCAAAGACGCATTGAATGAAAACATACAAACCTTTTTATCTTTGGCAGAAGATCAGTTTAAAAAACTAACTACCACATCCGGAAGCCAGTTGGAAGAAAAGAAGAAACTGATTGATAGTACTGTGCAGGAGATGAAGAAATCGCTGGAAAATCTTACCAAAGAAACATCGGCATTAAAGGGACAAATGCAGGAATCTCGGGAAGGAATTTCCCAACTTACAGATACCACCAGTAAATTGCGTCAAATATTGTCTAGCAGTCAGGCCCGTGGTCAGTGGGGCGAACGAATGGTGGAAGACATCCTTAACTTCATTGGATTGGTAGAGGGAGTAAATTATGTCAAGCAATTGCAGGAGGGATCAGGTCGTCCGGATTATACGTTTCATTTACCGCACGGCAAACGGATAAATATGGACGTGAAATTTCCGTTAAGTCATTATGAAAAATATATTATTGAAGAAGACATGGAAGTACAGAATCGGGAACGGAAGGCATTTTTGCAGGATGTTAAAACCCATATTAAAAGTGTCGCCGGGCGCGATTATGTGAATCCTGCGGAAGGTACCGTTAACTATGTACTCCTCTTTATCCCAAATGAGAGCATATATTCGTTTTTAAATCGTGAAGACCCGGAAATAATAGATTTTTCACTGTCACGGAAAATTGTCCTGTGTTCACCGCTAACATTGTACGCTGTTTTATCTTTGGTTAGGCAATCCGTAGATAATTTTGCCCTGGAAAATAAAGCATCAGATATGCAAAAGCTGGTGCAAACTTTTAAGGAACAATGGACCAAGTATGTAAGTAAAGTAGAGGCCATGGGAAAATCTTTACAAAGCGTCCAGAATCACTTCAATGAGCTAACAGGACCAAGACAAAATCAGTTGCAGAAGCCAATTGATCAAATATCAGAATTGGAATTGTCCTCAGATACAAAATCATTGCCCGGAGATTCAGAATGAAAAATATTTCAGGATTATTGTTGCTCATCATTGTATTTGTCGGTTGTGTCGGGCAAGAAGATTTGTATGATGGATTAGTCGATAATATTCCATCTGTGGTGAACAAAGCAAAAGCATTCACCTATGCCTTAAAAGCTGATAATTATGATTTTGTGGATGCCTATGCTCTATCATTCAATACAACTGATTCCTCATTTATATCTACGACCATATTGATCACCGATGCCCCTCAGCAAGATTCTGTGACTGTTACATTTTTTGATGGTAGTAATTCTCCGCTTCGAGAATATCGGATCTATGGCGACTTTGTATATACGGGTTATGATTCTATTAGCGTATTCGATCCCCAAAAAATTGTTTTGAAAGGTGAGGCATATTCTGGAATAGTGCAATGTGTACTGACAATTACGGAATAAAATTCCGACAACCTTATTAAAGGCTAGTGGTCTTATCGCCAATTAATGGAGGATCATCATGTCAAAAAAGATTTTCACAACATTATTAATCTTGATTTCATTTACCATAGCCAAAACCCCGGTAATAGAGACACGGAGTGTAGATGGATTTAATTGGATTCAACTTGATGGATCGGGTAATGTTACTATAATTCAGGGAAATGAAGAAAAAGTGATTGTGACGGCTGATAAAGATTTAATTGAAAATGTTATGACCGAAGTTAGCGGACGTAAACTCAGATTAGGTTTGAAATCAGATTGGAACTGGGGGCCTAAATCCCATTCATCTGTTGAATACAAAGTCTACGTTAAGAACGTATCTGGTGTTTCCGTTCATGGTTCGGGTAATATCAAAGCCGATAAACTAATGTGCGACGGTTTAGATATGAATATTAGTGGTTCAGGTGAAATCATGGTTGATAATCTAAAATGTGATGAAGTTGATGTTACCATTAGTGGATCTGGCGAATGCGAAGTAGGGGGGAAAACGAAACGCCAAAGCATTGTTATTTCAGGTTCAGGTGATTTTTCCGGGAAACAATTTGCTTCAAAATGGGCAGATGTTACCATTAGTGGATCTGGCGATGTCACGCTATCCGTGGAAGATGAATTGGATGTATCCGTATCTGGAAGCGGTGACGTTGTGTTTTATGGATCACCAGATGTTACCGAACACATATCCGGTTCCGGCGATGTGGTTGGGATGGGATCTGCTTCCTATTAATCGTTTTCCCATGCCGGGCATAAAAAATCCCTGTAATCACAATGATTGCATTTAAAATCTCCGGGAAGTGGTTGAAAATCGTGGTTTCTTATACCTTCTGCAGCTTCCCGGACCTTTTCCAAATTTTGTTTAATTTCGCCCTCGGTGAACGTGTGAGGTTCATAAAGTTCATCGAGATTTTTTAAGTATAAAAGTTGTGCCGGGCCAGGCTTACCTGAAATTCCCTTTACCTTGTTTCTAATTATGGCTTCTGTGTACAATGCCAATTGCAGACTTTTCCTGGTCTGGTCCGAAGCTGGTTTATTACCGGTTTTGTAGTCGATAATAGTCAGTATATCTCCCTCTTGATCTATACGATCAATTTTACCATTAATCTTGACCTGTATTTCTGGTAACTCGAATGTAAAATCAGCTTCACCAGTAAGAAATGTACTTTTTACCGATGGTAGATAATTCCAATAACGATCCAGCATTTCCTGAGCCTGCTTATAAAATTCATCAGCTCGTACGGAATACTCAAAAACATCAGTAGTCCAATATGTGTCCAATAATGAGAATAATTGTTCCCTTGATGGTTGGTCAGCCTGCATATGAAAATCATAGAGGATTTGATGAACGATGCTTCCAAATGCCATTTGTGCATTTCCTTTAGTCTGTGGAATACGGTCAAGTCTATTCAGACGATATTTATACGGGCATTGGTGGTACTCTTCGACAGCAGATGCGGAAAGGTGGAGGGTCTCAGGCACATCAGGTTCAACATATTTTTCTCCATGCACCATGTATGCATACGGATTGTGGGACGGTATTGTTTTAGTGTCTTCCCAAAGTTTTGCAGCTTCAACCAGCGATTCAACATTTTTCCAGTGATTCAAATGTATTTCTTTCACTATTTCGGCGGTTAGTTTCTGTTTAATATTATTGGAATTACTACTCATCTCTAATTCCTCCAAATCTTCAATATCAATGCGATTAAGCGGTACGAGTGGTTCATTAATAATTTCTTTCATAAGAGGCGATAGTCGTTTGTCGTTAGCACCTAGATACAATTGATCCCTGGCGCGTGTCAAGGCGACATAAAATATTCGACGCTCTTCATTCATGTGCTCAAGTTTTGGGTCATAACCGTCTGTTGGTACCCATTTAAACCAGGATTCAGGTAATGTGTTTACAAAACTGTTGGCATGGTAATGCAGTGGAAAACTGCCGGATTGGAGATTTAATACAAATACGACAGGAAATTCCAATCCTTTGCTTTTGTGTACCGTCATAAGTTGAACACCGTTTCCTTTTGAGACCATCTCGGGCTCATGAGCTAACTTTTTTGAATTTCCAAATAGTAAATCGAAGTAAAGCAACCATTGGTGATATCCCGCATGAGGATGATTTAATGTAAATTGTTGCGCCTGTTGTAGAATTTTACCCATATTTCTGAGAACCACCCGATCTTTGTGGGTATAATATTTTCGACTGTGTTTCAGTAAATCTGTGCTGTTTAGTATTTCCCAGGCGATTTCATATGGCTTGGCATTTTGTTTTAATTTATGGTGTATTTGGTAATAAGTAGACAGGAATTGGTCTAATTTGGGAGATCTGCTGAGATCTACACCTTGCTGTAGATCATCAAATGATTTATTCAACAATCCTGAATGGTCTTGAAATTGATAATATTTCAGAAGTGTAGCCCAGGCTACGGGAAATTGGGCATTATCAATCATCACCAATTGCCATGCCGAAAATATTTTTATTTCGGGTATGCCGCTAAATCGATCGAGGGATACTTGAACCGGAATTTGATTTTGCTCAAAATAAAAAGCCACATCACGAACATGATTGGTTGTACGGCATAATACGGCGATATCTTCAAGGGAAGTACCTTTTTGAGACATTTCGTTGATATGTTGAACTGCATAAGCCATGACCTGAGCTGGTTTGCCCACGAGCCATTGCGGGGAAATGCTATTTGGTGAATGGGTCGCAGATCTGAGTAGTTTTTCTGTACGCTCTGGATCATGGGAGATACTGGTATTGGCCAGAGTAAGAATAGGTTGTGTTGATCGAAAGTTCGTCTCAAGTGCAATTTCTTTAAATTGCGGATGATGCTGGTATTTGTTACGAAAATCGTGAATATTATAGTAGTTAGCTCCCCGAAAGCTGTATATGCACTGATCTTCATCGCCAACAACAGTAATACTGGGTGAATGTTCAACAATAAGATTTATGATACGATTCAGGGCATAATTATTATCCTGATATTCATCTACAATGATGTGCTTAAACTTGTTTCTGACTCGTTTGAGAATATCCTTTTGTTGCAATCCTTCCCAGCATTGTTGTATCATATCCCCATAATCGACGACGGCAGCTTCTCGTTTCCATTGTTGGAAGCGTTTGTATATTTCCAATAAATCAAGGAATTGATTTACCGCCTCCTGCGGTTCGGTTTTTTGGTTTAACCCTGGAAAAAGCTGGTAAATATTTTCAGCATTAACAGGATTTGACTGCACTAACGTTTCCAAATCAGCGGGAGAGAGCAATTCATCCCTGGCATGTCCAAAAAATGGAATGAATGCTTTTTCAATTGCCTCTCTTGGATTCAAACGAAATTGTCGCGAACGGAGGAAACCCAGTTCATCAAATCGATTAAGAATCATAAAGGCAATGTCATGGTTTTCGATAAGAGTTGCTCTTGCATTATCTGAGTGAACAAATTCCTGTACCACCGAATAGCAAAAAGCATGAAATGTGGATACGGTGATACTCTGATGGTCGGGTATGTCCATTTTTGAAAGACGAGATGTGAGCTCAAATGTGGCTTTTTCAGTAAAGGTGAGAACCAGTATATTCTCTTGGAGCATCTGTTTTTTTAGAATTTGGTAGCGAAGTCGGTGAAGAAGGGTTGCAGTTTTTCCCGTTCCGGCACCAGCGATAATAAGTAGCGGCGCAGGCGGATGGATGACGGCTTCCAATTGTTCTGGTACAGGATGGAAGTTACCTACATGATATTGCATGCAAAAATTTAGGTTTAGGCTGACACTTTTCTCTATAGATTTTCGTGAAAAAAATATAAATCATTTTTTAACCTTCTTTAAACTCCAATGTCTAAAAGGGCAAATTGATGAAAACTGATGCTGAAATTATTCAAGAATATCAACAAGGACGTGACGCGGCGTTTGATGAACTCGCAACTCGCTACATGGCCGACATGTATCGCTTTTTCTATGTGGCTATACAAAATGAGGAAGATGCGGAGGACCTTACCCAATCGACCCTATTTAAACTGTACAAAAACCTGCATCAATTTAGGTTTCAGGCAGAATTCAAAACCTATTTGTACACGATTAAGACAAATGTTATTCGAAACTATTTCAGAAAGAAAAAAATACGATCCATATTTGATTTTAATGAACCGAATGAAAACATTTCAATTCAACCTGATACCAGTGAACCTGCATTGGAACCGTCCAATTTGTGGGACGGTATCAGTCAATTACCACCAAAGCAGCGATTGGTTGTTATCATGCGATTAACCCAACAGTTACCGTTTAAAGATATTGATATGATCATGGGTTTGAAAGCAGGTTCAGCAAAAGTCAATTATCATTATGGCATTAAAACATTGCAAAAGATTGTGGAGAAATAAATGGGTATTGAACAAAAATTATATGCAATGCTTCAGCAATCTGTTGATGTTGACACAGAAACCATGCTCTCAAAATTCCACAGCGCACGATTTCAACGGCAAAAGCGTAAGCAACAAATGATGAAAGGTTTGATGGCATCGATGATTATTATTTTAGTCGGTTTTCTTTCCATAAACCAATTTGATATCAGTAATAAAACACAAATCGTTGTGAGTACAGCAAAAGAGAAAAATTCAGAATTAACCCAAGAGATGGTGGAAGAATTTGCAGTGTATCTGGTGGATGAAAGTGACGATGTGTGGGAAACAATAGAATTTTTAAATGAAATTGGATACGAACCGGTAACCAATATAGTAAATGGAGGAAGTTAATGAAAACAAATACACTATTATTGCTGGTGTTTAGTAGCATATTATTTGCCCAACCTCGGGGACCAATGGGAGGAGGAGTTCAAGGGGAAGGACGTGTTATGGCACCACCACCAGGCGGTGATATGCATATGCAGGACCATGGACGATCCATGCCATCCGGTTTAGAAAGACCGGATCAGGAAAAGATGAATATGATGATGATGTGGAGACTGACTGAAGAATTATCATTATCTGAAGATCAGGCGGCCGTGCTTTTCCCAAAACTCAATAAACATCGTGAAGAATTGGATCAGATTGATGAAGAACTCATGAAACTCGGTGATGAGATTCGGGAAAAAATTGATAGCGGTGAAGAGATCACTGATAAATACTTTAAAAAGTCACTGCAGACTTTGACAGATCTAAAACACACACGAGTTGATGCAGAAACGAATTTCTTGATAAGCGTAAAAGGAACCCTGTCAAATGAACAGCTAATGAAGCTATCAACATTTGAACGTCGTTTCAAAAGAGAACTCAGAGAAAAAATGAGAAACCGGGGACCTCACGGTGTTTCAAAAAATGGGAGGAACAAATAATGAAATACCTGTGTCGTTTACCAATGATGGCGCTATTGTTGTTAATGGGATGTGAATCCAACAACGATAACACCAGCAATATCCAGGATGAATTGAATACCCTTTTAGAAAATGATGAAATGATTGCATTTGTGGGTCTGGAAGATGATGGTATACAGGACATGAATTATACATCTGGTATAGAAGAAGATGGTGGCATGGAAAAAATACTGGCGGATACGTTATGGCCGGATAGCGATGATTATCGCATTCGGTTCGGACGCAGTATTGACAGTCTTAGTCGTGATATTGAATGGGATATCGACGAAGATAATGGCATTGCATTCGCAAATATTACTCGTACGTTGAATGGTGTGTTGCATATTATTGCGATAGATTCCAATGGTACGATTGTGGATACATTTAATAAATCATTTGAAAGTACCTTTAGTCAAAGCATTCGATTTATTCAGAATGACAATGAAAACGGTCGTCCATGGTTCATTGATGCGTTTACAATTGGTCATGGTAGCACAGGGGATAAAGTCTCTATTGACGGAATATCTATATTTCGTGGTGATACGCTTTCACCTGCATTTCATTACACTGCGGATGACATAAATTCACTCTACATACCAAGGGATTCGATACCTGCTTTTAATTTCAGATTTCCAGTTCGTGCCGAAGTGAGTATCTCAAATACTGGACCGGAATTTCCATTTAGAAGCGGGGAGGCAGTCTTACTGCACTACGGACGTGGAAGACATGAAAAAGGAAGAAAACGGCTCAATGATATGGGATTGTGGCCGGATGGAACAGCGAATGATAACAAATTCTCCGGATTATGGCGAATCCATGGTCCCGGACATGGCCACCAACGCCGAGTATTTATGGCCTGGTTTGATGTGATTGATTTCAGCACCATGTTTGTCTCGGACGAGGCCGTCCATTCAGAACTATGGAGAATACCGTATCAATCGGTACGACCCTGAATCTATTAAGGGCTGAGCAATCAGCCCTTTTTTTGTGCCCATTCGTAAATAATTTAGTATGTTGTTATACAAACATTTAGGAATCTTTCATGGATAGAAAATATAATTTTAGTGCAGGACCAGCTGTACTACCCCAATGGGTAATTGAACAATTGGTTATAGCCACAACAAATTTTAAAGGTTCAGGATTAGGTTTGCTAGAAATGAGTCATCGATCAACACCTGTTGTTGATATGGTGAATGAAACCACCCGGCTAGTCCGGTCAATTCTATCCATTCCAGATCATTATGATATTTGTTGGTTACAAGGTGGCGCTTCAACCCAATTTGCCATGATTCCCATGAATTTTCTTTCAGAAGAAATGACTGCAGATTATGCCGATACCGGTGCTTGGTCTGCTAAAGCTATCAAGGAAGCTATGCGATTTGGTGAAATAAATATATGTTCATCCTCAAAGAATTCCAATTATACGTTTATACCAAAGAAATTAAATCAAAAACTTGAAAGTACATATTTACATATAACTAGTAATAATACAATTTACGGTACACAATATAAAGTATATCCACAAGTAAAAAACAAGGGTGGTTTCTTGGTTGCAGATATGTCCTCAGATATTTTTAGTCGTGAAATTCCACTTGAAGCATTTGGTTTAATATATGCTGGTGCGCAAAAAAATATGGGTCCGGCCGGTGTAACAATTGTAATCATTCGGCATGATTTATTGGATCAAATAAACAGCAATGTTGCAACAATGTTTGATTACCGGACGCATATAGAGAAACAATCCATGTTTAACACGCCGCCAGTCTATGCTATCTATGCTGTTAATCGAACGCTGCACTGGATACAACAATTGGGTGGCATAAAAACCATGGAGGAAATGAATAGTAAAAAGGCTGAATTACTATACCGTGAAATTGAGCGCAACTCCATATTTAAAAGCCCGGTTAATATTGATGATCGATCTCTCATGAATGTACCATTTGTATTCGAAAGAAATGGTGATGATTCACGCTTTCTATCTTTTTGCGAAAGCAGGGGATTGGTTACCTTGAAAGGTCATCGGTCTGTGGGCGGTTTTCGTGCATCAATTTATAATGCGATGCCCATTGAAGGCATTCATCGACTGGTGGAAGCAATGCAGGATTACGAAAAAGAAAATTAAATAATAAAAAAGGGGTCATTTGACCCCTTTTTTATAGAATTGGTTAATAGTCTATAACTCTTTCAAATCCTTCAACAATTGCTGAAGGATTTGTTTAGCATCTCCGAAGACCATTATGGAATTATCATAGCCAAATAATTCGTTGGCAATGCCTGCAAAGCCAGGATTCATGGTACGTTTATTAATCAGGACTGTTCTTGCTTTATCCACATTAATAATGGGCATACCATAAATTGGACTGGATGTATCATGCCGAGCAGCCGGATTTACCACATCGTTAGCACCTAGAATTATTGCCACATCGCAATCCTCTAATTCTGCATTGATTTCATCCAAATCTTTCAATTTGTCGTATGCAATATTGGCTTCCGCCAACAGCACGTTCATATGCCCAGGCATACGACCGGCGACTGGATGAATTCCATAGTAAACCGTTTTACCTTTGTTTTCTAAGAAATCTGCTACCTCACGAATGGCATGCTGTGCTTGTGCAACCGCCAATCCGTAACCGGGAACTACCACTATTTTTTCCGCAGCTTCCAGGATCATGGCTGCTTCTTCAGTAGAATAGCTTTTGATATTCATTTGTTGCTGATCTCCAGTGGCACCAGCTTGTTCTAAGCCAACAGCCCCGAAAATAACATTAACCAGGCTGCGGTTCATTCCCTTACACATAATATTTGTGAGAATGATACCGGAAGCACCAACCAGTGCACCACTGATAATTAAACCATTGTTCAACAAGACAAATCCAGTGGCTGCAGCTGCAATACCAGAGTAGGAGTTCAACAATGAAATCACAACCGGCATATCGGCACCACCGATAGGGATGACAAGTGTAATTCCAATAAGTGCGCTTAAAATAATCAGCAGTTCAAAGAACAAGAACATATCGGCAGGTATAATATTAATGCCTATACCCATAGCTATAATTGCAAGGGCAATAAGTGCATTAAGGAATTTTTGGCCGGAGAAAACAATGGGTTTGCCAGAGATAAATCCCTGTAGTTTGCCAAAAGCCACAAAGCTGCCAGTAAAAGTCAATGTACCGACAAAGACACTGAATACAACCACAATCCCATAAAATATTGGGCTGATTTGAAAATGCCCCACAGGAACGAGTTCGCTATTCATAAGAAAATGGGCGTTTTTAATGAAATCAGCTGCAGCTACCAGTGCACTTGCGCCGCCGCCAAAACCGTTAAAAATCGCCACCATCTGAGGCATGGCAGTCATTTGTACTCTAACCGCAAACACGGCACCAATCAATGAACCAATAATGACTCCGATTGCAATCAATTTCCAATCAAGCGTATCAGCAATAACTAATGTCGCCACAATTGCAATCAGCATTCCAATGCTTGCAATGAAATTTCCGGCTCTTGCAGTCTTTGGATGACTGAGTCTTTTGAGTCCAAAAATGAAAAGGACAGCGGCGACAACGTAAAGAATATTTGCGTAAATCATGAATCCGTCTCCTATTTCCGTTTGAACATTTTAAGCATGCGGTCTGTCACCAGAAATCCACCGACCACATTAATGGTAGCAAAGATAACAGCGACCAGCCCAAGGTACGTCCCAATTTCACCACCGATTTGCGTCGCGATGATTGCACCAACAATGGCGATGCCGGAAATTGCATTGGATCCGGACATCAATGGTGTATGAAGGGTTGGTGGTACCTTCGTTATAATTTCGAATCCGACAAATATTGCCAGAATGAAAACAGTAAAAATATTAATCATTTCCATTGCAAGCCCCCTAACTCTGAATTGCTTGTTTGGTCATTTCATTGGTGATGTTTCCCCCGTGGGTAAACATGGCACCAGAGATAATTTCATCTTCCATATCAAGGTTAACAGTTCCTTCTTTTACCATGTAGGTAAGAAAACTGGTAATATTCTTGCTATAAAGTTGACTGGCATGAATTGGCATGGAGCCAGGGATGTTCAATGTGCCATCGATGACAACTCCATGGGGACTACTCACAACTTCACCGGGCTTTGTCAGTGAACAATTCCCACCATTTTCCGCCGCCAAATCCATCACGACTGAACCAGCATGCATTACCTCTACCACATCATCGGGGATCAGAATTGGAGCTGGTTTTCCTGGGATAAGTGCAGTGGTTATTACCATGTCCGATTTAGCTATATGTTCTTTAATAAGTGCCTGTTGCTTTTGTTTGTATTCTTCAGAAGTTTCTTTCGCATATCCGCCTTCACCTACGCCTTCTTCAGATTCAGTTTGGACTGCAACGAATTTTGCTCCTAGGCTTTCAACCTGCTCTTTAACCACCGGTCTAACATCAAAAGCTTCTACCTGTGCGCCAAGTCGCTTGGCAGTAGCAATCGCTTGCAGACCGGCAACGCCGGCGCCTAGAATCAAGACTTTAGCGGGGGGGATAGTTCCAGCCGCTGTCATGAGCAATGGCATGAATTTGGCTAAATGAACTGCACCCATCAGGACAGATTTATATCCAGCGATATTGCTTTGTGAGCTTAGCGCATCCATTTTCTGTGCTAAGGTTGTCCTTGGGATAAGGTGCATGGAAAATCCGGTGATTTTATTAGCAGCAAGCTTTTTAACCGCTTCAAGTTCTTTCGTTGTTTGGAAAAACGAAACAAATACGGCACCTTCCTTCATCAGGTCAACTTCATCAACACCAAGCTGTTCATTTTTTACAGGGTGATTAACTTTGAGTATAATGTCCGCATTGGACCACAACTGTTTTGTATCCGGTACAATTGTCGCACCGGCTTCTTCATATTCTTTATCGGAGAAGAAGGATCCACTGCCCGCACCGGCCTCTACCTGAACTGTCAAACCTGCTTTAATGAGGTCTTTGACCGTTCCAGGAGTGACCGAAACCCGGGCTTCATTTGGCATAATCTCTTTTGGGATTGCGACTAACATGAAGAGTCTCCTTGGGATTTATTCAATATGAGTGGAAAATATTCCAATTGTTATAAAAATTCAGTGCAAAAATTACAAATAAAAAAACACTCAAACTTAAAAAAAGAGTGCTTAATCTTATTTAATGTGGCAACGTTTTAGTGTACCAAATTATTTCTGGGACTGCATAATAAAAGACCGTCATTGCGAACACAATGAAGCAATCTCCAGAATAAATGCAGGTTACGTTAACAATTGATTTTTTCACTCCGCACAATGACAGGAGACTGAAGTGCTAATACTTGACTATTTCGACTGTGTCAACTGCCTTTTCCACAAGATGATCAACCTCCAGTTTTGATTCCTCTTTTTCAATATCTATTAACCGGGCTTTGGTGGCTGGATGAGCCGGTACATATAGCGTGCAACAATCCTGATGGGGTTCGATAGACACTTCGTAGGTGCCGATGGATTTTGCAATGTCAATAATCTCATGTTTATCAAATCCGATGACGGGGCGTAAAATCGGTATTGAAGAAGCCTGCTCCACAACCGTTATATTTTCGATAGTCTGAGAAGCCACTTGCCCAATGGATTCACCTGTGACGAGTGCCTTTGCGTGTGCCAGGGTCCCAATCTTCGTGCTTATTCGCACCATAAATCGACGGTACAAAAGAACCAAATATCTTGGGTCGCAGTGGGCAAATATTTCATTCTGTATGGACGCAAATTCCACCAGGTAAAGCGTGGCTTTTGGTTGGTATTTTCGAAGAATCTCCACCGTCCGCTTAACTTTATCCACGGAAGCAGGTGATACTAAGGGGACTGAATGGAAATGGACAAACACAGCCCGAGTACCCCGTTTCATGGTATAATATGCCGCTACCGGTGAATCAATCCCGCCAGACAGCATGACAGCGACCGGACTGGCCGACCCAATTGGTAAACCTCCAATACCCTGAATTTTTTTCAAATAGATATAGCAGGAAGAGTACAATAAATCAATATGGCAGTTGATATCGGGATCAGACAAACTGACTTTTTTCCCATAATGGGAGCATAACACATCACCAATCGTCGTATGAATCTCCATTTTTGATAGCGGAAATGGTGAATACGTTTTCCGTGCAGTAACCCGGAAAGAATCAAATGATTCGTTTTCCAGTGCACCAAGTGCTTCACTTTTCATAACCTCTAAATCCGGTTCAATTTTTTTTACCGGAGCAAACCATGCAATCCCTGGAATAGATTGAAAGATAGTGATTAGGCGGGAAAGGTTATTTAATCCCTGTTCTGAGATTGGAATAAGAAATCGTCCCTGAAGCCGATCTATTTTGCCTATCGATCCGGGAAAAAATGTTTTAGCCTGAAGTTTAATATTATCTTTAAGCTTTCGTTCAAAATAGCCTCTGTTTTGCCCTTTGAGGCCGATTTCAGCATAATGGCATAATATATGTGTCGGAGTAATCATAGATAAATTTTGGGTGCAGAATTTAGTACGCTTTTCACCGAACCCTGGGCATGATAAAAAAAGTCGAAATGATTTTATGGGATTACCGTACAAAGAAAAATTAAAAAATATACCAACCAAACCGGGAGTGTATATTTTTCGCGACGATAATGGGAAAATTCTATATATCGGAAAAGCAAAAAACTTACGCAATCGTGTCCGATCCTATTTTCAAAAAAATAAATACCAGACGCCAAAAAACCAGTCACTGATTACCCGTATTATCGACTTGGATTGGATTGTTGTTGGAAGTGAGGTGGAAGCACTTCTGACAGAAGCAAACCTGATTCGCAAACACAAACCAAAGTACAATATCAATTTAAAAGATGATAAATCGTTTCCCTATATCCGCATTACCAACGAACCCTATCCTCAGGTATTTCTCACCAGGACGATTGTCAAGGATGGATCCACCTATTTTGGTCCATATACCAATGTATTACTGCTACGCCAAACACTGAAAGCCATCCACAAGGTATTCCCTATACGTAGTTGCAGCTATGTCATTAACGATGATTCCATCAAAGCCGGCAAAATCAAGGTATGTCTTGACTACCATATTAAAAAATGTGGTGGTCCATGTGAAGGATTGGTGGGCGAAATGGATTATCATGGTATGATTAGACAGGTAATTCAATTTCTGCAGGGAAATACCAAAGATACGGAAATCCATCTTAACAAAACAATGAAACAAGCTTCTAAAGATTTGCGGTTTGAAGACGCAAGTGTCATTCGAGACCAGCTGCTTGCGATAAGAGACTATAAAGAACGACAGATGAAAGTCGCTAACGATTTTGAAGACCGTGATGTGTTTGCTCTTGCTCAGGAAGATGATATTGGAATCATGGCCATCATTCGAATTAGACAAGGACGCATTTTCAGTAGAGAAAAAGTTTCCCTGGAACGTTTGGATGATCAGACCGGTGCAACGCTGCGTTCGACAATACTACAATTTTATTTGGATGGTGATTTTATTCCAAAGCATATCTATATACCGGAAATTCCTGAAGATAAAGAAGAAATCACTGAATACTTGAAAAGCCGGAGAAACGGGACCGTGAAGCTTATTATACCTCAACGTGGTGAAAAGGCCCGGGAAATGCGTATTGCGTACCAGAATGCAAAATTGCTGCTTGGTGAATGGCTTCTAAACAGAAAAAAACGAAGGGATGCGGTAACGGGAGCGGTAAAACAATTGCAAAACGATTTAAATATGGAAGCACCGCCGCGTCGAATCGAAGCGTTTGACATCTCTCACCTGGGTGGAACAAATACGGTTGCTTCGATGGTATGTTTTATCGACGGAAAACCACGCAAGAAAGAGTACCGAAAATTCAACGTAAAAACTGTTGTTGGCATTGATGATTTTGCTTCCATGCGCGAAGTAGTTTATCGCAGGTATAAACGATTGCAAGATGAAGAAAAGCCCTTGCCCGACCTCATTCTGATTGACGGAGGAAAAGGACAATTATCCATGGCGGTATCCGCGTTAAGGGAATTGGGTTTAGATTATATTTTCACGATTGGATTGGCAAAGCGATTGGAAGAAGTATTTATCCCGGGACATCGAGATCCGCAGTCTATCGCTAGGACATCCAGTGGGTTAAAGCTATTACAGCAAATTCGGGATGAAGCGCATCGGTTTGCCATTACTTTCCAGCGTGATAAGCGATCCAAAGCAATGACTAAATCTGTGTTCAGTCCTATCGCGGGAATGGGACCTGCACGAATACGGGCCCTTTTTGACGTATACAAAAGTGTGGATGAAATTGCAAGCTCGAGTGTTGACATCATTCGTGAAAAAACCGGATTCCCCAACCGCATATGCATTGATATTCTCAAAGTTGCACAACAAATTGAAACGGGGCCTGTTGACTCCTGAGCAGGGTACCCCATTATTCGGATGTGCGAAATACCATAAAAATGTTAAAAATATTATAAGGAATAAATTTTGCATTCGGATTGAGAATATGGTAATATTGCTTTATATGAGTCGAAAAAACACATCATTAGTCATAATTGCACTTCTCGTCCTGGCGATGATATTGCCCGTATTCCATGTTTCAGAAACGTGTGAAATGTCCTGTTGCGAAACTGGAGATTCGGCCTGTCAAATGATGAATGATGGCAGTTGTGATATGGATTTGGTGGCTTGTGATCTGGCTGTTTTACTTCCGCTGGTTGTGGTGCCAGTAAATGTACAAAACCAGAACAATGATATGGCTTATCAGGCACTATACGACAATCCAGTGGCCACACTGATTCCAATACATGATAGAATATCCTCTCACGACCATTTCTCGATTCACGACCCACCTATACATTTCAATTTACCCCTCCTGATTTAAGACTTCCTGTTGCGTTGTATTAGCCCGGTTTTACGGGTTAATTGTGTTTCACCCGTTTCAGAACGGATTACCACATAACTGACAGGAGAGATCATTGAATATTTACCCCGGAAAAAATAAAAATCGGTTTTTGAAAATTTTGGTGATGCTTGCAAGTATCTCAATCTATGGATTATCCAATCCAAATCCTGAAAATCATAAACAGCAGTTTTTGGATAGGGGATATCAGGATAGCAGCCAATATACATTACCTGAAAACCCTACATTGTCTGATTACCAACGAGCTGCTCTCTATCAGAATCCGGCTATAAAAGCCGCCTATGCGAAATGGAATTCTGCTATAGAAGGAATTGTGGTGGCAAAGTCGCTCCCAAATCCCACTATGTCATTTGGTTATTTTCTACAAAACGTTGAAACAGCTGTGGGTCCTCAAGAATTCAAATTTGGTGTAATGCAAATGATTCCCTGGCTGGGAAAACTCAGTACTGCTCGAGACCAGCAAATCGTGACATCTGATTTGGCACTGGAGTCACTTCATTCCAAGATTACAGGACTAACATATCAACTAATAGAAAACTACCTGGACTATTACTATTTACAGCATTCCTTAAAGATCTTAAATCAGAACATTGATTTGGTCCGCAATTGGGAACAGGTCGTGATTCGTAAATATACATCATCAAAATCAGGGCACCCGGACGTGATAAAAGCCCAGATCGAATTGTTAACACTTGAAGATAAAAAACGTGAACTTGAGGCGAGAAAACAACCCCTCATTGAGCGTTTCCGCTATTTATCTGGCGATAGTACTCTCACAGATATTTACCTTCCTGATTCGTTGATGTCAATGGATCAACAATGGGCTAAAAATGATGTGTGGGATACAATTGAACAGGCCAATCCTGATCTGAGATTTACTCAATTAGCGGTTAATTTAAGTGCCGTTTCGGTAAAAAGGACAAAACAGAATTTTTACCCGGACTTTGGTATTGGATTGGATTGGATTATTACGGGGGATAAAAGGGTAAACGGTACTCCGGTTGCTGATAGTGGTAAAGATCCCATGGTAGTGATGTTTTCGATGCAGGTTCCACTTTGGTTCAACAAGAACAAGCATCAACTGGAGCAGGCTCGAATGAATCAAAAATCTGCCCATGAATCGTTTTCAGACCGAAGAAATCAACTAAAAGCTGAATTTGAAAAAGCATGGTTCGATTTTGAAGACGGTAAAAGAAAAAATCGGTTGTACGCTAACCAACTCATTCCAAAAAGTATTGAATCATTGCGGGCATCAGAAAAAGCATATATTGCAGAAAAAATGGATTTTTTAAATCTAATCGATGCCCAGCGGCGTTATTTGGAATTTCTTCTAGCGTATGAGAAATCCAACATTCAATATCGAAAATCGATTGCAAAGCTAGCACAAATGGCTGGAGGTACTTTATGAACATTCTACAACAGACAAAATCATTTATTCTTACCCTTCACCGATCTACCTGGATCCTCCTGTTGATTGCATTCCTGATTGGCTGGATTATACATCCTGACTCCACCGGTAGCCCTGCCAGTGTAATGACGGATCATTCACACGAAACAGAGGCCGAATGGTGGACATGTTCCATGCATCCCCAGGTTAAGTTGCCGGAAGCTGGTCAATGTCCGATTTGTTTCATGGATTTAATCCCGATGGAATTATCAGGGGATGATGAAAATCCCAGGGAATTGCATATGTCACCGGCAGCCATAAAACTGGCGGAGATTACCACGAGCAAGGTAAGGCGTGGCTTGGCAGAAGCAGAAATCATGCTATCGGGAAAAGTTGAGTACGATGAAGCAAATATTCGAACCATCACCACCTGGATGCCAGGAAGGATCGAACGCTTGTATGTTGATTTCACTGGGACACGTGTCCAAAAAGGTGATCACTTGTTTAAGATTTATAGCCCGGAATTGTATTCCGCCCAGGAAGAGTTGATTCAGGCATTAAAACAATTCAAATCAGGATCGGGTGAATTTGGACGGGAATCTGCCCGAATAACATTGGCCGCAGCCCGGGAAAAATTATCGTTACTGGGTCTCACTCCAGAGCAAATAGCCGCCGTAGAAGAGAAGGGCGATCCTGTGGATAAGCTTACGATTTACAGCCCACTCTCCGGGATTGTTATCCATAAAGACGCACAGGAAGGAAGATATGTTAAAACGGGTACACCGGTGTACACCATCGCTGATTTAAGAAGAATCTGGGTTGTAATTGATGCTTATGAATCCGATTTACCCTGGATTCGATTTGGGCAATCTGTAACATTTACCACCGAAGCCATACCTGGAAAAATGTTTGCCGGCCGGGTCTCGTTTATCGATCCCACATTAAATGAGTCCACAAGAACGGTGAAGGTACGCGTTAACATGAAGAATCCCGATGGTCTGTTAAAACCGGGTATGTTTGTGAGAGCCAGGGTATCATCCAAACTCGATGCCAAAGGAAAAGCCATTAGTGCTGACCTGAGCGGTAAATGGATTGGTCCCATGCATCCTGAGATTGTGAAAGATGAACCAGGTGCATGCGATATTTGTGGAATGGACCTGGTTCAAGCCGAATCACTGGGAATTGTTCATCAGCCTGATACCAATGAGCAACCCCTGCTCATTCCAGCTACGGCTGTACTGCAAACCGGCAAACGAGCGCTGGTGTATGTCCGCAAACCAGGTACTGAAGAACCCGTATTTGAAAGTCGGGAAGTCGTATTGGGCCCCCGATCCGGTGATGACTACATTATCGTGGCCGGATTAAAAGTTGGTGAGGAAATTGTGACCAACGGAAATTTCAAAATTGACAGTGCCATGCAAATTGCCGCCAAACCAAGCATGATGAGTGCAGACGATAAAAATACCAATGACCATCATGAACACAGTCCATCAATGGATATGTCGCAAATGAGAATTATCAGTAATGACAATCCTGCACTTAGCCGAGCACTGGGGCTTATTTATGATGGGTATTTAATCGCTCAATCGGCTTTGGCAAATGACAATTTCAAAGAAGCCAAATCAGCTTTGTTTGCCCTGCAGATAATTACCAGTACTGCCCAGGAAAAGGGAATGCAGCTATCTTCGTCTGATGACGCGCGCTGGAAACAACAACTAATGGAATTAACCCAGCACACCGAACATGCCCAGCATTGGTCCACGATCGGTGAAATAAGAAATCAGTTTGGTGCAATCAGCGATGATATAGGGCACTTGCTAAATACTTATGATTATCCGGGAGCCGATACACTCTATACGGTATTTTGCCCAATGGCGTTTGACAATGCGGGAGCCAACTGGGTTCAAAAAGGAAAAGAAGTGAACAACCCGTATTTTGGTCAAAAAATGTTGCGCTGTGGTGAAATTAAGACTACCTGGGAGCCGATGAACGAGGACAGTCACCATGAATGAACTGAACCAATTATCACTCCTCGATAGAATAATAAAATATTGTTTGGAAAACAAACTTGTCGTTGCCCTGATAATGGTATTGATCGTTGCCTGGGGAATCATGGTAGCGCCATTTGATTGGAATATATCCGGTATACCAAGAGACCCCGTCCCGGTTGATGCCATCCCGGATATTGGTGAAAACCAGCAAATTGTTTTTACCCAGTGGATGGGCCGTTCACCACAGGATGTGGAAGATCAGATTTCCTACCCTCTAACTGTGGCATTGTTGGGAATCCCCGAAATAAAAACCATCCGCTCCTATTCCATGTTCGGCTTTTCAACTATTTATGTCATCTTTAAGGAAGAAGCAGAATTTTACTGGACGCGAAGCCGCATTCTGGAAAAATTAAATTCATTGCCATCAGGAACGTTGCCGGCGGGTGTACAACCCACTTTAGGACCAGACGCCACAGCATTGGGTCAGGTGTTCTGGTACACACTGGAAGGACGTGACGAGCAAGGGCAACCAACCGGCGGATGGGATCTGCAGGAATTGCGGTCTATTCAGGATTGGTACGTGCGATATGGACTCCAGTCAGCCGATGGCGTCGCGGAAGTTGCATCTGTTGGTGGGCATGTAAAAGAATACCAAATTGACGTAGACCCGGCAGCGATGCGGGAACAGGGTATTACGTTAACCGATATTTTTCGGGCTGTACGTAATTCCAACCTGGATGTAGGGGCTCGTACTATCGAGGTAAACCGAGTCGAATACGTGGTTCGCGGATTAGGATTTATCAAGGATAAAAAAGATATTGACTATACTGCGATTAAATCTGTCGACAATGTTCCAATTTATATCAAGGATGTGGCGAACGTTGTTTTAGGGCCGGCACTGCGTCGCGGTGTGCTGGACAAAGAGGGTGTTGAGGCCGTTGGTGGTGTTGTGGTCGTACGGTACGGTGAAAATCCATTAGCGGCTATCAAAAATATAAAAGAAAAGATTCAGGAAATCAGTCCGGGATTACCGAGTAAAACACTGGAGGACGGAAGGGTATCACGGGTGACGATTGTGCCCTTTTATGATCGAACGGGATTAATCAAAGAAACACTGGGCACACTGAATCATGCCCTGCGGGATGAAATATTGATAACAATCGTGGTCATTTTGCTGATGGTCATGCATTTAAAGACATCCCTGCTGATTACAGGTCTGTTACCCATGACCGTACTGATGGTATTTATCGGAATGAAATATTTTGGTGTGGATGCCAATATCGTGGCATTGTCCGGAATAGCAATCGCCATTGGAACCATCGTGGATATGGGCATTGTGGTATCTGAAAATATGCTGAAACACCTGGGTCAAGCGAACGATTCTGAAGACAAAAAAAAGATACTTTTCAGAGCAGTGTCAGAGGTCAGTGGGGCTGTGGTAACGGCCGTATCCACAACCGTCGTAAGTTTTTTACCCGTTTTTACCATGGAAGCAGCGGAAGGGAAGCTGTTTAAACCACTGGCGTACACCAAAACATTTGCCCTGATTGCTTCTGTGATTGTGGCATTAACAATTTTGCCGCCCCTGGCTCAGGTGCTCTATTCTGGAAAAATAAAAACGGAAAAGTTGCGAAAATATTTGTATTCAGTCCTCATCGTTTTGGGGTTGGTGTTGACGATTACCACGATCTGGTGGCTAGGTCTCGTTGTTCTGTTGTTCGGCGCGTATCCTTTTGTAAGGACAAGGATACCTGATGCCTGGAAAGACCGCTTGCCCTATATCGTAAATGGGTTGGTAATCGTACTGGTTGTCACCATTTTATCGAAAACCTGGGCTCCGTTAACCGTGGATCGTGGATTGCTTGCCAATTTTAGCTTTGTTGTTGTCCTGTTGACACTGGTGATGGGAACCATCATGGTGTTCACCCGCTTTTATCCCCAAATGCTGCGATGGTCACTGGACCACAAAATGTGGGTATTGTCCATTCCAATTGCACTGACCATCCTTGGGTTTACAGCCTGGCTGGGCTTTGCCAAAGTAACTACCGTCGTGCCGGAATTTCTCAAATCCAATCGTATCTACAGTGGATTACAGCATACGTTTCCCGGTATGGGAAAAGAATTTATGCCTCCGCTGGATGAAGGATCATTTCTTTATATGCCCACAACCATGCCCCATGCAGGGGTACAAGAAGCCACCGATGTTTTACAAAAGCTGGACATGGCATTGTATTCCATCCCTGAAGTTGAACTGGTTGTGGGTAAACTTGGTCGAGCAGAGACGCCCCTGGATCCAGCACCCATATCCATGATAGAGACAATTATTACGTACAAATCGGAATACGCTGTGGATGGGGAAGGTAACCGGCTAACGTTCAAAGTGGATGATCAGGGTTCCTTTCTTCGTGATGTGAACGGAAATCTGATACCGGATGCTGGGGGGAAACCGTACCGGCAGTGGCGCGACCACATCCGGTCCAATCAGGACATCTGGGATGCACTGGTAAAAGCCGCTAACCTGCCGGGGACTACATCGGCACCAAGGCTACAACCGATTTCTGCTCGTATTGTTATGCTCCAAAGTGGAATGAGGGCACCCATGGGGATCAAGGTGAAAGGTCCCGATCTGGCGATAATAGAGAAGGTGGGATTGGAATTGGAACGTTACCTTAAGCAGGTTCCGGCAATAGAAGCATCTGCAGTATTCGCCGACCGGATTGTGGGTAAACCTTATTTGGAAATTGACATTGATCGTCAATTGATTGCCCGATATGGAATTCCATTGACACAAGTGCAAAATGTGATTGAGGTCGCCATCGGTGGGAAACAGATTACCACAACCATTGAAGGCCGCGAACGATATCCTGTTCGGGTTCGCTACCTGCGTGAATTGCGTGGTACCGTTGAATCTCTGGGAGATATCCTGGTACCTGCCAACGATGGAACCCAAATACCATTGGGACAATTAGCAACGATCAATTATGTACGGGGACCGCAGGTCATTAAAAGTGAAGATACATTTTTAATCGGGTATGTTTTGTTTGACAAAAAGGATGGTTGGGCAGAAGTAGATGTAGTGGAACAGGCTCAGCGTTTCCTGCAAAGCAAAATTGCATCAGGAGAATTGATCATACCTGCCGGCGTGAGTTATGCTTTCGCCGGGTCGTACGAAAACCAGATTCGCGCCACCCAGAGGTTGCGCATCATTTTACCGCTTGCACTATTTATTATCTTTTTGATCCTATACTTTCAGTTCAAAAGGGTATCAACAACAATAATAGTATTTCTAGGTATTGTAGTTGCATGGTCAGGGGGGTTTCTTATGCTCTGGTTGTATGGTCAGGACTGGTTTTTGAATTTTGGGCTGTTAGGGTCCAATCTGCGGGATGTTTTTCAGGTGCAACCCATGAACCTTAGTGTAGCAGTCTGGGTTGGGTTTCTAGCATTGTTTGGGATTGCCAGTGATAACGGCGTCATTATCAGTACGTACCTCGATCAGCAATTTTACCGATTGAAACCCACGTCCTTGAAGGAAATACGTGATGCTGCGACTGAGGCTGGTGCACGTCGCATAAGACCGGCGATGATGACGGCCAGCACGACCATTCTGGCACTGATTCCCATTCTGACATCAACCGGGAGAGGGTCAGATATTATGGTACCCATGGCCATCCCTTCATTTGGCGGAATGGTACTTGCAATCATAACAACATTTGTGGTCCCAATTCTATACTCCGGTCTGGCAGAAAGAAGATTTAAGCAAACAAAAAAATAGGACAAATAATGCAGCACTCACGAATATTACCCTTCATGCTGTTGGTTGGTTTAACAGCATGCAATACCAACGATATTATCCCTCAAACTGAAATTCAATCAATTCAACCCGTAGATGGGGCAACTGGCGTTTCGCGGACAACCTCCATTGAAATAACATTCAGTGAACCGATGGATACAGAATCCTGTGAATCCAGGTTTGGTTTATTTCAAGGATTCATGGAAGAGATTCCTGGTAACATGGCAGGAACCATGGCGGGGCAATTTCAGTGGAATAAAAACCAGTCCATGATGACATTTGATCCTGATTCGCTGGTGGATTATACCATGTATTCGATTTGTCTACAGGAAGGTCTAATAACTATGGAAGGCGATGAAGACATGATGTCCGAAGGGATGATGGATCATGAAGCCTCTGTTGCTGGTGGCATTATTGCCACTTTTCAAACAGGGTCATCGAATTAATTAATGCAATCAATACAGAAACAGGAGCTAACAATGAATAAGAAAATCCTGCCAATTACGATTCTGGGAATACTTAGCCTGGTAGCATGCTCGAAAAAAGACGATGAAAAACCCGTCATGGATACCAAATCCATGAATCAACCAGTGAAACAATAAAATGATAGTATGGGAGCTGAGAACAGCAGGGGTGATATACACATGGGATCCAATGTGGTCTACCAATAGAATCTCATAAACATGTTCACAAGGACGATCATCCGGCCGGTAATGTTGGCCTTTATATAAATGGCAAGGGAACTATTAATTTTTCATCGTTTGTTGTGAGCGCAATAAATAAAATTAATTAGAAACTACATTACAATTGAGTTTATCCATTCCATCTCATGAAAAGAATAAATCGAAACTTGTATTTTTAGCAAAGGATTGAATATGAAAAAAGAACTATATATAAAAAACATGGTTTGCGATCGCTGTATAAGGGTGGTAAAAGAAGAACTGGAAAAAATTGGGTTGGAGGTTACAGACATTCGGTTAGGGAAGGTAACTATTGGAAATGGTGAAGATGGTAATACTGATCAGGTGGATTCTATCTTACGGCAAAATGGATTTGAACTCTTAATAAACACAAAAGCACAACTTATTGAAAAAATTAAAACGGTGATTGTTCAACTGATCCAAAGCGGTGAGATTGAAAATCTACATAGTAATATTTCAGACTATATTAGTGAAGTCACTGGTCACGAGTATCCCTATTTAAGTCATTTATTCTCCTCTGTGGAAAGCATTACCATAGAAAAATATTTTATTTTGCAACGCATTGAAAAAGTGAAAGAGTTATTAGCGTATAATGAATTAACTCTTAGTGAAATAGCGCCAAAGTTGGGCTATGCCAATGTACAGTATTTATCCAGTCAATTCA
>CAZZIU010000009.1:0-3206 GCA_964654545.1 uncultured bacterium
TTCTCAATAGAATCAAATCAATCAAAATAGCGATTTGTTAGTCGTGATATTCTTTGAGTAACAAATACTTTTCCAATAAATTTATTTTTTAACTCAAAGAACCTGATGTCTCTTGAAAGATTCGAATTGCTGTTGATTCTATCAATTAGTTTTTTATTAAAATGAGAATATAATGCACGGTCTAGCTTGTTTATTTCATTTAATGCCATGATTTCTGATTTATTAAAATTAGCTTTTACTGTCGGTTTTGATTTATTGGCTTTTGAATAATAGGGTGTCTTCCATTTTAACTTCTTTTTTAATAATACGATTGATTTATTGAATTCATCCGTGATACCAATGAAAGAAAAATAAGTCTCAATATTTGAAAATGCTTTTTCCAGCAACCACTCTGGATTGGTTCCATAATGAATCTTATCACCAGAAAAGTATTCACCAGCTAGTAGTCTGGTGTGCCCATTATTGAGCAGGATATTTCTTCCACTTTTAACATAATCCAAAAATGAGTGTGTTCGATTATAATCGTAGTCGTGATGGTGCTCATGCTGTAAGGAATACCGGTATATGGACTGAATTCTTTTTACTGGATTTCTAAGAAATGTAATATATTGCGTATCACCGTCAATTAATTCATGAATTCCAAATGGAAAATGACCTTTGATAATGTCATATTCTTCAATATTATCAACCTTTTTGACCTGATCAAATGCATTTTTAAAATGGGTTATTTCAAAAATCTTTTCATCGTCATACTGGGACTCAATTATGTCTCTCAAGGTTGTTCCACCCGTACGGGGGATGTGCAAAAATAAAGTGGTTTTGTTCATGATGGTTTTGGGGCTTTAAAATTTATCTAATATAGAAGCATTCTATGTGTTACCCCAAACGATATTTTACGGTTGATCTTGACCATCTAGTAAAAATCCAACCCTTGGTAGTGCGATTATAATTACGTCTGAATCTGCCAATAATTTCTCTAAATTTTACCCTGATTTCGAATTGATACCACAAGGCGAATAATTAATTTAAGACTTCAATAGATATGGTATGGAACAGAATACATTCATTTTTATAGCCGGGCTACATAGAAGCGGAACAACCATTTTAGGTGATACGATTAAGGAGCATCCGGATATCTCTGGTTTAGAAAACACCGGTGTTTCGATGAATGAAGGACAACTTGTTCAAACAGTTTACCCTGCTGCGAAGGAATTTGGTGGGCCAGGTAAATTTGGTTTTGCACCGGAAATGCATTTAACGGAATCCTCAGAATTAATTAGCGAAGAAAACAAAAGACAATTGTTAAAGGATTGGGAACAGTATTGGGATTCAACAAAAAAAGTATTAGTAGAAAAATCTCCACCAAATCTGCTAAAAACCCGATTTCTTCAACGTATGTTTCCAAACTCAATTTTTGTTGTAATTAAACGGCATCCAATTGCTGTTACATTAGCAACGAAAAAAAGGTGGAAAAATTCATCGGTTGAAAAATTAATTCAACACTGGATCCACTGTCATGAAATTTATACCAGGGATAAGGCTTATTTGAAAAATGTTATTGAATTTACATATAGCGAGTTAATCAGTTTTCCAAATGACTATTTGAAGAACATATACGATTCTTGCGGCCTTGATTATTACGTGCCGGAAAATACTTTTTCAAAAGATATTAATAATAAATATTTTGTTTTATGGAAAAAATGGATGAATAGACCATGGAATAAACAAGTGTACAAACGATTAATCGAGAACCATGAAACGGATGTAAACGAACACGGGTTTTCTCTAATTGATTATTAATGTTAGAAATTAAATCTCGAATATTTATTGTTGGTTGTCCTAGATCAGGTACAACATTGTTACAAGGCTTGCTATCCTCTCATCCAAAAATAACATCTTTCAAAGAAAGTCACTTTTTTGACTATGGTATTAAAAGACCAAAAAACTCCGGCTTTTATTATTTGAACGCAAATGTAGAAACTCTTATTCATTCTTTTCTAGAGGAGAATGATATTGGATATGCTTTGAGAGATAAAATTCAAAAATCGGCGCCAAGCATTCCATACTTACCCGGTTCTGGTGTAAAAAAATGGACAGAATATTTTATAAGAATATTAGATTCAATTGCTCTTGAAAGAGGTAAGACAATATGGATTGAGAAAACACCTGATCATTTAAATCGAATCAAAATTATTGAGCGATATTCCATAAACACGGCTTTTTTTCATATAGTAAGAGATGGACGTGATGTGGTTGCTTCATTGTATCGCGCATCCCAACAGTGGGGGAAAAACTATTCAGTAAAACAATGCATCAATTTTTGGAATAAGGCGATAAAAAAATCTTTAAATAATACAAACAATCCAAATCATCACTTTATTCATTATGATGATTTAATCGCTGATTATATGAATATAATCAATAATACTTTCGAATATTTTCAACTTTCTAAAATACCTGATATTGAAGCTGCTTATGGTAAAAATATTAATTCAGTAATCGGTAAAAATGAATCATGGAAAGACCAAAACTACAGCGTGATTGAACATCAATCGAAGTTTGAATCAACCTTCAATAATGAGGAAAAGAGAAGTATCGAATTAGCATTAGATTGGGAAGCATACAATAAGTTATTAACCTTTGCTAAATCAAATTCTATTTCATCTTGATAAAATTCAGAGAGAACTTTTTTGCAATCCTACCAAAATAACATTTATATTGAATTTGTAAAGTAATAATTATGTATAGCTTACTATTAATTGGATTTCAAGTCAGGGCTAAACTAGTTTGAAAATTCTTTTTATTTCACCCTATATCCCGAGTGAAACAAGTGGTCATGCTGGTGCCCAACTAATCTACAGAAATATAATTTCCTTGGCGACTTCGCATCAGGTAAGGCTCATTTGTTTTCTGGAATTCTCAGAGCTAGAACAGGAAAAAAAACTTCAGTCTCTGGGAATAAATCTAGATGTTGTTCATATTAAAAGAAATATATCTCGTCGTAGCATTTTAAGTCTGTTTACTCAAACTATCCCAATTCTTCGATTCATATTTTTGCGTGAACCTACTATGGTGGCAAAAAATTATAATTTGAGAATGAGTAGGCTTGTTAAAAAAGTAAAACGAAGTTTTAACCCAGATATAGTTCAAATAGAATACAATAATATGTACCACTATGCGAAACACTTCAATCAAAAGAATACCAT
>CAZZIU010000009.1:3306-101933 GCA_964654545.1 uncultured bacterium
TAGAATACAATAATATGTACCACTATGCGAAACACTTCAATCAAAAGAATACCATCCTTCAAGAGCATGATGTGACCACAATTTTGAAGCGAAGACTGTATGAAACCAACACAAAGTGGCTTGACCGACAATTAAATTATCTGGAATATCGGAAATGGAATTCAATTGAACCAAAAATTTTGCGCAAATTTCATCAGGTTGTAACTCTGACTGAAGAAGATTTACATTTTACAAAAAGATGGATAAACATTCCTGAAATACGAGTTATTCCGCCTGCTGTATACACGGACATTGCTTCGCCAGTTACCAAAGAAAAAAATTGCATGGTTTTTGTAGGATCATTAAACCGTATCACAAATATTCAAGCTCTGGAATTAATCATCCAAGAGATATATCCAAACGTCAAGGTGCATCATAAAAATGCAAAACTAAAGATCGCTGGTAAGTACCTGCCAAACCATTTAGCAAGATATATCAAAAATTACCCCAATATTGAATATCACGGATTCGTAGATGATATTGACACATTTATCGCATCGTCTTCACTATTTATTTCACCAATAATTTCTGGAGCCGGATTAAAGATGAAAACAACCCATGCACTTGCCTGCGGTACACCGGTTTTGACAACTTCAATTGGTGCCGAAGGTATTAGCATATCAGAGGATGACGGGTTGTTTGTTGAGGATGATATCGTGAAAATGACAGATAAATGTAATCAACTGTTAATGGATCACAACCTGGATCAGTATGGTCGAAGAGGCAAATCCCGCGTAGAGAAACTATATTCAATTAAAGTGATAAGAGAGAAATGGATCAATCTTTATAATGAAATTTCAAAGAATTAATTCTACAAAAATATTTAAGCAACCGTAATTGTCATAGAGTATGAACTCTTCCTCTAAAATTGCCAAAGAAGCCACAATTTCCATTGCCGGGATGACATTTGGTCAATCAATGCGATATGTGTTTACCGCATTGCTTGCAAGAATGTTGGGTGCCGAATACCTGGGTATTTATTCGATTGCAAACTCCATAACCAGAATCATTGAAGTGTTTGCAAAAGCAGGCCTTGATACGGGTATTATGCGTTTTGTCAGCATCCGAAATATAGATACGGAAAAGGGAGAAATTAAAAATGTAATACAATCAGCTATTAAGATGAGTATGGGATTTTCCATCGTGCTTTTTATACTCCAGATTGCATTGGCTGGTTTTATTGTACGTACATTTTATCATGGAAACACCACCCTCACTTCAGTCCTGATATTATTTGCATTTAGTCTCCCATTCTCAACATTTGTACTGGTTTCAGGTTCGGCAACACAGGGATTTAAACTCATGAAATATAAAGTGTTTGTCGCTCAAATGTTGGTACCCGTACTCTTGGTGATTTCCATGATCCTAAGCTATTATTTTTTGGACAAATCCCTCATTATAACCGTTCCAATTATTCTTTCATCATTTATTGGATCCATAGTACTATATTATTTTTTAAAAAAATTAGCACAGGTTAACCTCGCGGATATTCTCGCGTCCAAAACTGACTTTAACTTGCTAAGATTTTCTATACCACTGCTGTTTGTTACTATCCTTGGCACTTTAGTGCATTGGACAGACATTCTCATGATTGGTTATTTCATGGATGAGAAATCTGTCGGTTTGTATCTACCTGCCGTTAGAACCTCAGGCTTAATACGTTCGGTAATGTTGGCTTTTATAGGCATATTTTCACCCATGTTTTCCGAACTTTTCGGAAAGTCAGATATTGTTGGAATGAAAAATATGTACAAATTGGTTGTTCGATGGATACTGTCATTAGCAATTCCTATTTCGATTGTATTTTTTGTTTATGCGAAGAAAGTAATGCTGATATTTGGCGGTCAATTCATTGAAGGGTCTGATGTTCTTATCATTTTAACATCTGCAATATTGGTTCGATCTTTACTTGGTCCAGGTGGAACTGTCCTAACAATGAGTGGTCATACAAACATTAATCTAATTAACGCATTAATCGTTACCAGTCTGAATATAGTTCTGAACATTATTCTTATCCCCATCTATGGAATAAATGGAGCTGCCATTGCTACGTTTACCTCTACATTGATTATCGGAATAATTCGCCTGGTAGAAACACAAATGATAGTTCATTTAAATCCTTTTGGCTTAAAACTGTTAAAACCAATCATCGCCGGTATTGGTGCAGCTATGGTAGGGATAGCAATCAAACCATTTCTCTTGCCGATCCATACAATCCTGACTTTATTGATTGCCGCATCGGTAATTTTCCTTACTTTTATCTTTATTCTCTGGATCGTAAGGTTCGATGATGATGATAAATCGATTATCGCAGGATTGTTAATGATAAAAAACAAAAACAAATAAACTTATGAATATTCAATCATTCCTAAAAAGCAATTACACGAAGGCAGTACTTATTTTTGTACTTTTGATATGTATCTTTTATTACCCCATAATATTTGGTGGGAAAGCATTCGGATCCCCAGACACGTTAACACCTAAATCAGCCGGGATTGCCTTAAACAAGTCATGGGAAGAAACAGGTGAGTTTCCATTGTGGCAACCATGGATATTTTCAGGTATGCCCACTGTGGAAGCCTTTTCGTTTGTTAGTGTGTTGTATTTCCCTTCGTATATATTTAAAGTTTTGTTTATAAGTGGGATAACCTCACAGCTTTTTCATTTTCTTTTTGCCGCAATCGGTTGTTACCTCCTGATGCTGTATTTGACAAAAAATCACTGGCTAGGAATATTTAGCGGTGCTTCCTTTATGCTGATGCCTTACATGACCACAATGATTGTATTTGGTCACGGCAGCCAAATGATGACCGCTGCATATATTCCGTGGATAGTTTTATTTACACTAAAATTAATTAAACACCCATCCCTATTGAATGTTGGCATTTTGGCTATATTAATGGGATTTCAATTGCAAAGAGCCCATGTCCAAATTGCATACTACACATGGCTGTTAGTTGGAGCATACGTTGTATGGTTTTTGATCAGTGAACTAATCAATAAAAAATCTTTTAATTCCATACTTAAACCCATCGGTTTTTTTGGAATATCTGCGGTACTTGCACTAGGATTAGCCATGATTGTGTTTTACCCCTCATTTTCTTATGCTGATTTCTCAGTTAGGGGAGCTGGTACAGGGGGCGGGGCCGCCTATAATTATGCCACTGGATGGTCTTTTCACCCAAAAGAAATCCTAACTTTTTTTATCCCTTCCGCCTATGGATTTGGTGGGATTACATACTGGGGTCATATGCCATTTACAGATTATCCAAATTACATGGGTATACTAATCTTATTGCTGGCAATCTTAGGCGCAATAAAAAATCGAAATTCTATGACCAACTTCCTTGTTGCATCTTCGCTATTGGCACTGTTCATATCTTTTGGTAAACATTTTAGCTTTTTCTATGACCTGTTCTTTAACTATTTCCCTTATTTCAACAAATTTCGCGTTCCATCAATGATATTAATTCTGGTACAATTTAATACAACAATCCTTGCTGCATTAGGTTTGCAAAAATTAATAGATGATAATTCATTTATCACAAAATACAGGAATTATATCTTCGGAACCCTTGTATTTATCGCATTGGTGTTGCTGTTTGGTGATGGCATGATCCGCTCCAGCCTATCAAACTCATTTACGGCTCCTCGGGTTCAAGATCAAAGGACAGCATCCTATATACAAAACCTTCGTCAGGACATGTGGTTAAAAGATGCATGGATAAGTTTGTTTTTTGTGGCCTCCTTTTGTATTGGATGTTGGGCTACCACAAAACAAATCATCACCAATAAAATATTTTTTTATTTGACCATTGCATTGGTTATTGTGGATATTGGAATTGTAAATCTTAAAATAATTGATCCTGAAAAAAATTCTGGAAGAAACTCACAATTGATTTCAGATAAAATGGTTGACAGGGTTTTTGAGAAGGATAATGTTGTCAGTTTTTTAATACAAGATCACGAAAAACCATTCCGAATTTATCCGTTAGGCCAATGGTTCACAGATTCCAGGTTCCGTGCTTTCCATTTAGAATCTGTTGGTGGTTATCATCCTGCAAAATTGAATAATTACAACACATTTTTAAGCCATACCAACAATGCCGGTTCGCTCCCTTTGATTCGAATGCTTAATGTTCGATATTTGATAAGTCCGCAGCGGGTAAATCTTTTGGGTGCTCGTTTTGTTCATCAGGGAAAACTGGGTGGTAGTTCAGGGTTTTCTGATTGTTTTATCTACCAGATCGACGATGCTTTGCCCCGTGCCTGGTTTGTGTCTAAAGTGGCATCTTTGGTCGACGAAAATGCATTGTGGCAGAATTTAACAAGTGGCACGTTTCATCCCACCGAAGTCGGATATGCCATCAATGAACCTGAGTTGAATCATGAATACCAAGGGGGAGAAATACTTGAATCCAATTATCAAACAAATGATATAAAAATAAAACTTAAAACAGAAGATCAGGCATTCCTGATTGTTAGTGAAATTCACTATCCACTGCGATGGAAAGCATTTCTCGACGATACGCCAATCGCAACGCATGAAATAAATGGAATCTTGCGTGGATTTGAAATTCCACCCGGTGAGCATACATTATCCATTCATTATGACCGATCTGCATTTTATACTGGTATTTTCATTTCAATTATGTCATTCTTGGCTTCTGTTGGTCTGGTAATAGCTGGCTTCAAATTCTCAAATAAGAAATGAATCTTTACTCCCAATCCTCCAACATAAAAACCGGTTTATTCTTGATTGGTGTTGCAATGATTATTGCTCTTTTAGCACTATCACAAAAAACAGTAAATGAGCTGCGGGATGACCACCGTGAAATAGTACATTTATATTCGGAACTGATTGCATCGGCGGCATCACAGAGTGATGAAAATCTGGATTTTATTTTTGAGAATATTATTAAAAAAGTACAGTTTCCTCTGATTCAGTCGGACAGTGAAAACATTCCACGATTTTATCGAAATCTACCGGAACAGAATGTATCTCAGGAAGACCTGATTGATTATATGCGGACCATGGATTACCAGAATCGACCCATACCATTGGTTTACCGCGATGGAGAGACTGAACTGGTTTTTGGTTACCTACATTATAGTGATAGTCAATTAATCCAACGATTAAAATGGCTCCCGTATATTGAAATAGGAGTTGTCACTTTATTTATTCTCATGGGTTTTGCCGGTTTCACAATGATTCGGAACAGTGAAAGGGATCATATTTGGGTTGGAATGGCACGTGAAACCGCTCATCAACTGGGGACACCTGTGTCTGCATTAATGGGTTGGTTGGATTGGTTAAAAGAAAATCCAAATAAGACGGAAAATATCCTTGAGGAAATGGAAGCGGACGTTCAGCGTCTGGATCAAATAGGTGAACGGTTTAGCAAAATGGGATCGACACCGGACCGAAAACCGATAGCTATTTCAGATATTGTGGCCAATGTAGTGTCGTATCTGGAAAAACGATTACCATCATTTGGGAAAAAAGTAGAAATCATTAATAATACAAAAGCCAATGCTATTATTAAGGGAAATGAAGTTCTCCTTTCGTGGGCTTTGGAAAATATTATCCGGAATGGAATCGATGCAATTGACAAAGAAGAAGGAATCGTGGATATTGAATCATCAGAAGATTCACAAAATATCTTTATTTATATTACTGACAACGGAAAAGGTGTGAATAGAAAGGACAGAAAAAATATCTTTCGTCCCGGTTTCACATCCAAAGAAAAGGGTTGGGGTCTTGGTTTATCACTCACACAACGTATTATTAAAGAAATACATGCCGGTGATATTTCTGTTCACGAATCGGTGCCTGGGGAAGGAACTACCATCTTGGTCAAGATTCCAAAACAGTCCACTTCTTTGAAATAAATGGAGGTGGTTTATTCATCGTCAATGGATTTTTCGTGCATAAAGTGACAAACTTTTTATCGATAAATCTCTGCATTAAATGATCATCTCGGCCTGACGGTATTCCCAACCGTGTCGTCTGAATGTAATGTTTAACCACATACTTACTTTTATCGATGTAAAAAGCATCTGGATGAAATTGTTGTTTATTCCATTCATGAACACGCAATCCCAGGGATTTGCATAACAATGTTTGACCGGAGCACAGCTTCTCTTGAATTCTATATTCACCCGAATTCTTCGGATTATTTTTTTGCATCAATTGGATTGATCGGGGGTGCAATAATATGGGTATTGCAGATTTGATTAGTACAGCATTACCATCACCTCTACAACTAATGTTTAATGAGTCACCACCTCTCGCGAAGTACATGTAAATTGTTCCAGAAGGCATAAATAAGGCTTCCCGGCTGGGGCTTTTTCCCAGCCAGGCATGACTACCTCTGTCATGGTAATAATATGATTCCGTTTCAATTATCTGAGCAATTAACCAAACGCCGTCAATCAAATGAAAAATGTGTTTCCCCAAGAGATCAATTGCAACGTGATTGGCATCGCGATTAAAGAATGATTTTTGCAGCATTTTTTAAATAAAATGAATTGTTTCGAGAACGGCTTACCTTGTGATTCCACGAGGGGTAAGGTAATTTCCCACCTGAATATTAAGGAGTAAATAGTGAACTTTGTATATGCAATGGCAGGTGGTGGAGGTCAAGGTGGCGGATTGGCTATGTATTTTCCATTTATTTTGATTTTATTCGTCATCTATTTTTTTATGATACGACCACAAGCTAAACGGCAAAAAGAAAAACAGCAGATGCTTGAAGCCTTGAAAAAAGGAGATAAAGTTGTTACGATTGGTGGTATACATGGTACAATTGCAGGATTAAAGGATAAGGGAAAGCTGGTCGTTCTTAAAACCAGCAAAACCGGCGATCTTACCGTCAATAAATCGGCCATTGCCGGGATAGCTGGAAATGTATCCGAAGAAACAATAATGGAAGATCATAATTAATGGCAGTATTGGACATAGTAAAATACGGTGATCCTATCCTAAGAAAGGTATGTGATCCGGTTACGGATTTTTCAAATCTTAAAACATTTATTGAGGATATGTTTGATACGATGTATGAGGCAGAAGGTGTTGGATTGGCAGCCAATCAGGTTGGAAAAGATATGAACCTGTTTGTAGTAGATGTTTCCCATACTGAAGAAGCAGACGAGCCATTTATCGCGATTAATGGTAAAATTATTGACGGACAGGGAGAATGTGCTTTTGAAGAGGGCTGTCTTTCTATTCCGGATGTCACGTTTGAAGTCATTCGACCTGAAATCATTAGGTTTAAATATCAGACTCCGGACCAGAAATGGCACAAAAAAAAATTCAATGGTCTTTTTGCAAGGGCAATCCAGCATGAGATGGACCACCTCACAGGGCGCATGATTGTCGATCATGTAAATGATTTGGCACGGATTCCGTACAAAAAGCATTTGAAAACATTGGAAAAAGAAGCAAAGAAACGTGCCAAAAGTCTGGTTATTTAACCGACCAATCTCCAACTACTTTATTTTATACGCATGAATATTGTATTTATGGGGAATCCACAATTTGCGGTTCCCGTTCTTGACAAATTAAATACCAGTTCGCATGATATATTGGCAGCTGTTACCAATCCACCCAAACCTATGGGTAGAAGAAAAGTAGAGCACCCTTCCCAAGTTCAGCTTAAGGCCAATGAATTGAATATTCCGGTAATACATGCCAGAAATTTGATTGAACCAGCATTACTAAATACATTGGTTGATTTATCGCCAGATATTTTCGTAGTCGTTGCTTTCAGAATATTACCGCAGAAATTGATAGAAATTCCCCAATCGGGTGCAATTAACCTGCATGCCTCACTATTGCCCCAATATCGTGGTGCCGCACCTATTCAGCGCGCTTTAATGCAGGGTGATAAAGAAACAGGAATTACGACCTTTTTTATTCGAAAGACGGTTGATACAGGAAATGTCCTGTTACAGGAACCCTGTCCGATCTCCGATGATGATGATTATGGAACATTGTCGAATAAATTGAGCATGATGGGTGCCGAACTGATGGTAAAAACATGCGATTTAGTTGAATTAAATTCGTTGGTACCCCAATCTCAAGATAATTCACTCGCAACCCCAGCGCCTAAAATTGATAAAGCTGACACCGTAATCAACTGGAATAATTCTGCAGAAAAAATTCACAATCAGGTCCGAGGGTTATCACCTACACCAGGGGCTTACACGGTTTACAACGGGAAAAGAATAAAAGTTTTCAAATCAAATATTGTTCAAGGTGAATCGCAGGGTGATGCAGGGACAATTATTCATTTAACGTCATCAGAATGCTATGTGCAAACCGGTGATGGTTATTTAAATTTGCTCAACTGTCAACGAGAAGGGAAAAGTAAATTAAATATTAGGGAATTTTTGTTGGGTGCTGGATTGAATCTTGGTGACAGTTTTACAGCCGTATAATGACTGTTCGTGAACATGTATTAAATATAATTTTAGATTTCTGGAAAAACCACCAGAGGCTCACCTCGATAACCACCCATTATTTAGCTAGAAAAAAAATTACCAAAAATGACCGCCACAGAATTACGGTATTGACTCGTGAAATTATCCGATGGACATACCGTTTGGATTGCTGGCTGGAATTTGCATCGAAACGACCACTAAAAAAAATTGATACCACGTTACTTGCTATTCTGGAATTGGCGATTTATGAATTAACCATGGATCCAGTAGTGCCGCCCCATGCAGCAATCCATAGCGCCGTTGAATTGGCGGGAAAAAGGTGTGGAAGTCATACCAAAGGATTTGTAAATGGTATTTTACGGACAATTTCACGCACAGATGAAAACACGGTTTTATTCAATATGCCTTCCTCAAAAAGGATGGCGCATTGGAATTCGTATCAACCCTGGATGGTTGATCACTGGAAATCCCGTTTTGGTGAAAGTAAAATAGAAAATGTTCTTTCATCCAATAACACCTATCCACCTATGACCGTAAGAATCAACCCGACCAAAATATCTTCAGATGAATTTCTCACCCTGTGTGCAGGATTGGAAGTAGACGCAATGCCTGCACCAAATACTTCAATATTTTTTAATATTTCCCATCAGGCAAGTAGATTGCTTATACATGAATATTTTTCCAATGGGTACTGGTCTGTGCAGGATAGGGGAGCGGGAATGATCGTTGAATTGCTGAATCCTAAACCTGGTGAAACCATATTAGACGTATGCGCTGCTCCAGGAACGAAAAGTGTGTATATGGCCGAACTTATGCAGAATGCTGGTACCATCCTTGCCAGCGATATGGATATGGATCGTGTAGAACATGCGAAATCAGACGGAATTCGTCATAATATGACCTGCATCCAATGGGATGTAAAAGATGCATCGCATGAAAAATTTGAAATTGTCGATAAAATATTGATTGATGCACCCTGTACCGGCACGGGTGTTATACGACGAAAACCAGATATAAAATGGAGAAGAAAAGAACAGGATATTGAAGAAATGGTAAAACTTCAATTTGCTATTCTATCCAATATGAGTGGTTATGTAAAATACGGCGGTACAATGGTGTACGGAACTTGCAGTATGGAATATGAAGAAAATATGGGTGTTGTAGAATCTTTTTTGGAGCATCACGCCGATTTTTCTATAGATGATAACATACCTGAACATTTACAAATATGGAAAAACGAAAAACATGCAATCGAAACTTTCCCGCATAGCCAATCGTTGGATGGAATGTTTGGTATTCGACTGGTGAAAAATCGTGCTTAAATCAGCAATAAAATATATTCTCACGCTTACAACTATTGCATTGTTGTTGGCAATCGTATTTGATTTTATCATTATGCCGGTTTATATCCGAAAAGGAGACACTCGGTATTTGATGAATATTAAGGACAGGCAGTTGACTGTAGCAATTGATAAACTGGAATCAGAAGGATTTTCCGGGTCCGTATTTGATACCCTGTATACGAATAATATGCCACCGGGAGTTGTGGTTGACCAATTTCCAAAACCAAATACACTTGTGAAACCGGGCCGTACAATAAAACTTAAAATTACCGCTCCTGAAAAATTGGTAGAGGTTCCAAATTTAATTGGACAATCAAAAAGGAGTGCGGAAATCATTCTTCACCAAATTGGATTATCGATTGATACAGTGTATACCGAGTATAATCCTGATTATCCCAAGGGAACCGTGGCCTGGCAGTCTCCGAAGGGTGGAGATTTTCTGAAAAAAGGACATGGATTGCATCTGACCATTAGTGAAGGATTACCACCGAATTTCTTTCAAGTGCCAAATATATTTGGACTAAGCAAGGCCAAGGCCGAAGAGGAACTGGCGAAAGCCGGATTAAAAATTGGTAAAGTATTTTATCAACAGAACTTTGACCTGATTCCATATACTGTTCTGGATCAATCCATCGATGCCGGTACTGTATTGGAATCAAAACAGGATATTGATATAACGATCAGCGTGCTTAATATGGATGATATTTTCAATCGAATTATCAATAAGTAATCCTTGACGTCAGATAAACTAAAAACTGAGCTTTTAAGAAAAGCTATCCATTTTGCCAATATCTGGATACCGCTGAGTTATGTATATATATTTACCACGAAGGAATCCTTTATTACATTTTTTATGGTTATCAGCATTATTTCGGTCATAATTGAATTATCCCGTGTTCGTCTTCCATTTATGAAAAATTTATTCAATCGCTGGTTCAATTTTATGTTGAAGGATCATGAGTTAAAAGGGAGGCTAACTGGTGCATCATGGACTTTTATTGGAGCCGTAATCGTAGGCGTTTTATTTTCGAAGGACGTGGCGATTATTTCTTTGCTTTTCCTGCATGTTGGGGATCCTATGGCAGCCATTATTGGATTAAAATTTGGGAAAACGAAAGCATTTGGAAAAACCCTAGAAGGTACTTCAGCCGGTGTTATTGCCTGTATTATTGTCGCATTGCCATTCACATCAATTCCTATATATTCCCGAATTCTTGCAGCAAGCTGGGCAATGCTCATGGAACTTTTACCCTGGCGGATAGATGACAATGTAATTATTCCATTGAGTGGAGCCCTAATGCTTTGGATAACACAGTAACGCAACAATGACATTTTTGTCACCTTCCATATTATTTGGTTTAACCGCAACGGCTATTCCACTTATTATCCATTTACTCAGTCTTCGTAAGACAAAAGAAATCGATTTCAGTTCAATCCGATTTATCCAGGAGTTAAAACACGAATCAATTCGGAGGCTACAGCTAAAAAATTGGTTAATGGTTCTTCTTCGCATGCTGATCATTGCGCTTCTGGTGCTCATGTTCGCAAGGCCTGTGGGTGAAGGCTTTATTTCAGGAGCAATGAGTGGCGAGCAGGAAACAAGGGTACTTATTCTATTGGACAATTCTGCAAGCATGGCAATGGAATTTGAATCGGAATCCTTGCTGGAAAATGCGAAAAAAAGTATCCCGGGCATTGTTAATGCATATCCTGGCCAGACAACAATAGAAATTTGGAAAACCTGCCCACCACAGCAATTGTTTACGGGTTACACAGAGGATCTAAATGTAAATCCCGTTTTAGATGACATTCAGTCTACCCGGTCTTACGATAATTTATGGACGGTATTAGACACAATATTATCCGGCTCCAAGGCAAGAGAACCCAATAAGGAATGTTTTATTTTTAGTGATTTTCAAAATGCACCGCCATCAGAGCTAATTGCACTCCACACAGATTCTCTGGACGTTCCATGGCGATTTTATTTGGTCAGCCAACCGGAAATCATGCACAATCTCTCATTGCGTGAGGTAAATGTGATAAGCCAGGTCCGACTGCCGGATCAAACGATGAAAATCAACACCCATATTGAAAATGACGGTAACACGGATATGGATTTTGTGCCGGTTGAATTGTATTTGGATGAGAAGCGCGTGGGTCAGGTGGTATCTTCCATCAATAAACAAAATGGAAAAGATTTTGGATTTGAGGCATTTCCGGGCAGGACCGGTATAGTGAGAGGGAAAATAACGATTCCCAAAGATGATTATTTACTAGATAATTATATTACAATCGATTTACCAATTCCCGATCAGGTTGCATGTACCATCATTGGAACATCTACTGAAGACACCTATCTCATCGAAACCGCATTGCACTCCATCGATAAGAGAAGAGAATTTTTGTTGATATCCGTTAAAACACAGTCAATTATCGACCGCCTTTCTCTTGATGAAACAGATGTATTAATTCTTGTGAATCCAAATCAAATTTCTGATCAGGCATTGTTGCAGATTCAATCATTTTTGACCAATGGTGGTGGATTAATTTGGTTCATGGGAGATAATTATAATTCAGATCAAGAATCCATGCAATATGCAGGACTGAAACTACCAATCCCAACAGAAATGGTGATATTACCGGGAGAAAATTATTTACCCGTTTTGGCGTCAGATATAAACCATCCGCTTTTGGAAGGTCTGCATGTGAGGAACTTTAAGACCGAGTTACCTCAGGTATTTCGTTATATTAAAGTTCGGAAAAATTCCAATCAAACTACGGTGCTGGCTTTAAGCAATGATGATCCTTTTTTGATTAGTCAACACCAAGGCAATGGCCAACTGTTTCTGTTCACAAGTATTCCCGACTTGAAATGGAATGATCTGCCAATGCGCGGATTCATGGTACCACTACTTCATCGAATGATTTTAGTGCTTGCTACTGATGAAACCAATAGCACACCGGTGCGGGTGGACGATATTAAACGAATTCGCTTGGAAAGGGACTTAATTCATAGCGAGTGGAGAGTGATCACCCCATCGGAAAAATCGGTTCTGTACATCCCGGATTTTAATTCTGAGTCACTGCTAATTGACCAGACCGAAGAGCTGGGTTCGTATGTTGTCCTATCAGATGGTATCCCCTATACGGCTTTTTCAACACGACTGCATCCTCTGGAATATCCCTCCAAACGCATTTCAAAAGACATCATCTTGCGGCAATTTTCACATTCAGATATCGTGAGGTGGATTGAACCAAAATCTGATTTAGTAAACACGTTGCAGGAAATTAGAATGGGTAAATCCTTATGGCGTTATTTCTTGATTGCTGCAATAGTCCTCTTCATTGTTGAATCACTGGTTGGTAGAGCCACTCCTGATGAATACCGACATGCTGGTCAATAGTCCGTATGTCTGAATTAATGAACAACAGAGAAAATGCACTTCTTGTAGGGGTCATTCATGGTGAAGTTACCGAATCTGTCATGCATGATCATCTGGATGAATTGGAACTGCTTGCCGATACTGCCGGTGTGGAAGTGGTGGGTCAAATAACCCAGCAATTATCCCGAATACAGCCAGCCTATTTCATTGGAAAAGGAAAAGCAGAGCAAGTCATGAATCAGGCCCAGGCAATGGGTGTTAGTTTGATCATTTTTGACGAAGATTTAAGCCCAACCCAAACAAAAAATTATCAAAAACTCATCGATTCCATACAGGTCATTGATCGGTCAACGCTTATTCTAGATATATTTGCGAAGCACGCAAAAACCAAAGAAGCAAAAACGCAGGTTGAATTAGCCCAACTCGAATACCAATTACCAAGGCTTACACGAATGTGGACTCATTTGGAACGACAAATGGGAGGTGTGGGAACTCGTGCCGGCGCAGGAGAAACTCAAATCGAGGTTGACCGTCGCATGCTGCGAATACGAATATCTAAATTGAAACAAGAATTAAAAAAAATTGAAAAAGAAAGAGAAACTCAGAGCCGAAGAAGAGAACAGTTCTACAGGGTGGCTCTGGTTGGCTATACTAATGCTGGAAAATCAACACTAATGAAAGCTGTTTCCGGCGAAAACGTTTATATACAGGACCAACTGTTTGCTACCCTTGATACAACTATACGTACAGTGGAGTTGGACAGTAATCAAACGATTTTATTAAGCGACACGGTTGGTTTTATTAGAAAAATCCCTCATCATTTGATAGCCAGTTTTCGTAGTACCTTAAAGGAAGTTGTGGAAGCAGATTTGGTGTTGTTTGTACTTGATGCTTCATCACCACAAATTGCTGAACATTATTCCACGATCACCGATGTTCTTAAAGACATTGGTGCCGGTAGCCAAGAACAAATAATTGTGCTGAACAAAATTGATGTAATGGAAGATGATGGTCGCATCACATTTTTAAAGCGCGAATATCCTGATGCTGTGTTTATTTCTGCACGTGAACATTTACGCATTGACGCTTTATTGGATGTAATCAAAAGTAAAATAAATGAGGATTATAAAACCGTTGAAATGGTTTTTGGTTATGATCAGGGGAAGGAAATGGCTGCAGCCCAGGATGGTGTGACAGTTTTGGACCGGATTTATGACGAGGACCGCGTGAGACTACTCTTAAAAGGGCCACAGCATAAACTTGATAAAATCTCCGCCAGCCTGAAAAAATAAAAATCCCGCTGCAATATATTTCCAGAACCGCTAATGATTAACGGTGGAGGCCTCTTGTTAACAGCAAACTTCCTTTACCCCGTAAACGGAGAAGGCCTGTTTTTTGTGAACAAAGTACAGCTTCCAATTGATTGTACTTGAGATTCTGGAAAATGAATCTACAGCGGGAAATTTTCAAAAAACCTGAAAGAAGTTAACAGACTTTAATCCTTGTTACAACCAGAACCGACTCATTTGGGGTATAAATCTTTTTCACCTTCGCTAGTTGCTATAACGACAGCCCCAATGCTGTCACTGGTAATATTCACCACGGTACGGTACATGTCCAATGGGCGATCGACAGCCAACATGGTTCCTACAATCATAGCCGCCTCAGGGTGATTTCCTAACCCAACTGCATCCAATACGATAAAAATCATAACCAGGCCTGCGGATGGTACAGCAGCTGCGCCTACGGAGGCGAGAAATGCGGTTATGACGATGACGAATTGCTGTGTAATCGACAGATCAAAGCCCAGCACCTGCGATATAAACAATACTCCTGCACATTCATACAATGCGGTGCCATCCATATTTATCGTAGCCCCCAGGGGAAGTACAAAACTGGTGGTTTTATTGGATACACCAATGTTATTCTCCACGCAATCCATTGTTACAGGAAGGGTCGCGCCGGATGAACTTGTAGAAAAAGCAGTGGCCATTGCAGAAGCCATTGCTTTATAATGCTTCACGGGATTCATACGCGTAAAAAACCAAAAAACGAGTGGCAGTAGAACCAACAGGTGAATTGAAAGTCCTGTAAAAATGGTAACGATATACAACCCAACAGCTTTGAACAAATCCCATCCTGAATTTGCAACAGCTTTAATAATCAATCCGAATACACCAATCGGTAATAGAAAAATTACACCATGGGTAATTTTCATCATCGCTTCGAAGCCTGCGTTAAAAAAGTCTGTTAAAATTTTACCGGGTGCACCACGTAATTGTGTAATTCCGAAACCAAAAACGATGGACCAGAAAATGATGGATAGCATTTCTCCATTGGCCATGGATTGGATTGGGTTGGTAGGAATCATTCGTACCAATATCCCCACAATTCCACCGGTTTCAGACAAATTTGAAAGATCATACGATTCAGCCCCTGTGTTCATAAGAACGCCTACACCAGGTTTAATCAAATTGGTGAGTATAAGCCCTACCAGAATTGCCAAAATGGATGTCAAAAAATAATAAGCGAAAGTTTTTAACCCCATTCGACCCAGTGTTTTGCTATCTCCTAGACTGGCTACACCTGATGTGATGGAAAATAAAACCAGCGGTACAATGACCATTTTTAGTAAGCGCATAAAAATGGTTCCCAATGGCACAAATACCAGAGATTTATCACCCAGGGTTAGTGCAACAACGATTCCCAGTCCCATCGCAATCAATATCCGCCAGTGCAATTTCAATTTCATAGCAATCCCATGTTTTAGTGAAAATTAGTAAAGTCAATTTAAACCGATCACTGGTAAAGGGGAAAGAAATGTGGGAGCGAGAATCTATTCAAACTGATAGTAGGGGATTATCAGAAAACTCAAATCATTTTTCTTTCGGTTTGGATTTTATTTTGGTATACGTTTGATAATAACTATCGCCAAACTTCCCGACTTCTTTGATGAATTTTCCTGTTCCTTTCCTGTTCTCGCTATTTTTACTGAATTTAAATACGGCATGGAATGCAGTATCCATGAGATCCTGAAGGTGAGCAAAGGCCGAACCTAATCTTTCTAAGAGAGATTTTTGCATCAGGAAAATATAAAGCAAAATCAATATTGGATGGGAGATATACGAATAACATGTTTTGTTAATCCAATAATATTCGCATCAGCAGGCAACAAGCTGTATTTGGAATAAAGTGAATCAGAATTTAACTTTCCGCCCACGAAATGAAACCCGCCACGTCAAAGTATGTTATCCTTATTGTGTTCGCCTTTTTTGTGTTGGCATATTTAATGCTTATAAGCGCACCAAATCAAAAATACACAGCCCTTGAAAAAGAATTTTTGGAATTCTATTTCACCAGTAATCCGGTAACAGCAACCTGGATTGGATATCATGTTTTCGATGATCGGCTCCCGGATTATTCTTCACAGTATATAACGCAGCGAATAAAAAAACTTAATTCATTTGAAAAAAGATTAGATCAGATTGATCCTTATCGATTGAAAGATTACCGAAAAGTCGATTTTCATATACTTAAACATGCGATTCAGGAAGAGCGATTTACACTAAAGATTTTACAGTCATACAAATGGAATCCGCTCGTGTATGTCAACGCATTGGGGTTTGGTTACGAATCTTTGATTGCCTATGAATTTGCGCCTCAATCGGAACGACAGGTGTCACTATTAGGTAGATTAGAAAACACATCAACTTTTGTTGATCAAGCTATCGCAAATTTGGATACCATGCCTGTGCCACATTTGGAAACAGCAATACGACAAGTTGATGGGATTATTTCCATGATTGTTACCGATATCTCCACCTGGTATGAAGAACAAGATGGTGAGAACCACGATCGACTGGAAAAAGCCATTATGCAGTCGACCATGGCGCTAGAAAAATTCAAATCCCATTTGTCCAACAGATTTGAAAATGGTCCACACAGATCATTTCGAATAGGCAAAAAGTTGTACCGCCAAAAACTCTATTTGAACCTAAATGAGGGTTTGGATGATCAAGCGGTATTGGAACGGGCTGAAGCCGAATTAAAATATATACAAGGGGATATGGTCACCATTGCAGAACCACTGTACAGACAATGGTTCAATGAAAATCCGGATATGGCAAATCATACTGCACAAATGAAAATGGTTCGGTCTGTCCTGGATAAAATTGCAGAAAACCATGTAACCCGTGACCAAGTGGTTTCGAATGTGCAATCTACCATTGACGAATTGCACCAATTTATACATGAGAATGAATTGTTATCTCTTGATGCCACAAAACCATTGGAGATTCGAGAGACACCAGCCTACCAGAGAGGTGTGAGCATTGCGTCTTTACAGGCACCTGGACCATTAGAAAAGAATTTACCCACGTTCTATAATGTTTCACCCATCCCTGTAGACTGGGATGCTGAACAGGCAGAATCTTTTTTGCGTGAATACAATGACATTTCCGTAAAAATCCTATCCATTCACGAAGCCTTGCCAGGACATTATGTCCAGCTCTATTATGCCAATCGACACCCTTCGCTTGTCCGTTCCGTCTTTGGAAGTGGTGTAATGGTTGAAGGATGGGCACATTATTCAGAAGATATGATGATCAAGCAGGGATTTGGCAAAGGAGATCCGCGGTATACATTGATTGAGCGAAAATGGAAACTTCGGGGAGTGGCAAATGCGATTATTGATCAAAAAATCCATGCCGGTACTATGACGGAAGAGGAAGCGGTGGATTTCATGGTAAACGAAACTTTTCAGGAAGAAGCCGAAGCATCAGGAAAATGGCGTAGAGCGCAACTGACATCCGGTCAGTTGTCCACATATTTTGTGGGCTATTCCTTAATGTGGGATCTTCGCAGGGATGTGGAAGAAAAGCTGGGGGAAAATTTTTCATTGAAGGATTTTCACGAACAGTTGTTGTCGCAGGGATCTATTCCGGTTCGCTATTTGCGGGAAATTCTACTGGCCCAACGATGATTCACATTATCACCATTTCTCTGTATTTGTTTATCCTAATCGGGATTGGGATTTATAAATCAAACAAGATCAAAACGCAATCCGATTTTTCCATTGCCGGAAGATCACTTTCTCCCTGGATACTGGTTGGTACTATGCTGGCTACCTGGATCGGAACGGGTTCAATTCTTGGTAACGCTGGCAAAACCTACGCCACTGGCTTGGCAGGTTTGCTGTTACCAATAGGTGGCATTTTAGGAATTATTATCTTAACGCAGATTGCCGGGAAAGTACGGTCATATGAAAAATTCACAGTTCCTGAAATAATTGGAGATCGCTATGGACCTACTGCACGACTACTCAGTGTTATAGCTTTGGTATTGGCCTACCTGGTGATTGTAAGCTACCAATACAATGCTGGAGGGGCAGTACTATCATCTATTCTCAAGACTGCCAATGGTGATCCATTATTTTCACTGGAATCGGCAACGATAATTGCAGCAGTTTTTATTGTTGCATACACGATGCTGGCCGGTCTGGTAAGTGTAGCATATACGGATGTAGGCAACGGTATAATTATGACCGTTTCATTGATTATTGCATTTCCGATTTTATGGATAAAAGCCGGAGGCTGGGATGGGATGACCACGGCATTTCTTCAAATGAACAAGTCTGATCATATGCAATTCTGGGGCGTTTACAGTACCATGGATATCATCAACTTCTGTTTACCGCCATTTTTATTGGTTCTTGGTGACGCCAACATGTACCAAAGATTTTTTGCCAGCAGGGATGCAAAAGGAGCAAAATCAGCGACAACCGTGTTAATCTTTGCAGTTGCCATCATCGAACTTTTAATTATTGCTTCTGCATGGGTGAGTTCCAGTATGATTCCAATTGCAGAAAACGGTCGCCATGTTCTCATTTATGCTGCTCATCAATTACTCCCACCATTCATTGGTGCAATCATGCTGACCACTATTGTGGGTATTATAATTTCGACTGCCGACTCATACCTTTTGGTACCTGCCACCACTCTAATGAGAGATATATATTTAAACTATATTAATCCAGATGCGAATGAAAAGAGAATCGTATTGCTCAGTCGCGTAGTTGTATTATTTTTAGGGTTTTTCGCCTATATCGTCTCCCGTGGATTTGCTGAATCCGCTGGTTTTTTTGAGCGTGCATTATATGCATATACTATCTATGGAGCAGCAATTACACCCTCATTGGTAGCTGCGCTATTCTGGAAGGGTGCATCCAAGGCTGGCGCAATTGCGTCAATCATTGGTGGAACAACAATGACATTAATTTGGAAAGAAGCCGCATTTATTAGGAATATCATTCCTGAAAATATTTATTCAAATACAGATGAAGTATTACCAGCAATATTTGTATCGATTCTGTGTTTAATCGTATTCAGCATAGTAAAAAAAGATTGAGTGTAACTATTGGATATACCATCGTCTCAAAATTAAACAAAAGCTGTAAATAATTATTTTGGGTATTCTGGCAGCTGTTGTTGCTCCGCGTATATTTTAATTATCAGAAGATGCCCATAAGGCAAGTGTGTTTGGATTTTTAGGTAATATGAGAACTGGTTTGGAGCACTACGCCGATTAACAAAACCTTGCTTCAGGTCATAAGAACTACCCGGATGCAGATGAATTTGAAAATCCAGCCGGTGAAGCCTTTGGCATTACATTAGGGGATATTCCAGATACCTGGGTGATCTCTTCGTTGGGATCAAATAAAGTAGATTTTGTCTATACACCAACCGATCCCAATACGGTTGTACGTTATGAGTGTTCGGGAGATGATACCTACTCACTTTCAATTAGTTCTGGTCCATCATACATGACAGAGGGACAAGGCTCTGGTGGTGGATCCGGTGGCGGAGGCGGTGGCCATGGAGATGATCATGGTGGCCATGGCGACTAATTCCTGAAGATATGCCGGCAGTACAGCTGTTGTTGCTGTAACATTATATTGGCATGCGAACCACGACCGTAAACGTGGCTGATACATCAAAATGCAGCGATCCATCATGTTGATCTACTATCCATTTTACGATCGACAACCCCAGTCCACTTCCAGATTGATCAGATTTGCCACGGTAAAATCGCTCAGTTAAAGATTCGGGTTTTACTTTGTGATGATGTTCCATATCATTAATATTTGTTAGTCTATATTCGTTGTCATCAATAGCATTGCTGATGACAATATTTCCAGCAACAGGTGCGAATTTAATGGCATTTTCCAGCAAATTAGAGATCATGATTTTCAACCAATGTGGTTCCCCTGTAATCTCGGTACCTGGGATATTCTGCACATCGACGGTAAGTGATTTTTCCTCGATCAATTTCTGGTACCGATTCAATTCAGATTCAGTTTTCATTAAAATTTCAAAATTTTCAATTACATGGGCCAGGCGATGAATTTCCGATTGCATGATTTCCAGAGCAGTTTCACTGAAGTGATCATTAAGTATATCCAGTTGAAATATTATAATCGTCAACGGTGTTTTGAGCTCATGGGCAGCATTGGAATAAAATTCTTTGATTTGGATCCTGCTTTTATTCATACGCAATGATGATTCATTCATCGTTTCAGCTAAATAGGCAATTTCGTCCCGTGATTAGAGTACAGGTACATATTTTCCCAGATTGGTAGATCGGAAATTGTGCACAAATTCCGTTATGCTTTTTATGGGTTGTGTTATTTTATTTGCAGCATAGGTTACACCAATAATTGTAAAAACCAGGGCAATGGGTATCGTTAATCCATAAATAGTAAATAGCGCCATTAAGTAGTCGTTCATTTTATACATGGCGGACATAGTCGCAACCCAACCAATTGTTTCTCCTGACGCAGCCAATAATGGTGATATGTAGGCCCGGACATTCTTTCTACCCACATATCCGTAGATGAAGAAATTATCCTTTCACTGAAATGATAATTTTCTCACTATTTTTATTTGCAATCAGTATTTGGCATGGCGCGGTCTTCAGAAAAACTGCTTATCTGGTGATAGGTATCACTTTATTTGTTTTCCCTCGCCACTATTTTTTCAGGAGAAGAATCAGAAGAGAAAGTGGAACATAGACCTGTTATATCTGAAATTTGGCTCGAAAAACATGAAGAATTAGCGGATGCTGCAAAATGGGTTTTGGCCATTTTAGATGTATTGACTCTTGTCGGTATCTGGAATGAGAAGAATGAATTGATCTCCGGAAACCTGATGGTTACCATGTGGGTTGTTATTCATACTGCCACCCTAATCTATTTTGCCAGACTAAATAATGTTGGCGGAAAGATTTAACACCATTTCACAGATATGGAAACGGCTGTAAATTCTCAGTACAATGTTCATTTGTCTAATGCATTAGATATGGAAGATCATGATGATGACCATGATGACGATTAATTTTCAGAAAGAAACATTAACATTCATTCGGTATTGGAAATAATATTATGAAAGTAGTTCATACAGTTGTTCTTGTGATTGCTGCCTTATGTTTGGTTGCTACCGTTTGGTGGCTGGTGCTTGACACAAATGGTTATTATGGTTTACCTGTTATTGAGAGACCCCACCATGATGCACACAAAGTGTTTAAACCCGGTGGATTGGTAGGCCATGGCCTTGGGATTATTGGTAGCAGCATGGTTTTGCTATTGCTGACATATTCAGCCAGGAAGCGAATCAAGAAGTTTAGAAAATATGGAAAACTCTCTTCATGGTTGAATTATCATATCTTTCTGGGAGTAGCAGGGCCTATACTAGTTACATTTCATACTGCGTTTAAATTCGGCGGTTTGGTTTCCATCGCTTACTGGTCCATGGTTGCCGTAGCCTTAAGTGGTTTTATTGGGCGTTATATTTATGTAAAAATTCCGCGGCGTATATCAGGAACAGAACTTACAATGGACGAAATTGAACAACGGCAAAACGATTTAACCAAGCAGATGATCAGTGATTTTAATTTATCATCTGAACAGTTGAATTATTTGGAATCAATAAGCGCCATAGATGATATAAAACAACGCGGTTTGCTTGGCATTTTCACCTTTGCATATCACGATACTATTGGTCGTATTACTCTACGGGCCAAATTGATGCGCCTGGGAAAATCAATGCATGTTGATCGGAAAAAAATGCGATTGTTTTATGACCTGACCATACAACGAATCCGCTACGCCAGGCAGATTGCCTTTTGGAGCTCTGCCAACAAACTGTTCCATTATTGGCACGTTATACACCGACCATTTGCCTACACAATGATTGTGATTATGATCGTACATACAACATTGGCTATCACTTTTGGATACACCTGGATCTGGTAATGAATACTGAATTAATTCTCTCATGGATTTTAGGGGCCGTCATTATACTATTGTTTTTGATACCCTATGTTCGTCGCATGTCAAAAAAAGAGAAAAAAGCACGGGAACGCCTATCCGAGACTCGATCGAAGGGACAGGAAAAAGCACTGATGCAACACCCCATAATCAACCAGTCGGCCTGCATTGGTTGCGGCATTTGTGTGGATTCATGCCCAGAGGGCGATGTGCTTGGATTAATTGATGGAAAGGCCACCATTATTCACGGTAGTCATTGCATTGGACATGGGAAATGCGCAGAAGCATGTCCATTAAGCGCTATAGAAGTTGGGCTTGGGGACATCAGTCAGCGCCAGGATATTCCACGATTAAATGAATATTTTGAGAGCAATATTCCGGGATTGTATATCATAGGGGAATTATCCGGATTAGCCCTGATTCGAAATGCAATTGATCATGGTGCAAAAGCGATGACAAATATTCATGAAACATTGGATAAAAGTCATAACCATGAGTACGATGTGGTGATCGTTGGTGCAGGGCCCTCCGGTTTAACAGCAGGACTAAGGGCGAAAGAGCTGGGCCTCAAATATTTAATTATGGACCAAAGCGAGCCGGGAGGGACGATTCTTCAATACCCCAGAAGAAAATTGGTTCTGGTTCAACCTATAACCCTGCCGCTTTATGGCACATTGAAAAAATTAGAATATTTAAAAGAAGAATTACTGGAAATATGGGAAAATGTAATTAAAAAATATGAACTCACACTTCAGTGCAATAAAAAATTGACGGGGGTAGATCAAATATCCAATGGTTTTACGGTGCACACTGATAAAGGGGACATTAACTGTAACAAGGTGATTTTAGCTCTTGGACGGCGTGGGACACCTAGAAAACTTGGAGTCCCCGGTGAGGAGCTTGGCAAGGTGATGTACAAATTACTGGACGCTGAAACATACAACGATTGCAAAATCCTCGTCGTGGGTGGCGGTGACAGTGCAATTGAAGCTGCAATTGGATTGTCCTATCAGAAGGGTAACGAAGTAACCATTTCCTACCGTAAGAGCAATTTTTTCCGTTTGAAGGCCAAAAATGAGCAACGATTACAGAAATCAATAGAAGAAGGAAAGCTAAAAGTAATATTTGACTCAAGTCCAACGGCCATATCAGAGAAATCCGTGGCGATAAAAACGAAAGACGGCGATACTTCCATTGATAATGATTTTGTCTTTATTTTTGCCGGTGGTGAATTGCCATTTCCATTGCTAAGCGCAATTGGAATCGATTACGGACAGGACATCAAAACAGTAGCATGATACGACGAATAAAACAGGTTTCATATTGCTTATTATATATTCAGATTTTGCAGGCGCAATTTTCTCCAGGCGAACTATCGCAATACCATGATTTTCTGGAAGGTACGTCCAACTGTACACAGTGCCACGAACTTCGCAATAAAGCACTCTCAGACGGGTGTGTAGATTGCCATTCTCCTCTAAAAACCAGAATCGACGCTAAAAAAGGGTACCATGCGGATAAGAACAAAGATTGTGGGAAATGTCATTCGGACCATAATGGCCGAGAATTCGAAATGGTTTACTGGCCCAAGGACATCAAGGATTTCGACCATTCAGAGACGGGATTTACGCTCACCGGTAAACACCTTGATCTGAAATGCAATCAATGTCACAAAGACAGTCTTATCCTTGCCACCGATATCCGTGAATGGGCGGAGAAGTATCCTGACAAACAAACGTTAGATCGAACCTTTTTGGGGCTATCACAAACCTGCAGTGATTGCCATGTGGATGTGCATAAAAAAGAAGTTTCTGACAATTGCCAATCCTGTCACAACACGCAGGACTGGAAGCAGGCCAGAAAAGAATTTGATCATAAAAAAGCAAAATATGAATTAACTGGAAAACATCAGGAAACCGATTGCGAAAAATGCCATAAACCTCATTCTGATTGGGATCCGGCAGTGATACAACTTACGGGTCTACAATATGGGTCCTGCCTTTCATGCCATGATGATTTGCATAAGGAAGAAGTCTCCGACGATTGTCAATCCTGTCATAGCACAATTGATTGGAAGAAAGTCCGAGATACTTACAATCACAACAAGGCGAAATTTACTCTTGTAGGTGCGCACCAAAAAGTTGCCTGCGAAAAATGCCACAAACCTCATGAAGATTGGGATACAAAAGCACTTCAAATCACTGGTTTAACATTTGATTTATGTACTGCATGTCACGAAGATATCCATAAAGGAACATTCGGCAATACCTGTGAATCCTGTCACACGATTCAAAAATGGAAAGAAAACCTTAAACCGTTTGATCATAATAAAACAAAATATCCCTTGCTGGGAAAACATAGTGATGTCACTTGCAACAAATGCCATGAAGTCAAACAGGGAAAATTGCCGGCTTACGATACCTGTTTGCAATGCCACACCGATAAACATGATGGGCAATTCGCACAACGGCCGGATAGAGGTGATTGCCAATATTGCCATTCGGTTTACGGCTATAAACCAACAACCTACAACGCCATAAAACACAAAAAAGCACGGTTACCACTTGAAGGAGCTCATCTGGCTGTGCCGTGCATTTTCTGTCACAAACCGTATGAAAACCAACAGGGCGAAACCTTTACCCAGTTCGTATGGAACAATCAGCGCTGTGAAAACTGTCACAAAGACGACCATCATGAACAATTTATCTATAAATACCGCAATGATTGTGATGCCTGTCATGGTTCAATTTCATTTAAAAAGCTAGTCTTCGATCATCAAAAGAGCGATTTCCCATTAGATGGCAAACACAACAACGTCCCATGCAATAAATGTCACAAAACGGAAACCGATATTCTAGGTGACTTTACCAGGTATATCCCCGTACTACACCGTTGTCAGGATTGTCATACTTTCACTGGTGAAATAAGATAATGAAGTTGGTAGTTGTACTCAGTTTATTTTTCTCATTTGTTTTGCCCCAGTCACAAGAATTCGAAGTGGTTGGGTATGAGTGTGGGGATTGCCACGGATCATCAGGATGGACCGTATTAACACTACAAGGATTTGACCACGATGTAACCGGATTTCCACTAAAGGATACGCACAAAATGCAACCCTGTTCTGCTTGCCATCCGGGAAGTACAGTTCAGGAAAAACATAATTTTTCAACGACCAATGGAAGTTGTATTACATGCCATATGGACGTACACCAATCGGAGTTGGGATCGGATTGTGAACAATGCCATAATAATAGATCATGGCAGGTTACCAGGCAATCCTTTGATCATGAAATGACAAGATTCTCTATCCTGGGGGCTCACAACAGTGTTGCATGCGAAGACTGTCATACAGAAAAACCGATGGTGCAATTTAAAAATACCAGCATGGCCTGTTTTCACTGCCATGAAACAGACTATGCTTCGGTTGTGACCCCATCTCATATGCTAGCCCAAATGGATCATGATTGCCAGTCCTGCCACCCTGCTACCCGTAAACGGTGGAATCCATCCACATTTGTTCATCAGGAGTTTTATGAATTAACCGGGACACATGAAACCATTGACTGCTACAATTGTCATGAAGGGGTGTTCCGTGGTACTGCCAATGATTGTCGAACCTGTCATACCACTGAATTTGATGCCACAGGGACCGCAATTTATCCTGAAGCTCCTCGCCATGGTGATTCTGATTTTTTTGCAGAACAATGCGAAGAGTGCCATTCCACCACAACTTGGCTGCCTGTGGATTTTGATCATGCTATTACCGGATATATTTTAGAGGGAAAACACGTTGAGCCCACCTGCAATCAGTGTCATGGTGATGCAGGGTACGATCTGCCGGATAATTGTCAGGGTTGTCATCAACCTGGCGGATTAGCGACCACCACAATTTTGGATGGGGATTATGATCATACGCTCCATTCCTTGCCATCAGACTGCGAATTATGCCATACCGTTCGCGGTTGGGATGAATCGTTATTTGACCATGATAATTTTTCAGAAAATTTATGTATTGATTGTCATTTATTGGAACAAACGGAGGCGTCCAATCCTCCTCACGAAAATGATAATATAAGTACGGACTGTGTCTTGTGTCATGAAGCAGGGGAAGAATGGAGCATTCCAGCGTTTGACCATTCTGAGACACAAACAGGATACAGTCTTTTGGGTCTTCACTTGTTGGTGGATTGTACGGAGTGTCATAATAATGACGTGTACAATACTACCCCCAATAATTGTCAGGACAATCAGTGCCACGTGAGCCACTATAACAGCACGACCGATCCCGATCATAATATTTATGGGTATCCGATTGGTTATTGTGAAATCTGTCATAATCCGTTAGGATGGATACCTTCTTTGTTTTCCCATACTGTTTCCGATGTATGTGCCACTTGCCATTTACCCGATTTCAATAGTGCAATTGACCCTGTGCATGATGTGGAAAAAGGATACACGCATACCTGTGAGAATTGCCACACCAGTACAAGCTCATGGGATGGGGCACTTATGGATCACACAGGTCTTACCAATTGTGTGGATTGCCACTTGTCCGATTATTTGGGAACAACGAATCCTGATCATGAAGAAAAGGGGTATTCCACCAATTGTATGCAATGTCATCAATCAACAGATGATTGGCTTCAGGTAGAAGTAGATCATTCGAATTATACGGATCCTTGCGCCACCTGTCATCTTAGTAATTATAATGAAGCGGTATCTCCAAATCACGTTGACAATCAGTTTCCGACAGTCTGCGATAACTGTCATGTAGGTACCACCGTGTGGCGTATAGAGAATTATGCCCATTCGGTGTCAGAAATAGAATGCATTGTCTGCCACCAGCCCGCCTATGATGGAGTAACAGAACCTAATCATGTCGACAACCAGTTTGACGCGGACTGTCTGCTCTGCCATGAATCAACGGATAGTTGGGTTATAACCAATTACAATCACAGTTTTACTGAAATCATTTGCTCTGTTTGCCATATGCCAGATTACAATGCAACCACGGATCCTAATCATGCTGAGAAAATGTATCCACTGGATTGTACGCTCTGTCATCAGGGCACATCGAATTGGGATGACGCAGATTTTGAACATGTCGGAGTAACAGGTGACCAGTGCTGGGATTGCCACGCCGGGGATTATTATTCTGTTACGGACCCAAACCATGAAACCAACAATTATAGCCATGATTGTACTACCTGCCATCAGGATCAGGAGCAATGGACAAATGTTATCTTCAATCATGACGGGATAACCGGTGATCAATGCTGGGATTGCCATGCCGGCGATTACGAAGGTGTAGCTGATCCTAATCATGCTGCAAACAACTATGATCACAACTGCTTTACGTGTCATAATTCTACGGTTAATTGGAATGATGTCACATTCAGCCATGATAACATTACCCAACCATGTGTTGATTGTCATCTATCGGATTACCTTGGTGTATCCAATCCCAACCATAATGCACAGGGCTATCCACAGGATTGTTCATTATGCCACTATACGACTGACTGGGAAGATGAATTTTTTAATCACGCCTTTCCAATTTTTGCAGGTGAACACGACGGTGAATGGTCAACGTGTATTGCTGAATGTCATATTTATCCAGAAAATTTTGAACAATTCACTTGTGGTTTGAACGGTATATGTCACGAGCATCGCCAAAGCAAAATGAATGAAGAACATGATGATGTAAATGACTACAGTTATGAAAGTTCAGCCTGTTATGAATGTCACCCTACTGGAGAGGAAGATGAAGGTGGTGATGGAGATGGCGATCGTAGACGACCTCCAAAGGAAAAACATGACTGGAAAAATATTTTGAAGAATAATTGAGTTTATGGGACTTTCATTAACAATTATCATCTCATTGACTTTATCGATGCAATCTCCGGAAATATTTACTGATTTGGATTGTGGCTCTTGTCATTATCCAAATCAGTGGAAACCGCTGTCGACAAATAGATCCTTTACACACGATGCCACTAATTTCCCTCTGATTGGTGCCCATAAAACAGCTAACTGTATTCAATGCCATGAGGGGAATACTGTTGAAGAAATGCATGACTTTAAGCAGGCCGATGCTGAATGCAATTATTGTCACATGGATATTCATTTTGAGGGATATGGTGATAATTGTTATCGTTGCCATAATACCAGCAACTGGGATTTTTTAAGTTGGCGTTTTAGACACGATGAAACGCTATTCCCTTTGATTGGACGGCATTCTAACATTGCCTGTGAAAATTGCCATAGCAATGCCTACGGTTTTGTGGTGTTGAACCGTACTACATCATGTGTTGTTTGTCATCGTGATGTCTACACTAGTCAAGTCATCGAGAATGGACACACGGAAAACGAAGATTGCTTTTTGTGTCACAACACTCGCGCCTGGTTTCCCAGTGACATGTCCCATCATGATGTATTCTTCCCAATTTTCACAGGGAATCATCGCAAAGGAGTCTGGTCGACCTGTGAAGCGGAATGTCATATTAACCCTAATAATTATACTGATTTTTCCTGTGGATTAAATGGTGTATGCCACGAACACAGGAAGAGTAAAATGGACGATAAGCATGATGAAAAAAACGATTACCGTTATGAAAGCAGAGCCTGTTATAATTGCCATCCCTCCGGAAGAGAGGGTTAAGTGAGGAATTTACTTTTTATTTTCCTGTTTTTGGTTGCCGTTTCGGGTGCTGCTGATAAGCTGATACAAGGAAAAATTACATATCTAACTCAGGACCAAGTATACTGTGATATTGGGAGCGGGGATGATTTATCTGTGGGAGATACCCTTACGGTGTTTAGGAGAACGGAGGAATTGGGCAAAATAATTGTTACTAATCTTGCGACACATTCCAGTGTGAGTTCATCCTTGATTCCAACAACCGAATACCAACTTGGGGATCGAGTCCAGCTGGTGAAAAGTGAATCGGATGCAGGTCCGTTAACCATTCAGGATAGCACCCAAGTTCCGATACAATCTGAACCAGAAAAAATTGAACCAAAGGAAAAATTAATAAAACACAACGGGAATATTGGACTTCGTCATTCCAGTGTTGCTTTTTCTGACAACAAGACCTCCAAGCGAAGTGTTTCAACGTTGCAGTATGGCATATCAACCATTGGAAATTTTAAATCATCGCTATGGGTGTACGGTCGGGGTGACATGATTGACCAATCTTTTACCCTTTATCAGGCTCGCATGACGCTTGGTGATCCCAATGGCCCAATTTCAGCACAGGTTGGACGAGTATTTGCTTCCGAACTGGCTGGAATGGGAGCCACTGATGGACTGATGGCAAAATGGAATCCGTCTGGATCATTTGGAATTGGTGCCATTGCCGGAGTTCAACCAGACCCAATATCATTAGCGTTTAATAAAGATATACACAAAGGTGGACTATTTGGTCACATTCAAAAGAAAGTGGCCAACGTGTACATGAATACCAGAATTGCGCTGGTTGGGCAATATGCCAGCGGCTCAACTGATCGTGAATTTTCAGTGTTTCATGTGAGTTTGGCAGACCGGCGGTGGTGGGATTTTAGAACCAATGCAACCGTAGATTTTTATCGCGACGCTTACATCTCAACTAGAAATAAATATTCTGTTACCAATAGTGAATTATCCCTTCGAATTAGAGCTCCGTTCAATGTGAGTTTTTCAAGCCGATTATCAACCAACAGGATGGTTATTTACCGTTCATCATCCCAGACATTTGTCGATTCACTTTTTGAAGATGAAATGCGTACCGGTTTGTACAATACCCTTCAGTATCGACATCCTCATTTTGGGAAGTTCAGTCTGGGTGCGAATTTACGCGTTGGTAGTACGGACCGACCATCTACCGTGGTTCGATTTAATTATGGTACGGGTGATTACATGGAAAAATCGTATGGAGATGTAACCTTGATGTATTTACAGAATTTCCTGATTACAGGTATACGAAGCCAGATTGGATTGGGAATGCCAATTGGTCAAAAGGGTAATGTGTACGGACAATTTGAATATTATACTTACGGTTATGGAAACATGATTGCGGATTACAGTCAGCAAACTGTCTCTGGTAATTTCTCATATCGGATCGGAAAGCAGGTAAGTCTATCGGCGTCAATGGATTATACCTATGAAGTCGATTTCAAGATATTATATATGTATTTTGGCGGTTCCTATAGGTTTTAGTCCGTCACAAGACTAGCGGTTCATTTCAACATAAAAGAATACCGCGCCAATCACATAAGCCACAATATCAAAGAGGTCTCTGGTATACAATTTTGAAAAGTGTGGCAGTACCAATTCAAACAAGATAATGACTGCAATACATATTGTAATGATATGAGAAACGGGTAAAGTTTGATAGTTGTTATCAATCCTCTTTTGTATATAAAGTATAATCGTTCCAATAACAGGTATTGCGAACAGATCGTCCATGTAATAGTGAAAAATGCCTGTATTGGTTTCCGGGAAAAAATTGTGCGCGATAACAATAATGACCATTATCCAAAAAAGAACAATGGTTTTATTGGGGAACATTCAGATCTGTAGAAGTGCGATGATTGGCAATATAATAATTAACAATCCAATGGTAATCCAATATTGCTGTGTAATGTTGCTTTTCAAGTTCATATCCTTGTTGCTAACGGGGGGTTATTTGATTGGTATTGGGAATGATCCGGGTGCAGATTTCGTCTATAATATTCGAATACCTTACCGGTGCCCTGCCAGTTATCTACCCGATTGACAATTTGCACATCACCTGAAAATTTGGAGGATATCCCAATTTCCACATGCCCGGTGATATACCGGATTCCTTCCCTCTTTTTTGCCCAATTTATAAAAACTCTTTTTAGCATTTTTGCATATCCATTGCCCTGATGATCGGACAGAATCACGAAGGCATACGTGTAGAGAGTATTGTACTTCCCAAAATTCGGATCGGTGCGCGACCAGGGCTCATGGCTTAATTCTTCTATGGGAACGCCAATTATATAGCCGATCAATTCATTGCGAAATCGTGCGATGAATGGCAGGGAACCCTTCTTATTAAAATACCGATGAATTGTAGCTTTGGTAAGTATGGCTTTTTCACCATAATCGCTGGCTAGTTGTTCAGAGATCGCAATTAGGGAAGGGTAGTCTTCTTCACCTACATGTTCTAACAATTCGATTTGGAAAACTCCACTGGAGGCTATGACGCGCGATTTGGAGGGTGCATCATTGTATAAAGAGAGCTGTTGCATTCTTAAAAATTACGGAGTTTAACGATCTTGAGAAACGTAATTCCTTGTAAAGAAGAAGATACTTGCGATAAGTGCGATACTTTATGTGTACTAGTGTTCATAATACCAGATTTGTTTATATCGTATCAGGAAAAATATTCTATTACGTTGCATGATGTTGTCCTCATTAACTTTACCAAATGCAATCGTTTACATCACGCTTAAAAGAGCAGATAAAAGCATCGCGATCACTGTTATGTGTTGGTTTGGATATTTCTCCCGAAGCGTTGCACGCGCAATCCCATCAATTGGAAGAATGTAAGATTCACGCAAAAAAGGTGGTGGATGCGACCAAAGATATCGCATTGGCATACAAACCAAATTTGGCGTTCTTTGAGCGCTGGGGTTCGCAAGGGTTTCAGTGGTTAGAAGAATTAATAGACTATATTGGTTCCAGTCACATCATTATTGGCGATGCAAAAAGGGGGGATATTGGTAACACGGCCAGACAATACGCGGAAAGCCTGTATAACCATTTTCAATTTGATGCGGTAACGATCAACCCATACATGGGCAGGGATACAATCCTGCCATTTTTAGAAAATCCTGCAAAAGGCGTATTTGTTTTGGCCCGCACTTCAAATAATTCTGCGACAGATTTTCAAAATCACATGGCTGCAGGTGATCCGGTTTATGTAAGCGTGGCAAAGAAATGCATGGAGGTAAATACGCAAAATAATATTGGAATGGTCGTGGGCGCAACCGCGTTGAATGAATTGGAATTGATTAGAAAACTTGCTCCAGAAATACCATTACTTATTCCGGGAATCGGAACCCAGGGTGGGAATTTGGAAGCCAGTATTACGATTGGGAATAAATCCGGTCCTGCAATAATTAACATTTCCCGTGCCATTTCCTTTCCCGGTGATTTTACCATCGATGCAATAAGAACATCGGCAGAGTTGTATGTGAAAAGAATGAGAGAATTGATCGGTGAATAACCAAAAAGCAAAAAAAATTTTTAGTGAAACGGAAGCCCTTTTAGAAGGCCATTTTATTCTAACATCAGGTCGTCATAGTCCAGCATATTTTCAATGTGCAAAAGTATTGCAGTACCCAAAATATCTATCACTGTTTGCACAAGAAATAGCCCATCACTTTGATAACGAAACCATTGATACAGTAGTTAGTCCTGCCATTGGTGGTATTGTTATTGGTACAGAAGTGGGTCGCCAGCTAGGAATTAAAACTATCTTTGCGGAGCGAAAAGATGGAGCAATGACAATTCGACGTGGATTTGACATTCGTCCGGGAGATTGTGTATTGGTTGTGGAAGATGTGATTACAACCGGGGGATCAGTGAAAGAAGTGATGACGGTCTGTGAAAAGCTAGGAGCCAAAATCATGGGTGTTGGTGTCGTGGTCGATCGCAGCAATGGGAAGGCCAGATTGCATCCAAATCAGTACGCTGTGACCCAACAATCAGCGGTTAGCTATGATCCTGCAACTATCCCACCTGAATTGGAAAAAATACCTATAGAAAAACCGGGTAGTCGGTATTTTCCTCAGAAATAAAGGAGATACAATGGTTAGAAAATATTTATTACTGTTAATGTTAACAATGATTGGAGTATGGATTGTGAGTTGTGGACCAGGAGAAATGGTGGGTGTTATCTCGACAAAAATGGGAGATATTGTTGTGGAATTTTATCCCGACGTTGCACCCAAACATGTGGAAAGCTTTAAGCTACTGGCGGAGGACGGATATTATGACGGTACTTTATTTCATCGTGTGATCCCGGGGTTTGTTATTCAAGGCGGTGACCCCAATACAAAAGGAACCGATCGTTCCATGTATGGAATGGGCGGTCATGCTGGAAAGTATTACGGGATTGGAGATGAGGAAGATAGCGACACGTGGATGTTACCAGCTGAATTTAATACAATGCCTCATAATCGCGGAGCATTATCCATGGCCAGGTCCCAGGACCCTAACAGTGCTGGCAGCCAATTTTTCATCTGTGTGGCTGATGTGAACCGGTTGGATAACAAGTATACCGTCTTTGGAAATGTAATCAAAGGAATGGACGTTTCCGATCGCATCGTCAATGTACCGCGAGATAAAAGTGATAATCCTTTGGAGCGAATTGAAATGAAAATAACCATCGTACCAAAATCATCCATTGAAGGACTTGAATAATATCGAATCCATAGGTATAGCGTTAGGAGGAGGCGGAGCCCGTGGTGCCGCCCACATTGGCGTTTTCCAGGGATTACACGCAATAGGTGTAATCCCTGATTATATTGCCGGAACCTCCGCCGGAGCTATCATTGGTGCCATGTATTCGGCAACCAAAGACCCCAATTGGGTTGAAAACAGGTTTAGGGAATTATTATCCAGTGAAGTGTTTGCCCAACTGGGGACAGATCGGATGATACCCGATCGTGATCCCAATTCCGCAGTCGGACAGGTCGCCAAGTTTATTCAAGATCAGATGGTTATTATACTGGCTATGAATAGCAAAAGCATTATTCGAAGGGAAAAGGTAGAGGCTGCAATGCGCTATCTCATACCCATTGAATCGTTTGATGAATTGCAAATACCAATGACAGTTGTGGCTACAGACTTCCATTCAGGGCTTCCAGTAGAGTTCACAGAAGGTGACCTGATTGAAGCTATCGTAAATAGCTCATCCATTCCAGGATTTGTCGCCCCGAAGACAGAAAACAGCAAATTACTCCTGGATGGTGGAACCAGTACACCCATCCCTGTGTTACATGTGAAAGAAAAAGTAGATTTCACTATTGCGGTAGACATTTCACGTGGTAAACCGGAGTCATTGAAGAAGATAAATATCCTGGAATTAATGACACGTTCGGAACGCATTACTTCGCAGCAGCTATCCAATCAACTGATAACGCACGCGGACTACATCATTCGTCCCGAAGTCCAAGGGTTGCATTGGTCCCAGTTTGAGAGATTTAATGAATTGTATGAAGCCGGGATACATGCAATGGAATTTCAGAAAGATGAGCTTTTAAGCATTCTTGAAGATAGACTATCATGGAAACATCGATTAAAACAATGGTTTGGGAGTCACAAATAAACACTGTTACCTTTTAGGCTATTAAGCGTCAAAACGATTTATGATTAAAGACAAAATATCCAAAATTTTCCTCATTCTTTTCCCTGCACTGTTGCTGGGGCAATTTGAAAACCCGGTTTCTGTAACGACTTCCCTGGATCATATTCCTCGAGCCGGTGAGGTGGTGAAGGTTACAATAAACGCATCCATGGATGAAGAGTGGCATATCTATGCGATTCACGACTCAGTGGATGGCCCATTGCCTACGCGTATTTCGATTACGGGTGATGATATTGCTGAAGTGGGAGAGATTCTGGAGCCAGAACCCCACTCATCGTTTGACGATGGGTTTGGTAAGGTAACCTATTATCATACTGGTTCAACGTCTTTTACAGTTCCGGTTAAGCTCAAACCATCCATCACCAGTGACGAAACAACGCTCAAGGTTTTCTTTTTCTATCAGGTGTGTAATAATGCACTTTGTTATCCTCCCAAAGAAATTGAATTACCCATAAAAACGATAGTAGAAAAAGGTGAGCCTAGAGAAGAATATTTAGCCTTTACAGCTGCAAATAAATCCTATACCGGTGATACCCAATTGGATGCAGCAATAAAAGCGGGAATTTTCCCATTCATTCTACTATCCCTCACGATGGGGTTTCTTGCTTTACTTACACCATGCGTGTTCCCAATGATACCGATCACCGTCTCGTTTTTTACCCATCAGGGAGAGCAGAGCGGAACCAATCCATTAAAACAGGCCATTGTGTACACACTGGGGATCATTGCGACATTCAGCATTTTGGGACTTCTGCTTGCAGGATTTCTGGGGGCTTCCGGTGCCAATCAGCTGGCAGCAAATCCCTGGGTGAATATATTTATTGGTGCCTTGTTCGTGTTTTTTGCGCTTTCATTGTTTGGTATGTACGAAATTCAGGTTCCGCAAAAGTTACGGCAGTATACGCTGAATAAAGAGTCATCAGGTGGCTATGTAGGCGTCCTTTTCATGGCCTTAACATTTACGCTTACTTCTTTTACCTGTACCGTTCAGTTTGTAGGATTGTTGTTGGTCGCGGCTGCAAATGGGCAATGGTTTTGGCCCGTTTTGGGGATGGTCGTTTTCAGTTCTGCTTTTGCATTACCTTTCTTTTTCCTGGCACTTTTCCCTCAATATTTAGCGCGCTTGCCAAAATCCGGTGGGTGGTTAAACTCAGTTAAAGTGGTCATGGGTTTTCTTGAATTGGCAGCAGCATTCAAATTTTTCAGTAATACGGACTTAGTATGGGGCTGGAATATATTTACCAACTCATCTGTTTTGGCAGCCTGGACTATCATAATGTTATTCACCGGTATTTATTTACTAGGAAAATTGCGTCTTCCACATGATTCACCATCTGATGTGGTAGGTGTGCCGCGTATGCTGCTGAGTTTATTTTTTATCACATTCTCATTGTACCTGGGCTCTGGTTTGTTCGGTCAACCTATCCATGGTTTAATTTCATCATATCTTCCACCGAAATTGACCAAAACATCAATGGACACTAACGGGGGATCTGTAATTGTCAAGAATGTTGAAGCCCACTACTGGTATAATAATCTGGATGATGCATTCGTTGCCGCGAACACAGAGGGCAAAAATATATTTGTAGATTTTACCGGCTACACGTGTACTAATTGTCGATGGATGGAAACCAACGTATTTACAAAGGCAGAGGTAGCGTCCAGATTTGACCAGTTTATTCTGGTGCAATTGTACACGGATGGAGGGGATAACTATCGTGAAAAACAACAGTATGAGATTGATAGATTTGGGACTGCTGCGTTACCATATTATGTGATTTTATCCCCAGAGGATGATGTCATTGCTGAATTTCCAGGATTGACAAGGGATTTAAAGAAATTTATCCGGTTTTTAGACATAGGATTGAAAGGACAATCATGAAAAAATCATTAATTGGCATAGTGTTTTTGGCAATTTTTATGGGATTCGCTTGTGAGGTAAAAGGAGAATCAAACACGTCAGAAAATGCCGTTCCGCAGAAGACTGAGGCAAAAAAGCAGGTCGATGATAACAGTATAAAAGCTCCGGATTTTACCTTGGCCGATTTAAACGGAAACTGGGTTTCGTTAGCTGACATGAAAGGAAAAGTTGTTCTTCTTAATTTCTGGGGTACATGGTGTCCACCCTGCCGTCGTGAAATTCCTGATTTCATAAAATTGTATGAAAAGCACAAGGAATCCGGATTGGAAATAGTAGGTGTAACATTACGATCGGGAACTCCTGAACAAATACAAAAATTCGTGGACGATTGGGCGATGAATTACACTATTTTGACAGATATACAAGGATATGAAACCCAGATGGTGACCCAACGGTATGGACAGGCCATAGGAGAGCCCATAACCGGTGTTCCAACAACTTTCATTATTAATCGAGATGGGAACATCGTAAAAACCTACGTTGGACCACGGACAGAGGAGATGTTTTTCAGGGATCTTAAACCGTACTTATAAACATATATGTTCGTACTAATGGATGAGTAAATCACCCAATAATATTTATCAAAGCCTAAAGCGAGGATTACTCATTCTCGCTTTAGTGTTTTTTGCTCATGCTGGGGATTACTGGCAACAGAGCTTGCATTATACTATGGAAATTTCCCTTATACCTGAAGATACGCTTGTCACAGGAAAGTCTGTTATTACCTATATTAATAATAGTCCGGATACGCTCACAAAGATGTATCTCAATATTTATCCAAATGCATTTCAAATTGGTTCCGTAAAGCATCAGGAATTTTTAAGGAAATATGGCGCTCTTGGTCGTGCAATTGGATTTACAAAAGGACTTGAGAAATACCTACATCGATTTACGATAGTGAAATTTGAAATTGTAATGGATGATGGTCAATCAACAAACAAATATAATCTGGATGATACTATTCTTGAATCAAACCTTCCCCACGGATTACCAAATGGGGATTCATTAAAAATTATTGTCCATTGGAGGCATAAGAATGGTGAGATGTTTGAACGCGCAGGCCGTATAGAAAATCAGTACAATATGGCACAATGGTATCCAAAACCCGTGGTCTTTGATCAGGAGGGGTGGCAAGTGAATCCGTTTCACGCTGAAGGAGAGTTTTATGGGGAGTTTGGTTCGTTTCGGGTCGCTTTTGATTTACCGGAACAATACGCTATTGGTGCCACTGGTGTAGTGATCGAAGGAGATCCTGGCTGGAAGGATATTCAATACGACACGTCCATGGTATTTTCTGATTGGATAACAAGCATTGACAATAAAAAAGAAGATGGGGATTATTTAAAACGTAGGCATGTTGTGTTTGAGGCAAACAATGTTCATGATTTTGCCTGGGTAGCATCGAATAATTTTGTGTATGAATCTGTCCAACATGCCGGTGTAGATATCCATGTGTTGTACGATAAATCAAACGGTAATGCTTGGTCAAAGGAGGTAACCAAACGAACCGTGCGCGCCCTGGATTGGTTAAACCAGTTTGGCTCGTACCCTTATCCACAAATTACAGTGGTTGATCGCTTGCGAAGCGGAGGAATGGAATATCCCATGCTTATTATGAATGGGAGTGACCGTGAAAGCCTTATCGTCCATGAATTTGGACATGTATGGTTTTATGGTATTCTTGCAAACAATGAAATCGATGCAGCCTGGTTGGATGAAGGATTCACCAGCTTTCAAACAAATTGGTACATGGAATCTCATTATCCACCATATGGGATGGACCATCAAAACACATCTGATAAAAAAGTTGGTGACTCTTTGCTGAGATTCACATCTCTTGGCCATAGAAACCAGTGGAGAGCAATTCGATTTCAAACCAGTGGTCACGATGAGCCGGTTCAAAAGAGATCATACCAATACAATTCTGGTTCTGCTTATCGAACAAATGTATATACAAAAGGAAGCCGTTTGCTTGATGAATTGCGCTATCTTATGGGCGACTCGCTTTTTCTCTTGGGTATGAATGCATACTTTAATGAATGGCATTTAAAACATGTGAATGATGAACGTTTCATTACGGTGATGGAGAAGACATATGGTGATGAGCTGGATTGGTTTTTTGACCCATGGCTTTACGATACGCAATTGTTGGATTACAGTGTCAAGGTGGTGGAAAAGACCAGAATAAACGATGATACATGGAAAGTCACGGCCGACATTGAGCGTCTGGGTGAACGGTATTACCCAATGGAAATTGGATATCGGGATAAAGAAGGGAATTTCGTAACAAAAAAACTTTCTGTGAATCCTTGGGGTTTTTCGTGGACAATAACAGATACACTCAATTTTGAACCCGTCGACATAGTTGTTGATCCTTACTCCAAGACCAATGACATTGATTTCAGAAACAATTATGGTAAAAAAATGCCCACAGATTGGTCATTGCGCTGGGCGGAGATGCGGTATAACCCGCGAAATAAATACGTTGGGTCCTGGTTTCCCCTTTTGTATTACCATCCAATAGATGGTTGGATGCCAGGGCTTTCCTTGAATCGAATCTATGAATGGGAAGAGACACAGGTTCGTCTTTCCTATGCCACAGATTCGAAAAAACTATTCTGGTTCTTTTCTACGGAGAGAGAATATCCGGTTCATTTTCATCATACCACTTTTTCTCTCACCGCCTATGACTACGGAGGAGTATCAGACTATAATTTTTATACGCTCATACCTGGTCAGGCAGACTATGGTAAACCCAAACCATATGGCGGATTTGGATTTCGGTTTTCTCAAATAAAAGACACCTTGCGTGCACCATTATTTGATAAGGGAGATCTAACCAGATTTGCTGGGTTCTATGGCATACAATTAAACCAAATAAGCTTTCTATCCCGTTTGGAAATTTCGCCGTTGGGTTGGTCTGATTGGGGATACAGTAAACTTTACATGCGCATTGAACAAACCACCAGGTCAGGAAGGTTTTCCATACTATATCGCTATTTTGCTGGGAAATATTGGTCAACAGAAAATTTACCCAAGCAGGAGCAGTTTTGGGTTTCGGGTGCCCATCCATTCGATAGATATGAGAAAAGTTTTTTGCGGCATCCTGAAAGTTTTTATGGTACAGAAGATTTTGGTCGGAGTTATCATCTTGCAGGAGATGGCAACATTCGTGGTTTCACTGGTAATTCAATTCCGCCAATGAATGCAATATTGACCGGAAATATCCAGGTTGGTTATGATTTTTCATTACCTGTCGTTCAATGTACAATTACATCATTTAATGATTTTGGAATGGTTTGGGATCAGAATGGACATTATTCAGGTGATATAATTGCCGCCGGCGGGTTTGGATTAGAACTAAAGAAGCAAATAGTACACAAGTCATTTTACCTAAGAATTGACAAACCGCTGTGGTACATTTGGAACGGTTCCGATAGAATTTCCGTTCAATTAAATGACCTTATTTTCAGTTTTGAGAGGGGATTATGAATAAAATCATTCTGGTAGTGCTCTTACTGGTACTGGGGTGCGATGATAGAGCTCCTCAAGTGGGCTCAAAAATTTATGTCACACTACAAAGCGTGGATAAAGTTGCCGTAATTGATTTAAGCGAACAGGAAATAATTAAAACCATTTCAGTGGATTATTTTCCTACAAGCGATATGCCCCATTTCGTGGTTGTAGATGATATTAATGGATATTGGTATTGTTCATTAATTTCTTCAGGGTATGTAATAAAATTCGATTTGGAAACGGACGAAATGGTCGATTCGGTATTTATAGGAAACCAACCTGCCTTAATGGCAATCGACAAAAATACACAACGTCTTTATATCTCCAGGTTTATGCCAATGCCGGGAATGATGGCAACCAATTCAAGTGAAGTACATAAGGTTGATGCACGAACTATGACTGTTTTAAGTACTGTAAATGTTGGAGCATCATCTCCGCACGGAATTGCGCTATCTTCTGATGGACAAACACTGTGGATTGTATCTAATCAGGCTTCACATTTGTTTAAAATTGAGACCTCGGAATTTGGTAATTCAAACTACCAACCACCAAATTATCGATTAGGTAGCGATGTACCGTTTGATTTCACGATTAATGATGGTATTTATGCACCCCTCGAGATTGAACTATCTCCTGATGAAAGTAAGGTCTATATTAGTTGCTCTAATGCAAATGAAGTGCTGGAATTTGATGCAGATTCGGGTAGTCTTCTTCGTTCATTTGAAGTCGGAATGACGCCTTGGCATCTGCATTTTAATGAAGATGGGTCAGTTTTGTTTGTAGCAAACAGGATGGGAAACTCCATAAGTAAAATCAATATGGAAGATGGGATAGTAACCACCAATAACCCAGGTGAGTACACTATTATGCATGGTTGTGTCATGGATATCGAGAATAATCAGGTTCTTGTTTCTTCATCTGGGGATGATGCCCTTTTATTTTTAAATCCGGATAATTTGTCGCTATTAAAATCGATAAAATTTGAATCCGATGCACTACCAACGGGAATAGCAATTGCGTATGAATAATAGATTATTGTTACTTTTATTGTTAGCCTTCGCTTGTGATGATAGAGGCCAGCAGGAAATAACTGTGGAATATCCTGTACAAGATACCTTTACGGTAGATGATTTTTCATCTGCTGAAGCTTGTAAAACATGTCACCCAAATTATTTCACTGAATGGACAGCTTCGATGCATTCCTATTCCGTGGCAGATCCTGTTTGGATGGTATCACAACAAGGACGGCAAGAATATCACAATGCGAATGGAGTGGATATTGGGCCATTATGTATTCAATGTCATAGTCCAGTATCTTATTTAACAGATGTTTTAACTGATTATTCCAATATCACCAACGAAGTTTTAGACGGTTTACCCGCCGTCGTTAGAGAAGGTCTTACGTGTGATATTTGCCATTTTGTGTCCCAAATACCTGATCCCAGCAATGTACTGGTAAATGAACATCAATTTGGTGTTGTTGATTACCGATTATATACCAAAGGGCCACGCTATGGTTTAATAACAAATCCAGTTGAGAATGAATTCCATACATCAGAATATAATCCGATATACGATAAATCTGAGTATTGTCAAAACTGTCATAATCTATCTGTAAATGGACTCCCCGCCGAAGTCAATCAATTCGAATGGGAGGGCACTGCTTTTCAAGCAATGGGCATTGAATGTCAAACTTGTCACATGCCAACTTACACAGGTCAAGCTGCAGAAAATGGACCAATCCGCGACGACTTACACAGACATTATTTTCCGGGAGCAGATGAAGCATTAATACCTGCCTTATTTTCGGAAGAACACCGAATAGAATTAGAAAATCTCCTGTATCAGTCTGCTGATATTAATTTTTCAGTATCACTTCCAGATACCATCGCAGCTGATACCACTTCCAATATCCCAGTTTCAATAATAGTGACAAATTACTCGGGGCATAGATTTCCTACCGGAGTAACCTTTGTCCGTCAATTGTGGTTGGAAACGGTTTTTATTTACGATTCGGATACCTTATTTGAAAGTGGGTTGCTAGATGAAAATGACGACATAAGTGATTTTTATGTTGATTCAGATAAATCTATTGATCCACAGTTAAAATTATTTAATACTGTACTTTATAACGAGGTTGGAGACTCTGGATTGTACAATGTATCGGTTGAACAAGTTACCTCCATGAGTGATTATACCTTGCCAACCAACGGTTCAAAAATTGTGTCATATTCCATTCCTCTCTCATTCCAGGGAAACGGTACAGCTGTCATAAAATCACGTTTAAGGTTTAGGGCATTCCCACCATTTTTATTACGCCACATTGGCTTGCAGGAATTAGAAGAGCAACTTCACATATTTGATCTTGATTCGATCAGCGACTACACTTATTTAATACAATAAAATGAAGTCAGGATTCCTGATTTTTATTGGAATATCTATCGGATATTTCTTGTGTGGACAATCGTACTCTCTCAATACGGATGACATCATATTTATAGTTGGAGGTGATACAATCGACCAACCTATGACTGGTGGGTTTAATCAGCCTGATCCAAGATTTATTGATTGGGATAACGATGGCTGGGATGATATTTTTTTAAATGATAGAGATGGAAGGTTGCAATACTGGAGAAGGACGCCTGACACCAATACACCACATTACCGATTACTTTCAAAATCCTTTCAGAATTTGATTGTGGGTAATTGGTTTGTATTCAATGATTTTGATGGCGATAATGATAAAGATCTACTTTGTCATGCTATTGCAACAAGTGGCGTGAGCTACTATGAAAATATTAACGGCGTTTTTACTATGATTACGGAGCAGCTTATTGATGATGATGGTAATCCTGTCGATGGGGGCCAAGTGGTAATTCCTACTATTGCTAATATTAATAATGATCAATTTGTTGATTATTTTATTGGTGATGTTGGAGGCCATGTCGCTTATTATAAAGGAACTGGATTTGATAATTCTGGCCCTCATTTTCGCTTAGAAACAATTCATTTTGAAGATATTGAAATTGTCTGGACCCCAAATAGGCACGGAGCAAATGCCATTGAGTTTTTTGACTTGGATAATGATGGTGATCTGGATTTACTGTGGGGCGACTTTTACCAACCGGGTATGTTTTACCTGGAAAATTTTGGAAACCCCAGCGAACCAGATTTTAATCATGAATTAATGGTAGAAGACTTTTTAGAAACAGCTGGTGGTATTACAGCCGGATACAATATTCCAAGAATTTCAGACGTTGATGATGATGGGGATGGGGATCTCATTGTTGGGGTTATTTCCGGCGCCTATGGTCAGGATTTTATAAATAACCTTTTGTTTTTTCGCAACACGGGTACGGTTACAAATTGGTCTTTTGAATTAGAAACAAGGCACTATTTACCGGGATTGGATTTTATTGCACAGAGCCACCCCACGTTTATAGATATTGACGATGACGGGGATGATGATTTGTTTGTAGGTACAAAATTCAATCAGGAAAATCCGGGTTGGTCAGGACAGATCTATTTTTTTAGAAATATAATGTCCAATGAAAATCCAGTTTTCAGTCTTGAAGATTCAGCATATTTTGGTCGGGAACTTGGCTCAGCGCTTGCCCCTGTATTTGTTGATTTGGATAATGATAATGACTTTGATGCCTATATTGGAGAATTTAACGGGGGAATAATACATTATGATAATGTTGGGTCTGCTAATATGGCTGAATGGCAGGAGTCCGATCCCTTTTTAGGCCTGGATCTTGTGGGAAATGCAACGCCTGCCTTTGGTGATTTAGACAATGACGGCGATATTGATTTTGCTTGCGGAGATAAAATTGGAAATCTATTTATATATGTAAACGATGAACAAGCTTCTGAACCACAATTTACCTTGTATAGGTCTTTAGACGTCGGGAATTATTCAAGTCCAACTATTTATGGTGGAAAAGTAATTATTGGAACCGAATCCGGGTCAATCTATCAATGGAGCATCGATAATCCAGATAGTGTGATTTTGCTTGATATGCCATTTACAGGGAAATATGCGACACCGACAATTTTTCAAATGGAAATAGATGCTTTTAATGCAGTGATTGGGACAGCTGGTGGCGGATTAATTCATCTTGTTCATAACGATACATTAAATACCCACGGCAGTTTTAAATATCTATCAATGCCAAGCCTAATTCCATATCCAAATCCAGCAAATCCACACCTAACTATTTCAATTAATGTCCCTAATGAAAATATATACAAAATTTCATTAATTAATTTGAATGGAAGGGAAGTTGAAGAAGTTTGGAACGGATATTTAAGTGATGGTTATCACAAGTTTGTAACCAGAAGAAAGTTGGCTTCAGGGATATATATTATCTATTGTAATTCTGAACAACATACCATTTCTTCAAAGGTAACTGTAATAAAATAATTACCCTTTTATGGTTACCAAAATTCAAAAATATTACTTTATAGTAGTTGACATAAATATTCGTTGACGTAAATTTCGCAGTATATATGCGACTTTAATGTCGAAAAACATTAATAGACTACCAATATCAACGTAACTAGGAGGGATCCATGTCAAACCATTCGCGGTCCATTATTTTTATTCTACTTGTTCTGAGCACTTCGATTGTTTTAAGCCAAGAACTATGCCCACCATTTGGTGTATCAGTCTTTGAAGGCGATACAGAATTAGTGGTTTCCTGGAATGAACCGATTGGAAGTGTCGGTTGTGGCGATGAAGGAATTCCCTCTTTGCCGTTCAGCGCAACCGGTACAAACGCTGGAATGGGGGATGATTGGGACGTAGCTGGTGGTGATGGAGAAGATTATACATTCACCCTGAATTTATCAGACGCTGTCGTTTTGGATATTGACCTTTGTTCAGCAACTACAGACTACGATAGCAAACTAGAAGTGTTCACTGCTGATGCGGCTTGTGTTGCAACCTCTACTGGTTATTATGATGATGATGGTACTTTTGGATCATGTCCTGAAAGTCCGGCACCCTATACGCCAAGTCATCTAGAAAATGTAGCGCTGGATGCTGGACAATATTACATTGTCGTTGATGGATTTGGTGGAGCCACAGGTAATTTTGAAATTTTTGTAACTGAAGTTACTGGACGCGGCGCTATTGCTGATTTTAAAGCTGCCATAAATGAAGAGGCAGAAAAGCTCCTTGATCTAGGAGGTACACAGGATGATGTGGATGCATTATGGGCTGATGCCAGAGATCATATGTCTGTAACGGATAATTCCCGTGAGATCTCACCAGAATGCGGAACCTTTGTCAGCTACGAAGTTTATGATGCATCTGATAACAGTCTGGTTGGTACAGTAAATGATGGAAGTTTACAATATCTGGTAACAGGTGTAACCAACTATACCGAATATTGTTATTATGTAAAGACCGTTTATAGCGAAGGATCTTCAGCAAATTCGGATACTGCCTGTGGAATACCGGCTCCATACGTACCCGATGCACCAACAAATGTTGGCGTGATCGTGGGTGATGAAGAATTGACGATGAGTTGGACACCTTCCACAGTCCCAAATGTTGGTTTGGGATATACAGAGACCTTCGAAGTACCTGACCTTGCAGCAATGTGGTCGGTAGAAGGCAACTGGGCAATAGAAGATGGTGTGGGAAATCCAGATTTTGGCGCTGTATTCAATTGGAGTCCTTCTACAACAAATTATGATTACAGTATGTATTCAATGCTTTTACCGGTTGGTGATACAACCGATGTAGACGTTGTATATGATTTGTATTTCAGCGATTGGGCTGGAGATGGCATGGAACATTTATCGGTTGAACTCTGGGTAGACGGTGCCTGGGTCGTTTTACAGGATCATGCAAATACTGGAGATATTGATTGGACAACATTTACACATACTATTACTGACGTTAGTGGTACAACCCAAATTCGATTTCGGGCTTATGGAGCAGACTCCTTTAATATAAATTGGTGGTTTGTTGATAATGTAAGTCTGTTGGAAAATATGACCGGGAGAGAAATCACTAATTCAACTATTTCAGCAATGGGAGATTATTTAGGCGGAACAACAATGGATATTGCGTTCTCATTGTATTATGAATCTTCAGATGTTGAGTATCTGGATGGTGCATTTATGACTTTCCCAGCAGGATTTACTGTGAATAGCGCTAGTGACATAGGTGGATTAGTATTTAATGGTGAAACTGGTGACAGTGTATCCTGGGGAGAATGGAATGATGACGGATTTGGTGAACAAAATGCAAATGCTGATTTTACCGTAAACGTCACTATTGATGGCGGTGTAAGTGGTCCGCAAACAATTGGTTGGGGACTCTCAGGTGATACCTGGGGTGGCGATCCTCACGATGTATCTGGAACACTTATTTTGAATGAAACATCCTTTAATGAATATGATTTCATGGGATACGATGTATTTATTGACGGTGTTGTGCAGAATGATGTTCCTACGCCTAGCACCATGTGGTTGTTTGACGGATTGACTAATTTACAGGAATATGAACTTGGTGTTTCCGCAAGACATTTCCCAAGTTATTCCAGCGATACAATTACTGTATTAGCTACCCCGCAGTATTTGTTTGGCGATATTGCCGGTTATATTCTTGATCCAAACGGTGATCCTTTGGATAGTGCAATCGTTGATGCCGGTGGTGTTGTCGATACAACTGGAGCTGACGGATATTATTTCCTTTGGAACCTTAATCCTGGGGTATACACTGTAAAAGCCCAACGTCACAATTTTGAATACAGCGACGCTGAAGTTGAAGTTGTGGCAGGTCCAGATCCTTATGCACTGGATTTAACGCTGCAACCCCAGTTGGCACGTGCCACCGGTTTGGTTGCCATGGGCGGAGACTCGGAAGTATCACTTGTTTGGCATATGCCAGGTGGTGAAACTGACTACGACTTGTTCTACTATGATGATGCATTCGAAGCACAAATTGGTTGTGGGGGCGGATGTGAATTTGGTGTTCGCTTTACACCTCCAGGCTATCCTGCCGCTTTGAATTCATTACTAATTTCTGTACAAGGTGATGCGAGTGTAGTAGATGGTAATATAATTGCTTATGTTGATCCATCTGGTGCAGCTGCTGGCCCAGTCGGTGATTATGTCGTATTAGCCAGTGGTTTGGATTTATCATCGCCAGACGGAGGATTAGCGCAATACCTCGTTGATGTTAGCGATGCAGGGTTCGTCATCCCCTCTGGTGACGCGTATATTATGATTCAGGAGAATAGCAGTGGATTCATGGGTATTGCCAATGATATAGAACCACAAACCCCAGAATTCTATGATAGAAACTGGGTTTTCTCCGGCGGAGCCTATACGACCATATTTGACGCTGTTGGTGGTGATCCTAGCTTAACGGGTGATTTCGGAGTGCTAGGAACATTCTTTGGAGCAGCAGGCCGCTCAATTACCACTGACGCAACCGGACGTATTGTCGAATTGCCAAGCATGGATGTTGTTCCTACCCAGCACACGGGTGTATTTAGAACGACGTATCCAAACACCGGTGAGAGATCTATTGGAAGAAATCCTGATTATGTATCCTTATTACAGGGTACGTACGTTCCAGTATCCCCAATGGATGCATCACGTGAGGATAGTTTGCTTGGGTTCAGTGTTTACCACATGACGACAGAAGGAGATACATTGGTGGCTGAAACAGTCGGAAACGATACCACTGCTGTGATTTCCGTTCCGGTTAATTATATTGAATACTGTTACAATGTGACAGCCTGGTGGTCTACAGACAGCTACGGTGATTTGGAATCGAAACCATCCGGTGAATCGTGTACAGTACCTTATACGTCTGGTGATGCTGATTTTGATAGTGACGTTGATTTGAGTGATGTGGTTGCAGTAGTTGATTTTATTCTGGAAATCACTGTTCCTTCACCAGATCAATTCAGAAACTGTGACTTCAATAATGATGAGGCTATTAATGTAGCTGACCTTGTCATGATGATTGATGTCATCTATGGTGGCGCAGGGAAATTTATTGCCTTCGATCAAGATGCAATTGCTGACCTTGCACTTCTCATGGATGATGCGACTGCATTAAAACTTAATCTCATCTATGATGGCGTAGTAAGAGGACTGCAGTTCACCATTGATTATGATCAATCGCAAATGCAAATCCATGCTCCACAATTGTATAAAATGCAGGACAATGTCATTGTGACAACCAGTGAAAAAGAAGCAGGTAAATTAAATGTTGTCGTAGCCAATATTGGCGGCGGCTCACTTGATTTTTCAAGTGGAACTTTATTAAATCTACCATTTGATATTGTTGGTGGATCAGGTGAAGCAGCAAACATTACGTTGAAGAATTCAACACTTGCTGGTCCCGCCGGTGAATTAATACCTGTGAATGAAAGATCAACAAGTATTGACATTGTTGGACTACCTGGTACATTTGCACTGCATCAGAACTATCCAAATCCGTTCAACCCAACAACTGAAATCAGATTCGATCTTCCTGATGTAAGTAATGTTAAGTTGACGGTATATAACTTGAAAGGTCAACAGGTTCGCACATTGGTTGCAAATCAAATGGAAGCTGGATTTCATACAGTCATTTGGAATGGCCAAAATGACAAGGGCAATCCGGTGGCATCGGGAATGTATTTATACATGATTGATGCTGGATCCTTCCATGATATGAAAAAGATGCTACTACTGAAATAATCCTGGTTCTGATCTAATACTATGACAGTCCCGGTCACGTGGTGATCGGGACTGTTTTATTATACAGGGAACTGTTGCATTGTTCTGACGTATTGAAAACAGATTTTTAGCAAGAAACCAAAAATATTGGAGTATCAAATGCAAAAAAGGTTAACAATCATTTCAATTATATTTGTGACCTACCTATTTGCTCAAAATTCTATTGTGGGTCAATTCAGTCAGGCTTTTGCAGATGCAGCCGAAAAAGCTAATCCGGCGGTGGTGACAATTAAGACTGAAAAGAAAGTTCAAATGGACCAATTTCATTCTCAGTTTGACAATAGGATGTTTCCATTTTTCGAATTTCCCAGAGAGTACAACAGCAACGCACTGGGTTCCGGTGTTATCGTCGATCAAACGAAGGGGTATGTCCTGACGAATAACCATGTTGTGGATGATGCGGATCAAATAACAGTTGTTCTCATTGATAAAAGGGAAGTTTCAGCGACAATTATCGGCAAAGACCCCAAATCAGATTTAGCGGTATTACAAATTAGCGCAGACAATTTACATGAGCTGGAATTAGGAAATTCTGATAAAGTACGGGTAGGTGAATGGGTATTGGCGGTTGGGAGTCCTTTTTCAACGAATTTGAGCCATACGGTTACGGCAGGTATTGTAAGTGCCCTTGGCAGGAGTAACATTATTTCCAATCAAAATTATGAAGATTTTATACAAACCGATGCGGCTATAAATCCGGGAAATAGTGGCGGAGCGTTGTTGAATATGTCTGGTGAACTAATTGGAATTAATACGGCGATTGCAACTGGTGGGACCGAAAGAGCAAACAGAGGTGTTGGTTTCGCCATTCCATCCAATATGGCACGGAAAGTCATGAATGATCTGATTGATAAAGGGTATGTGGTTCGATCTTGGTTAGGTGTATATATACAGCCTATTGATCAGAAAATGGCGAAAGGGCTGGATCTGGACTTCCTGGACGGTGCATTGGTAAACGATATTGTGGATGATAGTCCTGCTGAAAAGGCTGGCATGAAAAAAGGTGACGTGATTGTGGAGTTTGAAGGTGAGAAGGTAAAGGATCCATCGCATCTTAAAAATATTGTGTCATCTACTAAACCTGGTACCAGATCTGACGTCATGGTATTTCGAGATGGAAAAACAAAAATGATGCATGTTACGCTCGAGGAACTGGAAAACGAACCGCAAGTATTTGCAGCCAATAATACCGATCATGAACAGAATTTTGGAATGCAAGTGCAGGATATATCTCCTGGAATTGCCGATCTTTACAAACTGGAAGGGGATGCCCGTGGCGTTGTGGTGACCGAAATTATTCCAGGAAGTCATGCGGCTAAAGCTGGTATCATGGTTGGTGATATCATCTCACGAATAGGGAAGCAAGATGTGAACTCAGTTAAAGAATTCAGAAAATTGGTAAAGACTGCAGAGAAGGATGACACCGTTTTATTTCTCGTAAAACGTGATGGTGTTTCCAGATTTTATGCCGTAGATCAATAGAAAATTTAAAAATCCATTCAAAAAAGTCCCCCATTCGGGGACTTTTTTGTCTAATTAATTGTAGTCATTCCATTGGAAAACGACGTGATACAAGGTAATTTTTAAGTCTCTAAATAATTAATAATTGTAAAAAATACACATGTCAATACATAAGGTCGACCCAAAAGTTGATTTCATAGCTCACGAGCACCAAATACTTGAGTTCTGGCAGAAGAATGACATCTTTGCCAAACGAGTGAAAGCAAATGAAGGAAAACCTCGTTGGAGTTTTTTAGATGGTCCAATTACGGCCAATAATCCAATGGGTGTTCATCATGCCTGGGGTCGCACTCTCAAGGACATGTATCAACGTTACAAGGCAATGCGTGGGTTCGAATTACGATACCAGAATGGTTTTGATTGTCAAGGGCTCTGGGTAGAAATTGAGGTTGAAAAGGAACTTGGTTTCTCTTCAAAAAGAGATGTGCAGGAATATGGGATTGAAAAGTTTGTCAATCTTTGTAAAGAACGCGTATACAAATATTCAAAAATTCAAACGGACCAATCAAAGCGTCTTGGTTATTGGATGGATTGGGATAATTCCTATTATACAATGTCCGATGAAAATAATTATACAATATGGACATTCCTGAAAAAACTGTTTGACCAGGGTAAGATTTACCGCGGCACGGATGTGGTACCGTGGAGTGGCCGTTCGGGCACATCCTATTCACAAATGGAAATTATTGAAGGACGAAAACTGGTTGCACATGACGCAGTATTTATCCGTTTTCCTTTAAAAAACAGAGAAAAAGAATATCTTCTGGTTTGGACGACCACTCCCTGGACACTAACATCCAACGTGGCGGCAGCAGTAAACGTCGATTTAGATTATGTTTGTATTAAAACGCCGGATGATTCAAAGTATTACTTTGCCAAAGAAAACCTCACTTTTCAACGCCTGGAAAAGCAATTTAAAGAAAAGAAAAACTGGATTGATGGTGTCCCGAAACTAAAAACCATTGAGCAAATATTTAAAGAACATGGTGGGTACGCCATTGAACGGTCCTTAAAAGGTGCTGAAATGATTGGTTGGGAATACGAAGGTCCCTATGACCATCTTCCAGCGCAACAGGAACCGGGAGGATACCCTTATGTGAAGGAGGATCTATTACAAAAGGGAATCCGTGGAATTGACGGACATAAAATAATTGCTGGCGGAAAAGACAATGAGGGAAATCCTGTCGTGGTTGCGGGGGAAGGTACCGGAATTGTTCACATCGCACCCGGATGCGGAGACATTGACAATCGTATTGGAAAAAAACTAGGGCTTGTGGATATTGCTCCCCTGGATGATGAATCCAAATATATTGATGGATTTGATTGGCTTACTGGTAAAACGGCCACAGACGGATCCACCAAAGATGAAATAATTCAAGATTTACGCGATAGGCAGCTTTTGCTGCATGTGGAGCAATATCCACATATCTATCCACATTGTTGGCGATCCGGTGATGAATTGGTATTCCGTATTGTGGATGAATGGTATATCAATATGGACTGGCGGAATAAAATTAAGAAGGTTGTTGATGAAATTGATTGGAAACCGGACTGGGGAAAAGACCGTGAACATGAGTGGTTAGACAATATGGGTGATTGGATGATCTCTAAAAAGCGCTTTTGGGGGTTAGCATTACCAATATGGGTATTTGAAGATAAAAGTTTTTATGTTGTTGGATCAAAAGATGAACTAAAAGAATTGGCGGTTGACGGTTGGGAAGAATTTGAAGGGAATAGCCCTCACCGTCCATGGATTGATAAAGTTCGAATACGTCACCCCGAAACAGGACTCATTGGCACCCGAATAAAGGATGTTGGGAATCCCTGGTTAGATGCAGGTATTGTGCCCTATTCGACTATGGGATACATATCGGATAAAGAATATTGGGAAAAATGGTTTCCTGCTGATTTCATTACTGAATGTTTTCCTGGCCAATTCCGCAATTGGTTTTACTCCTTATTGGCAATGAGTGCATTGTTGGAGGAAAAGGCACCTTTTAAAACATTATTGGGTCACGCTCTGGTTAAGGACGAAACTGGGAAGGATATGCATAAATCGTGGGGTAATGCAATCTGGTTTGATGATGCTGCTGAAGAAATGGGTGTGGACGTGATGCGCTGGATGTACGTCTCACAAAATGTGGAAAATAATCTACTCTTTGGTTATGACCATGCCAATGATGTACGAAAGAAAATTATTACGCTGTGGAATACATATTCCTTTTTTGCCACGTACGCAGCATTAGATAATTTTGTTCCCCAGACGGATGGGTTGCTATCCAAGGATTTAACTTTATTGGATAAATGGATTTTATCAAAATTGCATTCCCTTGTCTTGGATGCCAACGAATTATTCGAACAATTCCAGGCCGATCGATTTATCCGGAAGCTAGACAAATTCCTAGAGGATTTATCCAATTGGTATATCCGGAGAAACAGAAGGCGTTTTTGGAAAAGTGAAGATGATAGCGATAAGCAGGCTGCCTATGATACGCTGTATGAAGTGTTGCTTACCTCCGTGAAGCTTCTGGCCCCAATTCTTCCATTTGTAACAGAGAAAATCTATCAGAACCTGGTATGCAATGTGGATGAATCAGCACCGGAAAGTGTTCATTTATGTGATTATCCTCAAGCAGATGCACATTGGATTGATCATGAGCTGGAAATTCAGATAGATGCCCTAAAGCAGGTTGTAGAATTAGGCCGATCAGCGCGAAACAAGGCAAATTTGAAAATACGTCAACCGTTGGCAACCTTGGCATTTGTTACCAACGATGATTCTATAGCAGATTTTATATTTGAGCACCAGGATGTCGTTCTTGATGAATTAAATGTAAAGCACATGGATCGATTCGCTTCCCCAACCGAATTAATTCAATATGAAGTGAAGCCAAATTTGCCAGCATTGGGACAATCCTACGGCAAGGATATGCAAGCGATTCGACAAAAAATAAATTCTATTGACCCTGTTGATTTGGTTTCAACGCTTAAAACAAAGGGAGAATTTTCGTTGGAGCTTGCAGATAAAGTTATTAATCTTACGACTGATCACATCCTTGTTGACATTGTTTCAAAAAATGGATTTACATCTTCGGAGGGTGATAAAATTGTCGTTGGATTATCGACGGTAATTGATATGGAATTAGAACATGAAGGAATGGTTCGTGATCTTATCCGTCAGGTTCAAATATTAAGAAAAGAAGCGGGGTTTGCAGTCGAGGATCGGATTCGGGTTTATGCAGCATTTCCCGATGATCTTTTCGAAGCGGTAAAAGGATTTGAGGAATATTTTTGTAACGAAACATTAACGGTATTTCTTGGAAAAGAATATAAATCGGGTGAATACCATAAGGATGTATCATTTCGCGGTTTTTCTTTTTCAATCGGATTAGAACGCGAAAGCACAGATTGAGAGGTTTTTATGGCTAGGAAAATGCGATATACAAAAGCAGAATTAGAAAAATTTAAGAAGTCAATTTTAGGAAAAATGGATAAAGTTGCCCAGGAGATGGGTGATATTAAAGACGGTATTAGCAATACAGGTCCCACAGGGAGCAGCATGTCACCGGATTCAATTTATAGTTTACATATGGCCGATGCAGGAACAGATTCCCACGAGCGTGAAAAGAATTACCTGTTGATGACTCGTGAAAACCGTCATTTTAGAAATCTGGAACAGGCGCTGGAACGAATCGAAGATGGAACGTTTGGGATTTGTTCAGAATGTGCCGATGAACCAAAGAACCTCTGTGATACCTGTCCCCTCATTCCCGCAGAACGATTAATGGAAGTACCTAATGCTACAAAATGTGTGGCTGTTAAGGAGCGTGATAAGCTTAATTTATTATGATCGTTCTTTTTTTCACTTGCGCGGTTGTCATTGTTGATCAATGGACGAAATTTTTGGTACGCACCCAGTTTGAATTGTATGAGTCGAAAACGGTCATCGACGGATTTTTCCAGTTAACCTATGTAACCAACGATGGCATGGCTTTTGGAATAAATTTCCCTGGAGGATTTTACTTATTTACGACTGCATCTGTAGTTATGACAATTGTATTGTTCTATTACTTGTGGAAAGAAAAATCAAATAATTTGCTGCTACGGATTTCACTTGCACTGATCTTGGGAGGGGCGATTGGAAATCTTATTGATCGAGTAATATTGCATTCTGTTGTAGATTTTTTCGATTTTATATTTGGTACCTATCATTTTTATATCTTTAATGTCGCAGATTCTTCTGTAACTGTGGGTATGATACTGTTTTTGGTTTATTCTTTTTTCCTTCAACCTAAAGAAAAACTCGTTACTAATCTGATTGAACAATAAGTCCATTCTGGTTTCGCAATCGGGAAGTCGCCTGGACAAGTATATTGCTGAAAAACTTCCAAATTTGTCGAGGACGAAAATAAAGGAGATGATTGATCTCCACTTGGTTTCCGTCAATGGTGATTATGAAAAACCAAGTTATATCGTCATCGAAGACGATGTGATAGATATACAGAATTTCGTAGTTGATCCAGAAGTATACAAAATTGAGGGTGAAAATATACCTCTCACTATTCTCTATAAAGATGATGACTTAGCCGTTATTGATAAACCTCCTGGACTGGTTGTTCACCCAGGTATTGGAGTGAAGAGTGGAACATTGGTACACGCCCTCACATACCATTTTGGTACTTTGTCAGAAATCAATGGGGCACACCGTGCTGGCATTATCCATCGATTGGATAAGGAAACATCGGGTCTTATGGTTGTTGCATTATCCAATTCGGCACATGTGCATATTGCCGGTCAATTTGAGCAAAGAATTGTCAAAAAGAAATATATTGGAATGACGTGGGGTAATTGGGAAAGGAAATCTGGATCTATTTCCGGTTTTATTAATAGAAAAAGGACCGATCCAACCTCGTATAGAGTTGCAACACACGGAAAAGCAGCAGAAACAAGTTATGACGTAGTTTTTGAGAGTAACTATCTATCAGAAGTCGAGTTTACTCCTAAAACCGGCCGTACCCATCAGATTCGTGTCCATGCTGCATCCATGTTACACCCAATTTTCTGTGATGAAAAGTATGGAGGCGGCCTTAATCGCATAAAAGGATACATACCTGAGACTGGAATTCAGTTAAAAAACATGATAAATTTAATAGGACGACATGCCCTACATGCTAGCCAACTCTCATTTACACATCCGGTTACAAAGCAGCCAATGCATTTCAATGCACCGCTCCCACATGATATGCAATCTTTGGCAGAACGCATGAGGGCTGATGACAGAATATAGTTCAAACATTCGTTCGGATTTTCTTGATTATATCATTCGGGAACGGGGATATTCTGAATATACAGCCATATCCTACCGCCGTGACATCAACCAATTCATTGATTTTATGGAATCATATTTGGGAGAGGCATTGCACAATTTCTCAACAGTTGATAAACCAGCAATCCGGCATTTTTTAGGTAAGGAATTTGAGGCGGGTTATAGTTCCAAGACAGTTGCCCGGCGTCTAGCCACATTAAAATCATTTTTTAAATATTTGGTGCAGGCTGAAATCGTTTCACACAATCCCGCCGCAGCAATCCAATCACCTAAAATAAAAAAGTCATTGCCCTCCTATCATAGCGACCAAACAATCGAGAAATTAATGCAATTACCAAATCAGTCCACGATAACCGGATTGCGGGACAAAGCCATATTGGAATTCTTTTACAGTACAGGGATGCGGTTAAGTGAATTGACTGGTTTAAATACTGGTGATGTTGACGAAAATAATCATTTGGTCCGAGTTCGGGGAAAGGGCAACAAGGAACGTGTTATCCCGTATGGCCAACGTGCTGGAATGGCCTTGGATCATTATTTTAACGGGCGTGGAATATCACTTCATTCCACCAATCGTTCCACTCCATTATTCGTAAATAATAAAGGAAATCGTTTATCAAAAAGAACAATTCAGCAGCGTATCCGACAATACTTAATGCAAGTAGCCCGATCCGAACGATTGGGCCCACATACCTTGCGACATAGTTTTGCTACGCACTTAATGGATCGGGGGGCAGATATTAGGGCGGTGAAAGATTTACTGGGACATAGCAGTCTTTCTTCAACACAGGTCTATACACATTTACAGCCTGAAAAAATGAAAAAGGTCTATAAACAAGCACATCCACATGGAACAAAATAGGAGATTAATTACGCATGTCACATTCTGATTTAGGACTGGAAAAAATTGGTTTGACAAACGTCTCAAGGATTGAAAGAAATTTACCGGTAGAAAGCATGGTTGAAGATATTATTTTACGTAAAGAAGGTAAAATTGGTATGAATGGAGCTGTAATGGTTGATACTGGCCGTTACACAGGTAGATCACCGAAGGATAAATATTTTGTTGATGAACCCAGCTCGAATAAGAACATATGGTGGGGACCAGTCAATGTAAAAATCAAAGAGGAAATTTTTGACCAATTATACGCCAAAGTTACCAAACACTATAACAATGCTGATGATTCCAATACGTACATCTTCGACGGATTTGCTGGGGCCGACCCTAAATACCGTATGAATGTTCGCATGATTGCAAAGAAAGCATGGCAAGTCCATTTTGCCCACAATATGTTCATGCGACCGGAATCAGGTGAGCTGGATGGCTTTGAGCCTGACTTTACAATTATTAACGCATCTGATGTGTATAACCGGAAGTTTGAAGAGTTTGGAATGAATTCCAAAACGTTCATTATATTTCATTTGGGGAAAAGAATTGCAATTATTGGGGGAACCGAATACGGCGGTGAAATGAAAAAAGGTATATTTTCCGTAATGAATTATTATCTCCCGCTGAAGGGTGTACTATCTATGCATTGTTCAGCAAATGTGGATGCAAAGGGAGAAAACCCTGCAATATTCTTTGGTTTAAGCGGAACCGGTAAGACCACCCTCAGTACGGATCCGGACAGACCGCTCATTGGCGACGATGAACATGGTTGGTCTGATGATGGAATTTTCAATTTTGAAGGTGGGTGCTATGCAAAAGTGATTAATTTGAACCCTGACCACGAACCAGGGATATACAATGCCATTCGGCATGGTGCTTTATTGGAAAATGTAGTGTACGATGAACGCACTCGTGCAGTCGATTTTTCCGATGAATCCAAAACGGAAAATACCCGCGTTTCCTACCCATTAAATTATATTGATAACTCTATCTTTGGTCAGGGCAAACCGGCAAAATCAGGACACCCCAAAACGATTATTTTTCTTACCTGTGATGCCTATGGAATCTTGCCACCTGTTGCCCAGTTGACACCGGAGCAGGCAATGTACCATTTTATCAGTGGGTATACGGCAAAAGTAGCCGGAACTGAACGGGGTATCACCGAGCCTGTTGCAACATTCTCACCATGTTTTGGCGGGCCATTTTTGACATTGCACCCACTAAAGTATGCCGAACTATTACGTGATAAAATGAAGCAGCATCAGGTTCCGGCATACCTGGTAAATACTGGTTGGATTGGTGCAAATGCCCAATCTGGAGCGAAACGAATAAGTTTGCCCATAACAAGGAAAATCATTCATACAATTCTTGGTGGAGATATCAAGAATTCCACATTCGTCACTGATCCGTACTTTGGCTTTGCCGTTCCGGATAAGTTGGGAGATATTGATCCTGAATTACTGGTTTCGGAACGTGCATGGTCTTCAAAGGACGAATACCATAAATCCGCAAAAGAACTCGTAAAGAAATTCCGGATTAATTTCGCCAAGTACGATACCGGAGAAGAGACGGTTCGAAACGCGGGACCTTCACTAAACGCATAACCTCAAGGGAGGAAAATTGAATATTGAATTCACTGCCCGGCATTTTCATGCTCCTGAAAACCTGAGGATATATACTGAGAACGAAGTTCAACGCATAAAAAAAGTGTACGATCGCGCAGTACAATGTCAGGTGATTTTGTATCACGAACATGGGTTGTATAAGGCGGAATTAAATCTTTCCGTTCCACAACGAAAATTCAATGTGACAGAAACTACCGACAATGTAACCAAGTCGATTGATAATGCTGTTGAGAAAATGATTTTGCGTGTCGCCAAGTACAAGGATAAAATGCAAAATTTCCACTGATGTTATTTTAGTTGCAGTGACCTAGGCGAAGCACAAAATAAAATCCCTAATTTTATTTGATGAATATTCGTGCGTTTAATTGATGATACAAATTAGTGCTTTGCCTAAATTTTAAACTGTTTTTCCAAAATAATCTTAATGTAAACAGATTATATAACTTTATAAGTAAGGAATTTTGTACTCATGAGTATTTTTCACTTTACCAGTGAATCTGTTACAGAAGGACATCCTGATAAAGTCTGTGATGCTATATCAGATGCAATTCTGGACGATCTGTTAACCCAGGATCCTAATTCACGAGTGGCCTGTGAAACACTGGCTACCAAGGGACTAGTAGTGGTCAGCGGAGAAGTATCAACCCATGGATTTTCCGAGGTTGAGCGGATTGTCAAAGAAACATTACAGCATATTGGATATACTAACGTTGCATATGGCATGGATGATCAATCAGTACGTGTTATTTCTTCATTGCACACTCAAAGTCCGGAAATTGCGCAGGGTGTGGTAGAAACTAACGAAAGGGAACAGGGAGCAGGTGATCAAGGATTGATGTTTGGATATGCTTGCCGTGAAACAAAAGAATTAATGCCACTACCTATTTTTCTTGCGCACAGGTTAACCGAAAAACTGGCAATTGAAAGAAAAAGTGGCCGGATGCCTTGGTTGCGACCTGATGGGAAATCTCAAGTTTCTGTTGCTTACCATGATGGCAAACCAAATAAAGTATCAAAAACTGTAATTGCCACCCAGCACAATGATATGTTAACCCAATACGGTACGGAAAAAAGTGAGCATGCATTTGTAGAACAAGAAGTTATAAAAAATATTATTGAGCCGATCTTTGAACAACATAATATTATCTTCGATCCCAATTTCATTGTAAATGGAACTGGACGATTTGTTTACGGCGGACCGGAAGCCGATACAGGATTAACCGGAAGAAAAATAATCGTAGACACCTACGGTGGATATGCACCTCATGGAGGTGGGGCTTTTAGTGGTAAAGATCCATCTAAAGTTGATAGATCAGCTACGTATATGGCCAGATATATTGCCAAAAATGTGGTTGCAGCTGAATTGGCAGATAAGTGTGAAGTACAGTTATCATACAGCATAGGTGTTGCAGAACCTACGTCGTTATATGTTCGATCATTTGGTACTGGAAAAATTTCAGATGACGCATTAACCAAGTTGGTTCACAAGGTTTTTCCTGTAAAACCAGCGGAGATTATTTCACATTTACAATTAAAACATCCACGTTATTTCCCTACATCCTCCTATGGTCATTTTGGACGGGAATTGGATTTATTTACCTGGGAAGCAACCAATATGGTTGATGAACTGGACAGAAACGCATAAAGGAATCAAATGGACACATTAACCAAACCAATAACCATACTTGAAAATTTGCCATATAAAGTCAAGGATATCTCACTGGCTGAGGCAGGTAGAAAAGCAATCGGAATTGCCGAGAAGGAAATGCCAGGATTGATGGCAACTCGCGAAAAATATGGAAAAGAAAAGCCGCTTTCAGGATTTAGATTAAGTGGTTCACTTCATATGACAATCGAAACAGCAGTATTAATTGAAACCTTAAAAGAATTGGGGGCAGACGTTCGCTGGGCAAGTTGTAACATTTTTTCTACTCAGGATCACGCTGCAGCTGCCATAGCTGAGACAGGTATACCAGTCTACGCCTGGAAAGGGGAAACATTAGAGCAATACTGGTGGTGTACTTTACAAGCCCTGACTTTTAATACCCATGAAGGCCCAAACCTTATTGTGGATGACGGTGGTGATGCGACCCTCTTGATACATAAGGGATTTGCACTGGAAGAGTATTACGCCAAAAACCATTCCGTTCCCGAGATTACTACTGATGTAGAGGAAGAACGTATTGTGGAAGAATTATTGCGTTCCGTTTTAAAGAAGAACCCGCTACACTGGCATACAATCGTAAAAGATATTATTGGTGCTTCAGAAGAAACCACCACTGGTGTCAACCGGTTGTTGCGCATGGAAAAGGACGATTCACTTTTGTTTCCCGTATACAATGTGAACGATTCAGTAACGAAATCAAAATTTGATAATATTTATGGTTGCCGTGAATCTCTTGCGGATGGTATCAAACGGGCAACGGACGTAATGATTGCAGGAAAAACAGTTCTTGTCTGTGGATACGGTGACGTGGGTCGCGGTTGTGCCCAATCAATGCGTGGGTACGGTGCCCGTGTTTTGGTTACTGAAATCGATCCGATTTGCGCTCTACAGGCATCCATGGAAGGTTTTGAAGTGGTAACAGTGGAGCAGGCCCTGTATGAAGCCAATATTTATGTTACTGCAACTGGCAACAAGGATGTCATTACGTTGGAACACATGAAAAAAATGAAAGATCAATCGATTGTCTGCAATATTGGCCATTTTGATAATGAAATTCAGGTCACCCCTTTGAACAACGATCCGGCAGTGTCTAAAGAGGTCATTAAGCCACAGGTTGATCGGTATACTTTCGATGATAGACATCAAATTTTCATTCTGGCGGAAGGACGTTTAGTGAATCTTGGTTGTGCCACCGGTCATCCCAGTTTCGTCATGTCAAATTCCTTTACAAACCAATGTCTAGCACAAATCGCACTGGTAAATGATAGACCTGAAATTGGTGTTTACCGTCTACCGAAGATATTAGACGAAGAAGTGGCTCGCTTACATCTTTCAAAACTTGGAGTAACACTTACAGAACTATCCGATGATCAAGCGGAATATATAGGTGTGGATAAGACTGGTCCTTATAAACCAGAACATTATCGATACTAAATAGCTAAAACTGACTAGACCTAAAAGACTCTTCAATAATATATTTTAAAATACAGGTAAGATCAATTATATTAGGACTTGTATGTCCTAAAATCCGTTTATAAAATTCAGCTCATTTTTAGAGAAAAGTAGGAGAGTTAAATTGCCAATTTGCGAGTGTGGAAAAGATCCCTTTGTTATTCAAACCAATAATCGCAAACTATACGATTCACTTCCCCAAAATCATGTTCTTAAGACCTTAATAGAAGAACATTTCAATATAAGAAAATTTGTGTCGGAAATGGAGGAATACGTTACGGAATTGATGACGCTGAAAGAGTTACCTGAAAGCACTCCATTGATGACCGAATTATACCGAATTACCGATCATTTACTGCGTACAGAAAGACACCATATCCGAGAAGAAGTCGCCATTATGCTGACCTTGGATAAGAAAATGGTGCAGACCGATGATTTAAACATTCGCAATGACCATGATGAATTGCGACTACTAAAACGTCGTTTTGCCTTATTGGTCAGAGGATTATACAATACGCCTCTAGTAAATGTCCGGGATGAAATTCAATCCTTATCTGGACAAATAGCTGAAAAAATAAGATATCATATGAACGCGGAAGATTTAGTGCTCTACCCACTGGCTTTGAAAGAGATTTCCGAAGATGAATGGGCAACCCTTCTTAAAGAATGTGACAAAATAGGATATATTTGTTTTACCCCCGGTAAAGACTAGTTCTTTTCGCGTTTTAATTCATCTGTAATTTCCCTTCCCGAATCAATCGGTTTTATTAATGAACATTGATCTTTCAGCTATGTTTATCCTGGGATTCCTAAGCAGTTTTAGTCACTGCTATGGAATGTGTGGTGGATTCGTAATGGCGTATAGCCTCAAGACGGATTCATTGTCTGCAGGATTCAACCGGATTATACCCCACCTTTTGTACAATAGTGGCAGGGTTATTACCTATTCATTTCTAGGCATGCTATTTGGATGGTTGGGCGGTACGTTGCAGAATATAATTCAAGATGCACAGAGCTTTTTATTTATTCTATCGGGTCTTTTTATGATACTAATAGGATTGGATTTAGCGGGATGGATTAACCTCCGATCAAAATCTGAGCTACCGGGAATGAAGGCGTACAAAATCGTGATAGGCAAGCTATTGAGCAATCTATCATCAGGGAATATATTCCTCTATGGATTGGTACTAGGATTTATACCCTGTGGTTTGGTATACATAGCGGGAGCCCAGGCCATTACGAGTGAATCCCCAACGCAAGGAATTCTTGTGATGATGGTGTTTGGGCTGGGCACAATTCCGGCACTGTTTCTATTGGGTATGGGGGCACAGTATTTTAATATCAAGTTTAGACAGCGTATTATTAAAATCGCAGCTGTTCTTGTTATGCTATTCGGTCTGATCACGGTGGTAAAAGGAGGACTAAAGTTGACAGATTTACCCATGCCATGGATGAAACATTCCATCCATCAGCATATGGACAATGTACACTAAATCAGCTTCAGTAACTTGTTATCACTGTGGACTGGAATGCCATAACTCCAGTATATCTTTTAATGAAAAAACATTCTGCTGCCTTGGATGCAAAACAGCCTTTGAAATATTGGATGACAACGATTTATGTACCTTTTATGATTTAAACCAAAACCCGGGTGCTACACCAAATGAACTTGGGTTTACCTCAAAATTTAGCTTTTTGAATGATACCACGCTCCAGAAACAATTGTTGGATTTTACCGACGGCAACAACGCTTCGATAACATTATCTATTCCTACCATGCATTGTAGCTCTTGCGTGTGGCTCTTAGAGAGTCTGTATCGCATTGATTCTGGTATTTCCAAATCAACCGTGAATTTTCTCAGAAAAAGCGTTCATATCACCTACCGTATGGGAAAGACAAATTTACAATCTATTGTAGAGCTTTTGGCATCACTGGGATACGAACCTGAGTTTAACCTTCAAAACCTAGCCAACTCAAAAAAACAGACGGCGCAAAAAAAACTGTATATACAAATTGGAATCGCTGGATTTGCATTTGCAAATATAATGTTACTTAGTCTCCCTGACTATTTTGCAAGAGCCAATGAAGTACCGGAATCATTTATTCACTTATTCGGCTATCTGAATATTCTATTGGGATTACCTGTTTTGTTATTTAGTGCAAAGGATTACTATATCTCTGCATGGAAAGGTATTCGCAGTCGGGCTGTAAATATGGATATTCCTATTGCACTTGGTATTTCAACATTATTTATTCGAAGTCTGATAGATATCTTTTCCGGTGTGGGTCAGGGGTGGATGGATTCATTTTCCGGTTTGGTGTTCTTCTTATTGATAGGAAAATTATTTCAGGAAAAAACGTATCAAAGGCTCTCGTTTGATCGGGATTACACTGCCTATTTTCCGCTATATGCGATCAAAGTGGAAGGGGAGACCGAAAACAGCGTATCGCTGGAAACCATATCTCCAGGTGATCGGGTACTGGTGCGCAACAATGAGATTATACCAGCGGACTCCATTTTGATAAACGGAATAGGGAATATAGATTATTCTTTTGTGACGGGTGAAAGCGATACGTTTGATAAAATATCCGGGGATATGATCTACGCCGGAGGGAAACAGGTTGGAAGTACCATAGAGATTGAGGTTGTAAAACCGGTATCGCAGGGATACCTTACCCAATTATGGAATCATGATGTCTTCCACAAGCAAGCACAGGATATATTACAATCCATGGCGAATGCGGTGGCAAAATATTTCACCACCGTTGTGATTGTAATTGCAGTACTCACATTTTTTGTGTGGTTTCCAAACGGCTTGACACCGGCATTTAATGCACTTACAGCGGTTTTAATAGTAGCCTGTCCGTGTGCATTGGCTTTGACTATACCATTTACCTTTGGGACAGCCCTGCGTTATATGGGAAAAGTAAATTTCTACTTAAAAAATACTACAGTGGTTGAATCCCTTGCCAGAGTTAACTCCATTGTTTTTGATAAAACAGGGACGATGACTGAAACAGGGAAAATGGAGATTTTGTTTCACTCCCAAAACGGTTCCGATCTCTCAGCGGATGAACTTCGCATTCTACGGTCGACTGTCCGGCATTCTACACACCCACTGAGCAGAAAATTAACCGAAATTCTACCAGGAAGCGACCAGCCATTATTTCCCGATACATATGAGGAAATACCAGGAAAGGGCATAAAAGCCATTTTTGGTGATCTGACAATTTTTGTGGGGTCAAATGTTATTATTGACAAGAACCGAACGAAAACCCAAAGCCCCATAGCAACCCGTGTAAATATTACCATTGATGGCAAAGAACGAGGGTATTACGAATTCATGGCATCCTATCGCAAAGGGTTGGGCAATGTAATGGAAAAATTAAAGAACCACTTTTCAATTCATTTACTATCCGGTGATAACGATTACGAAAAACCCATTCTCAAAAAATATTTTCAACCTGGCTCAGATTTATTGTTTAATCAATCTCCAGAGGATAAAATGAATTATATTTTAAAAAATCAGACCTCTGAAAATAGTATTCTGATGATTGGCGATGGTATTAATGATGCGGGCGCATTAAAAGCGAGTAATATTGGAATATCCTTGACGGAAGATATCCATTCTTTTTCACCTGCCTGTGATGGAATTTTGGCGGCAGATTCATTTCCATTGATTCCAAAGTTGTTAGCCTTTTCTAAAGCAAGCGTAACAATTGTAAAGGTCGGTTTTATTATCTCCTTTCTTTACAACCTATTTGGAATAACGCTTGCAATGAATGGAGTGCTGTCACCGCTGACTTCGGCAATCCTAATGCCCATAAGTAGTTTAACAATTGTAATATTTTCAACTGGAATCACAAGTCTCACTGCCAGAAAAATGTTAGTAATTGATTGGTAAGATCGCGACTCCTAAATACTATTTAAATAATTCGAAATTGAATATTAATTTTTAGACTAAAAATGAGTGTACTACCTCTTTTAATTATCATCAGTTTAACTGTCGCTATCGGTTTTTTGATTGCTTTTTTATGGGCTGTAAAAAATGGGCAGTATGATGACTCTTATACACCTTCAATCCGGATTTTACCGGACGATAAACCATTGAAACATAAATCCAAGTAGGGGAATAGAATGGGAATTGAAACCTTTAAGTACGACAATAAAATTGTAAAATATTTTGGTCTGGCGACCATAATATGGGGTATTGTAGCTTTTCTGGTTGGTATTACTATTGCATTACAGCTAGTGAACCCATATTTTAACTTTAATACTTCATTTTTAACCTTTAGCCGGTTGCGTCCATTGCACACAAATGCTGCAATATTTGCCTTTGTAGGTAATGGAATATTCATGGGTGTGTACTATTCCCTGCAAAGATTATTGAAAACACGTATGTTCAATGATACCCTTAGTTATATACATTTCTGGGGTTGGCAGACCATTATTCTTTCAGCAGCTTTGACGCTCCCATTTGGTATTACAATAGGTAAAGAATATGCTGAATTAGAATGGCCAATAGATATGTTAATCACATTTATTTGGGTCGTTTTTGGAATCAACCTGATTGGTACCATAATCAAACGACGAGAAAAGCACATGTATGTGGCGGTCTGGTTTTATATTGCGACCTTTTTTACCGTTGCGATTTTGCATGTGGTTAATTCTATAGAATTACCGGTGGCGTTCTTAAAAAGTTACCCCGTATTCGCCGGAGTACAGGACGCACTGGTCCAGTGGTGGTATGGACACAATGCGGTGGCATTTTTCCTTACCACACCTTATTTGGGGCTAATGTACTATTTTCTTCCAAAGGCTGCAAACCGACCAATATTTTCTTACAGACTATCCATTGTGCATTTCTGGGCACTGATTTTCATTTATATCTGGGCAGGACCGCATCATTTATTATACACTTCATTGCCAGACTGGGTGCAATCTCTGGGAGCCACATTTTCAATAATGCTGATCGCTCCATCTTGGGGGGGAATGCTCAACGGCTTACTTACATTGCGAGGGGCCTGGGATCGTGTTCGGCAAGATCCTATACTGAAGTTTATGGTGGTAGCTGTCACGGCTTATGGCATGTCTACTTTTGAAGGACCGATGATGTCGCTGAAAAGTGTAAATGCCCTAACCCATTACACAGACTGGGTAATTGCACATGCTCATATTGGTGCACTTGGTTGGAACGGATTACTTACATTCGGTGTTCTCTACTGGTTGGTTCCCCGCTTGTGGCGGACGGAGCTCTTTTCAACAAAATTAGCAAATACCCATTTTTGGTTGGCAACGCTGGGAATAATCTTCTATGCCATCCCACTTTATTGGGGTGCGGTTACTCAAGGATTAATGTGGAAAGAATTCAACGATGCTGGAATGCTTGTGTACCCAAACTTTTTAGAAACGGTTCGTCAAATACTTCCCATGTATGCAATTCGTGCCTTCGGTGGTTTGTTGTTCCTTACAGGAGCAATTGTCATGGTAGTAAATCTCATCAAAACCATGAAGCAGGGTTCTTTTGAAAATGAAGAGGAAGCGCAGGCTCCAGCGCTTGAAAAAATCGAATCTAATAAAGAGGATGAAAGCGATTACGCCCATCGCTGGATTGAGAGTCGTCCCGTACAGTTTTCACTGTTAGTGCTCGTGGCAGTCCTGATCGGAGGTGTCGTCGAAATCATTCCAATGCAACTCATTAAATCGAATGTACCAACGATTGCATCTGTAAAACCGTACACACCGCTGGAACTACAAGGTCGCGATATTTACGTAAGCGAAGGGTGTTACGTCTGTCATTCGCAAATGATTCGACCATTTAGATCAGAGACGGAACGGTATGGAGAATATTCTAAATCTGGTGAATTTGTTTATGATCATCCCTTCCAATGGGGATCCCGTCGCACGGGACCCGATTTGCATCGTGAAGGGGGGAAGTATCCTGACGCATGGCATTATAATCACATGATTGATCCACAATTGATGTCACCGGGGTCTATTATGCCTTCATACCATTGGTTGCGAGATCAAAAAATTGATTTGGATATGACTGCGAAAAAAATCCGTGCTATGCAAACATTGGGTGTACCCTATCCTGAGGGGTATGATCAACAAGCCCATTCAGATTTAGAGATGCAGGCAAAATCTATCGTAACAAATTTGGGAAATCAGGGTGTCCCAAATGCTGAATGGAATTCAAAATTGATTGCATTGATTGCATATCTTCAACGGTTGGGAACAGATATCAAGGTGAACCAATGATTAGGAATGTTTTGAATTCGGTTGCAGGAATTGGTATCTACCCAACTATTGCGCTATTGATATTTTTTTCCATATTTATGGGAGTAATTATTTATGTATTGCGACTAAAAAAGCCATACATAAAACTCATGAGTGAATTGCCGCTTGAAGAAAATTCATCTACCAGGGGAGAGTAATATGAGTACTAAAAAAGAAGATAAATTATTAGATCATAATTACGATGGTATTCGTGAATTAGACAATGATTTACCTCCGTGGTGGTTGTATCTATTCTATTTCACCATTGCTTTTGCTGTGGTCTATATGGTTCATTATCATGTAACAAAATCAGGCCCATCCCAGGTTGAAGAGTATATGTTGTCGATGAATAACACCAAAACAGAAAAAGCAGGGATTGGGTATCGATCGCCTTATTATGGAAACAACGATGCGATAAATCAGCCGGCTGTAATCGATGCAGAAAATGTACCTGGAGAAGCAACAACTGATGTACCTGAAATCCCTGCGGTTGAGGTGTTGACAGATGAAGCAAGTCTGTCAGCAGGAAAAAGTGTGTTCATTGCCAATTGTGTCGCCTGTCATGGAGCCAATGGAGAAGGATTAATTGGGCCGAACATGACGGATCAATATTGGATACATGGTGGAAATGTTAATGATTTGATCAGAACAATAAATATTGGGGTACCAGCTAAAGGAATGATACCGTGGGACAAAACACTTTCTGCAGAACAAATTCATCAGGTAGCCAGCTATATATTGACGCTTCAGGGTACCAATCCACCAAATGCAAAAGCACCGGAGGGAACTTTGTATACTGGTGGGTAAAGATCTTGTTACACTATTCTCTGAATGCCACCTTGGCATATTTTTAAATAGAATGAACAGATCTGGTAAAGGATTTACGTAATTTACTAGCTTCCTTTCAGAATAATTTTAATAGGATTTAAAGGGATGACCGGACCGCAGATTGTCGGTGAACATGACACAGGGGAATACCGAAATCGTATTTCCACGGTGGATGATAAGGGTAAACGAGTATGGGTTTACCCCAAGAAACCTGGTGGTCCATTCTATGCAGCGCGAACCTATGTTAGCTGGGTTTTACTGGCTCTACTTTTCTCAGGACCATTTATTACCATCGGGGATCATCCATTACTCCTGCTGGATTTCATCGGAAGACGATTTTATATCATTGGGATTCCGTTTTGGCCACAGGATTTGCATTTATTTGGACTGGCCTTCATATCATTTATTGTTTTCATCATTTTATTTACTGCTGTTTTTGGCAGAGTATTTTGCGGATGGGCATGCCCACAAACCATATTTATGGAGATGGTATTCCGGAAAATAGAATATGCCATCGAAGGTGATGCGAAGGAACAGAAAAAGCTCAATAATGGACCCTGGAATAGGGAAAAGGTTTTTAAAAAAACCATAAAAGTTGGCATTTTTTATGGAATATCATGGATAATTGGTAACACTTTTTTAGCCTACATCATTGGCAAAGATGCCTTGTTGGATATAATCACTTCACCTCCAAGTGAACATTTCGCAGGTTTTGTTGCTATGATTGTATTCAGTTTTCTTTTTTTTGGTACATTTCTCTGGTTCCGGGAACAAGTCTGTACGATGGTCTGTCCCTATGGAAGGTTGCAGGGAGTGTTGTTAGATCAAAATTCTATTGTGGTTCATTATGATTTTATTCGTGGTGAGCCAAGAGGGAAAGGAAAAAGAAAAGCGGAATCTACACTTGGTGACTGTATCGACTGTTATCAATGTGTCGATGTCTGTCCCACCGGAATCGATATACGAAATGGTACCCAATTAGAGTGTGTGAACTGTACCGCCTGTATCGATGCATGCAATGCGATTATGGAAAAAGTAGAGAAACCCAAGGGATTGATTCGCTATTCGTCATACAATGGCATAGCAGATAAACAATCCAAATTAGTCGATTGGCGGATTGGTGGATATTCGGCAGTTTTATCAATTCTATTGGGTTTAATGATATTTCTCCTTACCACCCGAATACCAATTGAAACCACAATCTTGCGAACGCCCGGTGTATTGTACCAGGAAACTGCAGATGAATTGATACGTAATCTGTATAACATTAAAGTGGTAAACAAAACGTACCATGATAAACCGATTCAACTTAAGATCCAATCGCCACCAAATAGCAGAATTACGATGGTAGCGCCACTGACAGTACCCAGCGATGATCTGGGTCAAACGGCATTTTTTATTGATATACCAAAATCAAAAATTAGAGAACAGAAAAACCCCATATCGATTGATGTTTATTCCGGGAGTGAGTTTCTTGAGACAGTTAAAACTACATTTATTGCACCGGTGGAATAACATGCAATGGAATCATCGCTATTTATGGGGAACTGTTATCGTTATAATTGTATTTCTGGGATTTAACGCTTTTTTGATTACCACATCCTATTCCACTGATTTTGACTTGGTAGATGAAAATTATTATGACGAAGAGTTGAATTATCAGACCAAAATTGAAGCATTGAGTCGGACAAAGAATCTTCCTGAGAGGATAACTCTGATTGATTATCAACCGGACTATTTGATCATCCAGATACCTGTGGAATGGATCGAGTTCATACAGTCGGGTGACATATATTTTTACCGTCCGTCCAACGCTGAGCTGGATAGAAAATATTCATTAACAGTTGAACAAAATGGCGAACAGAAAGTTATAATTGATAATTTTGCTTTAGGCAAATGGCGAGTGGCGGTGGAATGGACTATGAGAAATCAGGAATATATCCAGGAATTTATTTTGACAATCCGATAACGATCCTCCTGTATCAATCCATGGAATCCTTAAATCCATAAATTAAAAGCAAAGATACAAGAAAGAGGACAACGGCCCCAACTTGATGCAAAACAGCCAGTTTAATATTGATTACAGATAATAAGGTAAACAGCCCCAATAAAAACTGAATTATAACGATTAATGCTGCCAGGTTTATGGATCGCTTTTGGAAAGGCGTCAATTCTTTTTTTCTTAAGGCAGACCAAAGGATCATCACCAATAGAGTAACAAGAACTCCTAGCCATCGATGGATAAATTGTACCGTCATATTGGTGCTGAAAATATTAGTCCACCAAGGATGCAGTGTAAACAATCCTTCCGGAATAAGCTGACCATTCATGAGTGGAAAAGTATTCCAACCAATGCCGGCTTTTAACCCGGCAGTAAATGCTCCCCACACTATTTGTATCAAAATCAAAAATGGTAAAAGCTTGAGCACTATCTTCGTCCAACTCCTTAAGGTAATCACTTTGGAATATGGGGAAATAAAATACACCAGATATGTCCAAAAGATGTACGCTATCAACACGATTGCCAACAGCAAGTGGGTAGCCAGACGATAATGACTTACAAATGGATTATCCACCAACCCGCTTTTCACCATAAACCAGCCAACAAAACCCTGTAAACCACCCAAAAGAAATAGTATAAGAAGATTTTTAGTGCTTCCTGGTGGTAATGACTTTTTTATGTAAAAGAAAATAAAAGGAAACACAAAATAAAAACCAAGAAAACGTCCGATTAATCGATGGATATATTCCCAAAAATATATCCATTTGAATTCATGAAGGCCCATTTCATGATTGATCTTTTGGTATTCGGGGTATTGCTTATAATTCTCGAATTCAGCAATCCACTGGTCATGGTTCAGCGGTGGTAAAATACCGCTAATCGGTTTCCATTCCACAATCGATAAGCCGGAGTGGGTCAGGCGAGTTACACCTCCGATAGCAACCATAAGTAAAATGAGAAAACAGGCACTAATTAGCCAATAACCGATAAGTTTGTTCAGATTCATGGAGAAATATTAGAAAATAATTGAGTGAATTATTACTATTGGATTCCTTTAAGGAGACTCATTTCTTTTATTTCGCAAAGTGTTTTTTCTTCAAACAATTCGCGAATCGGTATTTTCACATCTTTCCAGAGATGATGAACGGCACACGGATTATCAGACCCGCACTCACTTAAACCCAAGATACATTTATCCAGAAAGTTTGTCCCTTCCAATAGAATGACCACGTCAATCAACCGAAACGTGCAGGGGTCCTTTTTGATTTGTACCCCGCCATTAGGTCCCGTGTAAGAAGATAAAATATTATTTTTAATAAGAAATTGTGCAATTTTTGCTGTTTGGAAGTATGGCAGACCAAGATCCTCTGCCATGTTGCGGATTCGAATATATCCTTTCTCACTGCTATCCATGAGATAGAATAATATTTTAATAGCATTTTCAGTTGTTTTACTTAAAAGCATGCAATTTTCCGAATTGAGTAATATCTTATTTTGAAATTAGATAAACAGTTACCAGCACAATTTACATATTTATGAGTATAAATTCATCAATAGGAAAAAATATTCAACAGTTTCATAATTGAATAAAAAAATCCCGGCTCATTACCGGGATTTGAAATGCCTTAATTTACGTCTAATACATCGTTCATAGCCTGAACAATGCTAGGTTTTGGGAGTGCCCCAACAGCCATTTGAGGTTTATCATTTAACGGTACAAACAACATGGATGGAATACTTCTGATTCCAAATGCCCCAGCTAATTCCTGCTCCTTTTCGGTGTCAACTTTGTAGATATTGACTTTACCATCATATTCAGTAGATAATTCATCCAGAATAGGAGCAACCATCTTACAGGGACCACACCAGTCTGCATAGAAATCTATGATACAGGGGAGATTCCCTTCAAACTTCCACTCTTTATTTTCTTCGTAATTATATACTTTTTCTAAAAAAGTATCTTTTGACAAATGTTCAATCATAATTTTTTCCTTATTTGGTCATTCACTATGGGTAGATGGATAAAACATTGAGAGGTTACATCCTCGGGGTGATAATATTGCAAATAGAGCAACTCAGGAATAGCGTTTTGGTATTTTTAGAATAGTGAGGTAATGAAGGGATAGGTTTTAAAATCAACTGTCTTTTTTGTGAATATACACATCTTGCTGCGGGAATGGGATTGTGATTCCTTCTTTATCAAATCGTGTCTTTATTTCCTCAGTCAGACGGAAATATACATTCCAATAATCAGTTGTTTTCACCCATGGGCGTATAACAATATCGACACTGCTATCACCTAGTTTGGACACTGCAATCACCGGGGCAGGATCAGGGAGAATTTCCGAGTATGTTGATAAAATAGATTGCAGTATATTTTTTGTCTTTTCCAAATCATCGGCATAACTCACACCAACAGTCAGATCTATTCGACGTGACTCTTCGGTGGTGAAGTTTATTATATTATCTCCGGTCAGTTTTGCATTTGGAACCACGACTTTTTTATTGTCTGGGGTCATCAAAATAGTCGAGAATATTTGTATTTCTTTAACAGTGCCGGCGACTCCCCCACCTTCGATATAATCACCCGCCTTAAAAGGACGGAAAAAAATTATAAGGAATCCTGCTGCGAAATTAGATAAGGACCCCTGAAATGCCAGGGCAACCGATAATCCGATCGCACCAATGATCGCTACAAAAGATCCTGTTTGAATTCCAAGTTGTCCTAATGCCGCAATAATGAAGAAAACTAAAAATCCGTAATAAATTATGTTTGCAATAAATGATGAAATCGTAACATCCATCTGGGTTCGTTTTGTCATTCTAAGGAAAAGGGATTTCGCCACACCTGAAACAATTCTGCCGAATATTAGAATTGCCAGAGCAGCTAGTATTTTTAAACCATAGTTCATAATCATTGATTGTGCGATGGAAATAAGATTTTCTAATTGCCAGTTCATGTTTTCCTCAATGTGATTTTTCTTATATAAATTAGGTAAAATTAATGGAATGAATCATAGATTGTTTCAATTATTCTTCCTTCGACCAAATAGAAACATGGATTATGTCGCTTTCTGATAATATGATCGCATTTCGGTTTTGGTATCATAATCATGTTTAATAAATAAAAAATCTCACATATAACCTTTCTATGTCATAACTATTTTAATAAAGCTCATATTTTACCAGACGACCGTCTAATCCGCCGTTTCTCAAAGGTTTTTTCCAAGTAGGACGCAAACCAATGTTTTTAATATATTTTCTTTCTCCAAAGTAAATATAGGCACGGGAATTGGTACATTTCTGTTTCAAAAAATCACCGAATTGTTTATAAAAGTCACTCAAATCATCAATCGCATTTAATCGAATTCCATACGGAGGATTCGCTATAATTGTTTTCTCTTTCATGTCATCAATATCAAAAACATTTTTGATACTGAATGTAATTTCATCGTTCTTACACACTAACTCTGCATTCATTTTTGCGGCTGCAATCGCGTGGGGATCAATATCACTACCGGAAATTATTCCCTGTTTAATAGACTGAATGTTAGTGTCACGTTCCATTTTTATTTTATTCCACATTTTCTTGTTGAAGTCCGGCAGAAAAGTGAAACCGAAGTTTTTTCTCAAATATGCGGGAGGCGTTTTGGTGGAATAAATATAAGCCTCAGTCAATAACGTTCCCGAACCACAAAAGGGATCAACCAGAAATGTTTGTTGATCCCATTCAGCCATATGTATAATTGCGGCAGCGAGAGTTTCAATCATTGGAGCTTCTACTTGTTTCTTGCGATACCCTCGGCGATGTAACGCTCCCCCGGATGCATCAATACTAATTGTAGCTTTGTTATTTTCAATATGTAGATTTATCCACACATCCGGTTGGCGCGTATCCACAGATGGTCTTTTACCGGTTTTATCTCGAAAATAATCCGAAATTGCATCTTTTAGACGAAGCGATGCATAATGAGAATGAGTTATATTGCTATTGGCAACGCTAGAAAACACCGCGAACGTATTGTGGGAAGAAAGAAAATCGCTCCAGGGAATTTCTTTTGCCGTTTTGTACAGATATTTATCAGAATGACAATCAAATAATATAATCGGCGCCAATACGCGATTGAGCAACTGACTGTTGTAGACAATGGTGTACAATATATCCTTAGTTGATTCGAAATACAATCCACGATAGGCAGGCTGTACTTTCGTTGCACCCAGATTCTGTAATTCCTGCTCTGCAAGATCCTTTATTTCATCTGCCACCTGGGCAAAATACCGATCGTATTTCTGATAATGGTATAAATTGGCCATCACACAAAATCGGCTATCTCTTTAAGCCCTTTCTTAGAAATATCCGGCACCTTTGCATCGACGGCAGGATAACCGCAGACAACCAGCATGTATGGTTTATCCGTTTTGGGTCTTTGCAGTATACCATTGAGGAAATCCATGGGACTTGGCGTATAGGTAAGGGTTGCTATACCGGCATAGTGCAATGCCGATATGAGCATTCCGGTAGCAAGCCCAACCGACTCTGTGGGATAATATGTTTTTTGTTTATTTCCAGCGTAATCCAGGACAGATTTTTTTTGAAAAACGGCGATATGGCAAGGGGCGCTATCAAGAAAATGTTTATCTTGTGATGTTCCGATTGGCTCAAGTGCTTTTAGCCATTCCTCCGGGGCTCGATGAGTGTAAAAATCGTTTTCACGGATTTCAGCCTCAACACGGATTTTGTGACGAATTTTTTCATCGGTTACCACCACAAAATGCCAGGGCTGTAAGTTTGCTCCGCTGGGGGCGGTGCCAGCTGTTTTTATGGCGTTGGAAATGACTTCCATTGGTAGAGGGTCGGTTGAAAATTCTCGTACGGTCCTTCTAGTGGACATCACATCAAAAAACTGTTGAGATTTTTCGATCATTTCTTCGATTGAAACCCGTGTGAAATCAAGTGGGAAAAATTGGTAATTCATAAAGCAACCTTGTGGTTAGGGTTCACAAACCTTTGTCAAAGCTAATTCTTCCGGGGTTGTTTGGGCAAATGGCATATTTGAATGATACCTTGAATTCCAGTCACATTTTGGATTAGTAATTCGCAAACATGAATCTGTACGTAATTTTTATCATGGTTTCTGATTCAATTCTGGCAATACTGGGTCCTACTGCATCTGGAAAAACCGGTCTCGCAGTTATGGTTGCCAAATACCTGGGCGGAGAGATTGTGGGATTAGATTCGCGGCAAATATATCAAATGATGTCTATAGGCACCGCCCAACCTGCATCCGACGAGCAGGACGGAATTCCTCATCATCTCATAGGATTTCTGTCACCTGAAAAAACAATATCGGCTGGAGCATATGCAAAACTTGTTTTTCAATCCGTAGCAAAGATACGTGAAAGAGGAAATGTCCCTATTATCTGTGGAGGTGCGGGTTTGTATTATCGTGCCGTGACAAAAGGTATATTTAAAGGAAGTGTCACAGACCTTGATGCACGGAAGAAATTAAATGACCAATACGATAAGGATGGAGGTCAAGCGCTACTGGATAGATTGAGTAAGATTGATCCGGACTATGCGAGCATTACCCATCAGAACAATAGAAAACGACTGGTACGTGCCCTTGAGATATATCATGCGACAGGCAAGACTCCGACCCAGCATTTTTTGGATCAGAAAAAATCAGATGAAAAGGGATTGGATCCCGTTTCAATATTACTGCTACCTGAGATGAATTATCTTGAAGAACGAATTCGACAACGCACAATAGAGATGCTGGAACGAGGGTGGGTAGATGAGGTCAAAAAACTAAAAAGTCATTTTCCATCTGCTCCGCTACCACCGCTGGATTCGATTGGATATCGTGAAATTCAAAAATACATCGCGGATGATCAATCAATGGATTCACTAATAGATGAAATCGTCCTTCGTACACGCCAATTTGCAAAGCGTCAAATCCAATGGTTTCGGCATGAGACTGTGGACGCAACGCTTCCCATCACTGCGTCGACCACATCAGAAGATCTAGTCAGTCAGGTTCTTCAGATTTATTATAGACAAGTACCGTCTAAATAATTAATAAAACCACTTCGACTTTTCGATGGACTGAATGTAATTTTGCCACCGATGAAACCCTTTAATCCGTTCCAGAGAGAAGGAAAGGGCACAACGAGAGCCTTATTGCAGGTAGATTGGGAAATCAATGACCTGCAGTAAGGCTTTTTTCATATTTGGAGAAAGCGTATGAAAACAAAACTATTACTGGACGCTATGGCAATTAAGCGGTCCATTACCAGAATTGCCCATGAAATATTGGAAAGAAATAATGGGCCTGAAAATATTATTCTTGTGGGAATAATTACACGAGGTGTCCCGTTATCGAAACGTGTACAAGCTGTTATCAAATCCAGTACAGACGTACAGTTACTGTTGGGAACGGTGGATATAACATTTCACAGAGATGACTACCGTGAACGGCTGGTAGTACCGCAGGTGAAAGGAACGGATCTGCCAGCAGAAATTGATGGAAAGACTGTAGTACTAGTTGATGATGTCCTTTTTTCCGGAAGAACAATACGTGCGGCAATCGAATCGTTACTGGCTTATGGTCGTCCGGCGAAAATTCAGCTTGCTGTTCTGGTAGATAGAGGTCATCGTGAGATGCCGATTCGTGCAGATTTTATTGGGAAAAATATTCCTACACACGGTGGTGAACATGTAAAAGTCCTATTAAAAGAGATAGATGAAAAAGACGCTGTTCAACTTATATCAACGGAGGGGGAGAACTGATGTTAAAGAACAAACATCTGCTCGGACTGGAAGACACACCGGAGGAAGACATTCAGACAATCATTGATACTGCATTTAGGTTCAGGGAAGTGTTAGAGCGACCTATTAAAAAAGTACCTTCTTTGCAGGGAAAAACGGTCGTTAATCTTTTTTTTGAAAATTCAACACGAACCAGAATCAGCTTCGAATTGGCTCAGAAAAGGCTCAGTGCAGATACGGTTAATTTTTCCGCATCCACCAGTAGTCTCAAGAAGGGCGAAACATTTAAAGATACGGCACAAAATATTGAAGCAATGAAAATTGATGCCGTCGTTATGCGTCACCCAACGCCGGGGGCACCGCTACATTTAACGAAATATATTGATTCAATCGTCATCAATGCCGGTGACGGAACCCACGAACATCCAACACAAGCAATTCTGGATATGATGAGTCTCCAGGAGGTGTTTGGAAAAATTAAAGGTCTGAAAGTGGGGATTATTGGAGATATTAGCCATAGCCGTGTCGCTCTTAGCAACATTTTTGGTTTAATAAAAATGGGAGCGGAAGTCACTTTGTGCGGACCACCAACCCTTATTCCTCCGTATATCCAGGATTGTGGAGTGCAGGTCAACTATCGCGTGGATGAGGTTCTTGAGTGGGCAGATGCCGTAAATATACTGCGAATTCAGATGGAAAGAATGGGAGTTGGGTTATTCCCATCAATCAGGGAGTACAGGCGACAGTTCGGTATTACTGAAGAAAGACTAAAGGGAATCAAAAAGGAAATAGTTGTAATGCATCCCGGACCCATGAATCGTGGTGTGGAAATTGATAGTCGCGTTGCCGATAGCGATCAGGCAATAATTCTTGACCAGGTTCTGAATGGAGTTGCATCTCGCATGGCAATACTATATCTCTACCTGGGTGGAAAATCTGAATTGAATTAAAGGATTAACAATGATTAAAAAGAAAAATTCGATCCTCCTAAAAGGAGGAACAATCTATAACCCTGTTGAACAAAAATATATTGATGCCGATATACTCATAGAGCACGGAAAAATAAAGAAAGTGGGTAGTGTCAAGGTTGGTAAGGAAATGACAGTATTCGAATGCAAGAATAAAATCATAACCTATGGATTTTGTGAACTTCATGCTCATTTCAGGGAACCAGGCAGAGAAGATAAGGAATCACTGGCAACCGGAGCACAAGCTGCCATGGCGGGCGGTTACACACGGGTGTGTATTATGCCAAATACGAACCCACCGCTGGATAATCCTGAATCCATACGATTCATTATTGAGAAACAAAAATCTTTGCCGGTACACATTCACCCCATTGGTGCTGTTACAAAGCAACAGGGTGGACAAGAAATGACTGAGATGGCATCCATGAAAGCAGAAGGTGCAGTTGCTTTCAGTGATGACGGGTTGCCAATTGCTGATGGACAGGTTATGCGATTGGCGCTGGAATATTCCACAATGATCGATATCCCAATAATTAATCATGCCGAGGACCCGGCAATAAAAATGAATGGGGTTATGAACGAAGGTAGAGTTTCAACCAGACTGGGATTACAGGGAAACCCAGACATTTCGGAATCAATTATGATTCATCGTGATTTGGAACTCACACAATTAACCCAGGCAAAACTTCACATACCGCATGTGAGCACAGCTAAATCAATTGTTCATATCCGTAGAATGAAAGCGTCTGGTGTTTCGGTAACAGTTGAGGTTACTCCTCACCATTTGTATTTCAATGATGAGGCATTGGTTTCATATGATACAAACCTAAAAGTGGCTCCGCCCATCAGAAGTGAATTGGATCGGTTGGCATTAGTCGAAGCCATGAAGGATGGTACCATTGATTGTATTGCTACAGACCATGCTCCCCACACGATAGAAGAAAAGGAAGCAACTTTTGATTTAGCACCTTTCGGACTCATTGGTTTGGAAAGTAGTTTTGGTGCTGCACATACAGCTCTTGTCACGAAGGGAGGATGCTCTCTGGAACTGGTTCTGAATGCCTTAACCTTGGCTCCCCGAAAAATAATGGGCTTCGACACGGATTTATTTCGTTCAGGTGCATCGGCTGAATTAGTAGTACTTGATACAAAGAAAAAATGGGTTTTTGAATCAAAGCATATTTTTTCAAGATCAAAAAATTGTCCATTTATTGGTGAAGAATTTGTGGGTAAACCTGAATTGGTAATAAATGGTAGTAATGTATTGGAAATAGAGTAAAACATTCCCGATACCTATCCTTTTTAAGGGACAATTTCCCCATATCCAAAAGTGTTTGTTAACGTATCTATAAATTATTTGATATAAAAGAATAATAGACTAATTTTCGTGGCTATTTTCGAAGTGGAGATTATGAAAACGAAGACAGTAAAAGAATCAGATATTCAACGCAACTGGTGGATTGTTGACGCCGAAGGTAAAACTTTGGGTCGATTTGCCAGTAAAATCGCGCAATTATTGCGTGGAAAACATAAACCGGATTTTTCACCACATCTTGATATGGGTGATGGTGTGATTGTTATAAATGCAGAAAAAATCCGTGTGAGTGGAAATAAAGAAATCAACAAAACATATTTTAAACATTCAAATTATCCAGGTGGGGCATCTTTAATTCAATACAAAGAATTACAACGCAAACATCCTGAACGGATTATTGAATATGCGGTAAAAGGAATGTTACCTCATAATAAACTGGGTCGACAGATTTTTACCCATTTAAAAGTGTATGCCGGATCAAACCATCCGCATGACGCACAAACCCCAAAAGTGTTGGAAGTATAAATGGCTGAAACATATTATTTAGGTACTGGACGTAGAAAAAGTTCTGTTGCCCGTGTTTATGTTAAACCTGGCAAAGGAGAAATTCTTATTAATGGCCGTAAATATGACGATTATTTATGTCGTGCTACATTAGGTACGGTAGTTCGTCAACCACTGGAACTGTTAAATGTCATAAATGACTATGATATAAGTGTCAATGTCCAGGGTGGGGGTTTGACAGGTCAAGCTGGGGCGATTCGTCTCGGGATTTCAAGAGCATTATTGGAAATCAATGGTGATTTCCGAGCAGATTTAAAGAAAGCTGGTTTCCTTACCCGTGATGCACGTAAAGTGGAACGGAAAAAATACGGACAGCCAGGAGCACGTAAACGATTCCAATTCTCAAAACGATAGAGGTATATGGCACAAGTTAATTTTGAAGACCTGCTGGGGACCGGCGCTCATTTTGGGCACGTAACCAGAAAATGGCATCCCAACTATAAAAAATTCATCCTTATGGAAAAGAATGGGGTCCATATTATCAACCTGGAAGAATCCATTCGTCAACTGGAAAAAGCAAAATCGTTTATTTCAGATGTGGTGAAAAAGAACGGTGAAGTCCTCTTTGTTGGAACAAAAAAACAAGCCAAAGATATTGTTCAACAGGAAGCCGATCGTTGTGGAATGTTTTATGTGGTTGAACGGTGGCTGGGCGGAACCCTTACCAATTTCTCGACTATTAAGAAAAGTATTAAACGATTGCAGTTGTTGGAAAAAGAAGGTTCAAGCATATATGAAAATCTGACCAAGAAAGAGATTCAAATGCTTGACCGCGAAAGAATTAAACTTTCTGATCAACATCGAGGTATTAAGGATATGCGTCGTCTACCAGATGTTTTGGTGGTTGTGGACGCCTCGTTTGAGCAAACAGCTGTTCGTGAAGCAATGCGGTTAGGAATTCCTGTTGTGGCAATTGTGGATACCAATACTGATCCAACTGCGATTGATTACCCAATTCCTGCAAATGATGATTCAATTCGTACGATACAACTAATTATTTCATCTATAACGGATTCAATAATAGAAGTCAGACATGGTTCAAAAGATGACGCTGCGGATGAAGTAGCGAAAGACACTGCAGAGGGACAGAAAGATACGAAAAAGAAAGTGGAGACGACTGACGAGAAGGCTGAAGAAATTGAAAAAGTCGAAACTGCCGGTAAAGAAGAGTCTGCAGACACATCTGAACCTGAAATAGCTGAAGAGGAGAAAGCAGAAGAAGTCACTTCTGAAAACTGAGATTAATTATGAGTGTTGATGCAAAAATAGTAAAAGAATTAAGAGATAAAACCGGTGCTGGTATGATGGATTGCAAGCGTGCATTGGTGGAATCTAAAGGAAATATTGAACAGGCAATCGATCACCTTCGCAAAGCTGGTATCGCTAAAGCAGAGAAGAAAAGCACAAGAACTGCAAATGAAGGTTTGGTCTATTCCTACATTCATCAAGGTGGAAGACTTGGCGTTTTACTGGACATTGGTTGCGAAACAGATTTCGTGGCAAAAACCGATGGCTTCAAGGAATTGGCGCATAATCTTGCCATGCAAATTGCAGCCACCAACCCAATCTCAATCACCAGAGAAGATGTTCCAGAAGATGTCGTTGCCCGTGAAAAAGAGATATATATGGATCAGGCAAAGGCATCAGGTAAACCTGACAATATTCTGGAAAAAATTGTTGACGGTAAATTAAACAAATACTTTGAAGAAAACTGTCTGATGGAACAGGCATTTATTAAAGATTCTGACAAAAAAGTGCAGGATCTGGTTACTGAGGTCATTGCCACATTAGGTGAGAACATAACAGTAAATCGATTTGCTCGATTTGCCGTTGGCGAATCCGTCTGAATCAAAATTTATTGATGGAAAACCCTGTTTACAGGCGAATACTCCTCAAATTAAGTGGGGAAGTATTGGCAGGTGAGCAGGGTTTTGGCATTAATCCCGTCCGAGCCAGTTATCTGGCATCTGAAATTCAATCAATCTATGAACTCGGTGTGAGCATTGGTCTCATCATTGGTGCTGGAAATTTATTTCGTGGTGCCCAAGCCGCGGAAAACGGAATGGATAGAGTGACCGGTGATTACATGGGAATGCTGGCAACGATCATGAATGCAATTGCTGTACAGGATGCTCTTGAAAAAAAGAATATTACCACCAGAACACTTACGGCAATTGATGTATCCCAAATTGCAGAACCTTATATCCGTCGAAGAGCAATTCGTCATTTGGAAAAAAAACGTGTAGTGATTGTTGCAGGTGGTACCGGTAATCCATATTTTAGTACAGATACAGCCGCGGCATTGCGCGCGACAGAACTTGGTGCTGAAATTGTGTTGAAGGGTACCAAAGTGGATGGTATTTATGATTCAGATCCGATGAAAAACCCAACAGCAAAAAAGTATGATAGAATCACATATCAGGAAGTTTTAACTAAAAATCTAAGAGTAATGGATTTAACTGCAATTACATTGTGTAAAGAAAACAATGTGCCGATTGGTGTTTTTAATATCAATAATCCCGGGGACTTGAAAAAGGTGTTGTTGGGTAGTAAACTTGGGACACTAGTGACGGAGTAAATAGATCAATGATTAGTGATATAAAAAAGGATGCTGAACACCGAATGGATCAAGCTGTGTCCCATGTAAAAAATGAATTGGCAATAATTCGCACCGGAAGAGCAAATCCGGATTTATTAAACGCCGTAAAAGTCGATTATTACGGTACACCCACACCATTAAATCAAATAGCCAATATATCAGTGCCCGAGCCGCGATTAATTACTGTACAACCCTGGGAGAAGAATATTTTAGCGGATGTTGAGCGTGCAATTTTAAACCACAATCTAGGATTGACACCAAGTAACAACGGACAGTTGATATTATGTCCGATTCCTCCGTTGAGTGAAGAACGTCGTAAGGAGCTTATTCGTGTTGTGCACAAGTTAGTAGAAGATGGTAGGGTTGCGGTACGGAACGTTAGACGGGATGCAATTCATCATCTTAAGGAATATCAAAAAGAAGAAAGTATTTCAGAAGATCAAATAAAACGTGCCGAAGATGATATTCAAACCCTTACGGATACACATATTGAGCGATTTGGTGAAGTACAAAAACACAAAGAAGATGAAATAATGGAAGTGTGAGTTCCATTCCAATTGTTAGTAAAAAAAGGTCTTCGATTGAAGACCTTTTTTCTTTCAGAAAACCGCTATTCTATTCACATTTAGAAAAACCACAACTTGGACAAGTGACACAGCCCGACTGGTGGAGGACGGTTCCACCACAGTCCGGGCAGGTTGTGATATTTTTATAGGTGTAATCGGTAACGGGTTTGTAATCCGTTTCAAATTCCTCCGCCAAAGTAAATTGTGTAGATGACGGGAAATTACCATCTTGTTGTGGTTGAATTGTGTTTTGATTATTTAGATAATCATCCAAGGCTTTTCCAATGGCATCTGGTGTAGATAATATTAACCTTCCATCCTCCCAGGTTGGATTTGGTCCGCTTATCCCAATTAATTGTCTAACAATGGCGTTAGGATCAATACCTGAACGCAATGCCAGGGAGATAAGCCGGCTAATAGCTTCAGATTGAGCTGCCGCATTTCCGCCTGCTTTTCCAATTGCGGTAAAAACTTCACATAAACCATCATGATCCTGGTTAATGGTAATATACAATGTACCTTCTCCGGTTCTAATCCTCCTGGTAACCCCTTCGGTTGTACCTGGTCGTATACGCGGACGCCTTTGAACTAGCTTGTGAACTTTGGTACCATTGAGCACACCATTACCTTCGGTGTTTTGAACCTCTGACTGCTTGTTTTCTGTTAATAGGATTCCTTCACGACTACCTTCGCGATATACTGTAATACCCTTGAGTCCTGATTTATAAGCAGACATGTAAATATCTGCAACTGTATCTATATCAATATCTTCACGCAAATTGACAGTAGAGGAGATTGAACTATCAATGTATTTTTGAACGATTCCCTGCATTTTCACGCGGAAATAAGGATCAATATCGTGGGCTGTTACAATATAATCAGGTAGGTTTTCGTCGTTACCAAAAAGTTTCTCAATTATTGGATGGTATACATTGTATTCATTGAATTCCTTGCCATAACCATCATTTTTCTTGACTTTGCGTTTGTACGACGTCGCAAAGATCGGCTCTATCCCTGAGGTAACCCGGGCTACGATGGCTCCACTCCCGGTAGGAGCGACGGTTGTACACGTACAATTTCGAATTCCATTCTCTTTAATATTATCTTTTATATGCTTGGGTAAGTTTTTAACAAATTTGCTTTGCCCATAACCATCCCATTCAAAATTAGGGAAACTCCCTTTTTCGTGAGCAAGATCGCAACTGGTTTCATAGGTAGTATCACGGAAAATTTGCATTGCCTGGTCAACAGTTTGTAACGCATCGTCACTGTCGTACTTAATTTTCATTTTGACGAGCATATCTCCCAGGCCAAGTATACCCAAGCCTATCCGTCGATCATTTTTGGCATTTTCTTTCTGGCTGTCAAGAGCATGGCGGTCAATATTATAATCGACAACATTATCAAGGAATCGTGTTGCATATTGGATGGTTTCCTTGAATTCTTCAACCATAAAATTACCATCTTCATCAACAAAGCGCTCCAGATTTACCGCACCCAGATTACAGCAGCCTCCATCAGGTAGAGGTTGTTCGGCACAGGGATTGGTGGATACCAGCGGACTACAATACTCTGCATTGTGAAATTCCTTCATTGTATCCCAAAAAAGAAGTCCAGGCTCTGCACTGGCATGGGCATGGGAAATGATCCGATTCCATAATCCTCTGGCATTGACAGTTTTGTATACCTGATCCTGCCACTTCAATTCAAAATTAGAATCACTTTCGACCGCATTCATGAAATCATGGGTAAGCAATACGGATATGTTGGAATATTTAACCATATTAATGTCGCCGGTTTTGATTTCAACGAATCTTTCAATGTCTGGATGATCTACTCGCAACGTTTGCATGTTAGCACCACGCCGACCATGCTGGGCAATTGTGTTGGTATTCTCGCTAAATAGATTCATAAATCCGGTTGGACCGCAAGAATTTCCACCTGTTCCATTAATGGCATCACCGGAAGGGCGTAACACAGACAAATCATGTCCGCACCCACCGCCATATTTATAGGTCATGGCTTCATCGTTTATCGTTTGATAAATTGATTTAATGGAGTCATCTTTAATGGCAACAACATAACAATTGTTTAAAGTAGTGGTTATATCATTTCTACCGGCGCCATGCATAATTCTGCCACCGGGCACAAATTTGAAATCTTCCAAAATACTCTCAAATCGCTTGGTCCAGACTTCCTGCAGTTTTTTGGTTTTTTCTACAGATGCAATTGCAGTCGCCTGTCTCTTCCAAATATGATATGGATGACGCTCATCCGGCGAGAGGTATTTATTTTTTAAAACATCCCTGCCAAGGAAATCATTGCCATAATAATTTTCAATTGTATACCGATCGGTGTCTTTGGAATCTGAACCCAGCTCCGCTTGCTGAGCTTCCATGATAGTTTCTTTTACAATTGGGTCAATTTTCTTTGATTCTGGTCGATTTCCCGAGAAGTTTAGTTCAATCGCTTCCGCCATAAAAAGGGTCCTTTGGTATATGTATTGCGCGTATAATAATTTTCAATAAATGAGGCTGGCAAGTGATTTGGCGTTTAATCGCCCGGTTGGCTGATAAAATCTAAAACCGGCATTAAATACAAGCAACCAAAAAAGAATGGAAATCAAATTTGTCGAAGATAATATATGTTTAATCAACAGTTATCAACAAGTTATCCACACCAAAATATTTAAGAAAAACAACTTGGATGGACTATGAAAATTCCTCTAATCTATTCAAATTGGGGCACAGGATTTTATATGAAAAAGAAAGACATGTATGGCTTTATTCTCAAATCTTAAAGATAAAATAATGATTGGGATGGTCCATGTGGGTGCACTGCCTGGAACGCCTAACCACACAATGCCAATTCAAGCAATAATTGATACTGCGGTAAAGGAGGCGAATCTTCTACAAAAGTGTGGATTTGACGCTATCATAATAGAGAATATGCATGATGTACCGTATTTAAATACTGATATCGGGCCTGAAATAACAGCATCTATGACGGTAATCGCCTGTGGTATTAAAAGAGAAATTCAGATACCATGTGGTATCCAAATTTTAGCAGGAGCGAACTGTGAAGCTATTGCTGTGGCGCAAGCGGCAAATCTGGATTTTATACGTGCCGAAGGATTTGTGTTCGCCCATGTTGCCGATGAGGGATTTTTTCAAAGTCAGGCTGGGAAATTGTTGCGATACAGAAAAATGATAGGAGCAGAGGACATAGAAATATTTGTAGACGTGATGAAAAAACACAGCTCACATGCTATCACAGGTGATATTTCATTGGAAGATCATATTAAGGCAGCAGATTTCTTTCGATGTGATGGTATGATTATAACTGGTGCGGCAACTGGTAAAAGTACAGATATACACGACCTGGAAAAGGCAATAAAAGTGACAAAGAAACCTGTTGTAGTCGGATCTGGAATTACGGCAGGTAATCTTAATGACTATTGGTTGCTGGCACATGGTTTCATTGTTGGATCATATCTTAAGGAGAATGGTTATTGGGAAAATCCTATTCATAGACCAAGTGTGGAAAAATTGATGGATAGAGTCGGAGAACTTAGAGCTCAACATGATTAAGCTAATTGTTTTCGATTTGGACGGTACATTGTTAGACACAATCAGCGGTATTGAATCGGCAGTGAATAGGGTATTAAGGAATTATGGTTATCAAGAACATTCACAATCATTTTACAAATCTGTTGTGGGTTCCGGTATGAAATCTTTGGTCCATGAATCATTCCCAAAAAGCTCACCACATCCAATTGATGGTGTTGTTGAGGAGGTAAAGAAGGAATACCTTCATACCTGGAAACCAGGCACAACTGTATATAATGGAATATCAGAAGTACTTGACTGGATACAGGATTCCAAAATTCCCATGGCTATATTGAGTAATAAACCAACAGAGTACGTGCTTGAAGCTGTCCAGGCATTTTTGAATAATTGGACATTTTACCCTATTTTTGGTGAGAGTGAAAAATTCAGTAAAAAACCTGATCCAGCAGGACTTAAACATATAGTGTATCGCCATAAATTGGAGATTCAGAATATGCTAATGGTAGGAGATTCTGCCATCGACATAAATACCGCTCACTCACTGGGCTGTCATTCTGCTGGCGCTTTGTGGGGATTCAAGAGTAAATATGAATTATCATCTGCTGGCGCGAATCATTTACTAGAAAAACCTGAGGATTTGATTGATCTCGTAAACCAATTATGAAGCACAACGTTTTACATAAAGCGCAACAATTTACCTTCACTACCGATGACAATACCACCGTAGCATTTACGATAAAGCAGCATGCTTTTAATATCTTTGTCAACCCAGGCGAAAACCTTTGGACGTTTGATTTGGAAGGGCGGTTAATGGGAATGTTTGTAAATGGAAAAAGTATAAGACGTACTTTAGACAACACCTATTTTTTAAAAACACGTGAATTGGTTGGGTTGGATGTATTTCGTGGTGTGGAAAAATTGGATGCTGAGTCAATTAAGAATGATTATCGATTGGGATTGGTCTACTTGGATCAATTTGCTAATGAACTCCCAGATAATCTGTTACCATTGGTGGAAAAAATAAAACAATGGAACTCCCAGTCACTGGATCGACAATCAAACCTTTTTAATGATGTGTATAAGCCAATATCCATCTTACCACCAGATCAGTATTTAGCGCTCGTCATTCAGATTACGGAGGGGTGTAGCTATAATAAATGTACTTTCTGCAATTTTTACCGCGACAGAAGATTTAAAATTAAATCTCTGCCAGCCATTGACGAACATTTACTTGCGGTCAAACAATTTATAGGTGAAGGAATATATGTAAGAAGATCGATTTTTCTTGGTGATGCAAATGCGCTGGTCATTCCACAACCTCTATTACTAAAAACGTTCCACAGGATAAAAAATGTATTTCCTCAAATTGAAAATTTTTACTCTTTCATTGATGTCTATACAGGGATTATAAAATCCAGTACCGATTATGCTCAACTGGCCGATTTAGGATTAAAAAGGGTATATCTGGGGATAGAATCTGGAAGTGGGGAATTACTCCAGTTATTGAATAAACCAAGAATTGATTCCAATCTCCACAAGCTAATTTGTGATTTAAAAAAAGGGCGCGTGAATGTAGGACTAATTTTTCTGGCAGGAATTGGTGGTGAAAAATTTGCGGACAAACACGTAGAAGAATCATTAAAACTTATCTCCCAACTGCCACTTAATTCTGGAGATATTATCTATATATCAGAATATTTGGACACGAATACGGAATATGGGAAAGTAATGGATTCGCTTGGTATCAAACCATTAGATAGAATAGAAATCCGCAAACAGGCAAATGCGTTTAGAAAAAGACTTAAAAAGCAATTACCTCAGAGTGTAAAAATTTCAGTATACGATATTCAGCAATTCTTCTACTGAACGTAACCCACATACTCCCGAACTACCCATGTTACGGACCAATTATGCCCCAGACGATGCCCGTCCATGGTTTCCGGGAGGTCAAATACCATAATTTTATCGGAAGAAATCTCCTGAGGGTTCACCGACAGTTTTTTAAATGCTCCATCGAGATGATGCTGTGTCCGCCACTGGTAAAAATGTATGTTTGATTCCCATAAATCAAGGTGATATTTATATTGGATATCGGATATTCCACAGGTATCAGTCAAGGATGGATAACCGGCCAAAGGAGATGCGATAGCATGTGCTTCAATTTCAATGTTTGCATGGAGGTACTGTATTGAATTTGCTAGAATGATACCACCATAGCTATGTGAAAAAATCAGAGTAATGTCTGACTCAGGAATTGAATTGATTAATAAGTCGATGTTGCGGGCCAGATCCATCGATGTTGAATCAATACACTGATCCCAGTCATAGCGATAGAAATACAGGGTTTTATATTGATGGACCAGTTTAGATATGGCTTCAATCCATTCATAACCCTTAGATTGATATCCATGGACTGTAATAACCAGGGTATCCAATGGTGAGTCAACCGAATCGTTAAGGATTCTGGTAAATCCGAAATCATTGTTTATTAGAATCTGACCGCTTTTTTTCACATCATTTGGTGCAAGCAGTGCGGGAAGATATACATCCTGAATTGATAGTTGTCCAGTAGCACAACCAACAAAAATCAATAGAATTAGGTAAAATAAATACTGTCGATAATTCAATGGTTATAGAGAATGGCCTGAACGAGGTATATTACGTCGACTATATTTAATTGTCCATCTCCATTTATATCACCCACGTAAATTTGAATCCCATTCGGGCCTGATTCACTAAGGATGGCATCTGTCATGGCTAAGATATCAAAAATATCCAATTCTGCAGTGAAATCCATATCACCCGGATCGACATCTAACGATAATCCGCTGCGAATTACCAGATCATCCACTGCTGCCTCAACCAAGGAGCCATCACCCAGGTCTTCTGCAATGAACCGAAATTGAATAGTGCTATTTGGTTCCACAGCCTGATCCACCAGAAACTGTTTATATACCCAGGCTGATTCTGATAGGTTTGTTTCTTCTAAATTGACCCAATCACTGCCATTGTTGGATATCTGAACCAACCAGATATCCTGCTCCGGACTGTCACCAGCATTATTCGTATACCAGCGCCAATAGGATAAGATGGGCTGTACAATACCTGATAAATCAAACAAAGGGGATACCAATGTTGTGTTTCCTCCATCGACGTCATTGTCACCAGCATTCGAGCCATCGAATTCTGCGTTTCCCGTTACAAAACAGATTTCTCCTTCAATTGTATGATCATCTTCAGGCTGGACTTGTAGACCACCACTTTCCGTACCGATTGGGTCAACCTGCTCCCAGATACCAGTTGTTGCCTGATCTGAATCAATGCCCAGTGTCCAACCGGAGTCAATTTCGCCATCATCTTCGGCGATAACTGGAAATGATTCAATATTTCCAATTAAGAAGAAATACTGCTGGTTTGGCGCGGTTTCAGGTACGACCATGTCATTGCCCACAGCATCACTGGCGTTAATGTAATACCTTACAATGGTGCCTGGAGCCTGAGCCGGGATATAGGCCTGAAAGACATCTGAATTACCATCTTGGTTCATATCTACAGAAATTGTTGTGCCCAAAATTGTGTAATGGAGTTGGGCAGTAGTAATGTCCCCGTGTATGGAGCTGATATATGCTTCCACCAGAATTGGGTCAGGAGCAGTATCCATATTTAGAATAGGTGTGTGCGCTATGCCGTATTCGGGGATAGATGCATATACATTGTGTTGGGCAAAGCCATCCGTAATTTCTGAAAAATGGGGAGTTCCATTTAATAGAGTACCATCATCATCATCCACAAATAATAATTCGTCAAGTAACTCCGGTATCGTATAAGGTCTTCCAAACATTGACCAGCGAAACAATGTATCCGAGTGCGCTACAGCTGCTGCTGAATCAGTATAAGAGGTCACTAGATTTTTCCGCATTTGCCACAGACATCCCATGGAAATTTCACCTAGACAATGTACCTCTCCGCCGCATTCTGTACCAGGATACTGTCGGTTGTTTTCACCATCTCGTAAACATACTCCAGGAGTGCCGTAAAAAGCATCCCCTAAACAAGCAGTATTGAGAATACTCATGGAAGTATAATCACTGAATCCTTCGCCCATACCACTGGCATAGGGTGAGGAAAATGGATCGTATGCAAATTGTGTAAGTCCATGCTGGTATTCATGATAAATTACATCCGCCATTTCACCGGTATCACTGCATCCGCCTCCAGAAGAAAACATATTTATTCCCGTTCCGTCCCAATATGCGTTACACGGCCAGTAGGGGTCTTCGCTTCCAATATTTACAGCCGCCGGCATTACATAATCAGCTCCGGTAAAACTATTATCTAAACTTGTGATCCAATCATGCACGAAATTAGCATGGTAATATGTATCTCTTTCAGATGGTAGAGAATTGAATTCATCGAATAAAAAATCTACTGTATCTCCAGGCGTGGCCATAACGGTTATGACTGCATCCGTTGTATTTCTCGCATCTATGTCTAAATAGGTACCATAAAACTCAACGGTAACATCGTGGTCTGTGTCACCGGCTTCAATTGCATAATAGCCATTTTCATCTGTATATGTTTCGCCGATATCACTTACGAGCACGCGTAAATCTTCTAAAGGTCTTTCTGTAGAAGTACCGTAAGGCAAATCTTTAACCATCGCAGTGACTCGTCCGGTTATTTCAATATCCTCAGCGCGATCAATCAGCGAAAACATTTCTCCCGAGTGTGCATCAATCCAAACTTCATAAAAACTTATTCCACGCTTATGAACAAATGGGTCTCTGTGATGAATTTGAATCTTTGATAACCATCCGAGGCGATAAGTGAAATCTTCATCATTATCAGCATAAATATATAACATCGGTGGTACGACAACCACGTCATTTTGTTGTTCAGAATAATCGGTCTCAAGTTTTGCCAGGTCCAGTGCAATACTTGCTGGGATTGTTGGATTTGTATCCACAGCAGGAGAGAGGTAGGATTTTATTCTGGAAAAAACGAGCTTATCATTATCACGAAACCGAAAATCAATTTTCGATTGGTAAATTGGGACTTGTCCAACAGTTTGTCTAAATATGATATAGGAAAGGTTTCCTTTTTGTTGATGTACTTCCAGTTTTACATCTGAGCCGTCAATGGAGAATAACTCATGATGATCAGACAGAATTTGGAATGCGTTATCAAGTGCGGATAATTGGGGTTGTATTCCCAATTGGTTGTTTGGGGAAGGATAAAAAGATTTCAATTTCCCAGAAGCATTTGTCTGATAAACCGCTTCTGGTCCAAGTATAGATTGGAAATCAGTTCCAGAAATTGTTGGATTGGAAAATAACTGGGAGAGGAGGAAAACGACAATTATCAGGCTTCGCATTACACTACCGATTTTATTGATTAATAAAGAGTAAAATATATTGTAACTACAGGTAAAATGATACAGAAAGGAAGGATTACGTTTTAATATATTTATCTGTTAAGAGTTATTGTAATGCCCATCCTGGCATTACCGATAAGTCAATTCCAAATGCTATTTTAGCTGATAAAAATACAGCTACCGTTATGAGCATAACTCCAATGAAATTTAACCACACACCAACCCTGACCATGTCCCTAATCTGAACCTGATTGGTACCGAAAATTATTGCGTTTGGAGGAGTGGCCACCGGTAACATGAATGCAAATGAGCAAGAGAGTGTCGCTGGCAGCATTAAAAAGAGCGGGTTGATCTGAATTGCCACAGCCAATGATCCAAGTATGGGTAAAAACATTTCAGCAGTGGCAGTATTGGATGTGAGCTCTGTTAGGAAAGTAACAAATAGACAAATAGAGATCACAATCAACAATGGAGATAAGGAAGCAACACCAGTAAATTGTTGGCCCAACCAGACTGCAAGTCCTGATTCTTTAAACCCACTGGCTAATGCAAACCCACCGCCAAATAATAGAATAATATGCCAGGGCAGTTTTGTTGCCGTTTCCCAACTGATTATCCGTTCTTTACCATTTTTTGATGGAACAATAAATAGCATTAATGCAATGAACATTGCCACTGTGCCGTCATTAATAAATCCAGGTGTTTGAAAGACTCTCGACCATCCCGGAACGGAAAATGCTCCAATAGAAATATCCGCCCTTGTTAACCATAAAATCATCAAAGCAATAAAACTATACAGTACAACCCGTTCTTCAAATGACATTCTACCCAATCCCTTATATTGATTCGAAAATATTTCATTATCTATCTTTGGGTTTTCGGAAAATGGTTTAGATAGTCTACGTAACACTATCCACAGGATTAGAATGAATGTGACTGAAATTGGAAAGGCGAATAAAAACCAGGATGCAAAGGAAATTTCAGGAGCGTTGGGAAACAATATTGTCAGGATTCGAGCGAAAGAAAGATTTGGTGGGGTTCCTACCAGGGTGGCAATTCCTCCAATAGATGCACTGTATGCAATGCCAAGAAAAATGCCAGTTGAAAATTTGTGAATGTTTTTTGAATCCAACATTTCTTCCATTCGCATTATTACAGAGAGCGCAATCGGTACCATCATCATGGTGGTTGCCGTATTGGAAATCCACATTGATAGAAATGCGGTAGCAATCATAAAACCCAACAAAATATTACCTGGTTTCACCCCGAACCACTTTAAAACCCTCAGGGCAATGCGTTTATGCAAATTCCATCGTTGCATGGCCAGAGCAACCAAAAAACCGCCCATAAAAAGAAAAATGATATGATTGAAATATATAGGTGATACCTGTTTTCCACTCATAATCCCCATGGTGGGAAAAAGTACAACTGGTAATAATGCAGTTACAGCCAGTGGAACAGTCTCCGAAATCCACCATATTGCCATCCAAACAGCAATACCGGCCATTCGGCTTACTAAGTTATTGGTTGGGTCTAGATCAATAAAAAAATAAAAAAGGAAACAAAACAGGGGGCCAAGAAAAAGCCCTAGTTTTTTGACAGCCATTATTCACTATTTATTTGGGCTTTGGAACAACCAGAACAGGACATACTACATTATTGATAATCCCCTCATCAACGGAATCAAAAAATTTCTCTTTAAAGGAACTCATTTTTCTGTGACCAAGTATTATCAAATCATAATTCTTGGAATAGTTGGACAAAACCCTGTGCACATATTCTGCTTGATCAAGAATGATTTCCACCTCTTTAGCTGAGAAACCATATTCTTCGATTTGATTTTTAATATCAATCTCGGTAAAACGATGGCCAAAAGAGTCCATCATCATGGACATTTCACCAGCATGGGGTCGATTGATATGGATTACTGTTAATTTCGCATTAAAGGATTGTCTTATTTTGTATGCTTCTTCTAAAACCAATTTTTCATTACCATCACCAGATAATGCAACCAATATGGACTGGTAGGACATGGATTCTCCTTGCAATATGTTTAAAAGAATTTAGTACATATACACAATGTGACCCTAAGCGAAATGACAAAGATTTGGAAGAGCGCTTGATGCGGAGTCGCAAATAAAACAGTCATACCTGTTTGTAACCGTAGTTTCTTCCAAATTGATATCGATACAATACGCATTTCCAAACGCATATGATGGCAATCCTGCTGCTGGCCACACCACGGCGGAAGTACCGACAGATATAAACAAATCGCAATTGCGTATTATACGCTCAGCCTTACTAAAAATGTCTGTATCCAACGGATCCTCAAACCAGGTGATATCAGGTCTGTACCAGGAATCACAACGGCACTTGATTTTTTTATAGCGTTTGTTCAGATCATCAATCTTAGTCCCGCAGGAGGGGCAGCGTAATCGCCATAAACTCCCATGTAATTCGATAACATTTTGTGAGCCGGCTTTTTGATGTAGTCCATCAATATTTTGCGTAATAACATGCACGGATTTTTCATGTTCAAGATTCACAATAGCACCATGACCTGCGTTGGGCAGACAATCATAAACCAAGCTTCGTCGATAGTTGTGGAACTGGAGAACACTTTCCGGATCTCTAATAAATGCTCGTTGGGAGGCTACTGATTGCCAATCATAGGTATCCCAGATACCGCCTTTACCACGATAAGTTGGGACGCCACTTTCAGCTGACATTCCAGCCCCTGTAAAAAATACAATCTTATTGAATTTAGTAATATCAAACACGGAAGATCAGATTGGCAAATCCAAAATTACGCTCGTTCCCTTTTGTGAATTTGATTCAATTAGCAGCGATCCCCCCACATAACGCGCACGTTCTTCCATCCCAAGAATACCAAATCCACCATGTTGATTTGGTCTAGGATCAACCATGTTTGTAAATCCTTTCCCGTCGTCATGAATAATCATACGGAACAGTGAGTTGCTCTGGTGAAAAATCAATGTCACTTTTGATGCGCCGGCATGTTTCAAAATATTCGTAAAAGATTCCTGAAATATTCGATAAATAATAATTGTATAGTCGCGCGGTATCCTATTTTCATCAAATGAACCAGTTATTTCATATTTCAAATTGACCGTTTTGGTTATGTGTACCAGATGCTCTTTAATGGCGTCTTTTAAACCAAGATCGTCCAAGATACTCGGACGTAATTGAAATGTGAATCTGTGTATATCTTCAGATGTATCAGAGACCAATGTTTGACATTCTTTTATCATTTCTTCAACATTAACCCCAGTTGCTTGTTGGTCGCGAATTACTTCCAAACTAAAGTTCAATGCTGATAATGATTGTCCTATCTGATCATGCAAGTCCTGACTTATACGCTTTCTTTCAGTCTCCTGAGCTCTGATTGCTTCCATTGATAATCTTTTTAAATCTTCTCGTTGGATTTCAAGAATATTCAGATTATTGAGTAATTCTTTTTCCAGCTTTTTTTGTTCTGAGATATCTTTAATAAACGCAGTAAAAACGATTATATCGTCTCTTACTCTAACCGAAGTGGAAATAAGAATATTCAAAAATCTGTTGTTTTTAGTAATTCCGGTGGCACCAACAGATTTCCCGACAACCGTAGTTGATTCTTTTATAATATAGGCTTCGATTCCGTGCCAGAATGAGCGAAATGCTTCATCCTGAGAGAACAATAATGCCATTTTAGCATCACGCAATTCCTCTTCTGTGTAAGAGAAAGTGGTATAAGTGGCCTGATTGCAGGAAAGGATAATTCCATTCGCATTAAACTCAATTATCGGATCAATAGCAGTCTCAATTAGCATCCTATAATTTTCACGCGATTGATGCAAATGTCTGGTTCTAATATCAACCTCAGATTCAAGCTCAGAGGTATACTTTCGTTTTTGGTAATAAGATCTAATAGTGTAACCTATTCCGGTAAATCCTATAGCAACAAGGGTGTAAAACCACCATTTTCTCCAGAAGGGCAGGGTTATAGTTATCACTGCGCTGGAAACAATGTCCGAGTAAACATCGTCTACTCCACGTGCCTTAAATTGAAATGAGTATTTTCCAGGTGGCAGATTTGTATATCGTATAGATTGAGTATGACTGCTAATTTCTGGCTGCCAATCGTTCTCATAGCCTTCTAGCTTTGTGACAACACGAATTTTATCTTCATCAATAAAGCTATTGGCCACATAATGAAAGGTTAAATCATTGTTGTTGTATTCAAGTTCTATTGGTTCGTTGGGGTTTAATGAATCGTTAGTGGATTCTATGTAATTTAGATAGACGAATGGTGGTGGTGATGGATCCCAGTCCCATTCCTCCATATAGACGGATACACCTTTGTTGGTACCAATCCAGATTCTTCCAAGACTATCAATGGCACTGGCATTTCGATTTGTTTCAGGACCAATTAACCCATGGGAGGTAGTATAATAACGTAAATTTTCGCCATCCCATTTAAATACACCATTATCTGTACCAAACCATAATCTTCCTTTTAAATCCTTTTCGATCATATAGACTGGTCTATCGATCGAGAAGGGGCTGGTTTGTTTATTTAATAATTTTGAAGACTTATCAAATTTATACAGACCAAATTCACTTCCAGCAAATATTGCATCACCACTATCAAATAATTTGAATAGTCTCATCCTTCTAGTATCATCATTATCATAGAATGACCAATTATCATTATAATACTCAGAAATTCCACCCATTAATCCAGCAACATATAATTTACCATCGTTCGTAGAAATCATGTCCCTAGCTCCGATTTGGAGCATGCTGTTTTTAATCCATGGCTGTATATGATTATTCTCTAATCTATCAATTCCTTCATTCGAATTAACTAATAGTAAGTTTTTATAGATTTCTAAACCAAACGCGACATCTCCTTTCGCCATACGGTATATTCTTAAGCTATCATTTGATAAATTGATAACACCTAAATGTGAAATGGCCCCATAGATCTTATGGTTGAATTCTTGAATATCCATCATTCGTGAGTTTCCCTGTAATAAAGAAATGGGATTCAATAATGTAACTGGTTTAACTATATTACCAGCAATTCTTGTATATCCACTATTATGCCCTAGTATTATTTTATGATCAATATAAATTGATGTCACTTCATCTTCTAATAATCCATTTACCTTGGAGTAATTTCGGAAGGTTGATCTCTGTACTTTAAAGATTCCTCTTGGGGTAGATACCCAAATATTTTCTTCAACATCTTTGTAGATAAAAGAAATTCCATTCACACTTAACTCATAAATATTGTTAATCTTTTTGAAATAGTCAGCTCCGGGAGCTAGATAAAAAAGTGAAGCTCTAGTTCCAAAGTATACGCCACCATAACAATCACTGATAAATTGTAAAATTTCAAAATTCAAATACTTATAAGTTGTGACATTTTGAAAGATTGTATTATTAATAATGGTAATAGAATCATTTATAACAGTCCCCATCCATCCGTTACTGAAAACCAATATCTCCTTTCCTCTTTTACAAGTACCGAGGATACTCATATTATAGCTATTTCTAAAAAAAGTTAAATCCTTACTAATTAAATCATAACTAAAAAGTCCAGCAGTAGTGCTTACAAATAATCGTTTGTCTACAACATTAATACCATTGATATTTTTATCACGTAGTATAGTAAACCATTTATCTTGGTTATAAATCATAACACCATTTTGAATTGTATGAATAATAAAGTATTGAGATGATTCTAATATTCTATACTCAAAATTTCTTATTCTTATATCTGGGTGAATAGATACTTCATGTTTTAACCAACGACCATCACTATTAATTATAAATAAATAGTTTAAACTATCTTTGGATGATATAACTGTTGCAATAGTACCTTTGGATTTTGATAAATATTTGAATGATAGATTAGAAAAATCTTCACCATCAACAATTATTTTTATTCGAGTCCACTTGGTTCCATCAAAGCTTATTATTCCTCGTGACGTTGCAAACCATATATTGCCATTCTTGTTTTGTACAGTTGATTCCACTGTAAGATTAGTAAAAGCATCACTTTTTTCATATACATTATATCGAAAATTCCATGTATCAATGCTAAATGATTTAGATACAAATAAACATACTAGTAGTATTCGTGTGAAAGACATTTCCTCTTAAGTTATATCAGAAAAGTATTACTATAAAAGAATCAAT
>CAZZIU010000010.1:0-100573 GCA_964654545.1 uncultured bacterium
TGGTGGCATCAAACCGCACTTCTTTTGTTCCCGGGGACTGTTCGCGGTCTATCAAAGCGACTACTTCTCTACCCAGTAGATCAATCACTGTGAGCCTTACATGTGTTTGTTCAGGTAAATCATAACGAATGGTTGTAACAGGGTTGAAAGGATTGGGAAAATTTTGATATAACATAAATTCCGAAGGAAGAGTTTCAACCGTTTGATTTTCCAATGGACCAAATTCAAACAATTGCCAGCGATGTGTACCTGCAATAGTAATATTGTCTCGTTGTACCAGTCCCACCCCTGGCGAAAACCATTCAAAATATTCGTAGTCCAGCCCAAAAAGATGTTCGAACTCAATACAATTATCAAAAGTATCCAGCGGAGTAATTACGGTTTCGTTTTTGCCCACCACAAACATCATAGAAGGCATCCCACCGACAATTAATTCCCAGGAAGCACCAGAATCGGCTGCGAAATCATACATAACGAAACTAGTGTCACCGCTGAGAACAGACACCCTGTCTCCTGAAACAGAAAAATAATATTGGGAAAAATCCAAGGGACGATAATTCTCAAGGTAATAAAAAGAGGTTTCACTGTAATCAATGGTATCATCTATAACCACGGCAAAACTGTCCACCCCGTCGCTGTAATGCCAATACTGGTCGGGATGAAGAGGAAAGCTGGTAGTTGGATCTATATAATATTCGCCATATTCCACACCATCAACAGTAGCTGCTATAAGATGCCCTGCACTTCCCCCCAGTTCTTGTGCGCTAAAGTAACTAGCGCCAATACCTTTTGTTAAAGCATATTCATAAGAAAGCAAATTCCACCACGCATAAGAAACCGTCGGCTGTGTTCCCGGTATAAATTCAAGTGCTTCAGTTCCAGTTTCTGTCCAGGCCACCAAATCCCCACACAGAGAGTAGGAAGATGTGTCGGAAAAGACTTTAGATAGATCAAAAAGGATAAATTCACTTTCTTGGCAATAGCTCAACGTGTCAGGATTGTACTTGTAAACCAACAAAAGAGAAGTGTCAATTCTAACATATGTTTGAGATTCAATGTCATTGAAATTTCCGTCTAATATTCGGTAGGTCAACCCATTATCCAACACCGTATCGCCCGTTACTCTAACGGTCTCATAACCAAGGAATTCATTATGGCCAATGGGATAGGATATCAATGAGTTAGAATATTGCCAGTTATTGCCAATTTGTATTGGAAAAAAGGATAAGGCATAGGTAGTATCATAATCTGGCTCACGGGTTAAATCCTGATAAAAGAAGAGAATCCATTTGGCCACATTTGGGTCAAACATCCCCACCGAAGGTGGATACAGGTACAAACCAACCGTTGTCTTTTCCTGATCAAATGCAAATAGATTGTCAAGTCCGAGATTTTGAAATTCCGACCACATGGAAACCGCTTCCTGTTCCCACCAGGTTGTATCCCAATATTCCATTGCCAAATGATAGGTTGTATCCGGCGTAAATGTGACACTGTCCCAATAGGCGAATAATTCTGGCGGATCAAAAGAAGCAGGAATACTGATATCACCGGTTCCCATCCAAATAATCGTACCAAAAAACAGAGTATCTAACTCAGGCAAATAACGGAAAGTTATATCACCAAAATCGACGGGCTCATGATAAATATAATCGATGGGAAAAGAATTGGTATCACATGTGTCACACGGGGCGTAATTGGAGAAAAAAGCACCTTCAAAGGTGTGTAGTTGAAAATCAAATTTTAAAAGAGCGATATTGGCAGAATCGGGGGATAAATCCCACTGAATCGCCTGTGAATAACTGGACGTAATTAGAAGCACAATAGTTATAAAATCAGGTATAATTCGCCGTAGAATAAATATAGTGATACATTGTTGCATATGGCATCCTCGAGCCGATGCGATAAATATAACGGTTTTTATTTAATTAATCACGAAAAAATTAGGCCTGTCCCCCAACACCGGAAGAAGCAATATCAACACCAAAACTACCGGAAGCCATTTGCCACATGGCGCTAGATGGTGTTTTGAAAATAAAATCGGAAGTCGTTTCCTGTAACAACCAGTCACCGTCTTCTATTTCTTTTTCCAATTGTCCGGCTGACCAGCCGGCGTGACCCAACATCAATTTATAATGTGCTGGCCCTTTTCCGTCGGCAATGTCCTCAAGAATCGATTTGTGACTGGTAATCCCAAAATCTTTTGTAACGGATAAAGTCCCTTCAGTTGAGTATGTACCGGAATGCAATAAAATTCCCCGCTCAACCATTACCGGTCCGCCAAAATAGACTCGCGGTACAACCGTTAACAGATTTTGTTTGTCTTCGAATACGTCCGTAAATAGTTGTTTTAATTCAGGATCCTCAAACGGCTTGTTCACAATTAACCCCATGGCACCATCATTTGAATGCTCAGCAATATACACCACCGAAAATCCAAAATAGGGGTCGTGTAAATGAGGCATGGCGATAAGAATGTGATTTTTTAGAGATCCCACGTGTAAAGTTATATACTGAGCGAAGAAAATGGTACAGAAAGAAACAGCGATATTTTATTCGGTAAATCGTTTTGGGAATGCATTTCATGAATCTGTAACTTTTACGATCATAAAACCGGACTCTCATGGCCCAACCAAGCAAATCCATTATAATTAAAGGCGCACGCCAACACAACCTAAAGAACATCAATCTGGATATTCCAAGAGACAAACTGGTTGTGGTTACCGGATTGTCTGGCTCAGGGAAATCCTCCTTAGCCTTTGACACTATCTATGCCGAAGGACAGAGAAGATATGTTGAATCGCTATCGGCGTATGCCAGGCAATTTTTAGGGTTAATGGAAAAGCCTGACCTGGATTATATCGAAGGCCTATCACCGGCAATTTCAATCGAACAAAAAGCTGCGGCACGCAATCCGCGATCAACGGTGGGAACGGTTACAGAAATCCACGATTACATGCGATTGTTGTTCGCTCATATTGGACATCCTTACTGCTGGCACTGCGGCAATCCAATTGAGCGCCAGACGGTTCAGCAGATAGTCGATACGGTTTTACGTTTTGAAAAGGGTACAAAGATGGTTGTGCTGGCTCCAGTTATTCGTGGCCGAAAGGGTGAGCACAAAGGTGTTCTCGATGAAATCAAGCGGGAAGGATTCTTACGAGTTCGAGTTGATGGAAAAATCTATCCCATTGATGATGTTATTAATTTAAGCAAGACCAAAAAACACACCATTGAAGTGGTAATCGACCGACTCGTCATGGAAGACGACACCCACGAGCGCCTTACGGAATCGGTAGAGCTGGCATTAAAAATAGGCTCTGGAGCGGTCATCATACACGACATGATTGGCAAAGATCATTTATTCAGCGAACATTTTGCCTGCTCTGATCACCCGGATGTCACTCTGGAGGAAATGTCTCCCAGAATGTTTTCGTTCAATTCGCCCTATGGCGCCTGTCCGCGGTGTGATGGTTTGGGGTCACATATGGAAATTGATCCCGAGCTGGTGGTACCCGATAAATCAAAATCCATGATTCAGGGAGCGGTCACACCTCTTGGAGAACAACCGCGCGGCAATTGGTACGGCAGCATACTCAAAAGCCTGGCTAGACACTACGGCTTCAATTTTACTACACCCTGGGTGAAGCTGGACCCTCAGGTTCGGGAAATTATTTTATACGGCACAGGTAAGGATACACTGAAAATGACTTACTCCTCCGATCGCTGGTCCGGGACCTATACGGGCGGTTGGGAAGGGGCGATTCCGAATCTGATGAGACGATATAAGCAAACACAATCTTCCGGGATTCGTGAGTGGATTGAGCAATTTATGAGCATGCGGCCTTGCCCCGAATGTGATGGTACCCGGCTGCGCAAAGAAACACTCTCTGTAAAAATTGGAGATTATAATCTGGGTGAATTGTCACGAATGGCAATCAAAGATATTCTTTCCCATATTGATCAATTAAAACTGTCAGATAGCGAAACCATTATATCCCAGCAAATTTTAAAAGAAGTCCGGGAGCGCCTGGGCTTTCTTATTGATGTTGGACTGGAATATTTGACCCTGGATAGATCCGCAGCCACGTTATCCGGGGGAGAGGCCCAGCGGATTCGGCTTGCAACCCAGATTGGTTCCCAGTTGGTCGGCGTATTGTATATACTTGATGAACCATCAATCGGATTGCATCCCAGGGACAACAATCGACTGCTGAATACATTAAAGAAATTGCGAGATTTGGGGAATTCCATTATTGTAGTGGAACACGATAAAGAAACGATGGAAGAAGCGGATCATATCATTGATCTTGGACCTGGTGCAGGTGAACACGGCGGAAAAATTGTTTTTAGCGGTTCCTTCGCTGAATTAATCAAACATGAAGAATCGGCAACCGGTAAATATTTATCGGGTAAAACAAAAATAAAAATCCCGGATCTTCGTCGTCAGGGAAATGGAAAAATACTTCAATTGGTAAAAGCTCGCGGAAACAACCTGAAATCCATAGAGGTTAATTTTCCCCTCGGCAAATTTATTGTGGTAACAGGAGTTTCAGGTAGCGGGAAAAGTACATTGATCAATGAAACGCTCTATCCCATCCTTGCAAAGGAACTGCACGGGGCGCGAAAATACCCATTGGGCTATGACCAAATCCGGGGACTGGAATACCTGGATAAGGTGGTGGATATTGACCAAAAACCAATTGGTCGTACACCGCGATCCAACCCGGCAACTTATACCGGGGTGTTTACCCATATTCGGGATTTATTCAGTCAATTGCCAGAATCAAAACTACGAGGGTACAAACCGGGAAGATTCAGTTTTAATGTTAAAGGCGGACGCTGTGAATCGTGCCAGGGCGATGGCATCATTAAAATAGAAATGAATTTTCTCCCAGATGTATACGTCACATGCGAAGTATGTAAAGGCAGTCGCTATAACCGCGAAACACTGGAAGTGACCTATAAAGGGAAATCCATTGCTGATGTACTCAGCTTATCCGTGGAAGATGCTCTTGAGTTTTTTAAAAATATTCCACCTGTAAAGAAAAAGCTAACCACGTTATTTGAAGTTGGGTTGGGTTATATACGTCTTGGGCAGCAAGCCACAACCTTATCGGGCGGTGAGGCACAACGGGTAAAATTAGCCACCGAATTATCACGGGTATCCAACGATAGAACCCTGTATATATTAGACGAACCCACAACCGGACTGCATTTCGAGGATGTCCGTATGTTGCTGGCTGTATTGCAGAGACTGGTGGATCGTGGAAATACGGTTATCGTGATTGAACACAATCTTGAGGTAATTAAAACCGCGGATTGGGTAGTCGACCTTGGACCGGAAGGTGGAGACGATGGTGGGGAAATCATTTTTACTGGAATTCCTGAAGATTTGATTTTAAATACACATTCGTATACGGGTAAATTTCTTAAGCCAATTTTAACAGGGAAATGACAATTCATTATTTTGTTTACTTCTTCACATCGCATTATTCAATCGAAACCAAAAAGGTAATCCAATGAAACCTCTTGGGGATTTAAAAAACGAATTCAAATACTGGGAAATAACCAAAGACCTCATCGATCAGTGTATCGATATTATGCTCAATCTTAGTCAGAGCGGACATCCGGGCGGCTCTCGCTCAAAGGTCCATGGTATGGTGGCAACATTGTTATCAGGTGCCATGCGATGGGATATTCGAAATCCGGGTAAACGGTTTGGCGATCGTTTTGTTCTTAGCGCTGGACACACCAATCCGGTGATATACGCCACCCTGGCAGTATTCAATGAAGCTTTACGGAAAAAATTTAATCAAACCGGCGATCAAAAATATCTCAACCCCATGGGAGATGACTTCACGCTGGTATGGCAGGATTTGCTGAATTTGAGACGACGCGGTGGATTGCCCGGACATGCGGAAATGGAGGGGAAAACACTCTTTTTTAAAGCCAACACTGGACCAAGCGGTCACGGTTTTCCAATCGCAGCCGGACAGGCTTTTGCTCTAAAATATGCAGGGTTTCCAGAAGTGAAGGTGTTCGCTTACGAAGGTGAAGGCGGTCTTACACCAGGCGTTATCCACGAAACAAAAAATTCAGCTTATGGCCTTGGCCTGGGCAATTTTATTACACTTCTTGACTGGAATGATTACGGAATCGATGACAGGAAATTCAGCGATATCATGGCAGGTACTCCAAAAGACTGGTTCGAACCTTACGGCTGGCAGGTGGCAGGAACCGAAGAGGGGGAAAATTGGGAAGCACTCATGACGGCTTACCATTCCCTGCTTGAAAACAAGAATCCCCATCAGCCCAAAATGCTATGGATGAAAATGCGAAAAGGGCGGGGTTATTATAAATACGATAATCCCAGTCATGGAGCACCCCACAAAAGAAATTCAGCGGAATTTTGGAAAACAAAAGAAGATTTCGCATCAAAATATGGAATGGACCTACCACACATGGGTGGGGACGGGAACATCTCTTACGATGAGAACAAGGCTCAAATGGCAGATCTCCTGGATGCCATTTTTACCGTTTTTGAAAAAGAAGACGGTTACCTGGATTATGTGTCTGGTCGTCTCATAGAGCTGGGTGAAAGTATACCTGAAAAATTAGCGGGCAGTGAACTGTATGATAATAATCCGGTGCTTGACCCGGTTTTTACAGATTATAAACAATACCCATCCACATTGTACAAAGAACCTGGAGAAGTGCAACCAAACAGGGCCGGTTTTGGCAATTTTGGTTCATGGGTGAATTCACTGGCCGTTGAAAAATATGGTCGTCCTCTGTTTTTGGTCAATTCTGCCGATCTGGCGGGATCAACAAACATTGCAGGATTTGCCAAGGGATGGGAGGGCAAGCCCGCCCTTGGAATGTATCATCGCGAAACGAACCCCAAGGGGTCACTCATTCCTCAGGGAATTACCGAATTCGCAAATGCAGCCATAAACGTGGGGATTTCATCTGTGAACTTCAACCATGATCCCTACAGCAATTTTAATGGTTTTTTAACCGCCTGTAGTACATACGGATCTTTTTCCTATCTTAAATATGGCGCTTTCAGGTTGTTTAGCCAAATGGCTCAGGATTCCCAGTTCAAGGTGGGGAAAACCATTTGGGTTGCGGGACACAGCGGACCTGAAACGGCTGAAGACAGCAGAACCCATTTTGGAATATTCGCACCGGGCGTAACCCAGCTTTTCCCGGAAGGCCACATTATAAACCTGCACCCGTATGAATACAACGAGGTTCCTGTAATGCTGGGTGCTGCTCTAGCCACGGATGTTCCAATTATAGCCCTTCACTTAACAAGACCCGGCGTGGCGATCCCCGACCGGAAAGCGCTTGGAATGGCCCATTATTTTGAAGCCGCCAAAGGGGCTTATATTTTGAAGGATTATGATCCGGATGAGCCAAAAGAAGGGGTTGTGTTAATTCGTGGCACCAAGGCCATTGATGAACTGATTGGTATTCTTCCAAAACTGCAAGAAGACGGACCAAATGTAAAGATTATAGCAGCATTATCCTGGGGATTGTTCAGTCGTCAAACCAGGGAATATCAGGAATCCGTAGTCTCACCACGGGAATGGTATGACTCCATGATAATTACCAATACGGGCATTAATCTTATGGGCAACTGGCTAAAGCATCCCCTGGTAAAGGAGTATTCTGTTTCGGCGGACTGGGATAATCGTTGGCGGACCGGAGGAACACTGGATGAAGTGATCGAAGAAGCACATCTTTCTTCGGAATGGCAGCTGGAAGCAATTGAAAAATTTGCAAATGATCGCCCGGGACGCATACAGCGCTTAAAAGCCGATCTTCCCCAATAGTTATTCTTAGATTGTTCTTTTCAACCCTTCCGGGGTTCGCATCGAAGAATTTCCTTCGGTAGATATTCCTTTCTATTCGATTTTATTCTCTGATCCCTCCTTGGATTCCCCTCAATCCCAATATTATCTTTACCACTCGAAAAACGACGTATTTTCACTTTTATACTTATGACTGATATTCATATTACCGATCCCTCTCCCCTCGAGGATGATCTCTTTGTTGAGAAATCATTACGCCCCTCTCATTTTGATGACTTTATCGGACAGAAGGAACTGGTTGACAGCCTGAAACTCTATATTGAAGCCTCCAACAAGCGCAAGGATGCTTTGGATCACGTTCTTCTGTTTGGTCCCCCGGGATTAGGAAAAACGACTCTGGCAAATATCGTTTCTAAAGAGCTGAATGTGAATATCAAACCCTCCTCCGGTCCCATTCTGGATCGTGCTGGTGATCTTGCAGGAATGCTTACCAATCTGCAAAAACGGGATGTCTTTTTCATAGATGAAATCCACCGCCTGAACAGTGTGGTAGAAGAATACCTGTATTCCGCCATGGAGGATTTCACCATTGACATCATGATTGATAAAGGACCAAGCGCCCGAAGCGTTCAACTCACTATTGAGCCCTTTACACTGATTGGCGCAACAACCCGTCTTGGAAACCTGACCTCTCCACTTCGGGACCGATTTGGCGTGGTACTGCGTGTTGATTATTATGATACAAAAGATTTATTCCACATCATACTTCGTTCTGCCGGACTTTTGGAAGTCGATATTGACGATGATGGTGCTATGGAACTTGCTAGCCGATCTCGGGGCACACCACGGATAGCCAACCGCATCCTGCGGCGAACCAGAGACTATGCCGAAGTGAAATCAAATGGAAAAATTACACTTGAAGTTGCCAAAGCATCGCTGGCTACGCTGGGAATTGATGACCACGGGCTGGATGATATGGATCGCAAAATTTTATCAACATTGATTGACAAATTTGGTGGTGGACCAGTGGGCGTTAATTCACTGGCCGTCGCCGTTGGTGAAGAGGCCGTTACCATCGAGGATGTGTATGAACCCTATTTGATAAAAGAAGGATTCATGCAACGTACGCCCCGTGGAAGGATCGCCCAGGAAAGCGCCTATACGTTATTGGGAAAAACATTAACATCAAAACAACAGGGATTATTTTATGATCAATAAAAAGCCGAAATACAAACTTGCTGACTTCGATTATCCACTTCCCAAAAAATATATAGCACAATATCCCGTTGACAAGCGTGACCAATCAAAACTGATGCTGGTAAAACGTGATGACAACAGTATCAATCATATACAGTTCAAAAAAATTATTGATTTCTTTCGCAAAGGCGACCTGCTTATTTTAAATAATACGAAAGTTTTTCCTGCCCGGTTGTATGCGACAAAGGACAGAACCGACGCAAAAGTAGAGGTCTTTTTATTGCGTGAATTGGAAAACGATCTCTGGGAAGTGTTGGTGCGACCGGCACGTAAAGTACGGATCGGTAACAAACTGATGTTTTCTGATACGGTGTATTGTGATGTAATTGATAATACCGTTTCCGGTGGCCGTGTTGTTCGTTTTGAATACGATGGTACGGATATTTATGATCTCATAGATCGCATAGGGATTTCACCCCTGCCGCCATACATAGATCGGGAGCCTGATGATAACGACAAGATTCGCTATCAAACGGTTTTTGCGAAGGAAAGGGGAGCGGTTGCCGCACCCACGGCAGGATTGCATTTTACAGATGATTTATTGACCAAACTGAAGGATAAGGGCGTCAAAATTGAATATATCACCCTGCATATCGGATTAGGAACCTTCCGACCGGTTCAGGTGGAGGATTTAAACCGCCACCAAATGGATTCGGAGTATTTTGAAGTCTTGCCAAAAACAGCCATGGCAATTAACACAGCCAGAAAAAAAAGACGAAAAATTATTGCCGTGGGCACCTCTACCGTCCGCGCTCTTGAAACCGTGGTGGTGTCGGGATTTCAGGTCACGGCGAAGCGGGGATGGACGGACAAGTTTATCTATCCGCCATACGATTTTAAAATGGTGGATGGAATGATTACCAATTTTCACCAACCAAAAAGCACACTCATGATGATGGTCTCTGCTTTTTCCGAGCGCGATCTAATTATGAAAGCCTACCGCGAAGCAAAGAAAAATGATTATCGATTCCTCAGTTATGGGGATGCAATGTTTATTCTTTAAAGGGATCTATTACGACGCCCCTCGGATGGCAAGCACATGGTAGGCGTCATTCTCCCTGCAGCAGGAACGGGAAACCGTTTCGGCGAGAAAAAACAATTCATAACACTGGGCACCCGCCCGCTTTATTTACACGCCTTACAACCGTTTTTATCCATTGAAGATGTGAAAGAGATCGTCATTGCAGTACCGGAAGAAGATAGGTTTCGCGTTGAAAAGGAAATTCTACCTTATAAATTGTCAGCAGAAATAAAGGTTGTATCCGGGGGTGAAAGAAGACAGGATTCAGTTCAAAGTGCGTTACGAGCACTTTCTGATCGCTGCACCGTCATCTGTATCCATGATGTGGCCAGACCATTTATTACTGCGGATATCATTGAAAAATGTGTGCAAGGCTGCGATGCAAACGACGGTGCAATAACGGCCATCCCAGCCAACGATACGTTAAAGCAGGTTGACAAAAGTACCCACCACATCGAGTCCACATTAGACCGAGAAAGAATTTGGCATGCACAAACGCCTCAAGCATTTAAAAGAACCATCCTGCAGCATGCTCTGCAAAACGCCAATGAAAAAAATCTTACTGGAACCGATGAGGCTGCGCTAGCGGAAGTTTTGGGCTATACTATTGCTGTTGTTCCTGGATCGCCGTTGAATCAAAAAATCACTACGCAGGAGGATTGGGAAATAGCTGAAGCCATCCTGCACCAGCAGAGGGAACGGGAATGAAAAAAATAAAAACCGGCATAGGTTTCGATGCACATCAACTGGCTGAAGGCCCTCCCTTAATCATTGGTGGTGTGAAGATCGAATCTGCTTTCGGGTCAGTTGGACATTCGGATGGTGACGCATTGTTGCACGCCATTGTGGATGCGCTTCTAGGCGCCGTTGGGCTGGGAGATATCGGGCAATTTTTCCCCAGTGATGATGCACAATGGAAAGGTACCAGCAGCCTACATTTTATTCGGGATGCCCATGATAAAGTTCAGTCTCTAGGCTGGGAAGTTGATCATGTTGATTCCATCATCATACTACAAAAACCAAAAATTCAGGATACAATTCCCAGAATGAAATATCAGATAGCCTATACACTCGAAACAGATGAAAACAATATATCTGTTAAAGCAACCACAACGGATCATTTGGGCTACATTGGAGAAGGGAAAGGCTGGGCAGCCCAGTCGATTGTAACACTTTCTAAAGAAATATGAGCCTTACGCTTTCATCGCCGTCAAAGGTCAATATTGGCCTTCAGGTTCTTGGAAAACGCGAAGACGGATTCCATGATATTCATACAATTTTCCAGGAACTGGATTTCTACGATTCGATAACATTCAAACAATTGCCCGAGGGAATTACTCTAGATTCCAACGCATCCTGGTTTCCATTGGATGAGAGCAACACCTGCACCATAGCCTTTAAAATATTAAAAACACACTTCCCACAAATGGGTGGCATTGCATTGGAAGTGAAAAAGCAAATCCCATCCGGCGCCGGTCTTGGTGGTGGCTCGGGGAATGCGGCTACTGTGATAAGAGGATTAAATGCAATTTACAGTCTTGGTTTATCCGTTAAAGATATGGAGTTAATCGCATATGAAGTGGGTGCTGATGTTCCATTCTTTATAAAGGGGGGGACTCAAGTTGGAGAGGGAAAGGGTGAACGCTTATTGCCTTTACCAAATGTGATCCCCGGGTTTTATGTATTAATCTTACCACCAATATCCATAAGCACAGGATGGGCCTATGCCGGTTTGAAAAGGGGCTTGATAGATAGACAATCGCCACGTAATTTTGCCGGCTTTTTACAAAAGGGTTCGATCCCTTTCGAGATTTTTGAGAATGATTTTGAACGGATCGTAATTCCAGCGCATCCAGAGATTGGCAACATCAAGGAACAATTGTATTCCTGCGGTGCAGCGTATGCCAGTTTGTCGGGAAGTGGCTCGACTGTGTTTGGAATCTTTGACGATGAAGCTGCGGCTGTCGCAGCAAAGTCAAATTTTCAATCGCATTATAACACAGTCCTCACCCATCCCGTAGCCAGTGAATTATAATTCCAATACCTTTTGGGGAGTCGTCTAAGGGTAGGACAGCGGGTTTTGGTCCCGTCAGTTGGGGTTCGAATCCCTACTCCCCAGCAATTCTTTTCATAATACGGAATGTCAAATAACGTCAGATTAAAATTGTTTACCGGTCGCAGCAATCCGGCACTTGCGCAACGGATTGCGACATATTTGGATATGCCTTTAGGCCAGCTGAATATTCGCACGTTTGCGGACGGAGAACTTTGGATCAAATATGAAGAAAACATACGCGGTTGCGATGTTTTTATCATACAGCCGACAAATAGTCCGGCAGAAAATATTCTGGAATTGGTTCTCTTGGTTGATGCTGCCGTTCGCGCATCGGCTGATCGCGTAACCGTCGTGGTTCCGTATTTTGGGTATGCGAGGCAGGATCGCAAGGATAAACCAAGGGTACCCATTTCATCGCGAGTGATGGTGGATGTCCTCTCAGCGACAGGAGCAAATAGAATTATTTGTATGGATTTGCACTCCACGCAGATTCAAGGTTTTGCATCCATCCCATTTGATCATTTGTACAGCAGGATGGTCCTGTTGGATAAGATTAAGGATTTGGATCTGGATCCAAACGAATCCGTGGTGCTGTCGCCGGATATGGGTTCTGTAAAAATGAGCCAATCCTATGCAAAACACCTTGGGATGTATTTTGCGCTCATTGATAAACGACGTACATCGCCCAACCAGGCCGAGGTTGTTCATGTCATAGGCAGTATGAAAGACAAACATGTTTTAATTATTGATGACATGATTGATACGGCGGGAACGACGGTAAATGCTGCGGAAAAGGCCATGGAACATGGCGCCAAGTCCATAACGGCAATAGCAACCCATGCATTATTGTCCGGACCAGCAGTAGAGCGCATACAAAATTCTGCAATCAGCAAACTTATTGTCACGGATACAATCAATATCCCTGAAGAAAAATTAATATCAAATATGGAAATCGTTTCAGTTGCCAAAGTTTTTGGTGAGGCTATTCGCCGCATACACAATGGCGAATCGGTCAGCGCACTGTTCGATTTTTAACACGAGGAGAACGAAAAATGGCTGACTTTTATCAACTTGAACTGGAACCACGAACTGCAAAAGGTTCGCGAGCGGTAAAAGCAATTCGGAAAGAAGGAAGCGTTCCTGCCAATTATTATTTTCACGGTACCGATAATGTAGATGTTATGATTAACTACAAATCCTTGATCAGGGCATTGCATTCGGGAAACCATATATTTGAAACACATTTAAGCGGTGAACGTCAATTTGTTATGGTGAAGGAAATACAATATCATCCGGTTACTGATGATATTATCCATGTGGACTTTATGCGGGTTCGCCGTTCTGTTAAAGCAACCTTCTCTATACACATTGTGCTTGAGGGAATGTCGATTGGTGTAAAAGAAGGCGGCGTTTTATCTCAAAATCTTACCATGCTTGAAATCAGCTGTTTGCCAACTGAAGTACCGGAAAATTTCACCGTAGATATCTCCAATGTGGGACTCAACGAAAATCTGTCTGTTTCTGACATTGAAATACCTGAGGGTATTGAACTGCTTACACCAGCAGAGACTTCCTTGTTAACCGTTCTTCCGCCTAAGGTTGAAGTTGAACCAGAAGAGCCAGAACTTGAAGAAGGCGAAGAAGGTGAAGAAATTGATGAGGAAACGGAAGGCACAGAAGAAGAATCCTCTAAGGAAGCCGAATCTGAAGAATAATGCACGTTTTTGTTGGCTTAGGAAATCCTGATTCAAAATATGCAGACACCAAGCACAATGCTGGTTTTTGGGTATTGGATGAATTATCAAGGAGGTGGAATATCCCCTTCCGGCCGGGTAAAGGCGACTATCTTTATGGAAAATCCAAAAGTATCTTGATGATAAAACCAACAACCGGAATGAACAACAGCGGGATAGCAGTTAAGCAGGCAATGGCATATTTCGCATTTCAAACAGAGGATATTGTTGTGGTTCTGGATGACGTGGATTTGCCTCTGGGAAAAATAAGGGTCAGGCCCAAAGGCGGAGATGGATGTCACAGAGGATTGGAATCGGTCATTTATCACATTGGAACCACAGGCTTTCCACGTTTTCGGTACGGGATTTCGACCGGTGAAAAGACACGACCGGCAGAACACTTTGTGTTAAAACCGTTTCGAAAATCCGATAAGCCGCTGGCAGCAGAAATGGTACATTCTACAGCAGATGCCGTTGAAAGCTTTCTTAAGCACGGGATTACATTTACTATGAACACCTACAACAGTTAACCTGAAATAAGGGAGATATTTTATCATGATTTCATTGGAATATTTCACAATCTTGGCGGGGATTTTGGCAATGATTTTTGCTTTTTGGAAAACCGGTTGGATTGATAAACAGGACCAAGGAACGGACCGTATGGTCACCATTGGCAGACACATTGCCGAAGGCGCGATGGCTTTTCTAAAGGCAGAATACCGCGTATTGATCATATTTGTTGTGGTCGTCGCAATCCTGCTGGCTTTCGGATATGCAAACAATAGTGAATCCAGCTCTCTGGTGGCGTTATCCTTTATAACCGGCGCTTTGGCTTCGGGCCTGGCTGGTTTTCTGGGCATGCGCGTTGCTACCAAAGCGAATAATCGCACGACCCATGCGGCACGCACCGGATTAGCCCCGGCACTCAAAGTGGCTTTTACCGGCGGATCAGTAATGGGTCTCTCCGTTGTGGGTCTTGGCGTTTTAGGCCTTGGCGGATTATTCATCCTTTATCAAAATATTTTTCCTGGAGATTATCCGAGAATCATTACCGTGATTTCCGGTTTTTCGTTGGGCGCATCTTCCATTGCGTTGTTTGCCAGGGTAGGTGGCGGAATTTATACCAAGGCTGCAGACGTTGGTGCCGATCTGGTAGGCAAGGTTGAAGCGGGGATTCCAGAAGACCACCCACTTAATCCTGCCACTATTGCTGACAATGTCGGTGACAATGTTGGAGATGTTGCTGGTATGGGTGCCGATTTGTTCGAATCCTACGTGGGGTCCATTGTCGGATCCATGATATTGGGCGCCAGTGTTATGGTCTCGGGAATGTTTGATTTAAATTTTGTTATGGTACCCATGCTGATTGCAGCAGCGGGAATCATTGTTTCTATTTTAGGAACTTTTATGGTTTCCGTGAAAGAGGGTGGCAATCCACAAAAAGCCCTTAATCGGGGAGAGTTTGGTTCCTCGATCATTATGGTGTTGGTCATATATTTAATTATAACCAAGATGTTGCCAGAAACCTTTTCTTTAGGCGGGTTGGAATACAGTCGTCTTGGTGTTTTCTGGGCGACAACCATAGGTCTGTTTGCCGGATTGGGCATTGGTTTTGTTACTGAACATTATACTGGAACACATACCGGCCCTACCAATTCAATCGCCCGCCAATCTCTCACTGGGCCGGCCACCAACATAATTGCCGGATTGGGGGTTGGGATGCAATCGACAGCGATTCCAACTATTATTATAGCCGCTGGTATTATGGGCGCCTACTATTTTGCCGGATTATATGGTATTGCCGTGGCAGCGCTTGGCATGCTTGCCAATACGGGAATTCAGCTGGCTGTGGATGCCTATGGCCCCATATCTGATAACGCCGGCGGGATTGCAGAGATGGCAGAATTACCCAAAGAAGTGCGTGGCCGCACGGATAAGCTTGACGCCGTTGGGAATACCACCGCGGCAATCGGTAAAGGGTTTGCCATTGGATCAGCCGCGCTTACAGCGCTGGCCTTGTTTGCATCCTACATGGTTCAAACCGGGATTACAACCATTGACATAGCAAATCCGAATGTCATGGCCGGATTGTTCGTGGGGGGCATGTTGCCATTTCTGTTTTCGTCACTTGCCATGAATGCTGTTGGCCGGGCTGCTATGAGCATGATCGAGGAAGTACGCCGACAGTTTAAAACCATTCCAGAATTGACGGCTGCCCTAAAGGTGATGAACAAATATTCTGACAACGATAAATGGTCTGATGAGGATCGTAAAATTTTTAAAGCTGCAGATGGCAAAGCCGAATATGGAAAATGTGTTGAGATTTCTACTACATCTGCCGTACGGGAAATGGTTGTACCCGGTTTACTGGCAATTCTCACACCTGTAATTGTTGGATTTGTTTTTGGCGCACAAACCCTTGGCGGTTTGTTGGCAGGCGTTACGGTTGCAGGAGTATTAATGGCTATTTTCCAATCTAATGCCGGTGGCGCCTGGGACAATGCCAAGAAAATGATTGAGGAAGGCATTGAATTAAATGGTGAGAAGTACGGAAAAGGTTCCAATGCCCATAAAGCAGCCGTTGTTGGCGATACTGTGGGTGATCCATTTAAAGACACCTCTGGACCTTCACTAAATATTTTAATCAAACTTATGTCGGTAGTATCACTGGTGATAGCACCATTGATTGCCTAAGGTTAAGGAGAGAGAATGAGATACTACGAAACACTATACATTATTAACCCTAATTACGAGCAAGAACGACTCGGTAAGATTATCGAGGAAGTAGGTGGAGAATTAAGTCGCCGTGATGGACTTACCATCGTTAATCATCGGATATGGGGTAAAAAACGGTTGGCGTATCCAATCCAAAAGCACAAATATGGAACCTACATTCTATTGCAGTTTGAAACGAAAGACGTGGCTGTTCTTGGCGAATTTGATACTTTTTTAAAATTAAATCGAGGGATTATCCGTCATCAGGTCGTTCGTTTGGATAATAGACCTGAAGTGATTGAAGACGAAAACCTACAAGAATTGTTGGAGGATGAAGAATCAGGCGGGAAAACGGATACTGTTGAAAAGGAAGATAATGATAGTCAGCCCACTGAAACGGAAGAATCTGAAATAACTGAAGATTCGAAAGATATGGATGAGTCTAACGAAGAAAAGCCTTCCAAAGACGATGAGCCTGATGAAGAAAAAAAGGAGCAGGAGTAGACCATGGCATTTGTAAGCAAAAAGAAATTCTGTTATTTCAAGGAAAATGGAATAACTGAAATAGACTATAAGGATGTAAAGCTTTTGCGTCGGTTTATCACCGAGCAGGGTAAAATTATGCCCCGGCGGGTGACGGGTACCAGTGCAAAAATGCACAGGAAGCTTGTACATGCAATTAAACGTGCTCGCAACATTGCATTAATGCCCTATACCAACAGCAGTATGGATAGCTAATAGAACGAAAGGATACAAACATGGATGTAATTTTACTACAGGATGTTGATACTCTGGGATCTGCTGGAGACATTGTAAATGTAAAACCGGGCTATGCGCGAAATTTTCTTATTCCCAATGGATTGGCCCTACGCTCTTCCAAACAAAACGTTGCTGTAGCTGAAGAGAAAAAACGCAACATGGAAGCACGAAAAAGCCGTGTTGTAAAAGCACAAAAAGATTTGGCTGATAAATTGGCGAAGATTGAAATCACAATTGAGGTACAAGTCGGGGAAGAAGAACGGCTATTTGGATCGGTTTCAACATTGGATATTCACAATGCTCTTTTAGAGAAGGGAATTGATGTAGATCGTCACGATATTCTGCTGGAAGAACCTATAAAATCGTTGGGTATTTATCATATCCCCATTAAAATCTCTGTAGATATGAATCCAGATATTAAACTTTATGTGATCAAGGCTTGATCGCATAAACCTCCTCCTCCCAACCCCCGCTGGTTAACCCTTTTAACGGCGGGGGTTTTTACTCTCAATACCATTTTTTATTTGGGTATTCCCACATAACTTTTATGAGTATGTTCGCCGAAATTGCATTTCCAATATCCAGCTATCAAACGTTTACATATAGCATACCAGATGAAATGCAGGTACTGATGGATATTGGTGTCCGAGTTAAAGCACCCCTTGGTAAACGCATCGCTCAGGGTGTTGTCGTTTCCATAAGCACCAACTCCTCCTATGCTGGAACGATAAAACCAATCAAATCTCTGGTGGATAGCCAGCGCATTTTGGATCAGCATTTATGGAAATTGATTCAATGGATTAGTAAATACTACCTTACTCCCATTGGTCAGGTTGCAAGAACCATCTTGCCAAATAAGCTCTCCACTAATTATGAGCCACGCGGACAATGGATGGTCGAAGCAATTTCCACCGTACCCGATTGGTCAATTCTTCGTAATGCACCGACACAATCCTTGATGTTTAAAACAATCCTTGAATTCAAGGAACCGGTACCTGTAGCAAAATTGGGAAATCTGGCCAGCAGTCCCCTTACAGCTTGCCGGGCACTGTCAGACAAAAAACTTGTGAAAATCTGGCAGAAAATTATTCCACCAGATACAACCGGATTCACGTTTAAAGCGCTACACAAAACACTCCGGTTTTCGGAATCACAGAAGCAGGTGCTGGACAAACTTTATAATGCGTTAAAGACAAATACGTTTGCACCATACCTGTTGCACGGTGTAACGGGAAGCGGAAAGACTGAAATATATATTTCAACCGCGCAGCAGGCACTCAAGCAAGGGAAATCGGTCATAGTGTTATTACCGGAAATTGCACTTACACCACAAATAGGAGGTCGTTTCAGATCCGCATTTGGGGATCGGGTTGGACTGTGGCACTCAAAGATGAGCCCGGCTCTTCGTGCATGGACATGGAAACGAATATGTTCTGGCGACTTCCAGGTAATTGTTGGAGCCCGAAGTGCAATTTTTGCCCCAATGAAAAATCTTGGATTGATTATTGTTGACGAGGAACAGGAAAGCACATATAAGCAAGATGCACCAGCTCCGCGATACCACGCCAGGGATGTGGCACTCGTTAGGGCCCAATTCCAAAACGCTATTATCATCCTTGCAAGTGCAACCCCAAGCCTTGAGAGTTTTTACAACCAGACACAGCAAAAAATTTCCTACCTGAATCTACCTGACCGCTACGGAGGAGCGGTTTATCCATATGTCCATCTGGTAGACATGAAAAAAGAGCAGGAAGAATCAGGAAAAGGCGGACAGATTTTTAGCGGATTGCTTCTGGAAAAAATTGAGGATCGGCTGCATAAAGAGGAACAGATTATCATTTTGCATAATCGTCGTGGCTATGCACCTGTTATGCACTGTTTTTCCTGTGGCGATGTGGTAATGTGTCCGCATTGTAAAATTGCACTAACCTACCATAAAACACATCGGGGTCTGCAGTGTCATTTTTGTGGTTACCACACGGTTCATTTACCACAAGATTGTCCAACTTGTCATAGTGATCGATTGCAATTATCAGGTTTGGGAACACAAAGAATTGAGGAATTGCTTGATCGATCTTTTCCGGAAGCAAAGATTGTACGCCTGGATCAGGATACGGCGACTTCAGTTCAAAACGTTACGAAGTTGCTTGAGAAATTTGCGGAGGGTGATGGAGACATTTTACTGGGTACCCAAATGATAGCCAAAGGTCTGGATTTCGAAAAGGTCACGCTTGCCGGTATTGTGAATGCCGATACCGGATTGTATTTGCCGGACTTTAGAGCATCGGAACGGATCTTCCAGCTGATTTATCAGACCGCCGGAAGAACAGGACGCAGGTCCATTCAGGGAGAGGTTGTAATTCAGAGTTACAACCCAGAAAATCCAGTTATAAAGCATGCTGCACAACTCCATGTAAAAAACTATTATAACATCGCTTTAAGCGATAGACAGGAACTAAATTATCCGCCGTTTAGTTGGATGGTTAAATTAGAATTTTCTGGCAATCGACAGGAAAAAGTAATATCAGCCGCTGAGGAGATCAGAAAAGCGCTTAACATCAAAAGAAAAGGATTGGATGTTTTAGGTCCGGCCAATTGTTATAGAGAAAAATTGCGAAACAAATACAGAATGCAAATTGTAATCAAATCCTCCAAGAAAACAGATCCTAATGGTTCCTATTTGCGGTCCGTAGTTGAAAAAATGATCCCAGATATTAGTCGCGCGAAAAACAGCGGTGTAGCTATCGCAATAGATGTGGATCCAGTTAGCCTGCTCTGATGAAAAAAATATATTATATTATGATGGTCGCGTTATCCGGCGGGTTGTCAGGGCAGACAACCTATGGAGGGTTAACATCATGGTATCACGCCAATACGTTGGCGATGGTTGGTGCTGGATCAGCAATTAGTGGAGATGCCAGCGACCAAATGAATCCGGCGTCAATTAACCCCGATTCACGCAAGTTCACATTCGGATTTTTGGCATATCCTGCCGGAATTCGAACAAGCCAGATCAGTTTTACATTTCCAACCCGCTCAGGAGTAACCATGTTCTCAGCCCGGAATGTGAATTATGGTGTGTTCGACGGGTTTGATTCACAGGGGTTATCAACAGGTACATACACAGGGTCAGATGTCTTATTATCGGCCGCCTATAATACATACCTGGTTCGTCCAAGCTTGAAGGCCGGGTTAACAGCTGGTTATTTTACCAGTCGATTAGATACATATTCGTCCTCCTTGACAATCTTTACACCTGGGGTGTTGTATTCCTATTCACCTTTTGATATTACTATCGGCTTAAGTTTTCAAAACATGGGAGCAGTCCTGGACGGTTATACCTCTGTAGAAGAAGCATTGCCGGAAACCTATGTTCTGGGAATCGCCAAAAAACTTGCGCATCTACCTATGGTTCTATGCTCGGATATTGGCGTGTTAAAACATTCGCAGGAATACTGGGTGCGCCTGGCTGGTATAATAACGCTCACCCAAAACTTGCAGCTTCGTTGGGGGACCTCCACCCAAAAAATCGATCAGTCTACCCAAATTGATTTGATTAATGATTATCTGGGAAGTACGGGATTTGGGGTTTCGATCAAGCTAGAGAGCGTAGATATAGACTTTGGATCCTATATGTTCGGTTCTGGTGGCTGGATTTACGGTCTCGGATGTGAAGTCCGGTTTTAAATTCCGGGGTGAGTTTAAAAACATTTATCCTGATTGTACTGCTGGGTACAGCCTTTCCCAATAGTGGCACGAATCAATTCCTTGATTTGTCTTATAACCTTGATATCAAAATTGATGTTTCCGATGGGAACCACCAGATTTCCGGACTCGACAGGGTGTCCGTTACCAACCATTGGGACCAACCCATAGGTGAACTCTATTTTCACCTGACACCCAACAGCGGGGATAACGCGGGTAACCTAGTGATTGAATCATCACACGCCACGCGAGAAATCCGGATAAGCGGTGAAGACTCTCCCAGTATGCAGATTGGCCTTTTTCCCGCGTTGAAGCCGGGCGAACAAATTATAATAGACCTTACATTTACAACCACATTGCAAAAAAAGGGAGGGCCTGAGCTACCATTCGTTTACGAACAGAATGATTATACCATTCTACTATCACAACATTTCTACCCAATTCTGGAATGTTTCCATGAGGATGGGTGGCACATTGAGCATCATGGCCACGACTATGGACATCCAAAGGAACCTGGGGCATATGAAGTCACCATAAGAACACCAAATCAATATTCGGTTATTACTGCAACAAACCCTGCGGATATGGCGTCACTGCCATTACATGAAACGCGCTACACATTTGCTATAAATCAAGCGACGGATTTTGCTTTTGTTGCCACTACAACAACCAAAGAGATAAAAGGAACTATCGCCGGCGCAGATATAACATTTTATCCGTCTGATACAAAAAGCGAGGCTACAAACCTTTCCAAAATGTTAAACTCCATTTTACCAATTTATAGTAGTTGGTTTGGGAGTCTACCACAAAATAAAATGGTTTTTATAGCATTCCCGGGATTACCTGCGCGCGCATTGTCCTGGCACAACATGATCGTTTATCATCCAGATCTTATTGATAGCCACACGCTGGGTCATGAATTGGCACGTCAGTGGCTGGGCTTTTTGGTCTATGCGGCTAATCCTAATGAAGTCTGGTTAAACGAATCACTATCAGAATATTACGTCTGGCGTTATGAGAAATATTTGGAAGAACAAAATAAAAGTGTGGTCAAAAGACACTCCAATGTGTTCCAACAATTATTCTATAATTACCGCTCTTTTAATCCAGATGAGTGGATGCGATTTGTTTTGGAAACCATGGGAGACCGCGTTGATTATCCCAAATATCAACCGGGTAAAAACACGCATTGGGAGAGTAGCAGCCATCTGTATTCTCAATATGTGGTAGGCAGTCATGCCCTGCAACTTCTGGAGCACAAGGTTGGCGCAAATAAAACACTCGACATTGTAAGCACGTATATACAGGACTATGCCGGAAAAGCAGCAACGACCGAAGATTTTATCAGGATTGTTAAAGAAAAATGTGGACCAGAAACTGCCCAGAATTTTCGCCTTGCATTGACCACAAATATTCGTCCCGATATTCAGATTCGGAATGTGTCGATGGAAGAACCGTATCCGCACAAATGGGAGACGCGCGTCACAACTAAATACGAAGGAGAATGGGTTCTCCCGGTGGATGCGTTAGCCATTACCCAAAAAGGAGACAGTCTAACCCAAAAGCAGTTAATACTCTCTGAGAACAATGTAATTCTATTCCAATCCACTGAGCCAATTAAAACCATATTAATTGATCCCGAAAACAGAATTTATGATGCAAATCGGTTTAACAATCGCTGGCCACGAAGACTAATTTTTCGACCCCTGATTGGGAAGCCATCCTGGGATGTGTATTCAGTTTCATACCGACCAAGACTGTATAGAGACTGGCTTCATAACTGGAGGTTTGGCATAAGAATTACAGGTGGACTTGGTTTAAACCTCATGCCAATTATGCCAGCGCTTTTCCAAAACAGTTTTAACCTGGATTTAACCTTTTCAACTGGCATGCCAACGCACAATTGGGGTACAAGGTTTACTTATCGCACACCGCTTTCTTCGATCCACCTTACCTACTGGGATGTCACCGCGGATTATGCTTATCCACGAAACCGCCAAGTATTATCGCTAATTAATTATATTGGGGAACCTAGCTATTACCTTACCTCAGGAAGGTCAATATACAATAGATTGGTCACTCAGGTCAGGAGAATTGAATACACGGATACCCTTTCTAGCGGCTGGTGGGAGGAGGGAATTCAGTACTGGATAAGTGAAGAATTCCAACGGTTTTATTACACAGGTGATAAGCGTTATATGATCCAGGTCTTTGGGCTGGTCGGGCATTCCATGCAATCGAAGGACGCTTTTAACCGTTCGCGCATAATGATAGCAGCTGATGGCGAGCAACATCTATGGGATTGGCTGATTGCCAGGGGACATTTGGAATCAGGTTTCACCTGGGATTCAAGACCTGAAGACGTTCTAAGGTATCGATTACAATATTTGCCTCGGATTTGGAAAGAACGTGAAAACTTTGTTCCCCTTTATCGTGGGTTTGTTGATAAGCCAAACAAATGGTGGAATACGGTAGCCGGCGCCGGGGTCAGTTTTGGTTATGAAACGGAGGCCTTTGCGTGGCCAATGTTGTATATGGACATGGCTTTTGTTTCCACGGAAACAGGCAGTGCCATTGAAAGGTTAAAGGCGCTTTCCTTCTCGTCAAATGCTTATGTGGCTGCTGGTTTGGGGGTTGAATCCCAGTCCATGGTAGAGTTGGGCGTCTATTTTCCGCTATGGTTATCCAGTCCGCCTTTGGGTGAGCCCAACTGGTATCCACGGGTGATTTTCCAGTGGGGATTCTATTTTTAGAGCAGCCTTTAGAATATATTTCCACCATCACCGACCTTAAACAATCCATCTTGATAAAGAGACCTTCTGCCGCTATTAATAGTCTGTATAGAACATAAAATACAATAATATATTAAGATAATTATTATAAAATACTAAAATATTATTGTATTATATATCAATAGATTAATAATATCTTGTATGTTTGATTCAAAAGATTTACACATCATATCTCTGCTACAGGAAAATGCCAGAATGACGGCAAGTGAGATTGCTCATATTGTGGACTTATCTGTTCCGGCAACGGCTGAACGAATACGTAAACTAACCGAAACAAAAATCATTACATCTTTTAATGCCCAGGCAGATGCAAAAATTCTGGGCTTTGATCTTACTGCATTTATCTCGGTTGTTAGTGCGTCATCAGACCATTATCAGGAAATCATTGCAATGTCAACGACTGATAGACGAGTATTGGAATGCCACTCCATCACCGGTGAAGGCAGTCATTTATTGAAAGTACGGATTCGAAATTCTTCAGAGCTTGAAAAATGTTTGCGCGATATTCAATCCTGGCCGGGAGTAATTCGTACACAAACTATGATCGTATTATCAACATTTAAGGAAAGCTTATCTCTGGATTTACAGTCAACCAAATAAAGGAATAAGGTTTTACATGGCGAAAATAAAAGCGGAATACATTTGGATGGACGGTCACAGGCCAACCTCAAAATTGCGCACCAAAACAAAAGTGATTAGCGGGCCGGTGAAGAGTCTTGCGGACATTCCCGTCTGGGGATTTGACGGTTCAAGCACTATGCAGGCACAGGGAAACAAAAGCGACTGCATGTTGGTACCTGCGCGACACATTCAGGATCCAATACGGGGGGGTGACCATATTGCTGTACTATGTGAGGTTATGAACGCTGATGGTACCGTTCATGCGTCGAACACTCGTGCAAGGTTAAGAGAAGTTGCGGGAAAATATTCCAACTTTGAACCTTGGTTTGGAATTGAGCAGGAGTATACATTTTTTCAGGGAAGATCGCCTTTGGGTTGGCCGGATGGCGGTTATCCGGCACCACAGGGACCCTTTTATTGTGGTGTGGGTGCAGATGAAGTTTTTGGCCGACCTATTGTAGAGGAACATATGGATTTATCCGTCCGCTCTGGTATAGAAATATCAGGTGTAAATGCAGAAGTAATGCCAGGACAATGGGAATTTCAAATAGGTCCATTGGGACCATTGGATGTCGCAGATGAAATATGGCTAGCAAGGTGGTTGTTGTATCGATTGGGCGAGGATTATGGTGTGAGCGCCACGTTACATCCCAAACCGGTGGCAGGTGACTGGAATGGAGCCGGAGCGCATACCAATTTCAGCACCAGGCAAATGCGCAGTGAAGGCGGATTTAAATACGTGGAAGAAGCATGTAAAAAATTGGGCAAAAAACACGAAGAACATATCGCTGTGTACGGCGCCCATAACGATGAGCGCCTCACGGGATTACATGAGACATGCTCAATCCATGAATTCCGCTATGGGATTAGCGACCGAGGTGCCTCCGTCAGAATTCCAATGGCAACTGTAAATGATGGAAAAGGGTATCTTGAAGATCGACGACCTGCAGCCAACATGGATCCTTATAAGGTGTGTGCAATTATGATAGAGACAATCTGCGAGAAGAACTGATTATGGCCGGCTAAGAAAACTGAAGCCTTGGAACATTTCCAGGGCTTTTTCTTTATAGACAGATGCCAAACATGTAAGTTTATATGGCGAATCGAAACCTGAAAAATGAAGAAACTGCTTCTACTAATATTTAGCACCATACTTCTTGCACAAAACGACTACCCCATTATCTTTATTCATGGCTTTATTGGCTGGGGACCGGAAGAAATGGGAGAGTATCATTATTGGGGAGGAACACAAGATATACTGGCTTCACTACGAGAACAAGGCTACACAGTTTATGCCGTTTCAGTGGGACCGGTTTCTTCCAACTGGGAGCGTGCGGCAGAAGCATTTTATCAGATAAAAGGGGGACAAGTCGATTATGGGAAGACACATGCGGAAAAATGGAATGTAATTCAAAAGCCATATGGGAAAAAATACACCGGGTTTTATCCCCAGTGGGATGCGGATCATCCGGTACACATAATTGGTCACAGTATGGGCGGTCAAACAGCGAGGATGCTATTATATCAATTACAAAATATTTTTTACGACTCAACCTCTGCACAACCTGATTCAAGTGTATTATTGGGAGAAACCCACTCCCAGTGGATTGCTTCCATTACTTCCATTGCGACACCTCATGATGGTACCACACTTTCAAATATTGTCACCAGAACATTTCCATTTTTACAAAACTTCGTTGGACTGGCGGCAGTGGTAGGTAACAAATTCTACAATTTTGATTTGGAACAGTGGGGGTTTGATCGACAGCCGGATGAAACCTGGATGATGTATTATGAACGGATGCGAAACCATCCAGCGTGGGATACCAAAAACATTAGTGCCTGGGATTTAAGCATTAACGGCGCCCGCGAATTAAATACCTTTCTTCAGGCATCTCCCGATGTTTATTATTTTTCAATAACTACCAGCGCGACTCATTTAGATACATCTACAGGTTTTCATGTACCGGACGATGGCCTGAATCTTATCCTGAAATCCCGCGCGAGGACAATCGGCAGAGAAGCCGCATACTGGGCCGACGGATCAACAACCGATTCAACCTGGTATGAAAACGATGGCGTTGTAAATACAATTTCACAACGCGGACCTACAACCGGGTTAAACGGACCCGATCCAATTGCCGAATATCAGAAAAACCAACCACTCATACCTGGACAGTGGTACACCATGGGACCGCTAAAGATGGATCATTGGTATGTAATTGGGCATACTGTTTACAAAGAAGAAAATCAATTAGCAATTATGAAGTTATTCAGCGATCACGTAAAATTACTGAACAGTTTACCAAAATAATCAGGAGTCCAGTATGGCAAAGAATAAAATAAAAATATCAGATATATATCGATTTAAACTGGTAAACGATCCCCAATCCTCTCCCGATGGAAAAAAGATATGTTTTACTGTGGAAACCATGCACAAAAAGGATAAGAAATATTATACAAATCTTCATATATGTGATAGTACCGGACGCAATCATCGCGTACTTACTTATGGGAAATGCAGCGATCGAACACCCCGGTGGTCGCCGGACGGAAGTAAAATCGCGTTTATACGTAAAGAGAACTTCTGTGATCAAATTTGGTTAATGCCGATGGACGGGGGTGAGTCCATACCGCTCACGCATCTGAAAAGGGGATCCGTTGGTGATATTGTTTGGTCTCCCGATGGTAAAAAAATCGCCTTCTTATACCATCCGCTGGGAAAAGAAAACAAAGTAAAAGATGACGGATCGATAGAAACACCAGCGTATCGACATATAAAAAGGCTCTGGTTTCGGTTGGATGATTATGGCTTTTTTGACAGTGAATACACACATCTATGGGTTGCCAATGCCAAAACGGGAAGAACCAAGCAGCTTGTTACAGGTAACTATAACGACAGTTTTCCAGCCTGGACGCCGGATAGCAAAGAAATCATATTTATTTCAAATCGATTTGAAGATTGGGAGCACCGTATTGAGGAAAATTGTCTTTACCGCGTGTCAGTAGCCGGAGGTGATGCAATGGAAATTCCATCCCCGGAAGGACCGAAGGAAGGATTATCTGTATCGCCGGATGGTCAGTGGTTGGCCTATTTAGGGCATCAAAAGCCCTATCACAGTTGGGGTGCAATTAATTTTGACTTAAATATAATTGGAATAAAAGGAAATGGACATAAATCCCTCGGTTCAGAGCTTGATCGAACAGCATACCCATTAACGCTGGGTGATATAACACCATCTTTTCTATTAACGTCACCAGTTTGGTCCACGGATGGAAAGTACATCTATTATATTGTTGCTAGTGAAGGACGCCAAATGCTGATGGAGGCAGATATAAAAACTGATTTGGTAACAACTATTACCAAAAGTGACGATGTTGTTGTTTCGGTTTCCTTTGATTCCGGGCGAAATGGTTTTGTATATCAAAATGCGAAAATCGACGCCCCCGATGAATTGGTTTTCCAGAACATTAAAACCGGCAAGCGAAAGCAAATTTCGAATCTGAACAAACGTTATATTAAAAGTCGTGATTTTAACCCACCTGAAGAAATATGGTTTAATAATAAAGAGCAAAAATTGCAGGGATGGCTGGCTAAACCGCCGGAATTTGACCCCACTATAAAATACCCTCTGATACTGAATATACACGGTGGACCGCGCTGCCAATATGGTCGAACCTTTTTTCATGAAATGCTGGCGTTGGCAGCGAGCGGCTATGTGGTTTTATATACAAATCCAAGGGGAAGCCAGGGCTACGGAAAAGAATTTGCCGATGCAATCACAGCCTGCTGGGCAGAACCGGCAATGAGCGATTTAATGGCCGCAGTTGACCATTGTTTATCGTTCGGTTACGTTGATCCCAAAAGATTGGGTGTAACGGGGGGCTCTTATGGCGGATACATGACTAACTGGATTGTAACACACAGCAACCGCTTTGCCGCCGCCGTTACGCAACGAAGCGTCTCAGATTTGTCTTCAATGTTTGGGAATTCTGATATTGGGTGGGACATGCATTATGAGTTTGGTGGCACACCATGGACCAAGCGGGAAACGTATCAAAAATGGTCTCCCATCACCTACATTGATAAATGCCACACACCTTTGTTGGTCATTCACAGCGAACAGGATCTCCGGTGCAACATTGAACAGGGTGACCAAATGTATTTATCGTTAAAGTATCTAAAACGGGACACTGAATATGTTCGCTTTCCTGAGGAACCCCATGGTCTTTCAAGGCATGGACGTCCGGACAGAAGGGAAGAGCGGCTACGATTTATTATTGGATGGTTTGACAAGTATTTAAAGTAACGCAAGGACAAAGGAGAAATAATGAGCCGGACTATTGAACAATTAATTGCCGAATTAAATAAGGATTTGGAATGGGAATATGCGGCGGGGATCCAGTACATAAACCATGCCGCAGTCATGACAGGTCCGGAGTACGATAGTATTATTAAAGAGCTGGTTATACATTCTCAGGAAGAAATGGCCCACGCGGTGAGCATCGCGGAACAAATAGCCTTTTTGGGTGGAGATCCAACGGTGTCTGTTGAAAAAATTGAAACTGCTACAGACTCCATCACCATGCTGGAGCAGGATTTGAGGGGGGAACAGCACGCCATAGACAGCTATAAAGAACGTATTTGGCAAGCTGAGCAACTCAGAGAATATGGACTGAGACGAATCTTAGAAGATATTTTAATGCAAGAGGAAGAGCACAAAAGAGATATCATGACTGTACTGGGTCAATAAGCCCAAAACAAGGAATCGCGCCGCTCTCTTTTATGTTTAATAATATATTTGTAATATACAACTATGGAATTGGGAGAACTTCTTAAAGCCTATCTACAGGATTTACAGGCGATTTTCAGAAGGCAAATTGCCTTTAATGGGATCACGCTGCCTCAGCTACTTATTCTTTCTTCAGTCCCGGATGCAGGTATCGATATGTCAGGGCTGGCCCTGCTTTCAGGGGTTGACAACAGTACCATGACCCGACTTGTTACGATCATGATAAAGAGAGGTTGGATTTATAAAGAGCAGAATGCTGAAGACAGGAGATCGTATATCGTCAAGCTCACTGAAAAGGGTGAAGCTCTTCAGGAAAAAATTGAAATTCGAATTGACCGCTTTGGCGAATCAATTGCCAACCAACTACCGTTGGATATGGTTGAAGAGACAAAAGAAACACTTTCAGCATTCCATTGGAGTCTGTCCAAACACATACTAAAGAAGCAATAATTGTATAATACAGGTAATAGATCGAATTTTGCTGATTCATTATTACAATGGTATAATCAAAACAAACGATCCCTTCCCTGGCGCAGAACAAATGAACCATACTTGGTTTGGATTTCGGAAATAATGCTGCAACAGACACAAGTCGATACCGTAATACCCTATTTTACCAAATGGATAGAAGCATTTCCCTCAGTAGAAATTGTTGCAAAGACCCCTTTTGACGATGTGGTAAAATACTGGGAAGGCTTGGGATACTACACACGCTGCAGAAATATTCATAAAACGGCACGTACAATCACAGAAAAATACGGCAGGCGTTTTCCGGAAAACTATGAAATTCTGATGAGCCTTCCGGGAATAGGCTCATATACTGCCAGCATGATACTAAGTATTTCCTTTGGCAAGCAAAAGCTAGCAATTGACAGCAATATAATGCGAATTGGGTATCGATTGGCTGGACTAAAGAAAATTTCACGCCAGAACCATAATCGTATGGCAAAGCGATTACAAGGCTATCTTTCTGATAACAATCCCGGCGATTTTAATCAGGCATTAATGGATTTGGGTAGTGCGCTTTGTACATCAAAAGAGGCAACGTGCGATTTGTGCCCAATCGGTGATTATTGTATAGCGGGAGTAAAAAAGAATCCATTATTGTACCCCGAAGTAAAAAAGAGGAAAAAACCACCGCATTATGATGTAGCTGCAGGAATTATTTGGGTGGGGGATACATTTTATATTCAAAAAAGGTCTCATAACGGCCACTTGGGGGGGCTTTGGGAATTTCCAGGCGGAAAAATCAGAAAAAACGAAACAGAAGAAGAGGCAGTAGTGCGGGAAATAGCCGAAGAATGTAATTTTTCAGTCGTTCCTGAAAAAAGAATTGGAACGATTAAACACGCATACAGTCATTTTTCTATTTCATTCACGGTTTACCACTGCACAGGAGTTTCTGAATTAATAAAACAGCAAAATGGGACTGGCCGATGGATCACAAAAGACGAAATTGACGACTATACATTTCCCAAAGCAAACCATAAACTATTTGGAATGCTGGATAAACAAGATTGGAGTCGTGATGTTTAGGACACCGGTATCCATTTTAATATATTTTTTGGGAATTCTGGTATTTGTGCTATCGGCGTCGGTGTATTTATTTCTGGCACTGTTTATTAACCCAAAATCATTGCATCCAGTAGCGAGAATAATTTGCCGAACGTTTTTACTGGCATGCGGTCAATGGGTTACCTATTCAGGTGAAAGGCCACCATCGGCAGGGGGACCATATCTGTATATGTTTAATCATCAATCCATGTTTGATGGGTTTCTTTTAGTAGGCTCATTTAATCATTATGTCACAGGCGTCGGAGCACAGAAACAATTTTCATGGTTTATCTGGGGTTGGATCGTAAAGCGATATGGGGTGATACCCATTAAAAGATCTCGACTGAATGAAGCAATTCATAGCCTGGACGCTATGGAGAAAATTATGAAGGAGGGGACATCATGCCTGATTTCACCGGAAGGTACCCGAACTTTGACCGGTGAAATAGGACCGTTTAAAAAAGGGCCCTTTCATGTGGCAATGAACACCAAAGCCACCATTGTACCAATCGGCATTGATGGTGCATTTCGGGCGAAATCAAAAAACAACTGGCGATTTTCACCGGGGAAAATTTCTGTAACATATGGCAAATTCATCACCTGGGAAGATTATAAGGATCATTCTCTTGAAGAATTACGGAAGACAGTAAAAGAAAAGATTAGTAAATTAGCTGATAATGGATGATGGCAATTTTAAACTTCAATCTTCAAGCAGTAATTAAGTCAGAGGACATTTTGTAAAAATGCGTCTATCTGATATGGTTTGTGTTGTAACGGGTGCCGGAGGCGGCGTTGGAGGGGCACTGGTTAATGCTCTTCAGAGTTCAAATGCAACGACTGTCGCGGTACATCGAGGCCGGTTCTCATCCATTATGGAGACTCGACCAAAGTTATTCACCGTAAAATGTGATCTTACTGATGATGTTTCGGTACAAACGCTGGTTCAAAATATCACCGAATCAATTGGTCCGATTCATGTTTGGATCAATACTGCTGGTGGTTTTCATATGGGCGAAACGGTCGAGGAAGCACCATTAGATAGCTGGCGCAAAATGCTATCAATTAATTTTATAACAACCCTCAATTGCAGCCGTGCAGTACTGCCGGTGATGAAAAAAAACAAATACGGCAGAATCATCAATTTTGGAAGCTTTCCCGGCGAAGAAGGAATGTCACAAGGAGCGCCTTATGCTGTTTCGAAGGCTGCCGTTCACACCCTGACAAAAACCATTTGGCAAGAAGGAAAAACCTTTGGTGTTAGCGCACATGCATTGTTGCCAACGACAATCGATACACCTGGGAATCGTGAAGCAATGCCCAACGAGGATTGGAGTAATTGGGTTACCACAAAAGATATTGCTGATAAAATTATTGAGATAATCACATCACCGGGCATTGATCGGGATCCTGGCCAAATCATCATTCCCCTGAGAGGGTCCACACAGCAAAGCGCATCAGCAAAACCAGCGGCGTTACTGGATATCTTTGGCTCATCAGCAAAAAGTGAGACACCGGAACCATCTGCAGAAACGGTCCGGGAAAAAAGTTCTCAGATTCCTGTCGTACCGGCAGACGAGGTTAAAAAACAATCCATTGACCTCGATACTTCGGATTGGCAACCCGTTAATTCAAAAGGCGATTCTGATACATTTGAGCAAGACACCCCGGGAGCAAAAGAGGTAACCACCGCGAATCTCATCGATAAGGTACCAAGTGAAACACCTGATCTTGCAGAGGATGATACCAAACTGGAAGTAGACCTTGAAGAATGGGAGCCAAAAGAAAGCTCAGAGGAAACTTCCCAAGCGCATGAAGACGTAGCTCAAGAGGAGGGCAGTACGGGAAAAAGCCTACAGGATATATTCAGAAAAACCGATGTGGCGGTTGATGCTGAAGGCAGTAAAATAAATCCGGATATGGCTTCGTTCGAAATGGTCGAACACCTCAAAATTCGTCAGCAATATGATAAAGCACTTGCCATGTTAGCGATTATGGAAGAGAATGGCGCTGATATTGATCGTATCAAGGATGAGCGGGACGAGATACAGGAATTGATTTATCCTTCCAAGGACGAAGACACGTCGGGAGAAAATGAAACGGAAGAAGAAAACGATCAAGATACAGCTAAGAAGGAAGAGTCCACAGGGGAATCTGAGGAGGAAGAGGATTTGGATCTAGCCGGTTATCTGGACCGTATAGCCGAAGAAAATAAAAAAGAAAAAAAAGAAGCCGACTCACCAGTAGATAAAAAAAAAGACTAATCCCGTTTAGTATTCTTGCCGTTGCTTTAGCATCCATCCTAATCATTGTAATCTGGATTGTTTTTAGCAGAGAACCACCAACCGAAATTATTATTGACGATATTCCAACGTTTACAGTTTTAGATACTCTCCAAAGACCAGACACAATCCTTATGGATACAACACCACATTTCTCAATAATTCAAGATAGTATTCCCATAATCGATTCATCGCTAACCATGTTTGTAGAGGACACATTTTCAATGGGTGCCATTGCAATCGACACAGCTCCGGATACGCTTGTGGTTATGGCTGTGGAACCTCAACCAGAGGAAGAAACAAGTATTGATTCTATCCCACAACCGGAAGATGTAATAGTTGAAACAACCACTACCGCGATTCATAATGTCCCGATAGTAAGATTAGAACAGGAACCCCCAGTAACAGAAACCAGACTGGATACAATTGTAAGTGATTCAGGAGATTTAATTGAGCCTCCAGTTGCTGAAGTCATGATCGACACGATCCCAGTACAATGGGTGAAGGATACCACAAAAATATATTCACCCCAGGATACTGTAGTAGTGGCAATCACGGACCCGGATACATTAATGGTACTACGCCAATACAACCTGGCAGCACAATATTGGAAATTGGAAAAACTTCAAAACATGGATCATTTTACCATAGTGCTTATGTATGCCTGTTCAGGAGCAACCGTTGACAGTGCAAAAAACATTTTATCAAACCCGAATGACATGTTTATCCTGCCAAAAGATGTGGATAATCGCAGCTGTTATATTGTTTGCTGGGGAGATTTCGAAACCAGAAAACAGGCCGAAGAACGATTTACAATGGTACCCAACTGGTTCGCTCAAAACGGTCTGGTCCCGATGGTGCGACCCTTATTTAAAATTGATAGATTAACGCGTCTATCCCTAACACGCCTTATTATTGAAAACGATCATATAAAGAGAGAATAACGAAAATATGACTAGTGTTTTAGTACCGTTAGCCAATGGATTTGAAGAAATAGAAGCAGTTACAATTATTGATATTTTACGCCGGGCAGGTGCCAATGTGGTTACTGCTTGTTTGGATGAAAATATGGTGCAAGGCTCCCACGGAATACAGATGTTGGCAGATACGACATTACAAGAGGCCGGGGTCGAATCCTGGGATTTGGTAGTATTACCAGGCGGAGGACCGGGTACGGAAAAACTGGCAACCGACGAACGCATTTTAGAACTACTGCGAAATTGTAAAAACGACGGAACACATATTGGGGCAATTTGTGCAGCCCCATATGTCCTAGATAAGGCGGGTGTAATAGAGCATATTGGTATCACCTCACATCCTGCCTGGAAGGAAAAGATATCAACCGGAAAGCATCATGGCAACCGATTGCAGGTTGCTGGTAATATTATCACAAGTCAATCTGCAGGTACCGCAATGGAATTTGCCTTTAAACTGGTAGAAATATTGTTTGGCAAGGAGAAAGCTGCCGCCGTAAATAGTGGCGTTTTGGCAAATATATAAAGTCATAAAAAATGAAAAAGCTCTATTTGTTTGACATCGACGGGACATTGCTGTCCCCGGGTCCCGTTGCCAGAAAAATCATCAATGAAGTCATCGAATCAGCAACCGGGGATAATTCCGATTTGCAGATTGAGGATGTGGCAGGATTAACCGATATTGTCATTATTAGAAATGCTTTGCAAAAACATGGTTTTGCTGGAATTCTCTCACAGAAAATTGAAGAAGTATTACAGACCTATTTGGTCCGGTTTGAAAAAGAATATGCAAAATCTGACATGGCCTTCACCTACGATGATGCAATTCAGTATCTGGATTATGTAGAACATCAGGGACATGCCAAAGCATTGTTAACAGGAAATGTACGTAGGGGGGCTGAAATCAAACTGGGGAAATTTAATTTATTTGATAGATTTTCCTTTGGAGCATTCGGGGACGATGCCGAAGACCGACTGGGCTTACCTATGGTAGCAAGAGAGCGCGCCTGGGATATTCTTACGGAAGCCTATCGTTATGATAACATGGTTATTGTAGGTGACACCCCACATGATGCACGTGTTGCAGACCACTATGGTATGGAATCAATTATCGTATGCCGAAAACCGGAATGGAAAGAAGAAATCCTTCAGGCGGGGGCAACGACAGTCGTTGATTCATTAGAAATCTTAATCCATTAATAAAGAGGAAAACATGCTTTTTCTTACATTAAAATCAATTCACATTTTCATGATTGCGTCATGGTTTGGGTTGGTGGTCATTCTTGATGTCATTTGGCGAAAGGCAGAATATCTGCAAGATGACAGCATTCAAGCTCTAACCCTGTGGATGGTAAAACGCCTGGAGTTTTTTATCGGACTGCTGGTGCTAACGACAGGATTGATATTGATAGGGTATGATCCATCATTTTTAACGTTCGGCTGGTTGCACGTAAAGCTGACAATATGGGTAATTGTTTTCGGTTTGGGCCATGTGGTTAGAAGCAAACTGGAGAAGGTTAGCAAAAAGGGAGCAACCGGACGGGCATATATTTATTTCAATTGGTTCATCCTTGCCGGCCTCATTGGGGCGATTGTGATGGTTGAGCTAAAGCCTTTTTAATTGTTGGCTCTGATACCAATGGATTCAAGGGCAGTGTGCCAGGATGCAATTTTACTGTCACGTTGTTCCGCTATCATTTTCGGATGAAAAATGATATCATTATCTACCGTTACTTCCGGATGTGACCCAGTATCAATTCGGTATAAAATATTGTAGACGCCCACGGCGGTTCGGTCTTTCACCGCTGAATGTCCAATTGGACGTCGCAATATATCAGCAATAAACTGTAAAAGAGCAGGCCTTGCACCGCCACCACTGGCAGTGATTAAAGCGTTACAGTCGCTGTGCTCAGCTTTCATCGATTCAACAATATCATTCACGAGCAATCCAATCGATTCCATGCCGGCGCGTACAATATCATTTTCATTAAAACGTTCCAATTTGTATAGTACCGTTTCAAATTGGTCGGTCCAATAAGGAGCCGCCAATCCAATGAAGCCAGGGATTAAAATACCATCAGTGTGGTGTTGTTCGGCGCGCTTATGCCAGACCATTTCATGATGAGAAATTCCCAGTTCATTTTCCAACCAGTAGAAAAGAGAGTTACAGGCGTTTATTGTTCCCTCCAGAATATAAGAACGTGTAGCGCTATCTGACGTTAAGACGCTTGCGAGAAGGGCTGGGTTATGGACCGGCTTCCCCCCCGTATTTAATTGCACAGAACCAGAGGTACCAAAATTCATAGCGAGTGAATTTGGTAGCCATCCACCCTGACCGATGAGGGCGGCTTGTTGATCGCCGACAACACAACTCAGGGGAAACGATAAATCATCTATTGTGATAATTCCATATGGCCAATTTGTTGCTACAAGAGGAGGTAACACATCAGGGTTCACCTGAAAAACATCTAAAAGCTCTGGAGACCATTGTGCCGTATCAATATCCATAAGAGTGGACCTGCCGGCAATTGATTCATCCACGTATGCGTGTTGAGTAAAACAGTGCGTTAAGTATGCGCTAAGGGGACCAAACCAAACGGTTCCAGCTTTCACTTTATCCTTGAGTGATAAATCATGGGAGATTAAATGAAGAAACTTTGGACCACCGAAATGGGCACTTAGTGGTACTCCCGTCACCGATCGGATCATACTGGAATCAGGCTTGAGGGCATCAACAATTTCTTTTGCCCTGCTATCCTGCCAATTTAATGCCGGTGACAGAGTCGCTTTGGATTTCTTATCCCAAAACAAAAACGTTGACCGCTGAACGGTGAACCCGCAATGCAGTATTGCACCACCCCGATCAGTAACAAATCTTACTGCTTTTCTTAGCAGGCGGTAGCAGGATTGAAAAGTATCACGTGCATCGCTCTCAACATGAAATGGAGCCGGACGACGAAGGGAATGTTTCTCGCGATGGGTAAATGCAATTGCACCAGTTTTTGTAATAACAAAAACTTTGGAGGAGGAGGTTCCAGAATCCAAAACAATATAAAACTCGCTGGTCGCAGAAAATGTCATGGTTGAAGTTTTAGGGTTTCACTATTTGGTACAAGTAAAATATTTCCTTTTGCAGAATGAAAGAAGCAATTTAGATAAACTAAACTATATTCCGGCAGAAGGAATCTTCTTGATTTTCGTCGATAAATCAACCAATTTGCACCCAATCTGTTTTCACTAATTGGGAGAAATTCAGAATGTCCAAGGAAATTAAATCAGGAATTGGCTACATCATTCCGGCAGGCGCTTTGGCCGGATATGTAATCGCATCGTTTTCCGGACTCTACCTGATAAGCATTGTTTTCGCTGTTATTGGCATCCTGGGATGGTTCCTATACGCACTGGTCATGGATCTGAAACTTCCTGACACGATGGGAAATATGGTTATTGTTTTTGCTTTGTTGATTGGAATTGGAATATTCATGTCATATGGTATAGAGCAGGATATTTTTGGCGGATACATGTTTAAAGTGGATGGAACTATATTTTCACTATTGGTTGTTTTATTTGGTGTCATGGGGGGCATTTTATTTAACCGCAGCCGCAATGAAATACCAACAGACCTTTCTGCCGAAGACAAGGAATTGGTGAAAGCAGCTTTACAAACATCTGATGAAGGTGGGCCAGATCCCAAAATCATTGTGGTAAAACAGGAATCAGCGGCAAGCAATGAGGATGAGGATGAAGATGATTCCTATCCGGGATACTACCCGCCGGAAGACTATTACTACGACGATGATGATGAGGAGTATGAAGACGAGGATGAATGGGAAGAAGAGGACGAAGAAGACTAACGTTCACACGTTAAACTTAAAGTAGATACAATCCCCATCTTTTACTTTGTATTCTTTTCCTTCTAGTTGAGCCAACCCCGCCTCCTTTACAGCCTGTTCGCTGCCCAACCGTATCAAATCATTATATTTAATCACTTCTGCTTTTATAAATCCACGCTGAAAGTCCGTATGAATCTCCCCTGCTGCCTCAGGTGCTGTTGCCCCCATCTTTATTGTCCAGGCTCGAACTTCTTTTGGTCCTCCCGTGAAAAATGTTTCGAGGCCAAGCAATTTAAATCCGGCATGAATCAGTTTATCCAACCCCGGTTCCGGCATGTGGTATTCATCTAAAAACAATTGCTTGTCTTCACCATCCAGTAATGCAATTTCCTGCTCTAATTTCCCGCAAAGTCGAATGGCCAAATTATTTTCCGCTGCCGAGAAATTGAATAACCGCTGCACCAAATCATTTCGTTGGGTGCTCTGAATTTCAATTTCATCCACATTGGCAACGTACAATATTGGTTTACGTGTCATAAGAAACATAGATCGAACAATCGCGAGCTCTTCAGGTGTTGTCAGCTGAAAAGAACGAGCCATTTTTCCTGCATCCAGATGGTGAATGAGCGCTTCCGTAATGGCGACTTCCTGCTTGGATTTTTTGTCACCGGTTTTTGCCTGTTTACTTTGGCGGTTAAAGCGCCTGTTTAATGTTTCCAGATCAGCAAGCAATAATTCGGTTTCAATAAGTTCAGCATCACGAATAGGATCCACTGACCCTTCCACATGGGTGATATTTTCATCTTCAAAACAGCGAATAACATGAACAATCGCACCAACCTGCCGTATCTGTCCTAAAAATTGGTTGCCCAGACCTTCACCTTTACTGGCTCCACGAACCAGGCCAGCAATATCCGTAAACTCAACTGTTGCAGGGGTGACTTTTTCAGGATTAAAAATAGTCCTTAGTTCTTCGAGCCTGGGATCGGGTAATGGAACAATTCCCACATGCGGTTCGATTGTGCAGAATGGGTAATTTTCTGCTGGGACGGAAGAGGCTGTTAAGGCATTAAATATCGTAGATTTACCGACATTGGGAAGCCCAATGATTCCACATCGAAGCGCCATATTGTTGAATTCCTGTTAAAATGTATCCAGTGCCGGATCGCTGCCAAAGTCGTAGGTAAGATTATCAAATAATCCAACCTGAAGATTTTTTGCAAAATATATTACTTTGTTCTTCACACGTAATTCTGCGTCACCCCAGGCCATATAGACCGGCTTGGTGATTAATTTTTTTATATCGATGATATAATTAATTTTATCGTGGTATGGACGAACTTGTCCCTTAAATTTTAAATCCTGAACGCCAAGTGCTCTTCCGCGGCCCTCACCGCCAACCCAGGATAAAAAGAAACCAATTAATTGCCAGAACCCATCAAGACCAAGACAGCCGGGCATGACTGGATCGCCCTTAAAATGGCAATGAAAGAACCAATTGGATGATTCAATATCCATTTCTGCCCGGATTTGCCCCTTATCATATTTTCCGCCCTTATCGGAAATATGAAGAATGCGATCAATCATGAGCATCGGCGGCTTGGGAAGTTTTCCATTTTTCATCCCGAAAAACAATCCTTCGGCGACTTTCAAGAGCTCTTCTTTTGTGAATGAGGATTTTTTCATTATTTATTCAATTTTATGTTAGAGAGTGTAGGCGAGAGTACGGATTTTTTCAAGTAGAGAACAGAAAAATTTACCGCATAATCAACAATATTTATGTAGGTTTGTAAGTTTATTATGGGAATCAAAAAGGAATTCTGAATTGGGAAATATTAGCACCGACATACTCACATTCTAAAAATATAGAAACAGCCAAGATGACAATTGTATATACTGCAGAAAAAATAAAGGGCCACAATGGGTCCAATGCAATCTTGTGTGAGAATGGAAAAATCACCGCAATTGGAAGGAGAGGGGATTTTTCAAATCACAAAACGGTTGAGCTGCGAGGATCAATATACCCCGGGTTTATCGATTCTCATTTACATTTGCTGGGCCTGGGATGGTCGATGGAAGCATTGGATTTGCGAGGAATGAAATCCCCTGAAGAAATTGCAGCAAAAGTACAAAAAGCGACAGAATCGGCTGCGCACGGTCAGTGGATTGAGGGTCGTGGCTGGGATCAAAATTTATGGAAGGGCATCCATTTTCCAACGAGAGAGAAGCTGGACAAAGTTGCACCCTACAATCCAGTCTATTTACGACGAATTGATGGACATGCTGGCTGGACAAATACACTGGGATTGAAATTCGCCGGTATCACAGAAATGACACCTGATCCAGAGGGTGGAAATATTCTAAAAGATAAAAAGGGAAACCCAACCGGGATATTAATTGATAAAGCAGAGGAATTGGTGCTTGAAGTAATTCCCGAACCGGATGCTGCCAGCAAAAGAAGACAGATTCAAAAAGCCATTGTCTATCTGAATTCATTGGGAATTACTGCGGTTCATGACGCAGGCACGAATAGTAAAACGATAGATATTTTAGCAGAGCTGGAGATGCAGGAAAAGTTGACTCTGCGAGTATCTGTTATGCTAGAGAACAATAATGCAACTTTAAGTCAGTATGTGAAAAAGGGACCAGTCGCGACAGAGTTTATTAGGATCCAAGCGGTAAAAATATATTTGGATGGTGCCATGGGAAGTCGTGGAGCTGCAATGCTGGTACCCTATTCAGATGATCACTCAAATTCCGGATTGCTCCTGGATTCAAAGGAAAACGTATTGACAAAAGTAAAAGAATATAATAGTGCTGGTTTTCAGGTATGTATACACGCAATTGGTGACCGAGCCAATCGCATGGCTTTGGATATATATGAAAGGGTTGGATTAAAACAAAGGCGAAACCGTATTGAGCATGCCCAAAATATTGATCCGTTCGATATTCCAAGATTCGCTAATTTTGGAGTAATTCCCGCGATGCAACCTACCCATTGTACCAGTGATATGGGGTGGATTCATAAACGCCTAGGTACTGGCCGTCTGGAGAATGCCTATCCATGGAAAGCACTTCTTAACAGCGGATCCATTATTGCGGGCGGGTCGGACGCTCCCATTGAATCACCCAATCCGTTGCAAGGTATTTATGCAGCCGTAACCCGTCAGGATCAAAATGGGTATCCAGAAAAAGGCTGGTTGGCACAACATTGTGTATCCATCGACGAAGCAGTAAAAATGTATACCGAATGGGCAGCAACCGGCGCAGGAATGGAAGACATTCAGGGTAAAATTGCGCCAGGCTACTATGCGGATTTCACAGTATTGAGTAGCGAATTTGATACTAATCATCCTCAATCCATAATTAACACAGAGGTGTTAGCTACAATCGTAAATGGAAAAATTGTGCATAAAGCATGAAACCAATCACTCAGAACCAACTTAAGCTGATACGATCGCTTCATCAAAAAAAATTCAGGGATTTACATCGCAAATATATCCTGGAGGGTAGCAGACTGATTGCAGAAGCAGTCAACGCGGGAGCTGTACTGCAGGGGGTGTTTATACGCCAAGGGGATGTACCAACACACGCGACTCTTTTGGATGAGATTTCATTATCCGGTACGCCTCTCTATGAAGCGTCAGAAAAGCAGATTGGCGATATCTCGGACACCACCACACCGTCAGGTATTATGGCTGTTTGTTCAATAGAAAATGGGCAGGTGTCCTGTGATGGGAACTGGCTCTATTTTGACGGTTTGCGAGATCCGGGGAATGCCGGGACGTTAATGAGGACCGCTGCATGGTTTGGGTGCAAAAATGTCTGCTTTTCTGCTAACAGTGTGGATCCATATAACCCGAAAACGGTCCGCTCTGGAATGGGAGCCCATTTCTATCTTAATATTGTAATTGATGCCAACATTACGTCCCTGTCAAAAGATGCAACCCTCCTGGGAGCCGGATTAAACGGATTGCCAGTAAATGAAACAAAAATAAATGATCCCTGGGTCGTTGCCATTGGAAGTGAGGCCCATGGATTGTCGGATAAAATTTTACAGTCGGTACATCAAATAGTTACCATATCGGGTAAAGGGCAGGGCGAGTCGCTAAATGCCGCCATTGCAGGGAGTATAATATTGTATACCTTACAGAAAAATGATTTATAGATGAATTACCTGAGCAGCAGGAATTGACGCACCCAAAAACCGGCTGGCGACAGATTCAAACCGGGCAGGCAGATCCGTAACGTAGCATTTAAAATTGCCTTGATCTCCATCAGACCCCAAACGTTTATTAGTCAATAAACGGGTGGTGCTGGCGGCAACTTCGGAAGCTGAATCCACCAATACGGTGCCATTCTTAACAAAGGATTGGAGGGCAGGTTTCAGCAATGGATAATGCGTACATCCCAGAACCAAGGTATCAATGGAAGAGGCATCAATGGGTTGTATGTATTCTTTAATAATTTGCTCAACGATTGGGCCATCCAGCCAACCTTCTTCCACGAGCGGCACAAAAAGAGGGCAAGGTCTGGCAGAAATCACCAAATCAGGTCGAGCATATAGCAACCCGTTTTGATACGCATTGGAGGCGATTGTGGCTATCGTTCCAATCACACCCACATGGCCATTTTTTGTAGATTTTAGTGCCGCCGAGACACCCGGTTTGATCACGCCAAGTATTGGAACGTCAAACTGCGCATGTAAATATTTTAATGCCAGCGCCGATGCAGTATTACACGCCACGACGATAAGTTTCGCATCTTGGCTGAGTAAGAATTCTGTTATTTGTCGCGAATATTCCTGAACGGTCTCTGCGCTTTTATTTCCATAAGGAACCCGGGCAGTGTCTCCCACATAAACGATTGATTCTCCGGGAAGTGCCTCACGAATGGCACGAACCACTGTTAATCCACCGAGTCCTGAGTCGAAAATACCTATGGGGCGGAAATCGGGCATTATCCTTCGGCCAAAACCTGTTCCCGGGTATCTTTAAAATTGATAATTGCGGTGTAAATGCTTTCTGCAATTTTTTGACGGTGTGACGATTTTTTCAGGTTTCGCTCTTCCGTTGGATTCGAGAGAAACCCTGCTTCAACCAAAACGTTCGGCATGCTGGCGCCAATCAAGACATAAAACCCGGCCTGCTTTACACCGCGGTTTTTTGAATCAACTCTTTTATCCAGCTCAGTTTGGATGATTGCAGCAAGATCTTCGCTTTCTTTCATAAACATGGATTGCGCCATGGTGGCCATTATGAGATTTGCGCCTGAAAGTTCTGCGTAAGGATCTTCATTGCGATCCTCAAGTCGAATAACCCCATTTTCCCTTGATGCCACTTCGATTGCATCATCCGTTTTTCCGGGTCGAAGAAGATACGTTTCAAAACCCTTGGCATTGCGATTTGGGTTGGAATTCACGTGGACTGACAGAAAGATTTTACCATTGCTCTCATTCGCAATTTTAGTTCGTTTCCAAAGCGGGATAAACACATCTTCATCCCGTGTATATACCACTTTAATATTGGTGTTTTTTTCCAGCAATAAGCCAAGCCGTTTTGTGATATCCAACGTAACATCTTTTTCCTTGGTCCCATACTTACCAACCGTGCCGCCATCTTTTCCACCATGCCCCGCATCGAGGACGATAGTATCCAATCGCCAGCGATCTTTAACGTCCTTGATACGGTTCGCGCTTTTAGATAATGGCGTGCGTAACGTAATAACAAGTTCACTTGGATCTGAATTCTGATAAAATTCATGGCCTTCAATCTCTGATCGTAACTGAAAAGCCAATTGGACAGATTCGTCCATTTGATCTGCAGAAATCCGACGGACAACCCCACGGGTTGTGGAACGTTTCACTGCTATTGTGTCAACAAAGCCACCCTTCACGGTGACATAAAACCAGCCGTTATTATGTTTAAATGTGCTGATATTTCTTTCGTCGAACACCTCACGAGTTTGAATCCGAAGGATCGTCCCATTCGCTTTTTCATCAATGTCAATACCCGTAATGTTAAATGTCAGGAGGTCAATATCAAGAATATGTCTGTCACCATCATAAACAATCCCTGGCATTATGGTATTGCGAATGATATGGAAAAATGCTTCGGCTGGTAAAAAAATGTCGTCTTTTTGTAATATTGATGGCACGGGCATTTGATAAACCTGCTCCCCGACCATGACAAAGCTGGTACCGGCAGAGAGCTTAATGCGGTGTTCTCCCACATACAGCACCATTTTTTGTCGATCAGCATTGTAGTACGGTTTGTGGGCTGTGATAATATCGGAAAATCCGCGTGCAGAAATATAGGTACTCGATACCCCGGCAAGCGTATGGAGTTCAGTTGTTGATTGATCCAACCGATTTATCACCTGAACGGGAGAGGCCATGACGGCTCCCGTAATAAGAAGAAATAGAATTGCTAATCGCTTTATCATGAGGGTGAAAATAGACGGTGCGGAGCAACCCCCGCAATGATTTTCCTGCCTTGGTTTTACATCTTTAAAATTCATCAGTAATTCTAAAATTTACCTTTGATAGACACAATGGTGTAGTTTATTAAAACAAAAAACCGATAAATTTTGAGAAGAGATTTCTCAATTATTCCAACTGTATAATCAAAAAGCCATAAACATCGGGGGACAGAATGAATACGGTTTTTCGTCTGCTCTTAAGCGCCTTGCTAGTCTTTTCAGCGTGTAGCAAAAATTCGAAAGATATTAAGCAAACCGCGACCACGAACCAAGGATCAGCTGTGGAGATAAATTCGGCAATGCTAGCAGTTTTTGCGGCTGTACCACAGGAATACACATCTGAAAATAATCCTCTTACGCAGGAAAAAAGTGATCTAGGTAGGATGTTGTATTATGACAATCGTCTTTCCAAGAATCACGATATCTCCTGTAACACATGTCACAATCTGGCAACCTACGGTGTTGATAATAAACCAACATCACCGGGACACGATGGACAAATGGGTGTTCGTAATTCCCCAACGGTCTACAATGCAGCGGGACATTTTGTGCAATTTTGGGATGGCCGTGAACCAGATGTAGAAGCACAGGCAAAAGGACCCATTTTGAATCCAATTGAGATGCGCATGCCAGATGCGGACTATGTGGTAACCGTTCTAAAATCGATTCCAGGGTATGATTCTTATTTCAAAGCAGCCTTTCCAGGTGATCCCAATCCGATTAACTATGACAATGTTGGATGGGCGATCGGTGCCTTTGAAAGAAAACTGGTCACAGAATCACGCTGGGATCAATTTCTGAAGGGAAACAATCAGGCATTATCGAATGAGGAAAAAGAAGGATTCAACAATTATGTGAAAGCTGGATGTACAGCCTGTCATTCCGGTCAATTGCTAGGCGGAACCATGTTCCAGAAGCTTGGCATTATAAAACCATGGCCGGGAGTTACAGATAAGGGACGAGCAGATATCACCAATATAGAAACGGACAAGTATATTTTTAAAGTTCCCAGCCTAAGAGATGTTGCAAAAACATATCCCTATCTCCATGATGGATCGTTAAGTGATCTAAATCAGGTTGTAAAAATGATGGCAGAATATCAAATGGGTCAAAGGTTGTCTGATAATGATGTGGAATCAATTGTAACATTTCTAAATGTGTTAACCGGAGAGCTTCCCACTGAATATATTGCAGAGCCCAATCTACCACCCAGCGGACCAACGACACCAGCACCTGATCCAAGCTAGAATATTCGAATAGAAGATTAGTAAACAAGTGGCGTGAAATTTAACGCGCCACTTGTTTTATCCTGTGGATAAAAGAAGACCAAAGTATGATTTTTCTACCTGTTGAAATGTTGGATCCCAAGTGTACCGAATTCTAAAACCAATTTCACCGCCAAGTGGGAATTTTATCCGGTATCCAAGTGCTGTGGAGATACCTGAAGTCGAAACCATCAGCGACCGCATTTCTCCCGGAAGATTGATATCCCAAAAGTAAAGACGTGATGCAAAAGACTGCACCTTAGAATGAATTAGTGAAATTTTTAATGTTTGTTTTTGCCGAATCTCGCCACTCCATGAAATTTCTCCTCCTCGACCATGAGAATAGTCATCGGTTTCTCTAGCGTGGGTTTCCATTATATTAATTTTTAGGATCTGATGCGTAGACGGTTGGAAATAAAACGCACATGCAACAGCGCTTTTTGTAGCAGGAGATGTCATAATCTGTTCACCATAATTAATATCAGGGTAGAATTTATTTTCTGATTTCCACTGACTTCGAACCCACCATTTTTCTTTTTTATATAGCCAGCGCAAACCAAGATCTCTGCCGCTTACGGAATATAGTTGTTGTCTTGGAGTGTTCAATTCCCGAAAAATATCTATAAACCCATATACCTTATTATTTCTAAACGTGACAAGAATACCCTGGAAAATTCCGAATTCATTTCGGTTGATTGATTTCCATTCGGAAAAGGGATTTTGTCGGCTACCAGGAAAAGGTTTGTTAAGTGAGCGCCCCACAATAACCATCCGAACAAGCTTGGATTTAAATGAGATGCCCCCTAGCAGATTGCCATCCAAAAGGGGATTTAGCTCCCCAAAAAATGTTACGCCACGAAAAGTATGACTACCAAACAGGGACATCCTTTTAAAATGTTCCGAAGACGAAGAATTGGAATATTGGGATGAAACAAACACGGCCCCGACCCTTCCAGAGGTGTAGGAAACCAATGACTGCACAAACATCAAATTTTCGTGAGAAGAGCCTTCTTGCCAACGTGTCTGACGCACAGAGTAACCGTCTTCATCAAAGTATCCGTTTACAGTCCGATAAGAGTAGCCTATACATATCGTTATCGGATCAAGGGATCGTTGTATCGCTGCTCCGCGAAGCGACCAGGAATTTGTAGTCGATCGAAATGGGATTATTCGAAATTGTGAAGTGTTCCCGGATAAAACAGTTTCGAATCCTTTGCCAGAAGCAACGCTACGCCAAAAGGTCAACCCATACCCTGTTAGCACCTGATAGTCACCCAAAAACAAGGATTGTTTGGTATTGGATTTCACCCAGAAAATAGACGGAATCTTGTAACCTGATAGCGAGTTTGGATCACGATAGAAAGTAGCACCATAGGCAAGATCAGCTGCTTGCCAACTATAGTTTCCACTATACGCATACTTAACACTTTGTATAGCCTTAAAGCTAAATCGAGAAGGGGATTCGGCTGCGTTTTGCAAATAGTATTGAGCCAAATACTGTAACAGCACAGGAGATGCTGGATTCAGATATGAATCAATGGTATTAAATGAAATAGTATGCATTAAATAATCCCGGGATTCTTCATCACAAAAGGAAAGCGTAGTCACTATCTGACGAAATTGATCAACCGCTTTATTCGGTAAAAAGATAAGCTGATTAATCAACTGGATGTCTTCATCAGGTATTCCACTTTCCGAATCAACGCCCAGATCCGTTAAAAAATCTGTATCCACCTGGGGATAACTAAAAGTGTAAATCCCGATTAAAAGAAATAGTAATCGTTGGAGATACGCTCGATAAATCATGATGGTAGTTCATTGAATAGGAGACAGTTATTTTTGAGATATCTAATGATATACCGATTTCCATTTGAGCTGGAGATGGTATAACGCCGGCATATAGAGCCAACCAGTTAAACGGATGAATGAAAGTTTTAAACGCAAATATTCTCTTTGACTCATAACCGGAAAGGTCGTGGATCATTACGGCTGAACAGGAAATGATGTCAGCAGGTTGGTATCCAATCATTGCAACCAAATACTGGGGTAAAAATTCTTGGCCTGTACCAATTTTCGAACGGTTGATATTCTGACTCTCCAGCGACCACCAAAGAAAACTGGAAGATTGAACCAAAAGTTTGAGGGACACTCCATAACTCTGGGTGTGGCCATAATTTGATATGGCAATTTGGTAGAAATTAAATTGTGTAGCGAGATACATTCTTTTCCCAAAGGGCACATAACCAGAAAGCGCATAAACAGAAGTTTGGAATAACTTATTTCCCAATTGCATATAAGAAAAATCGAAGCGCTTTTGTTTAATCGGTAAAACCGCGACAAGGGATGAATATGTTAACCCTGGAATTTGATATAGATTTGTATGAACAAGCCGTATAGAGGTCGGGTGCGAAGAGTAAAGGAATGGACTTTTTACGTAATTACGTCCGTATAAATATGAATAAATGGTCTCCAGTTCAAAGGCACCATAACAAAATTGGAAAAAAATTGCACCTGATAGAACAATAGGATATATAACTCTATTCGACATTCAACAATATAATTCAATTTAATTCGTTAGAATTATAATTCAGTTTGAGAAGTAAAACAACTAGAAAATAAAAACGCCCCGAAGTACGGGGCGTTTGGATGTATTAATAATTGACTTTTATCGTTTTTGATACCACATAGCAATAATCATCAATGCTAGAATTCCGGCAAGACCGCCTTCGCCAAATTGAGTCATTACACGGTTAATACCGGCAATAACACCAAAATAATCATCAAACAGAATTCCAACAACAACCCCAACAACTATAAGGAGTTTGAAAAGTTCAACTATTTCACCTAACCATTTGTTAATCGTTGCCATTGCTTCCTTCATTTTAATCTCCAATCAATTAATGATGGGGACTAACCCAGAAAAGAAACAAAGACCAACAATGCCAACAAACCGGCAAAACCACCGCTGAGGAAGGAGTTGATTAAATCAACTATTCCACTGATTGGATCAAAGCCAGTGACGAACAGAATATTGGCAAATACAAATAGCACAATGAGTCCTTTAAGCAGGCTTACAATACTGCCAACTACACTCTGTATGGTTGCACTTACATCTGTCATAATTACCTCCTAGACTTAAACAAAAATAAACGGGGGACACAATTGTCCCCCGTTTAATGTTTTAGCATGTGTTTGTTTTGTGATTCAAGTCACGTTGAATTTAGTGAAAAAATAAAATATCTCAACAATTATTACTGATAATATTATTTAATGGATTTAGAGGGTAAAATAGCTTCAATTTTGCCAATTACGGATACAGGGGTTATAGAATTAATACATTTATCACATAGGCGCCAGTCTTTGCGCTTATGATTACAGGTCACACGGGGAGCGATAAAATGCCCATGTGTTCCAATGGGTTTCGTGAGCGTTGGGTTTTGTGCTCCAAAAATAGCAAGTGCCGGAACTCCGAGAGCTGTAGCTAAATGAACTGCCATGGAGTCCAATCCAATAAGTAATTGTTTGGGTGACAACCACGTGGCGAACTCCAAAAGTGAACCACTAAAATATTCTATATCATTGTATAGTGATTTAACATTATCAGTAAGGTTCTTTGTTTCGGGTAACTCTACAAGGGCAAGAGAATAACGATTGTGAATTTGGGCAATTAACTCTAACCAATGTTGTTGAGACCAGTATCGCAGTGGGTGAGAGGCACCAGGGTGAAGAACAATCTGATATTTATCAATTTTGCCTGTGGGGGGTCTGAGGGCTGGTAATTGAAGCAACGGGGTAGCATCAGCAGGTGGAAGCCCAAAATTTTGTAATAAATTAATTGCTCGTTCTGCCTGATGCATTTCAAAGGGAAAAGAATACACATGGGTTAAAAAATATTCACCACCCGTAGCTAAAAAGCCCAATCGATTGGTTGGTTTTATATACCGCAATACGGCTATATCACGAAAATCACCTTTAAATGAGATTCCTAAATCAAATGAAGATCTCCTTAAATAGCGAATGTTTTGGTAAAATTTTTTCCAGAGCGATATTGAACCGTGTTTATGAACCCAAGGAATGTCCACAGGTAGTATAGTATCGGCAAGTTGGGCAACATCGGCGAGGGCTGATACCGTCAGGTTAACGACCAGTGTTACTCTGGCGCGCGGGAAAGAGCTTCGAAGAGTTCTAAGTGCAGAAGTAATTAAAATCACATCACCAATACAGTGATATTCCAGAACAACAATATTTGATATTGAGCTATAATCAACGGGAAGATTTTTTTCAGTCTTTTTTCCCAGCTGCCAGAAAAAACCAACCAGGGCACTGAACAATCGAGAAATAATCACATTACGCGGTTTATAGACTTCTTGCCGAACAATCATTTATATGATTAACCCAATTCCCTCATAATAATCATATAGTCTTTTTGCTACGAAACGCACATCATGTTTTTCTTCTACCCACTGTTTCCCCTTTTTTCCAGCTGCAAGAATTTGATCGTGATTTGATACGAGTTCTTCCAATAACGATCTGAGGGTTTTTTCATTTGCGTTAACAAATGGATGATCTCCAAGTAAACTCAACATTGCAGTCTGAATAGTGTTAACGGTACAAATCCCCATGGAAAGCGATTCGACAGAATTCATACCATATCCCCAACCACCACGGTCTCCAATCTGATCGATAAATATGTCTGCCTTTTGCTTCCGTTTTAGGGCATCTGTGTGGGGTACATTTTCGATCAAATCAAACGCTATTTTCCCCTTTGATTCCAACTGGGTACAAACGTCGATTATTGCCTGAGTATTTTTATAGTACCGATTTGTGGGAGCATGTGCAACCCTAATTGGATTGTTCAATGTTTCTTTTTGCTGAAATTGAGTTGTATTGAAGGGTAAAAACAAATAGTGAATATTGGGATGCTTATTCAATAAATCGGGTTCATTCGTGAGGTTAAGAGAGCTAATTTGGTTAAGTTTTGGCATAACACCGCGAGTGCGCAAATCTTCACCATGATAGTGACAAATAATTTTAGCGCCACGGTTATGGGCTTCAACTGCAAACCGCTCGTCTTTGAAAAAATCCATTCCTGACTCAAAATGAATGACATCGAAATCGTACAAATTATACAATGTGATAGCGTTTTCAATTTTGGATTGCCCCAACCACTCCTTAAATCCGGAAAATGTAGAATAGAGTATTCCTTCCGGTTCCCAGACTGGTGGATATCCGGGTTTTTCCGCTTGGTATCCTAATTTGCCTCTATAAAACCTAAAAACCTGATGGCGCAGTTTTGCTAATTTTGGTCTGGTAAAGTTGAAGGGAAGGTTAAGACAAATATCTTCCTCATAGTTCTTTGGTGATCGGAAAAATGTTACGGTACGACAATAATGTCCATTCTTTTCATGGGCTTTTTTCCAAAGCGTTAATGTGCCTACAGTGTTTTCTGGAGATATGTAGAGAATTTTCAACGCCATTTTTAAAGCGGATACTCCAGTTTTTCCCAGGGAATCATAACGGATGAAAATCCCAATTCATCGGGAGGATTTGTAACGGTTGGAATTTCTGTATCGTTCATAAATAAACGGTAATCTTTGTTTTCTTCTACGTAAAAAGTAAGTCCCTGAAGATCTTTTGGGGATAGTGATTTTGATACAAACGGCAAATCAATTTTCTGCCCAATTGAAAGGATGATGGTAGAATCATTTTCAATAACGTCAAAAGATACATAGTCTGAGATTTCTTTATACTTTAACAAGCGAGATGTTGTTGCCATCAGTATTTTTTTCTCGTTAACCAATTCACGAAGATAATGCAAGTATGTTTCCAGCTTATTTGTTAAAGTCGAACAATTTTCATTTATATGGGTGTATAGAATCATATAACCCTGGTTAGCGATTAATTTGTTCAGGATTGATGGGGTTAACTGTCTTTCCAATTCATTGAAATCAAGATTGTCTGTTCCGCCAAATGAATTTATCCATCGTTGGAATTCCCATGCCGCATTGCCATCTCTGAAAGTAATTGGGGAAATGAGGTGATTATGATTATCAAAAATCGGCATAGAAGTATGCTGATATTTTGTCCGTTTTAAAAGCCCCTGTAGAAACGACTTTCCCAGTATGGAAAGGGTTCGCCTTGCATCCTGCCCGATAATATGTGTTGATTTTCCAATCCAAAAATATTCACACCCCAAATTTTTTGTAATATCTATATGACAGGAGTCATGAGAAGGTAAATCGCCAAACATTTCAGGATAACCACCGACTTTTTGTGTGTTTAAGCCGATACCATGATTTGTCCAAACGGGTAATGAGATTGAGTGCTTTGCTAGTTCCTCACTTGCAAGTTCGGCATGTTTTCGCGAAAAACCACCACGATCAAAATTGCCATACGAATGCAAAGAATCAATGTGGCCCGATTTCCAATGCTCTCGTATAATTGGTGCAAATGAAGATTGTTGGTGTCCACCAGGCTTAAAATATGATAATTGCTCGGTTCCCGATTCATTATAAAACCAAAAACTGTTTCCCAATTCTAAGTTTAAACCATTTCCATACACAGTAGATTTATGGGTATTGAAAAAAGTCATCAATTCAATAAAACTGCTTTCAGAATCGGCGTTATCAATATCACTGGATATGGCAAGTGCGCACTGATAAGGGAAAGGGAACTTTCTTACTGTGACTTTCACTTTCTTTTTATAACAACAGCAGGATTCCCGACCGCGATACTGTTTTTTGGAATATCCTTTGTTACCACACTTCCAGCGCCCACCGAGCTATTTTCCCCAATGGTGACACCTGGAAGAATACAAGAATGGGCTCCGATTCTGACATTATTCTGTATTTCTATATTACCATTATGGCCTGAATGAGATTTATCTGCATCAGAGATTGATGCGGAAAAAGACTCGGTAGTCATAAATACAAAGGGACCAATTAGCGTGCCGTCCTTAAGCTGTATATTGGAATTCTTTCCTGTGTATATATGCGTACCAAATCCGACGGAGCAATCGTTCCCAATGGCAATATTATTCGGATATTTTCCAAAACGAACAGTAGGGTGAATGTTGCAATGTTTTCCTATAATACTTAGTTGTGTTATGGACCAAACATTGCCACTTAAAAAAGATCGAAAAAGTATTAGAATCTGCTTCCAGAAAAGCAGTCTAAAAACAACTAATATCTTATTAAACTTATTCATATTGTTTAAACCAATGTGTTAAATCTTTCTCTATTAATCCCGATAATAATTCAATATCATTGCGAAAATAGTTAGCAAGTTCATTTTGAAATTCAAGGGACAAAGAAGCAGGTTTTGAGTCAGATGAAATTATCTTTCGGGTCATATTTGCAATTCCAAAACTGCTTTTGATTCCAATTTTTCTCTTTAGAAGGGCGAAATAATGAAGGATCGGTAATACTTTTGGAAAAGTTGATCGTCTGGTTTTATTATGGATTTTCATTTCAAAATCTTGCGATAAATCCAGATTTAGAAATTGTAAAACCTTTTCAAACTCATGCCGAGTGTTGCTAATAAATTGATCGAAGACAATAAAATGCACTTGGTTGCGTTTAATAATACCCAATAGTCGTGATACTTGTTCGCCCAATTTGCCAATTGAATGATAGAAAAGCAGTTTTGGGTCCGGACACGGTTTGGGTATTTTATTCCCCTTTTCCCGTTCAAAACCAAGCCGCCATGCTGCTTCAAAATCCGTTGTTGTTTCTCCGAATATATTTAATGCAACAAAATAGTAAGAATAGACGAACTCAACGGGATTTCTAAGCATTATAATGAATTTACTGGTTGGATTAAATTTTAATATTTCGGGAATAGCTACGCTTGAAAACATATACAGGGTTGATGCTTCCCCTGCTATTTTGGCCTGTTTGCTATTGATCCTAAAGCAATGTAAATATTCATCGAAATCTTGGACTCTACCATTATGGATATCAGAACTAAAATAATGTGGTTCCTTGGGTACGGACATTACCACGTGAGGGTGTTGGGATAAATAGGTAGCAAGCGATGTTGTACCGCATTTGGGGGCACCAATAATAAAAAAAGAAGGGTGAATGGTTTGGCTATTTTCTATCATCACGGTTTTGAAAAATTATTGATTGTGCTCTCAGATCCAACACACCGGTTTTCAACAAACCTAGAGGGAAGAGAAAAGAAAGGATGATTTTTATTAAATAAGAATTATTAAAGATTAGAGAAGTGATATACGAGGCAATCAAAAAAACACCTATCGTTCCAACTTTTCCCCATTCAATTTTCATCGGATACAGTTTACGATTAATAATGAACATTGAACCAGCCATAATCCCAAAGGAACTACAGGTCGCTATAGCTGCACCGATTGCCCCATAAAGTGGAATTAGTAGAAGATTTAATCCAATATTTGAAATGGCTCCAATAACTCTTGTCCAGAGCGCATACCTGGGCTTGTTCTTTAAAAATATTCCAGGTGTCATCAAAATGTAAACACCATAAAATAAGTAACCAAGGGCAATCCAGGGTATCACATCAATCGACGAAAGAAAATCTTTGCCAAAAAAGGAATAGCCGAAAATCTCTAATTCAAGCAGAGGTTTCGTCCACAATATCATTAATAGCCAAAGGAGTCCCAAGCTTGAAAGAACATATGTTGCTGCTCTACTAAATGTCCCATCTAAATTTCCATCGGTACCTTTACTAAGAAAAAATGGTTGCCAGCCCATATTAAACCCTGTTACTGCAAGCATCATTAACATGGCTATTTTATAACCGGCATTGTAAATACCAACAGTACTTAGATCTGTTAAATATTTCAGCAAATAACGATCTGCCACCTCCATGATCATTGCAAAAAGCCCGGCTGGTAAAAATGGCAATGCAAAGGATAAAATGTGCTTCCATTTGGCGAGCGATAGGGATTTGAAGTCGAACCTGTTTATGGTGAGTGGAACACTCACAATCAACATGGTGACAGATGCAATTAAATTACTATAAACAACAGCAGAGATACCCAACCCCATTTTGAGTATGAATAATAAATTGAATCCCATCGTTACCAAAACATTTACCAGGCTCAAAGTGATAAAAGTAATCGGTCGGTTCTCTGAGCGGAACACCAACATAGGGATAGACCAAATTGTGTCTAAAACAGTAATGATACCTAGCATTATAATCAATTCAGGGAGTGCAGCTCCCAATATGATTGGTGCAAGAAAATCTTTTAATCCGATGCTGAGTGCAATAAACGGAATCCCCGTAATCACTAGCGATACCATAATATTTGAAAAAATAGCTTTGCGCTCTGAAAAATCAGCTGGCACATAAAACTTGAGTAGTGCCGCGCCCAACCCATAACGCATAATCACATTCATAAAAGAAAGGAAGGTATAGAATAATGCAATAATACCATATTCTTTAGGTGAAAAATGATTGGTATAAAGCGGTAATAATAAGAAGGTAACAAGACGTGTGAGAATGTGTCCTAACCCATAGACAAGCGATTGTTTACCCAATGCGCGAATGGACATTAAAACACCATATTTATTATAAACTAAGCTCTAGCGTATCGCGAAACATACCGCTGGCACCAAAATTTTCCTTGAATCGCGCAAGCCCCATATTTGGATCTTCATTAACTGTAAATATCCCAAAATCAAAAACCAGGTAACCATTTTCAATTGCCCATTCAAAAATAGAATAAAATAATAGGTTCAACGCCCGCGATTCCTGATATGCTTCATCATGACTGATGTAAAAAGCCAGCACCACGTTATCGGTAGCCATAAAATTTACTACCCCAGCAACCATTTTATTGTCGTAATAGGCGCCAAACAAATTAATTCTATCGGGAAACAGATCTTTTAATCGCAATAGTTCTTCAAGTGAGTGGGTTGGTTTTACACCGTGACGAATACTTAAATTTTTCTCCAGGATGTGATAAAACGTACTGTAATCGTCTGATTGACGAATGGTTACCCCAAGTCGTTTTGCTTTTCTAACGGCCCGTCGGTGTGACGGCCTAAATTTCTCGAGATTTTGTTCGATAGACTTTTCTAAAAAGAGAATACTTGATATTTCTCGCTTGGCATATTTAAAACCCTGCTTTACCAATGCAAAATCCATATAATTTGATAATCGTTTGTTGTATATCGTGGGAGGAAGCGTCAATTTGATACCACTAAAGCGTTGCTCATGGGCATAGTGTTTTAATGACGCGACCAGATCCAATGAATCGGCGAAGGATAAATGTTCGGGTACGATAAACGATCCGTAAGATGAACCAGGATGGGAGATGAGCCACGTTTGTCCTTCCACATTACGTTCCGCCGCTGGAAACAATGCCAAAACTTTACCTTTCTTACTGAAGGTGAGGCTGTGATCAGCAAATCGATTTGCGGGATGGTAAGATAAAAACCTGCGAGTATGAAACATGGTACCGTTATTCATGGACCATACAACGTCATCCCATTGCTGGAAGTCAACAGTAAATCGATTGCAATCTATTGTGGTTTTTGCCATGATGATATTTCGGTGATGGTCAACATATGAAAGAAATTAGGGGAACAAAGTTCCCTGAGTAAAGAACAGAATCAGAACGTCAGTGGCCTCCTGTCATGGCTTTAAATTACAGAAACACTAATGCAATAATTTGAGGTTGGATAAATAAGCGCAGTGATCCGAAGCCACAGAATCCTGTATCACTGATGTACTGATAATCCGCCAAGCCGATCCTGGGAAAACCATAATATAATCAATTTTCATTTGAGGGGTTTTTGAGGGAAAAGTGGGCTCAGGATGGGAACTGTCAAATGTGGGCTTCCAACGAGAAACCAGAATGTTAATCGGAGCGCTACCGGGCACGGCATTTAAATCACCAGCCAATATTATAGGATACGTGGAAAGCGCAAACAAGTTATTTATGCGCTTTACCTGAGCTATTCTTTCTTTTTCATCCTTTTTATAATCCAAATGGGTACTGATAAAAGACACGGTATCCCCGTTGGAAAGAACCGTGGTGGCGTACAATGCAATACGTGGTTCATGGTTGGGCGCATGCGGAAGAGAAAGCACATTGCTAGCGAGAAGGGGGGTTTTGGATAAAATCCCATTCCCATACGCCCCATTGTCGTATGACATTGCCTTTCCAAACAGAGGGAGCATTTTCGTCCGCAACCCTAATTCCTTTACCAGATCCATTCCGTGTGTACGATCTGTCAGAGAATCTACTTCCTGTAGCGCCACCAGGTCTGGATCGGCCTTGTTAATTACATCGGCAATTACATCCAGATTAAAATCACCGCGCATCGTTTCCCCATGATAAATATTATACGTCAGGACACGAATATTTGTGACAGATGTATCGGATACAGTTTGCGAAAAAACAATCGAAATAAAAAGGGGTAAAAGAAAGCATGCCCACAAACAGGATTGCAAAAAGGGATGGGGCTGTGCTTTTCTCAACACGGTTTTACATATTCAATTTCGTTGAAATATCGATTCTAGAGCTCCACATCAAGATTATATTTATGAAGTAACCCAGGCAAACCCATTATCGAAAATCGGGCATTGGTTAGACGATTGTTTTCTGGATCAATTTGGAAGTTTTTAGCAGTCGTAAAGTCGGCATTTTCCAGGCTGGTATGATCAAATTGAACACGAGTTAAGTCACAAGTGTCAAAAAATAATCCTGATAAGTTTGCATTGGTAAAATCCGCATCGTGGAGCTCACAGCTCTTAAATTCGCAATCTGTCAAATCCAGACCCTCAAACACGGACATATTTAATCGACAGTCATAAAAACGTAGCTTTATAATGAACGGGTGAATCTCTTTAAACGCCAAACCGAAGAGTTTGCAATTTTTAAACACGGCGTCCCTGAAAGCAGTGCCCGATATTTTAGCTGAACTCAAATCGCAATTACTAAATTGGCACCCTTCAAACGATGAATTTCTCAGATCCACATCAGTGAAAATGCAATGATTGAAAGTACAGTTATCGTATTCACCCTGGGCAAACAAATTCAGAGTATAATTATCGTTTTCAAATTCTTTATCAACGTGATATACTGATTCTGTCATAGTTGCTACCAGTGTTTATTGGGGAATTCGTGGGACACAATTTTTCTACTATTGAGCATTGTCCGTTATAATGTAAAAATATTTTGGCAGCAGGAAGCACATGAAACGATTATGAATGATCTGCGAATCGCCAGAACGCCAGCGTACCCAAAAGTCCCAAAAGACTTGACAGGATTAAAATAATATAGCTGGCGATTGTTAATTCCATTCCTTCCGTACCCGGAGGCATTCCAATAAGTCCTGGAATAGACCAAGGGAAATAGGGGCCGAGCCCTAATAAACCGGAAAAATTGGCCATTATGAGCGTTAGAATTACAAAACCAAAAGGGACCAGATAGCCGCGACTATAGCAAGCAAAAAAAGCCACTGGTGTACATAGTGTAATATTTAATAAGGTCGTAATCGTAAAAATCACTACGTTTTGCGACAAAGCCTGCTTGGAAAATTCCGGCAGCTCCATTGAGAAACCAATAAGCAGACTAACAGCATAAAATATAATCGATAGGAGAACAGACCACATTGCAACTACCACAAACTTTGCCATGACAATGTAATGTCTTGATATTGGCAAGACGATAATGTCCTTAAACGTGTTTTCGCTAAACTCACGGCCAAATATCCAACTTGTAACAAAACCAATTCCAACCGGACCAATTCCAGCAAGCCCCATCATCAGCAATTTAAAAAAGGAGGGCCAGCTTGCATCACCAAATTTCATCATTTCTGCTTTGTCGCCAATGATTCCCAATTTAGCAGAGATTTCCGGATGCATCTGCGCAAACATAATCAGGGACATCATCCCGGGTACGACAATGAAAAAAATAACAGTACCCCAGAGAATTCTGGACTTCCATGCTTTTAAAATTTCTGCCCACAGCGCTACCAGGAAAATGTTGTATTTATTCATTATGCACCCCGATAGTACGGAGGAAATAGGATTCCAGATCTTCTTCCTCAACTTTTAATAATACAGGGGGACAATTTTCGTTTACCAACACCTGAGCGATAGAAGCCGGATTTGAAATTGCTTTATCATCGTAGACCTCCAGCTGCAATTCTCTGCTCTTTACAGGGTTATAACCGGACTGCACTAAAATTTCATTTGCCCGATCATTGTCCGCTGTATCGATTAAAACCCGTTTTTTACATAGTGCTTTTAATTCTCCAGAATCAAATTCTTTCACAAGTCGGCCATGGTGGATAATTCCGATCCGCGTAGCAAAACGGGATACTTCACCCAATATGTGGCTTGAAATAAAAATTGTCACACCGTGGTTCTGTGCTAAATCCACCAGCATTTCCCTAATTTCAAAAATCCCCGCTGGATCCAATCCGTTAGTGGGTTCATCCAGAATGAGAATATCAGGATTGTGCATTAAGGCTTTTGCTAGTCCCAGGCGTTGTTTGTTTCCATGCGATAAATTTTTCGCCTTTCGATTTACATATGGCTCAAGGCGCAATTTGGCTACAATGGTTTCGACTGTCCCACTTTTCGGGAGAAACCGAAGTCTGCGAAATAATTCCAAATTTTCCCGTATGGTTAAATCAGGATACGCGTATGGGATTTCGACGAGTGACCCAATTCGTTTTAATAACGCAATGTCATTTGTAGTAATTTTTCCCCCACGGATAAATGCTGATCCGGACGAGGGTTTGATCATACCTAAAAGCATGCGAATTGTGGTAGTCTTACCAGCTCCGTTCAACCCAAGAAAACCATATATTTCTCCATCGCGAACATTAAGGGAAAGGTCGGATACGGCATGGACATCGCTAAATGTTTTAGAAATATTTTCAGTCCGAATCATATTTTCCAATACAAGGCTCCGGGTATATATTTAAGGGGTTTCATCCTGTCAATCAAGAAAAGGACTTCGGTAAATTGATAATTGTGCCGCCATTTTTCAACACTTCTTCTCGAACGATTATTTCAAGTTCCTTCAGTTCTCGCAGTATAGAATCTGGATGCTCATCATTTTTGTATTCCAATTCGGATACTATTTCAAAGGAAAAATTGTCTTCGCCTGATTCCATCCATGATTTTTGAAATTCCTTGTTCGGAAAACTTCCAAAATTGAGCTGAAATTTTTGACGATTCCACAACGAGTTAATGTCCGTACTGCAACCAATAAAAACATGGTTGTTGGCAACATTACGGATTTGAAATACTCCTCGTACAGGTTTCATACGCAAATATTCTTTTTTTAATTCTTTTTTAGTTTTCATGGGTCACAGGTATTTGTGAAATTTTTCCGGACCACTTCATTTTCATATAAAGATCGCCTCGTTTTAGCTCATCAAGCATTTGTGCCAAACGTTTCTGCTTGGTTTCTTCGCGCTTTGCTCTCGTTATCCAACCGATATAATCATTTTGTTGATATGGCGGTCGAGAATGGTAAGCTTTCATGAGATGGCCAGCCTCAAGTTTCTCTTTGACAAACGCAGGCATAGGATAAGTTGAGCGCTTCAGTGATCTAAATTTTTTCACCATATATTTTTCCGAAATAATGGATGGTGAAGTTAACTGCATTTTCTATAACGGGACGAATTGAATAAGACGGGTTTGTCTTACAAATGGAAACTTCCATTATATCTATCTAATTTGAGTCTTTCATTTTGAGGAAATTATGCCGGATACAAAAATTAAAAACGTATTTGCCCGCCAGATTCTTGATTCTAGAGGGAATCCTACAATTGAAGTGGACGTAACCTTGGGTAGCGGTGTCATTGGCCGTGCAGCAGTGCCCTCCGGGGCATCCACAGGAGAGCACGAAGCGGTGGAACTTCGCGATGGCGATAAATCCCAATTTTTAGGTAAAAGTGTATCAAAAGCCATTGAGCACGTAAATACTGTTATCAAGGATGCGGTCAGGGGGCAAAGCGCCTCTGATCAAAAGAAGCTTGACGAAACCATGATTGTGCTTGATGGCACACCTAACAAATCACGATTAGGAGCGAATGCAATTCTGGGAGTATCCATGGCGGCGGCGCACGCTTCAGCAAAGAGCATGGACGTGCCATTATTCCAATATTTAAATCCAAATGCCCGCGTATTGCCCATGCCAATGATGAATATTTTAAATGGGGGGTCGCATGCGGACAACAATGTGGATATTCAGGAATTTATGGTGTTTCCGGTTGGTGCGCATTCGTTTGCAGAAGCCCTGCAAATGGGAACCGAAACATTTCATCATTTAAAAAAAGTATTATCTGGAAAAGGTTTGAATACAGCTGTCGGCGATGAGGGGGGATTTGCACCAGACCTGAGATCCAATGAAGAGGCCGTGGAAGTAATTCTGGAAGCGATAGAAAAAGCCGGATATAAAGCAGGACAGGATATTTGGATTGCCCTTGATGCGGCTGCCAGTGAATTTTATGAAAATGGATTATACAACCTTGCATCAGAAAACCGCAAATTAACGTCAGAACAAATGGTCGCATTTCTAAATGATTTGGTAGAAAAATACCCCATACTATCAGTGGAAGATGGATTAAGCGAAGACGACTGGGAAGGCTGGAAACACCTGAATGCAGTATTGGGAAAAAAATGTCAAATCGTTGGAGACGACTTAACTGTCACAAATTTAACACGCTTGCAACGAGCCATTGATGAATCGTCAATGAATGCAATTTTAATCAAACTGAACCAGATTGGGACAGTCACCGAAACACAGGACGCTATGAAACTAGCAGAATCTGCAGGTTTTGCAGCCGTGGTTTCTCACCGCTCCGGCGAAACAGAAGATACGACTATCGCTGATTTTTCGGTGGCCATGGGAATGGGCCAAATCAAAACCGGATCTGCCAGTCGTACCGATCGGATTTGTAAATACAACCAATTATTGCGAATCGAAGAATCACTGGGCAACCGTGCTGTTTACCCTGGAATTGATATATTAGGGCATAGATGATGGGCTCAAAAAAAGGTCGTCGTAGAACCACATCAACAAGAGCAGGAACGGAATTTCAACGCAAATTCATCCGCGGTTTTCTTATGCTGATTGGGATTACATTGGTTATCATTTTTGTCTTTGGCGATCATGGTGTATACCAATTGATGCGTTTGAAGCAGGAACGCAAGGAAACACAGGCAATGATTACAAAATTGCGCGAGCAGCGCAAACAATTGGAAGATGAAAAATATAAATTAGAAACAGATTTGGATTATATCGAGAAACTGGCCCGGGAAAAATACCGGATGGCGAAAAAAGGGGAAAAGGTATTTAAAGTGATCCCGGAGGAAAAAAAGGATTAGAAACCCAGCCGATAAAAGACTTCGTCTCCACCACCAAGCTTAGATTTACAAATTAATTCCACATTAGAAGGTTGTTTTTTAAAATCAAAATACAGTTCCGCCGTGATGGACTGTTTTGGAGCAATTATAGCCATATCCTGGTATTTCCCTTTAAAAGGATTTAGCTCTCCCTTATTTTCATTTTTGTCAGTGATTTTAGTCATCATCATCGCTGAGAAGTCAAAAGATTTTGAGCGTTGATTTGTAATTTTTACTTTTACAGCCACCTGTTTATCCACAATCCGGGCAGAAAGAACATTGTATTTTATTTGATCGGCAAATTGATCCGTACCCACCGGTAAAGCAACTCTCGGATCCTCAAACGCCGATACCGGAATGTAGACATCGACGGTCGTTTTAATATACTGTTTGGATTTATCTAGCTTTGTTTTGGTTACGACAATTCCTGCATCAAGATTTCCAATAGGTTTATCATTGGTGGGGTTAAGGTAAACGGGAGTGGACTCTATCAATTTGGTCGATTGTGAAAACAATAATCCGCATGATAGCAGAATAAAGATTGCATAACGCATATGGATTACCCTGTGAGTGTCTTGGTTTTGATAAAGGCGTCCAGATATATTTCAACCCGCCTGTTTTTCGCCCGAGCTTCCTGAAGGTCAATAGGGTTCATACCAACTTCGTTCATGGAGATTACAGGACGAAATTCACCGTATCCCATGGCGGAAAATTTTTCTTCAGGTATTTGCGAATATTCACTTAAAAGTTTAACAATATTCAGAGCTCTGGCTGTTGATAAATCCCAGTTGGATTCAAATCTTGCAGATGTGGGTAGAGCCAAATCATCTGTATGCCCCTCACATCGAATCTCCACATTCAGATACCCACCCCGTTTTTTAATAGCGTCCAGCAAGTTGCGGTACCGCGGATCATCATCGACGTTTAGAACCTTTGACACACGGATAATGCTACCGATTTGGCGTAAGAGAGGGTGGACTATTTGACGGACATCCGCTTCCATGGAGCCGAATAATTCACCACTTGCCATGGTAATCTTTACGCCCTTTGTGACGCGCTGCACTGACACGTAGGAAGATTCGATATCCTGTAGCTCTTCGTATGTTTCATCCAATAGCATATTGATGACACGGTCGATATGTTTTTCCGCGTCATTTAATATGACAAGTAAGAGAATAAAGAAGGTTAATAATAAAGTAACTAAATCAGCATAGGTGACAGCCCAAGCCGTGCTTTTGGCCTTCGCTTCCGAGACGGAAACGCCGTATTTTCTTCCAGCCACGGATTATTCTCTCTTGCGACGCATGCTGGCAGGAACGAAGGTCATTAATTTCTCGCGAATCAGAATCGGATGTTCTTTAGCATGAATGCTTATAATTCCTTCAACCATAATGGTTTTAAGCATTAATTCATCTTCAGATTTTCGCTTTAATTTTCCTCCAATAGGAAGAAAGACCAGGTTGGAAAACAATACGCCGTAGAAGGTGGTTACCAGTGCCAGACCCATACCGCCCAAAAGTTCGGCAAATTTTGCCGCCACGTCAAAGTCAATTGAATCGACAGAACCGCCATTTCCGCCGGAAAATTTATTCATCATGACGATCAAGCCCATCACAGTTCCCAGCATCCCAAATGCAGGTGCATAGGCGCCCATGTAAAAAAAGATTTCCTGGCCGATGTTATGCCGCCGTTCTATGTTGCTTAGTTCAAGATTGAGAAAAGTTCGCAGCCGGCCCGCATCCCGTTCATTTATTGCCAGTTCGATACCGCTGCGTAAAAATTTATTATCAATTTTTTCCAGATCCGCTTCCAGTGACATGATCCCCGATTTTCTGGCTTTTTCAGCCTTTTCAACAAGGGTGTCGATCTCTTTTGAATAACTGTGACTCTCGTAAATGAAAGCGTTTTTTAAAATACCAAAGATACCAAGAACATTCCGCAGGGGGTAATTAACAATGGTTGCAGCCAATGTTCCACCAAATACTACCAGAATAGAGTTCAGGTTGAAAAACCAATAAAGATCACCATGTCCTCGAATAACCCCAACCGCAATTATACCTAAACCTGCCAATAAACCTAGAGCGGTTCCAAAATCCATAACCAATCCCTCGCAATAATGTTACCACGTAAATTAGGGTGATTAAAAACCGAACTTCAAGAACTCTTCATTGCGTTAAGTATGGCAAAATTTACTACTTTGGATGATCGACTTACCTATCTCTATGCTCTCGAAAGAAAAGGTATAAAGGTGGGTTTAAAGCATACTGAGGATTTGCTGGCTCGGTGCGGTAATCCACACCATGAATTTCCCAGTATTCATATTGCCGGCACCAACGGAAAAGGATCAACGGCGGCGGTAGTCCATGCGATTTTGGTAGAATCGGGCTACAAAGTAGGATTATATACGTCGCCCCATCTGGTTCAATTCAATGAGCGTGTTCGGATCAATGGTAAACCGATTTCAGATGAAGATATCGTTCAGTTTGTTGATCGATATAATCAGGATTTTGATGCGATAAATTCAACATTTTTTGAAACAACCACTGCACTCGCATTTTGGTATTTTGCGAAACAGAAAGTAGATGTCGCAGTGATTGAAACAGGCTTGGGCGGTCGTCTGGATTCCACCAATGTACTTGTTCCTGAAATTACTGTAATTACGCCAATTGATTTAGACCATGGGCACATATTGGGCAATACAATACTGGAAATTGCTAAAGAAAAGGCAGGCATTATTAAACCTTCCATACCGCTGATACTCGCCCCACAACCCATCGCAGCAAAAGATGTAATTGAAAAGGTCGCGCATGAAAAAAATGCACGCTTGTACAATCCTGACCCACCTTACGATATTAAAATTTCTGCAATCGGCACCCAATTCAAATGGCATACCGATTTGTTTAATTTGCCTCTAATTGGTTTTCATCAGGCCACTAATACCGTTTTAGGAATGCAAACGGCAATGGTATTTGATAGTTCAATTTCCATTGACAAAATTCAGAGTGGACTAAGAAACATTCGTTGGCCAGGACGATTACAAATTGTTGGGGAAGACCCAATGTTTATGTACGATGTTGCACATAATGGACACGGGTTAAACAGTCTTCTGCAATCGCTAAAACATTTTAGTAATAAAAGACCGGTTGGCATAATGGCGCTAAAAGAAGACAAGGAAATCTCTGGTATAGCATCTCTATTGAAGAATCAGTTTAGCACCCTGATGGTAACAACCGAACCCAACATGGGTTTAATGGAAACGAAAGAACTTAAACGCACATTGGAGAAACACAATGTTATTTGTGAGGAGTCAAAAAGCATCAGGGATGCGGTGCGCAAAGCCAAAGATTTATTGGAAGAAAGCCAAATGGGATTAATTTTTGGCAGCCACTATATTGGAAAAGCAGTTTTTGAAGTATTTGATTTTTCCTTTGACACAGGAGCGATTTGATGTAATTTAACTCTTCGGATATTTATTCTCATCGAAGGTTTTTTCGTTTAGTACGCAATCCCCCACAAGCATAAGTAAACCACAAGGTTTGTAAAATGGATATTAATGAACTACAAGCCCAGAAAATCAAGGATTTAACTAAAGTTGCGCAGGAACTTGAAATCCAGGGTTTTTCAGGCCTTAACAAACAAGAACTAATTGTAAAAATTCTCCAGGCACATGCTGAGAAGCAAGGCTCCCTTTATGCCAGAGGCACATTGGAAGTATTAAATGATGGCTATGGGTTTTTACGCAGCGCAGATTTTAATTATTTACCTGGACCGGACGATATTTATGTCAGTCCTTCTCAGATTAAGCGGTTTGGTCTGCGCACCGGGCATCGCGTCGCCGGTCAAATACGACCCCCAAAATCCAAAGAGCGATTTTACGCACTTTTAAAAGTTGATTTGGTGAATGAACGTCCTCCGGCGGATGTTAGACAAGCGATTTTATTTGAAAACCTAACCCCCGCTTTCCCGGAAGAAAAATTTAATCTGGAAGGCGATATGAAAAACATGTCCATGCGTATAATGGATTTGTTTTCTCCTGTTGGAAAAGGCCAAAGAGCGCTTATTGTGGCTCAACCCAAAACGGGGAAAACGGTATTATTGCAGAAAATGGCAAATACCATTCGCCAGAATCATCCGGACACAAAAATGATGATTCTGTTGATTGATGAGCGTCCGGAAGAAGTAACGGACATGAAACGCAACGTAGACGCGGAAGTTGTCTCTTCAACATTTGATGAGGCCCCCGAACGCCATGTAGCCGTCGCCGACATGGTGCTACAAAGAGCAAAACGCATGGTGGAATATGGCGAAGATGTGGTGATTCTATTGGATAGTATTACACGATTGGCACGCGCCCACAATGCCGTAATTCCTCATAGCGGTAAAATATTATCAGGTGGTGTTGATACCAATGCACTAAAGAAACCAAAACAGTTTTTTGGAGCCGCTAGAAATATTGAGGAAGGTGGAAGCCTGACAATTATAGCCACTGCCCTTATTGACACCGGTAGTCGCATGGATGACGTAATTTTTGAAGAGTTTAAGGGCACCGGAAATCTCGAATTAGTTTTAGATCGTCGGCTAAGCGACAGAAGAATATATCCATCCTTCGATATAATACGGTCAGGAACACGGCGAGAAGAACTGTTGTTGTCCAAGAAAACGCTTGGAAGATTGTGGATCTTGCGGAAACTCCTCAACGAGATGAACGTAATTGAAGCAATGGAATTTTTACAAGAACGAATGAAGAGGACAAAATCTAACGAAGAATTTTTAGATAATATGAGTGGTTAATACCACATCTTAGCAAGATAGTTAGCATATTAGTGAGGTATAGAAATGGAAGATGAAAGAATAATAGTACCGTCTGTCACGGTCAAACTGGTTACGGATAAGCCAGTAAAGAAAACTCCCTACCAGGTAAAAGGAGTGTTCATGAAGCATTTTCCCGATGAAGAAATCGTACCAATGTTGGACGGCAGGTATCGGGAAAAATTTCTTTATCCGCGGGTTCAGGTGAAAATATTAAATGAACAAATTTATATCCTGGGTTTGAATGAAGGCGTTGATCCAGTTTTATCATTAGTAGAAAAATTTGATTTTCTGGATTTTGGGAATATTACATTTCAGGTTCTTGGTGCCGATGTAGACAAATATGACAATCGCTTTCGCCCAACAAATCGGTTGATTCGTTACCGGTTTATAACACCCTGGGTAGCCCTGAATCAGATCACCGGGAGCCGCTATCGGTTTTTGAATAATGCAGAACGAGCCGTTTTCCTCAATCGTTTACTTGGACAAAATATTGTATTCCTGGCGCGCGAGATGGGAATGGATATTGAAAAGAAGATTTATACCAAAACGTCGCTCACGTCTCTTTTCCCAAAACCGGTGGATGAGCACAATTGGGGTGCTTTTACAGGTGAATTCAGAACCAATTTTATATTGCCAAACTATATCGGTGTTGGAAACGGAATTACCCGTGGTTATGGTACAATCTATGGTTTATTCAATCCGGAAATGTTCCAATTCGATGAGGGTAATGTTGAGCCGGAAGAACTGGAAGATGCAGGCGTTGAAGAAATATCAAGCGATGACACTGAGTTGGAGGCGGTGGATGTAGCCGATGTGCCTCAGCCGCGAAAACGGAGACCGGCAGAAAAAAAACCTGGTCGTGGACGTCGTAAAGTTCTATCAGAGGAATTTGATATTGAAGAGGATGAGGAAGAAATAGGCGAAGACGATCGTTTCAATCGGCCCGAGTTTCATAAAAAACAGCATGATCTGTAGATTGCATGTCATCCATTACATTAGCTGACAGAGTTCACAAGGTAAAACCCTCCTTTACTCTGGAGATGGCAGGGAAAGCTGCCGCTCTGCGCGAGGCAGGGAAAGATGTGATCAATTTTAGTGTTGGTGAACCGGACTTTAACACACCGGAGAATATCCGGCAGGCAGGTCATGATGCTATAGAAAATGGGTTTACCAAATACACCGCTGGCGCCGGTATGATGGAATTACGAAGAGCAATATGCGGTAAACTGAAACGTGAAAATGATATGGAATTTTCACCGTCACAGGTCCTTGTCTCCAACGGTGAAAAACAGAGTCTTTACTTGGCGTGCCAGGCCCTTTTTCAGGAGGGCGATGAAGTGATTGTGTTTTCACCCTACTGGGTTTCATTTCCTGAATTTGTAAGTTTGGCAGACGCAACACCAATCTTTGTAAATACAGTAGCGAAAAAGCAGTTTGAACCGGACTGGAATGACTTGGAAAATAAAATTACGAACCGGACGAAGGGTGTAATTTTTAATTCCCCGTCTAACCCAACCGGCGGAGTATGGTCAAATGAAGCTGTTACCCAATTGCTGGCATTAGCATCAAAGCATAATTGGGTGGTGATTTCTGATGAATGTTATGAGCGGCTGGTATTTGACACGAAGTTTGTAAGCGCTGAAAAGTTAAACGCAGTTGGCGCAAATATTATCACCTGCATGAGTTTGTCAAAAACATATGCCATGACCGGCTGGCGGATCGGATATGCCGCCGGAGATGAAACGGTGATAAAGGCCATGACTAAAATTCAAGGACAGGCTACCTCCTGTGCCAATGCCATTGGACAAAAAGCGGCCATAGAAGCACTGAATGGCGATCAATCTGCTGTGGAAGAAATGCGGCAAACGTTTATGGAACGACGGGATTTAATTGTTGGTCTGTTAAATGACATACCGGGTATTCACTGCGGATTACCCGGTGGAGCATTTTATGCCTTCCCGGATTTTACCGCATATATGGGAAAGACATATAATGAACGCCTCATAAAAGATTCGTTCGGAATGTCAGATTATCTCCTGGAAATGGCGAAAGTGGTCACAGTCCCAGGCGATGGATTTGGTGCAAAGGGACACATTCGGTTTTCCTTTGCGATCGGCAAACATCAAATACGCGATGGAATCCAGCGTGTAAAAAAAGTTTTAGAACAATTAGTATAGAATAGGAGTAAAGGATGAAACAAGATATCCATCCTGATTATCAACTTGGAACCGTGCATTGCGTTTGCGGGAATACATTTCAGGTGTACAGCACACTGGGCGACCAACGTGTTGAAATCTGCAACCAGTGCCATCCCTTTTTTACCGGGAAACAAAAATTGATTGATACGGCCGGACGTATTGAACAATTCAAAAAGAAATACGGTAAAAAGTAACCCACCGCATTACATGGCTTTCTTTTAACCCGTTGGGTGGGGGAAGCCTTTTTTTATGAAAAAAATCATACAACTACTGGTAGCAAAACCATCGATTCTTGTTGGCGGACAAGCTGTAATCGAAGGTGTCATGATGCGCGTCCCCGGGGCATATGCAACGGCTGTGCGTACTCCTTCTGGTGAAATTCAGGTTGATCGGCATAAATTTGTGTCCAGGACGGAGACATCAAGATTTTGGAAAAAACCGGTCCTGCGAGGGGTAATGGGGTTGTTTGAAGCCATGCGGATTGGCTTTCGCACACTACAATGGTCCGCGGATATCGCTATGCCGGAAGAAAAGGATTCTAATCCAAAAGGTTCAAACGTTGGAAATTTCTTCTCAACATTGTTTGCTGTGGGATTAGCCATCTCTTTGTTCATGGTATTGCCGTATGTGCTAACAACCTATGTTTTTCATCTTGAAAAGGCAGCCCTTTCGTTTAACCTGGTCGCAGGAGGAATGCGTATAACCTTTTTTGTTATTTATCTTATGTTAATTTCCTTAATGAAAGATGTTAAGCGTCTGTTCAAAAATCATGGTGCGGAACACAAAGTGGTATACAATTTTGAATCAGGCAGATCGATAACAGTAGAAAATGCCCAGAGCTTTCCAACACAACATCCGCGATGCGGAACCAGCTTTATGTTTATTGTCCTGATAATTGCAATTCTGGCATTCGCACTGGTGGATACTGTCGCTATTGCTTTGATAGGTCAATTGTCGATTCCTCTGAGATTGTTTATACATTTGCCCTTGATCCCTCTGGTTGCCGGAATATCCTATGAAGGAATTAAGATTACATCTAGACATGGTGATAAAGCGCTGTTTCGCGCGTTACGTGCACCAGGTCTATGGTTACAAAACATTACCACAAAACAGCCTGACGATGACATGGTTGAAGTTGCTATAACTGCGCTCCGTGAAGCTTTTGGTGAAAAAATAAACGAATACGAAGGTAAGTCCTTTACCGCTGAAGCTGTCTGATGGAAGAAAAACTAAAACAAATTATCGAACGCTACACCAATCTAGCAGAAATGATGGCTGATCCCGTTATCCTCTCAGACCAAAATAAATTGCGTGAAACCGCACAAGAGCACAGCCATCTGGAACCCATTGTTCGGTGTGCAAAAAACTATCTGGATGTAACAAATCGTATTAATGAAGACAAATCGGTTTTGGACGGAGATGATGCTGAATTAAAAGAACTGGTTCAAGAAGAAATCCCCGAGCTGGAAGAAGAACAACAATCGCTGGAAGAAGAATTAAAAGTTCTGATGCTACCCAAAGACCCGAACGATGATAAAAATACAATAGTAGAAATCCGGGCCGGTACGGGTGGCGACGAAGCGGCCCTCTTTGCCGGAGATTTATTTCGAATGTATACCCGCTTTGCTGAGCGCTCTGGGTTGCAATCTGAAGTAATGGATATGAACGATACTGGTATCGGTGGGGTTAAAGAAGTAATATTTTCTGTAAAGGGCCGAGGTGTATATGGTTTGATGAAGTTTGAAAGCGGCGTTCACCGAGTGCAACGTGTGCCGAAGACAGAAGCAGGAGGCCGGGTACATACGTCCGCCGCAACAGTAGCGGTCTTGCCGGAGGCGGAAGAAGCGGATATCGAAATCAATGAAAACGATCTGAAAATTGATACGTATAGGTCCAGTGGTGCTGGTGGCCAGCATGTAAATAAAACAGAATCCGCAATTCGTATCACCCACCTCCCCACAGGATTGGTGGTAACCTGCCAGGATGAAAAATCACAGCATAAAAACCGCGCCGCCGCCATGAAAGTTTTGCGATCACGATTGCTTGCACAAGAACAGGAACGTCTAGCCTCAGAACGGGCTGAAGTGAGAAAACTACAGGTAAGCACGGGAGATCGATCGGCCAAAATTCGTACCTATAATTTCCCCCAGGGGCGAGTGACTGATCATCGCATTAATCTCACACTCTATCAATTGGAAGCCATTTTGGATGGCGATTTGGCAGAAATAATTGAACGATTGCGTTTGGCGGACCAGCAGGAGCGACTGGCTGCTATAGGAGAATAATGCATTTCTAAGCGACCAATCGAAGATTCGTCTTGATATTATTTATACCCTATAATTCCCGGCCCTGTTAAATCAGAAATTTTCACTCTAATTCTTAATTATTAAAACAACAGAAACTCCTAAATTGAATGGTTGTCATGACCACCAACACAAAAACCTGGCGTATTATTGATATGATTAAATGGGCGACATCCTATTTAGGTGAACGGAATTTTATCCGTCCACGACGAGATATTGAATGGTTATTGCAAGATGTGCTGCAGTGCTCACGTGTTGATTTGTATCTTCGTTTCGATGAACCATTGAGTCGCTCTCAGCTGGATACGTTGAGAATGCTTGTCAAACGGCGTATTACTAATGAACCGGTGCAGTATATTATTGGGAAGACCGATTTTTACGGATTAGAATTTGTAATAAACAATTCTGTATTGATTCCCAGGCCAGAAACAGAGCGACTGGTTGATGTTGCATTGCATACATTATCTACTATGGCGCAACCTACTATTCTTGATATTGGTACCGGTTCAGGGTGCATAGCCATAGCCCTGGCCCATGAAATCCCAGAAGCGCAAATCACTGCCGTAGATATATCCGATGAGATATTAGCATTGGCTAAAACCAATGCGCAAAACCATAGCATTGAAAATGTATCGCTTATAAAAATGGATTTTTTGCATCAGGCTTCAGAAAATAGATTTGATATGATTGTGTGTAACCCGCCGTATGTGCCACTTGCAGAAATGAATTCTATCATGCCCGATGTCAGACACTTTGAACCTGAAATTTCATTAACAGATGGCAAGGATGGTTTAACCTTTTATCGGCGCCTTGCTGAAATTGGCCCAACCATCGTAAATCATGGTGGATGGATGATCATGGAGGTTGGCCTGGAAGACCACCCGGAAAAGGCAAAAGCCATTTTTAGTCGCCATCCATTTGGTGACATTGAACTCATACCCGACTACAATGGTGACCCCCGTGTTCTTAAAGTGAAGGTGACAAACAATGACTAAGCTGGTTGCGGCAATACGTTTACTGAGACCGCTCAATTGCTTCATCGGGTCTTTATCTGTTTTTGTTTCAGCAGCAATTACTCGGTCAATGGACCGCCAATCTGCATTGGTTATAGCAATGCTGGTTGTCTTTTTTTATAATGGCGGAGCCAATGCTATTAATGATTATTTTGACTACGAAATCGATAAAATTAATCGTCCTGATCGGCCACTAAGCTCTGGTCTTTTATCCAGGAGTACCGCGGTCTGGATTTCCTTTCTCACCTTTGGATGCGGAACGCTGTTGGTAATACAATTAAATCAAATTGCTGCCCTGATCGCCGTTTGCATTGCCATGCCAATTCTTTTAGGATACACAAGGTATTTAAAGACAAAACCCCTGATCGGAAATTTTGCGGTAGCGTTTATCCTGGGTCTGGTTTTTGTATTTGGTGGGGCAGTATTTGGGGCTATCGATCAAATGCTTGTCCCGGCCATTTTAGCATTTTTGCTTACCTTCCCACGAGAACTTATCAAAGATGTGGAAGATATAGACGGCGACAAAAAATTGGGACTGAAAACGTATCCGATCTCTGCAGGAATTTCATCAACGAAAATGGTGGTTAAAACCTGGTCAATAATCACGGGAATAGCAATGCTGATTCCTTCTTTACTGGGATATTATAACAACTGGTATTTTTGGTTTGTCCTCATAGGGATTGAAATTCCATTGGTTTATATTTTAACCACATTTTCAGGAAATATAGATAGGGCTGGAAGGTTTTCAAAATTATTAAAAATGAGTACGATTGCTGGTGTATGTGCAGTGTATTTTGGAACAATATAAAGGCAGACAACCATCTGTTAATTCTGCGATCTTCAGTATCGTTGTTACTAACTATTCAGGTTTTGGAGCAATTATGAAACCAATTATTATTCTGACAATATTGATTTCTTTTATTCTACCTCAGGATGCCCAGGATGATCTAACGCTGGAGCGATATCCGATTTTAGTTCTTCCGGCAGATGAGGGCGACGATCCGGAATCAATGGCGTCTAAACTGACACAAATTGTTGGGAGTCAGGCTACCGAATTGAATCGTTTTGATGTTATTGACCGATCAAAGCTGGAGAGCATTTTAAACGAGCAATCGCTGCAAATGACAGGAATTATAAGCGACGAAGACATTGTTGAAGCGGGTAAAGTTGCAGCCGCAAGAGAGGCCTTGCTTGTACGAGTCCTTAATTTTAATCAAAAAGGTGTTCCACCAGAGGATGAAGAAGAAGAGGACGACAAGGATCGTAAGGAAGCAAGAAAAGCAGGTTTATTGGGAGTAATCGCAAAAGCGATTGTTGATGCTGCAATTGACAAATCCCTTGAGGATGTGGAACGCTACCCAAACAACATTCAGACTGTTATTCAAGCCGAGGTAAGGAAAATCGATATTGAGACCGGTCAGTCTGTGGCCTCGTTTCCTGTGTCCGTAACCTATACAGGTGGAAATAAGGGGAAATCGTTAACTGATGCCCTGCAACTGGCCACGGTTCAGATATCCTCAGAATTGAGAAGATTGTACCTTTTGACCAGCGAAATACTTGACGTGAAGGGTGATGAAATTATGCTCCTGCTAGGAAAAGACCTTGGATTAAGAAGCGGTATGCGATTTGAAATTATTACACCCGAGATTCAAAAGACCGTCCACGGGAGGGAAATTACAATACCGGGTCGCAGTGTGGGACTCGTTGAGGTAGAAGATGTGAGTGGCGATGCCAGTCGTGGTAAAATTTTGCGTGACTGGGATGAGTTAGAGCCGGGCTATCGCGCAGTTGAAACCCTCATGCCCGTTTTTGGCATGGGTATATCATTGATGATGGCTCCAACGATTACAAGTTATCAATTGGAATTTCAACCAACACCATATCCCTTTGAGCGGTTTTTAATCACCGGGTTATTCAATCTCGGAACCATAGTTGACAGTTATGATCACACCGATTTTCAATTTGGACTTGGAGTAAAATTGGGCTGGAATATTGTTTATCATTCAAAACGATCCATACATACCGGCGTTTCTTTGCCCATGTATTTCGCCTCACGCTCTGACGATGAATCGCACACAGCAATACTACCGATATTCGCCCCGAGTCTGAATGGCGGGCTCGCCATACAAATGAACAAAAACCGTGATTTCATCTTTGAGTGTAAATACGTCTTTACATCTGCAACAGGAAGCTGGAAATATTCAAAGGATAATGATGACGGCGATACGGATACTTTTGAAGCAGAATGGGATGGAGCTGCCCCGGAAATAGATCCAGACGGATTATATTTCTCACTGGGGATGCGTTTCTTGACTTTGTAGATGGCCCATAATAGTCAACAATCCTGTAAAAATTGCGGCAACCCACTTACGGGATTGTACTGTTCGCATTGCGGACAAAAAAGTACGGAAAAAAATGTTAGTCTGAAAATAATGCTGGAGGACGTGATTGGTGATGTTTTTTCCGTTGACTCTAAAATCATCCGTAGCCTTAAGCCCCTGTTATTTAAACCGGGATCGCTATCACTGGATTACACAATAGGGAAAAGAGATTCCTATGTAAAGCCGTTTCGTTTATACCTGTTTTCCAGTCTGCTGTTTTTCTTTTTTACCTTTTTAAATTCGGGATCTAATAATGGTAACGGCGATGGCTCGGCATCAGCGCTAGACAGTCTGGCAACCCTGTATCCCGTTGACACATTAAACCCCAATGGAAATTTGGTGATTCATCTCCGAGATGGAGGGATTGGTCTTTCTTATTTTCTGCCTGATAGCACAAATCCACCATCGTCCTTAATGGATACATCAGAATCGTTTATTGACAAACAATTTTCACACATGACATACGGTGAATTAAAGGCCAAAGAAGGTCGACTAGGCGCTAATTTTAGAGAGTCCGTTCCCAATGTATTATTTTTTCTTGTACCTGTTTTTGCCTTATTATTTAAACTGCTCCACATACGACAAAAAAAATTCTATGTGGGACACCTGATCTTTGTTTTTCATCTTCACGCATTTTTCTTTATTCTACTACTAATTCTCTCCCTAATTAATTTTCTTATTGGACTAGTATTTACTTCAGCACTACTGGAAATAATTTTGTCTATCATTGCGTTTATAATATTCGTTGTTTATTTGTTTTTGGCCATGAGAAAAGTCTATGGACAGAAGGCATGGATCACAGCAATCAAACTGATTACAATTATATTCCTTTATATTACTATCATTTTAATTAGTTTGATCTTGTTTGTCTTTATCTCTATTTGGCTGCTCTGATTTTCATTGAGAGAAAATACATATTGCATATTTGACAGTTTATGATCATTTATTGAACGCAAAATGATTGTACCACAAGGCAGGCTTTCAATTAAAATATACGGAAATTTGCTATCGGGTTATTCTTTAAATATATCCTTTACCTGTGCCACCTTTCCATCAGCAGCCGGATTTGGCGTAAGTCCCAGTATTTTAGCAATGATTCCATAGACCTGAATATTTTCCATGGATTCTCTTTCATACCCACCTTTGAAGGCAGGTCCATCCGCGATAAAAAGTGCCTGCATACTCTGCAAACGGTTGTCGAAACCATGCGTAGCGCCACTTGTCATATATGTAATGTGCTCCGGGTCATTTTTTCTACTGTACTCAAGAATGCTCCAGCCTTCATCTGCAATCAGTAGTATTTGTTTTATCCGATAATGATTTTTAAAATGGTAAACATCAGGGATATCTTTTTTCAAATAGGCTTTCAAGTGCGGTGTTGTTTTGAGATCCTCAACCAATTGATTGGCCCTCTGATCTGAAATATTGTATAGAAAAGAAAAGGGCCCACTCCGTTCCTGGGTTACGCCGGACAAATCAACATATTTTGATAGGTCAATGACTCGATCGGGGGATAAATCGGTCATTCCATGATCGCTGACAGCGATAATATTTAATCGGTCGTAAATCTCCAATTCCTTCATTGTTGCCACAATAGTACCGAACAGGGAATCCAACGCCACAATTTTTTTCCTGGTTTCCGGCGCCGTCACACCAAATTGATGACTGGTTTCATCCGGTTCATGGAAATAGAGCGTAATGAGCCGTGGGCGACGTTTTTCAGGCAATGAAAACCAGGCCGCTACAGAATCAATGCGGTCATAGAAGGGCATAAAATGATCATACTTTTTCCAAATCGAGGGTTGAACACCCCCAATTGGCGCCTCTGTACCAACCCAAAACATGGACGCGGATTTTACACCTTGTTTCTCAGCTGTAACCCATATTGGCTCACCACCGTAGAAACGCGGATCTTCTACCTTGGTACGATCGCTAAGCTGGTATATATCATCCAAGACAGAATCATAGAAATAATTATCTATAAGACCATGGTTTTCTATGTACATGCCTGTGGCAAGGGTATAGTGGTTGGGAAACGTTTTGGTGACAAAAACCGGCGTCAATTTATTTACGTGAACACCGTTTTTAATTGCCTCGTCAAAATGTGGTGTATCATACCAATCAATATAGTCCGCTCGGAAACCATCAAACGAAACAAGTAACACATAAGAATCATCTGACTTTGAAAAACAGAGCCCGATGAGCAAGGCAGTGAAAAATATTTTTTTCATTATTGTTTGCCTGTCTTTAAAAGGCGTATGGAACAAACTGGAGAATTGTTCTGGGATGTTCGTCAGAAATCAAGAGAAAACCAAGACTATCAACCCTTACAATTCCTTCCCAGTTATGAGATTGTTCTTCGGGTTTAGTCAAATAGATAGGTGGTGTATCCGTTAAGGTAAAGAAGTTGCCATCGTACTTCATTTCTATCAATCGCTCTACATCGCTTTTGCGTGTAACGTTGCCGAAGGGATTCGCGATAAAATCGTTTGCAGGTTTTAAGATGAAATAATCTCCATGCCACAGATAATTTATTACCCAAAAACATTGGTCAGCTGTAGGCTGAGTTGCATCGGTAATTCGAAACTCTATTGAAGGGAAAGGCATTTTGTCTACTACTTGTAAATCCGGTGATACAATGGGCACCCACGCATCCGGGTTCACTTTTGCGCCATTGGCTTCGTAAAGAGGAATTAGCTGATCGTTGGTATAGAGCAAGGATTCAAAAGCCATATTGTTAATTATTTCCGGTGTATCTATTTCCAATAAAGGACTGCTATGCAACGTAATTCCTTCTGCAAGTGATGGAACAGACGCGCGGACAAAAACGCCCTTCAATCCCTTCCTGGTTTCTACCTCAATGGATAAGTAGGCCAGCGTATCCACAAAGACGATGGCTTCAAATCCCTCAAATCCTGGTATGTATCGAGTGAAGTCGTCACCGCTAAACGGTATGCGGATTGGAAGGACACTATGATCTTCAGAGGTAATCGCTTTTAAGAGTTCGCTTTTGGCCAGAGCCGGTAGATACCCATTGGGATATTGTGGCAAAAGAACAACATAATCCGCAAACCAGGCCAACCCGGAATATTCGTTTTGTGCATCATTGTAGGGATCTGGTAATTGCAGTTCAATGGGTTGTTCGGCATGGAGACCAACCACGATTTGAAGAAATAGGAAAATGTGAATTAATGAAGAAGATTTCAATACTGATCCTGTAAATTTCCTTGATGAGTTTAGGGCAGTCAGAGAAAAAGGGAAATGCATATTTGCAGAATAAGCGGATGGCCATGGTGCAAAATCAATTGCAGGCAAGAGGCATCAGGGATAAGCACGTGCTTAAGGCAATGGGGGAACTTCCGCGGCATGTTTTTGTTCATGAACATGAATGTGAAAGGGCATATGATGATAGTCCGCTACCTATTGGACATGGACAAACCATCAGTCAACCCTTTATTGTCGCATACATGACAGAATTATTGGCGATTAAACCAACAAATTCTATCCTTGAAATTGGCACAGGATGCGGGTATCAGACGGCGGTACTCTGCGCTCTTGGGAAGCAGGTTACTTCTGTGGAGCTCGTACCGGAATTGGCAGAAAGAGCAAGAGAAACATTAGAAAAATTGAATATAGAAAATGTGGACATTATATCCGATGACGGAAAAAATGGCTGGCTCGACAATGCCCCATACGACAGGATTATGGTTACTGCAGCACCGAAAAACATTCCAAAAGCATTGAAGGATCAACTGGCTATTGATGGCAGGATGGTTATCCCTGCAGGTAGTACACTATTCACCCAGCATCTATGGCTGATTGAGAAAGACATGAACAATAAAATTCACAAAAATAAATCATTGGGGGTTCGGTTTGTTCCACTGGTATAAGAAACCAATATTTGGCATATTACTCCTTTTCATCTTTGGGTGCGAGACGGGAGCAATACTAACACCGGCGACAGCTGAATCAATTATGGAGACTGTAGCAAAGCACAAAGGAAACGAGGCCGTGCTTCTAAATGTATGGGCTACCTGGTGCGAACCATGTGTTGAAGAATTCCCAATGATCGTGGAATTGGGGGATAAGTATTCTGATGTAAGCGTCTATTTTGTCAGCGTTGACTTTGCCGATGAACAGGACAAAGTAAAAGATTTTTTAATAGACCATCACGTAAGTGGTCTTAGTTATATCAAAGAACAAAAAGATATGCCGTTTATAAATGGTATCAACACAAACTGGACGGGAGCCCTCCCTTTTACCATCGTGTATCGCAAATCAGATGGCAGCATTGTGGACTATTGGGAAGGAAAAGTTGAGAATGAAAAATTCACACAGGCAATCGACAAAGCACTACAATAAAGGAGAAAATATGAAATTTGTAACACTGATAAGTTTGCTGTCAATTCTCATGGCTGGAGAATTGGACTTGAATGCGGATATTCCATTGTCCGATGTAAAAATGCAGGATGTGTCCGGTGGGGATTTAAGCCTGTCCGACATAAGAGGAGAGAATGGGTTGCTGGTAATATTTTCATGCAACACATGTCCCTGGGTAATCCGCTGGCAGGACAGGTATGTTGAAATAGCCGATCAGTTTAAAGACGATAAACTGGGTATCGTAGCCATCAATTCGAATGAAGCATCGCGTAGTGGTGTGGATAGTTTTGAAGCCATGCAGAAACATGCACAAGAAAACGGATATAATTTCTATTATACTGTAGACAAAGATTCCAAGCTGGCGCATGCATTTGGCGCGACAAGAACACCCCATGTTTTTCTATTCAATGGTGCTGGTAAACTGGTATATCGAGGCGCCATTGATGACAACGCCAGAGATGCAAAAAATGTAGACGAACCATATTTAAAAAATGCAATTCATTCCATGCTGGAAGGCAAAACTATAGATATGGCAAGTACCAAAGCACTGGGGTGCTCAATAAAGTACAATTAATCTGATTTGGACTGGGGAAAAAGATATCCCCAAACAATCTTCGAACTATTATTTTCGCAGAGATGCCTTTGAAAACAGGTAATCGGGAATGTCCACGTCGAAGGCAATTTCATCGATAATGAATTCGGTACCTTTGCCTTTTGACAAGGCATCTTTAAAGATCATCTTTTTTGGATACCAGCGATCGCCAACCTGAAATACTTCCTCGATCGAGGTTGTTTTAAGGAGTTTGCCGCTTTTTGCATTTCGGTCTTCACGCAGCGGGATCATACGCTCTTTATCCACCCAGACTTTTCGTGAGTGATAGGCCGCTTCCTCTGATTTGGCGGCAAGATGTAATACCCAGCAATTGCGATCATTGTATATTTCAGAACCCAGAATCTCCGCATTATACATTTCACTCATACTCTGATCTTCCATCATATCTTCGTAGGATAAATCAGAGCCCATCATGGATTGGCGTAGCATATGACCGGCAATTCGAATCACTCGATCTGATTGGGGGGAATACAGCCATAACTGATCCCCGATCTTCAGCATCTTCGTACCCCTTTCGCGGGCAGGACTGAGGTATTCGGTGAAGGACTGCTCATCTCCCTGAATCCAGGATTTGGCGGTGATTGTTCTACTCGTACGTTTTCCGTGAATGGTCATGGTTGTGGTAGCAGAGCGGTTGCCCGCCAGTGTATTGGCATCAATTGCTTTGAGAATCTCTTCTCCACTAGGTGATTGGGCATACAGCCCCAATGATAAAATCAGAGTAAATGGTACAAGACCAATATGAAAGAAAGCCAGGTGGGCATGGTTGATAGCATGTGAGTTTATCATCAGATTTCCAACTCCTTAAAAAGTTGAGCAGTTTGTCGTTTATAAATTCCGATACCGGATAAGGCTGTGCCCAAAACCGTTGAGAACAATCCTGGAATAAATCCTATATAGTAGGTCTGATCGGTAATGGTGGCTCGAAAAACCGTAGGCACCATCATGTTTACATTTTGCATGAGTGAGCTGATATCCAATCCAACTACCTGAAGCCAGTAAGCACATCCCAAACCAATCGCTGTACCAATGACGGATCCAACCAAACCAATAAATACAGATTCCCAAATCATGGATCGAAAAATATGTCCTTTATGTTCACCAATCGCAAGACGTATACCTACTTCACCGTAGCGGCGTAAACCTCCCAGCAGACCAGCATTCCACAGTACAATCGACATGACGAAAACAAATAGGGATATAAGCACACTTGAGAAATAGGAAGCGAATTTGAGGTACTCACCAAGATTACTCAATTCCTGTAGCGTCCCCATTGTTGGTGAATATTCATCGTTCATATCCGTATAGCGAGCGTTGAATTGCTGTTCCAGCAAAAGGGCCTGTTCATGATGATAAACAGCTGGATTAAAATATCCCAGAATTTCACCCGCTGCATCATCCATATCCAGGGCTCGCTGGACATCATTCACATCCGCAATGACAGCACCACGATCCATAACCAAAACACCAAAACGAACGGTTCCCACAACCACAAAATTGTACAACGTCATACTTCCATACATTGTTGAACTTAATAAAGTGGCATCGTCACCCATGTTTACATTGAGTTTATATGCGAGATTGTCGCTGATAAGGATTTCACCAGCTTTTTCAGGCAAACGTCCGCGTACAATGGATTTTGCAATATTCAGCGTGCGAATTTCCGTGCTGTTTGGGGATAATATATCTACGCCCATACCAATGACAGGTCCCTGAGAGCGAGTTTCTCCAAAATCATCAGGAATATCAAGCAATCCACCGAATTGTATACGTTTTACCCAGGTCATTTCAGGGTGTTCGGCCTTGAGTTTATCCATCAGGCTATTCACACCCACCAGCGCCATATCATTCGGGTTTTGATCGCGATTTTCTGCATACGCTCGAGTCATTACCTTAACATGTCCCGTTGAGTATCGAGCATTGTAATCCAGTAGATCACCAAAAACACCGTTGAGATAAGCATGGAGAAATACCGTAATCCATACACCAATGGCCACTATTATAATGGGGAAAAGACTACGGTGACGGTCACGCAAAAGTCCCAGAATTAAAAATTTTATCATTGGATTTTCCCCCTGATGGCGTCTGTTGGATTCATTTTTGAAATGCGTCTGGCAGGGAGATAGCTGACAATGGTCGTGGTAATTAATACAACCAGCGTGGTTCCCACAATGAGAGCCAGGCTATATGTTGGATAGATGGTTTCAGCAATGGTCAATCCAAAATCGTCCGTCCCTTCAGGCATTTTCCATCCTTTGACAGCCTGAAGAGCAAGCAGGGGTATACCATAAATGGCCCCAACGATAGCAGCCAAAACAGAGTGCATAGCGCCTTCGACTGTGAATAGAGTCACGACCTGTTTTTGGGTCATACCCAGGGCAATGTGGGTCCCAATTTCTTTTTGGCGGCGAAAAATAGAGAGTACCTGTGTGTCAAAAATGGCCAGCATTGCCAACGACATGAGAACAACAAACATGATACTTCCACCAATGGATTTCATTTCGATCATTTCACGAATTTCGGTTAAGAGATAGTGGTGATCTTTAAAATCCCATCCTGGCAGGGTTCCCATGTACCCGGTGTCTTTGGATGTGGTAAGAATAGTGGCTTCCCCAATCATTTGTGTCATTTTCCGATGTTCCTCAATTGGGAGCCAAATGGTTCCCAAATCCAGTATGCCAACATTGGTTTTGAAGATGTGAATAATTTTTACCTCAGTTGCATCAAATGTTCCATTGACATCGCGCCATCGGACAGTAAGAAAATTGCCAACCTTCAGATTATTATTTTCTGCCATACTATCACCGATCATAGCAGGAATATCGTCACCGGAATTTTTAAGTTTTTCCGAGGGTAACTTCAACAGCCGTTGTTCCGGATCAATTCCTTTTAAAAGAACACTCTGTACGCGGCCTTCCGGGTAAATCGATGCCTGTGAAATAAGGATGGGTGTAAGCTCACCTTTTCCAATGGATTGCTGAACGGCATCCGATAGTGGAGCATGACTGTCTTCGATAGTAAATGAATCGTATGGATCATAGTTTTCATGCCAATACTGTCCACCACCAATTTGCCAGTCAATCGTATCCCGTTGTGCTTGTTGGTTCCAGCCCTCCAGTATTCCTTTATTCCATATTATAACAACGAAGGCCATGGACAATACAATGACATTCAGGAGAGTGCGTAAAGGTGCACCAGCCAGGTTTCGGTATGCTAATTTTATTGCCAACATAAATGCCTCCTATTTGGATGCGATGGTTTCATCACCGGCTATTTTTCCATCTTCAAGATGAATTTTACGTCGGAGATATTGGATTACCTTTTCATCATGAGTGGCGAATAAGAAGGTGGTTTTTAAATCCTGGCTTAATTTTTCCATCGTCTGCAGGATATGGTGGGAATTTTTGGCATCCAGATTTGCAGTCGGTTCATCTGCCAGCACTAATTTAGGGTTTTTTACCATCGCTCTGGCAATGGCAACGCGCTGGCTCTCGCCACCGGAAAGCTGTGATGGTCTTGATTTTTCTTTATCAGAAAGCCCCAGCCAATCCAAAGATTGCAACACCAACTCTCGTCTTTCGGTTGCTGGAATTTTCTGTAGAAGGAGCGGCAGTTCCACATTTTCATAGACGTTGTAAACCGGCAACAGATTGTACGTTTGAAATATAAAGCCCAACTGTTCACTTCGTAAATCAGCGGCCTGGTGCGGTGTGAGCGTCTGAACAGACCGGTGGAGCACTGTAACCGATCCCTCCGACGGTACATCCAGTGAACCGATAATGTTTAACAGGGTGGTTTTTCCCGATCCGCTGGGACCAACAAACCCGGTGAATTCCCCTTCCGCAATCGTCAGGTTTATGTCTTTGAGGGCAGTAAACCAGCCTTTTCCTGTGGGGAAATTTTTTGTAAGGTTTTCAATGTGAATAAGCGCTGAGTTATTCATGGTTCATTCCTTAATAATTGAATCTGATCATGCATCGAACACCGTTACTTTTTTGGTAAATCCCATCTCCAAATATTCCAGTGTCAATGGTCATCTCCGATTGATTGAACAAGCTGACAAATATCATGACATTATCTGTGGTATGCTGCCAGTTGACATACGTGATTTGAGAATTATTCTCTGGTAAAAAAATCTGATAAAGAGAAACTGTATTCAGCCAATTCAGAGGGTAATTAAGCATGAAAATATATGATTCTGATTTGCTTGATGAATGAATCCAGTGGTTTTGCACCAGTGAATTTTCAATAGCCAGATATAGGCCATTCCCAAGTCCAAAGGTGTAATCAAGTCCGATGGTGGTGTTTTGTGTTTTTTTAATGAGCGTGTGTGTGAATCTTGAGATTGAGGACTCAAACCAAAGACCCGCGCCACACTCCATGTACCCATCATACCCCATGCGTGACTCATAGGATTTTTCGGTGCTCCCTGTATTTTGTAGTTGCCGCCGATGGGTTGTAATCCCCAATTCAACAGGTCCTACAGGTTGAGAAATTCGTCCCCCAACCTCTGGAACATAAGGATTCGATTGAAAAATATTAACCCCCGTAAAATCATCATTCCCCAACAAAGACCACATTGTAATGACGGTATTACCGTTCGAGGCATAACGGCCCTTAAGCGCCCAAACACCGGATGTGAGGTTGGTTGGGTCCATGGGACTTAGTGAATCAAACCATTGCAATGGTCTAAAAAGTTTAGCAGGACCAAAATTTATTTTTTGTAAGCCCAATTTCCATTCCCAATGCGTTGTCGTATATCGTAACCAGAATCGATAATGGGAAATCCAATCGGAATTTGATTCGGCATTTGTGGCTGACACAATAGGAGCCATGTTGAAGTTGAATGGTCCAAAAATGGTGTTCAGTTCAGGTATAGCGCGTAAAACGTTGATTGTCTCACTATTTGACATATATAATTGCGCTGTAGCTTCACCGGAGAAAGCGATTTGACCGAATGATGTGTTTGCACACAGCATTATAAGCAGCGCTGCACCATGGAATAATCCCAACTGTTTAACATTTTGTTGCATTACTCTTTACGCGGTTCACGCTCCATGATGCCATAAAAGAAAAATGAAATTAAATCTCGAGTGAGAGAATACATGTCCTTGTAAGAGTCTAAAAGTTTGGGGTCTCGTGCAATCTCATTCAATTTGTTGAGGAAATAGGAAATAAAATTGATGCTAACTGATTTACGAATTTCCCCATACTTCTGGGCGTCTTCGAGGAGCGTAAGAAACTCTAATTGAATTGTTCTACTCCAATTGGAGATAAGCTGTTGCAATTTTGGGGAATAAGAAACCCAGTCTATATAAAACTCAGTACTGAATTTTTTACTGTATTCGAGCTTAAACAGGATAAATTTCTCTATCCTTTCGGTAAAGGAAATATTTTGCGCCATAATTGATCGGTATTTATTTGTGCCGTCTTCAAGGAGATCATTTACCAAATACAGCGCCAGAGCTTCTTTATTCGAGAAATATTTGTAAAAGGTAACCTTGCTAACACCTGAGGTTTTACAAATTTCTTCAACACTTACCCTGCGTATACCATATTTAAAGAATAAGTCTCTTGCCGTTTCCACGAGCTTTTTGTATTTCGGGGTGCTAGTTTTGTTTTTCATTTGAGGTTTACGATAATAATATTATTTAACAATAATCGTTTACTAATATTACATAACGTTAACTTTTGGATCAAGATGAATGACTATATTTTATTTTGTGTAACACAAAAGCAATTACTGCATCAAACTACAAATAAGAAGGACATTTCTTGTGGATATGAAAATATATTTTCCCGGCGGTAAAAAGGTATACGCCGACTATGGAGAACATACTATCCAAACGGATCAACCGGTTCGTGATGGGGGAGAAAACACGGCTCCGGCTCCGTTTGATTTATTTCTGGCATCCATGGGTACCTGTGCTGGAATATATGTCTTAGGTTTTTGCCAGCAACGGGATATACCTACGGAAGGCCTATCATTAACGCAGACTTTGGATTATAATCGGGAAACAAAACTAATCGAGCAGGTGAATCTGGATATTACCCTTCCAAAGGATTTTCCTGATAAATACAAAAGCGCAATACTCAACGTGGCAAATTTGTGTACTGTAAAACGCCACTTATTGCAACCCCCTTCAATTAAAATAACCACGAAATAATCGATACATAAGTTACTCTCCATTCCGACCGGTGCTTAAACGGGTCAGGATTTTTTCTTTGTTCATCAATCCAGGGCGTTATCATTTATTGCCATTTAGCGGAGCGAATGATAATATCAGTCATTCAGATCATGTTTTTGCGTAAACACACAGATGATGGGACTGCCTGATGACCCTTGATAAAGCCCGTTTAAATCAACTGAAAGGTATAGGAGGATCGTCCTTGCTGGTACAGATGTGTGACTTATTCTTGGAACACACACCCAATCGAGTTCAAGCGGTTGCATACGGTTGGCAGAACAAAGACTATGCTAAAATTGAGAAAAATGCTCACAGTATTAAATCCAGTGCAGGGAATCTGGGTGCATTGGAATTCATGGAACTATGCCAGCGAATTGAATCAGCCGGTAATCAATCAAATGATAAGGAATTATCGATTCTATTAAGCGGCTTCGAAGCGCATGCTCAGCGGGTAATAAATGAAGTTCGATATGTAAGAGAAAATGAAGAATAAAATAGCTATTGTTGAGGATAATCCTGATAATTTATTGTTGGTACAAGCGCTTTTAGGGAACACCTACGAAACGGTGGCTTATCAGGACAGTTTTGAAGCATTGAATAATATAAAAGATGACATGCCCGACATAATTTTAATGGATATCTCCATGCCAGTGTTAGATGGTGTGGAATTGATGCAAAAACTCCGTGAAGATTCGTCCACCAAAGATATCCCTATCATCGCTCTCACGGCACATGCATTGGATGGTGATAGGGAAAAGTTCCTTTCTCTTGGGTTTAATGATTATTTAACAAAACCAATCTTTGATGAAAATCTGTTGTTAAGTGCAATTTCAAATAATTTATCCTAAACAATGAACATTGATGTAACCATTGAAGCAATCAGAGCATTTCTTCTGGCTGCCATTTTCGCCTATCTGTTATACTCCGGAAACAAAAGTGGTATATACAGTCACAAGGGTTGGCGCTCTTTGGTGAGTGGATTTGCTTTTATTTTTATCGGCTCCATTCTGGACGTCACTGATAATTTTCCCACATTAAACCGTTTTGTGGTGATAGGAGACACCCCCTACCAGGCACTGTTGGAGAAATTGGTGTTCTCTCTGGGCGGTTTTATGCTACTGTATTATGGTTTCCGGGAGTGGTTGCCGTATGTAACGCGGTACCAGGACATTGAAGCGGAAAAACGCTACCGCAGGATCATTGAGAAATCAAGTGACATTGTCTTTACAGCTGATACAAATGGGTATTTTACCTATGTAAATCCGGCCGCTGAGCAACTTACCGGATTCACTCGAGATGAACTAACAAAAATGCGATTTACAGACCTGGTACATCCAGATTACAAAGACGTTGTTGCATCGTTCTATGAAAATCAATTTAGGAAAAGGACGTCAGAAACCCTTTACGCCTTCCCCATGAAGACAAAAAAGGATACGGTAAAATGGGTTGAGCAGGTTGTGACACCTGAAAACAGGGACAATGAAATCGTCGGATTTCAGAGTATCGTCAGAGATATAACAGAGCGAAAAAGGGTAGAGACAGCATTGGTACAGGCCAAACTGGAAGCAGAAGCTTCCAGCGCCTCAAAAAGTGCATTTTTAGCCAATATGAGTCATGAATTGCGTACCCCCCTGAATTCAGTAATTGGATTTTCAAACCTGCTGCTAAAAAACGAAGCACGCGCACTAACGAAATCGGAGATAACTTTTCTTGAAAGAATCAATGAAAACGGCAACCATCTTTTAGACATTATTAATACCATTCTTGATTTGTCGAAAGTTGAAGCCGGTAAAATGGAATTGGATCTGGCACCGGTGAACATCACTAAGCTCATTAAAGATGTTGTTGCTGAAACTGAGGCGCAGATGAATAACAAACCGGTTGAGCTCAAAACCAACTATCCATCTGAAGATATGTGGATAAATTCCGACGAGGTGAAGCTAAAACAGATATTACTTAATATAGTAGGTAATGGAATCAAATTTACGGATACAGGCCAAGTAAAAATTTCTTTGGAACCTTACCCAAAATCAAAAGCGCCACACAAAATTTATATTGAAGATACGGGCATCGGAATTCCCGAAGACAAAATTGAAAATATCTTTAGCAGTTTTAAGCAAGCCGACACAAGCACAAGTCGAAAATATGGTGGTATCGGATTGGGTTTAACCATCAGTAAACAATTCGCCACCTTGCTTGGTTTTTCTCTATCGGTGGATAGTAAAATTGGCAAAGGATCCAAATTCATACTGGAATTTCCAGATGAAGAAGTGGTAAACAAGCCGACACGTGAAGCACTTCACGTTCAAAAGAATATCGTTGAGCACATCAAAAACACAAAAGGAAAGAAAATATTGGTGGTAGACGAGGACAATGATTCGGTCACATTACTTGCAAAGGTTATTGCAGAATTGGGGGCTGAGACAATCGTTGCTCGTAACGGAGCTGAAGCACTTGAGAAAGCGATAAAAGAGAAGCCAAATATGATTTCTCTGGCTTTAGAACTACCCGACCAACCGGGTTGGGAAATACTGAAGTCACTTAAAAAAAATACCAAAACCAAAAACATCCCTGTTATTATAGTTAGTATAATTGCAAATGAGAAAAAAGGCTCAATTTTGGGCGCAGTGGATTATATTCAAAAACCGATCAATAAACATGCTCTGCAAGGAGCGATAAAAAGAAATATTGATCGGCCGACTACTTCCGTACTCATTGTGGAAGATGATCAGGCCGCCCTGGATCAAATAGCCTACAGCATCAAACCCTTTGGAGTAGAAATAGTTGAATCGCTGGATGGGACACATGCGAAAGATTTCATAGATCAGGGGGGCTTACCTGATATTATTATATTGGATTTATTATTACCACAAATGAATGGAATATCGTTTTTCAAACAAATCCGTCAGAGCGATAAGTTAAAGCAAGTACCTGTCATCATTGTGACCGCCAAAGAAATCGACGAGGAAGAAGAAAACTATTTTAAGGATGAAGCGCGAACGGTTGTGCAGAAGGGGCCTGAACTGATAGCTGATCTGAGAAATACGTTTAAACCGTTGATAGAAAATGGAGAATTTATATGAACGTTCGACAACATTTTATTCAGGGGCTCATGCCACGTTTGGATGCTTTAAATGCAGCCAGAACTCAGCTAAAAACAAATCCGGATGACGCACACAGATCAATTCGTCGCATGGCGCATATTTTACGTGGATTGAGCGCGAATTATGGTTTCCCGCAGGTTGCTGATATGGCAGGAAAAGTTGAAGATTCTGATTCAACGGGAATTGAACCGCATCTTTCAAGTCTCATCAGGCTTCTTACCACCATAATTACAGAACAGGATGTCATACATGTGCAATCGGCAAATGCCGTAAATGCCCAGGAAGAGCTACCCGTTTATTATACCCTACCGGCAAACCTTGACGAGGGGTCGTATATTCTGAAAATGATTGCCAAAGATGCCAAAGGTCGGCAGGCAACAAAGACCATTAGTACAGTCATTGTTGATTATCAATGGCTGGATGAAATGAGTGAAGCAATTGACACATCCACAACCATGTTCAATAACGGTAAATCCAAGCGCATAGAGGTGAATTTTGCCAGTCCCAGCTTTCCGCTGGAAATTAGCTTTAAGCTTTATGCATCAGCCAAACATCGGCAACTGCCTATTCTGTTGGTAGAAGATACACCAGAGGATGCCCTGTTGGCCAAGTCTGTACTAGGTCAGGCGAATTATGAAGTTATTCATGCCGAAACCGCCGAAGAAGCACGAAGAATTATGCTGCAAAAACATATTTCCATGGTTATCCTTGATTTGCTTTTGGAGGATTCGGACGGTCGCGATTTTTTAATTGAATTGAAAAGCAATCAGATAACGGAAAATATCCCTGCGATTATCCTCTCATCCAAAAAGGATACGCCCACAAAAACGGAATGTCTTGCTCTGGGTGCAAATGCGTATTTTGAAAAACCGCTGGATCCCGATTTATTATTGGCCACTATTTCTGCACATTTGAATATGAGCCAGAAACATCAAATGGAATCACGGTATGATACCCTGACAGAGCTACCAAACCGGGTAGCCTTTAAGGAGGAATATACCCGCACACTGGCCTCACTGGAACGAAAGAATATGAAGTATTTTTCATTGGGGATAATAGATTTCGATTATTTTAAACAAATTAATGATAAATACGGACATGGAGTTGGTGACAAAGTGCTAAAATATACAGCACGGTTTATAAAAAAGAATTTGCGCAAAACCGATGTCATGGCTCGCTGGGGCGGGGAAGAGTTTGTGATCTTGTTTCCCAACACCAATTCCGCAGGTGCAAAACAGGCTTTGGACAAAGTGCGGACACAATTGAAAAAGCAGCCCTTTATAGATTCCGATGATATTACAATTCCTATCAATATTTCCGGTGGAATAGTAACTGTTACCGAATCCAATCCGATTGAAGCAGCATTATCGGAAGCGGACAATTACTTGTACAAGGCCAAGGAGACCGGTAGGGATATGGTTTTGACCGAGGCTGATTCTGTTCTGGAGATCACGAAAGAAATTATTCTGGTTGATCATGAAGATATGACAGCAGAATTCATAGGCAACCGCCTGGAGGAAGAAGGATACGCCTTGAAACGGTTTGTATCTGGTCTGGAAGCGTTGGGTGCAATTGGTGAAAAACCACCAACACTGATCATTGCTAATGTGCTTGTTCCAGACATGGATGGGATTGAGCTTTTAAAGAAACTGCGCCAGACCGAAGGATTAGAAGAAACCCCAATAATTATGTTGACTGCCATCGGAAATGAAAAGGATATCGCTTTGGGATTAAATAGCGGAGCCAATGATTACATTGTTAAACCGTTTTCTGCCACAGAATTAGTAGCACGGATTGACAGATTGCTACGAAAGCATGAAAATCTAAATATGTAGGCGATTGGAATTTTCGCTGGGAATTTAGAGAAAACGATGACAGCGCTTTCTCTTTTTCGGCAGCAAAAGATGAATTAATTTCCCGTTGCTCTACGGCACAGCACTTTTTGATCAATTATGAATTCAGCTCAACCAATAATGTATTGCACTAAAATAGACAGTAGACACCGTATATCCTATAGATTACTATGCGGTCTAATCGGTTTTTGTTTATCTGCTATCATATTTGCCCAAACCGATACGTTAAGCATACGTTTATTGTCTAATGCCCAAGCCCATCTTGAAGCCGGTCGTTACAAGGCTGCAAGAATTGCATACACCATTTTCCTACAAAAGGACTCCACTGTATACGATGCTTTGTTCGGTATGGCACGTATCAATGCTTTTGAAAATAACTACGAAGAATCAATCAAATTTTATAATGCCCTATTAAGACACTATGCAGGAGACCCGGATGCTATTCTTGGCAGAGCTCAGGTGTACACGTTGCAGGGAGAGTACAATTTAGCCGAAAAAGAATTTATTTCAATTACCAAGCGTTTCCCGGATTTAGAGGAAGCCTGGTCATCACTTGGGTCCCTATATCGTTTGTGGGATAAACCGGATGAAGCGGAAGAGGTCTACTCCCATTTAATCGCCCTCCTGCCGGAAAACCCAAATTATTACATCGAAAGGGGTAACATCTACCTTAAACAAAGACGGGAGAAGGAAGCCCACCAGGATTTTGAAAGAGCAATCGAGTTGGGGGCTGATGCAAATCGCACCTACACTGTTTTAATGAAATTAAACCGAAGGCCTCAGGAAGCGGTGCTCAATGGGGGCTTTTCCTATAGAAACGAATCATATACTGGTGATTCACTCAACTGGTCAGCATATAGTGAATTTGCTAAAATTGCAGGAAGCAAAGGAACCTATATTTTTAGCATGATGCAAATTTCCCGCTTTGGAGTAACAGATAACACAATCGGCTTGAAAGGCTCTTTTAATTTTCGCAATAATGGGTATCTGTCCATCAGGGGACGACTGGCGGATGCGCCAAAATTTTTAGCCAAGAATACGATTTCATTGGACATATTCAAGGAATCAGGAAACGGTGGAGAAGTTTCTTTTGGGGTTTCGCGTATGAATTTTACAAAGGAACCGGTAACTGTTTATCGCATGTCTCTGGGCAAGTACTTGGGGAATTGGTATTTCCACGGCAAAGGGATAGGAATTCCTTACAAGGGTACAACCTATCAAAACACCATTTTTTCCGGCCGACGATTTCTACGGACCGTAACTCAATACTTCGAAGCGTTTTACGGTACAAGTACCGTTCCTTACAACATTATTTCAATCGAAGACCTGTCAAGGGATAGCGCTACTACTTACGGTATTACCTTTCAGAAAAAAATACTCAATCAATTTCTATTTTTTGTTACCTGGGAATCGAGAACAGAAAAATCTCTTTCGACACAGACTGTTGCTTTCGGATATTGGTTTAATTCACGCTAGCATTTACGCTGTAGTATTTTTTAAAACGGATTGATTAGCGAGAATCTGAGATAATTTTCCGGGGTTCGGTTTCCCCCCCAGTCACGTATAAGTTGCCCCGTTCCATAAGATAATATAATCACCGGTGCTTTTCCAATCGTTAAAGATATGCGCGCTTCGTATCCGGCGGTCCTGATGGGTGATGTGACAGTTGTTGACCATGCATTCGCAATATCAGCAAAAAATGTACCTGTAATTCTCCCAGTGGAAATTCCCAGTACCTTAACCACCGGAAAGGTAGCGATTAGCGGAAAACGAAATTCAATTGTGGACATATAAGCCCGGTCACCAAGTCGTATCCCGTTCCAACCACGAGGATTCATTGTCTCATGCCCAAATATTGCCCCAATCGGTCCGGGCATGTACAATACCCAATCATTAGTTAATCCCATAATTTCCTGTGGCGGTATAGAGCTTCCAGTGATACCTTGGAAACGGCTTCTAAGAAAGAGTACACCAAACACAGCTGGTACATTGGCAAATACATCTGTTTCAATTCTGGAATAGGAAAAATCCCCAAACACCTCATTGTTGGCTGTTGAAAAGGATATATTCAGGCCTGTTCCATTCTGTGGAATCTCACTGTTTAACATATGAGGCCGCCGATTTATCCAATAATAAGAAATACTCAGTAAACCTTCGCGTCCCGCATCGGGGTTTGGAAGGCTGGATACTTGTTCAAAATGAAGTGGGAGACGGTTGTGAAATCGTATACCAGTGAGAAGACGGTGATTGGATGACATTGAATTTCCACGGTTAAACAAATGTAACATCCAAATCTGAAAACCATTTCTTACCTCAAAAAGCGGTTTATTGTCGTAGGTCTGGTACTGAAAATCCAAAAGGTGACTATAATCGATTCCCCACAAGGGACCGCTCATTGCATTAATATATGAAATTGCAAAGGAGGGATACTCGAAAAACCAATCTGTTGACCAGTATGCCTGAAATAAATGTCGCCCCATGGCATCCGACCAAATGGAAAATCCCTCAAATACTGTAGTCGGCAACACAAAGGAAGTCAAATGTTTGATATGACGAGTGAATTGATATGGCTGATCAGCCAGGATAAGAATTTTCTTGGAGGTATCGATTCCTGTTAACGGTTCACTTGGGATATGTGTTCGCCAGGCGGTGAATTGCTTACGAAGAGACAGAGGTTTGGTATCCGGGGTGCGGAAAGGATCAATCCTGACAAGTCGCACAGAATCCACATCGGAAAGGGTGGTTGACAACACGGTAGAATCTTTTTTACTCCACTGCGCACTCCATACTGCATCACCCACATCGGTCACTTGTTGAGATCCTTCCGATCCTATTTCTACCGTGTAAAGATTTGGTGTAGATCCTTTATGTGAAGTATAGGTTATGTGTTTTCCATCTGGATGCCAAACGGGCAAATAATCAACCGCGGGATCATCTGTAATACGATTGGACAGACCTGTCGCAAATGAATAAATATAGACATCTAGATTACCTTCCATCCCCGCCTTGCTATAAGCGACATTTGTTCCGTCGGGAGAACACCGAGGGTTGAGAACCTGAGTATCATTTTCAAAATGTGTTAATTGTTCAAGCTTTTTACCATTTGAGGTGATACGATATAAATTGGAAATGTTATTTTGATGAGCGACAAATACCAAATGCTTTCCGTCGGGTGTCCAGGTGGGGTAGGTTGCCCTCATCGAACGTGTTAACCAGCGCGCTTTCCCTGTTTCTATATCCACAATCCGAATATCCCAGACCAGAGACTGGTGTTTCCCGTAATGGTATTTGGCGTAAGCGATCGATGCCCCATCTGGTGACCATTCCATGCCACTGTGAAAAGTGCCGTGATCAAGCTCCTTTTTTTCCCAGCGAACAGACCTCTTTTTTCGTTTTGTGATCAAGTCGGTTTTGTTTCGGTTAATTATCCCATGTAAAAATCTCTTTTTTGGTCCGTATTCCCCGGTTAAAAGAAACAGGGACTGATCAAGCTGCTCTTTTGAACCGCGACCGCTGGCAGCAATTTTCAGGCTATCACTACTTAATGCAATACTTCGTAATGAATACAACGGCAGGGTAAATGTTTTTCCCAATTCTCTAATTAATTCTTTTTGAGCGCGGTACCCATAATAATAGGTATTCATGTGCCGACGCCAATCTTCATTGAACTGTTTAACAGTGAATCCTGTCGCCTTTTCAAAAGCTTGATTGAAATTGAAAAGTTTAAGCGAATTGCGGTATTCTACTATTTTGACGAGTGTGGAATCACCGTATCGGTCTGATAGATAGAGTAATTTTGAAAAACCATCGTGATGAGGATCCATTTCAGATTCTGTTTGTTGTAATATATGCCATTTGTGGGAAAGATCTGCCCGATGGGGACGCCAGGTTTCCGTATAATATTCTGCCGCACCTTCCACGAACCACCCAGGAATATGGGAAAGCAACATGCCAAAAGGTTCAGGCATCCAACTGCGAATTGCATGAAATAGAACAACATGTTGTAGTTCATGAGCCGTAACCTGATACAACCATTTTCCATCTTCCATCCATACGGCAATGTCATTCTGATCAACCCAGATAAAAACCATGTTGGAAAAAAGGGCGTATCCGTTTGCTATTTCATCTTCAGCAGTATAGGTGATATCAATTTTTGGTATGGACGATATATTCAGTTGGCGCAGAAGCACTGGCAACACCCGCTCTGCAATAATTGCCCCTTCATGAGCAATACTATCAATGCCCTCATGATAATGTATATTGAAATTTTCTGTGGTTAGCGTGTGCCATTCCAACTCAGGATGGGTTCTGCCTGACCATTGCCAGGTGCCCTGTCCATGGAGAGGCATAGCAAGCCAACCAATCAGGACTATAGCAATTCCGGCATGGCATATTCGTTTTGAGTTCATTTATCTGACGCTGCCTTAACGAGTGTGACAGTTCCACCTGTCAGATCTGAAATAGAAATATTCTGAAATCCGGTACGGTGAAGTAAACCGGTTAATTCTTCACGCGATGGAAATTCTTCAACCGATTCGGGAAGATAGCGGTAGGCATCAGCACGGGAAAAAAGTGCCCCAAGGCGTGGTAGAACGGAATGAAAATACCAGCGAAATACAGGTGCAAATAACCGTGATTTTGGCTGAGCAAACTCAAGAATAAGCAAACGACCACCTGGAATCAGCACGCGGCAAAACTCAGATAATGCTTTTTCATAGTGACCAATATTTCTAAAGCCGAATGAAATTGTAAGTGCAGAAAAGGAATTATCCGCGAAAGGTAACATTTCCCCGTCGCCCTGCACGACATAAAAAGCAGGGCAATTCGCTGCTTTTAACCGGCAATGATGGGCCATCTGATAGGAATAATCCAACCCGACCACTGTACTTTCGGGGTACAACTTTTGAACGAGAATACCAACGTCACCTGTCCCCGTGGCCACATCCAGAATGGGGAATTCCATTTGGTCTGGTAGCGCAGAAACCAACTGCCGCCGCCAGTAAAAATCTATGCCAAAACTCAAAAAATGGTTCAGAAAATCATAGCGCGGAGAAATATCGTCAAACATCGTTTGAACATATTCCTTTTTTTGATCACCGCGATGAATGAATTCAGTCAAGATTCAACGCCAGCCGACTGATTTCATCAATAAAAACAGAATGGTCCGTGTAGTGTACCGTTTTAAAACCAAGCTTTTCGGCAGCTTGTATATTTTCATTCATATCATCAATAAACAAGGCCTCATCCGGACTGCAGCCTGCCATATTGCAGGCTTTCAAAAATATCTCAGGTTCGGGTTTTCGTGAGTGTACTTCATATGAATAAACCGCACCTGCGATTTCGTTAAAAAAAGAATGTTTGTTTACCAAATCACCGAGAATGTGCTGGGGATTGGTATTGGACAACAACCACTTTGGAGTACGTGGGAAAATTCGCTGTAATTCATCCCAGGTATTTGTTTTGTCTTCTAGAAGTTTTCGCCACCCCGACCAGAAATTTTTTTCCTCTAATTTATTTAACCCAAGAGCTTCTGTCAAATGCAGGTAGAAATCATGATCGGAAATATTGCCCCGTTCGTATTCATGATGTATATCGAAAGGAAAATTATTCTTGATTTCATCTTGCTGAATGCCGGCACTCTCCGCCCAATAGGATATGGTTTTCGCTGGATTAATATGCAATAAAACGCCACCAATATCGCAAAAAATAATGTTTATCATAGAGGAAATTAGAAAGAATTACCTAGTGATTGTTTCAAATTATAGGAAAGTAGTGGTTCATTTCTGACAAACATAAAATTGTAATCGACTTTCTTCCGTAAGCGGTGATTTATCATAGTCCCCCCAAACCTGTTTTATAGAAAACCCGGCCTCATTCAACAAGGAGAACATGGTATCCGGGTAAATCATATGCATATCAAATGTAAATAGATCAGGGGATTTTTTGCCCGCAGTATAAAAATACCAGATGATGGAATTAATCTGTGTTGAATCATCATACGAGTTGGTTTCTTTCACTGTACATTTTCCGCCATCAGGGTGATCAAATTCCATTATTTCAACTGGCGTTGGATCACGGTGTAAAAAGGAGGGATCAGGTAAAAACATATCAATAAAAAACAAACCATTATTGTTCAAATGCCCATATACGGTTTGAAAACAGGATAAAATATCATTGTTTGACATCAAATGAAAAATGGAGTTAAACCCAATAAAACAAGATTGGTATTTATTTTTCAGGTTGAATGAGCGCATATCGCCCAGGAGTATAGAGGCGTTTTCGAAGGAAGATAATTTATCTGATGCCCATTTGACATATTCTGCGCTGTTGTCCAGTCCCGTATAAGAGAATCCATTTTCAGCCAAGGGAACCGCCAGCCTACCAGTCCCGGCTGCAAGCTCTAGAACGGGGTCGCCAAAGGAACTCACCAATTCACATATGAATTCAATATCATTGGTTTTCCACCAATGCACTGCATCGTATAATTCCGGTGCAGAGTATATATTAAGGGGTTTATTGTCCAAATATTAAATCGGTGACGTTGGGAATAAATTATAAAACAATAAGATCTTTGCTTGTGCGATTAAGCGGTTCACCAAAATCTTTATGGACCACCACGTCATCTTCAATTCGCACCCCCCCCCATCCGGTTTCATAAATACCCGGTTCAACTGTGACCACATAATTTTCGTATATAAAGTCCTCGCTAATGGAGCTTAACCGGGGCATAGTGTGAATTTCCAATCCAATACCATGACCAGTGCTGTGAATATATTTATCACCATATCCGTGTTCCGCAATAATGTCGCGTGTAACCGCATCCATGGCTTTACAGGCCATACCATCTCGCACTGCATCCACACCTGCTTGTTGTGCTTTTTTCACCACATTATAAATTTCTTTGTGCTTTTCGGTAGGTTCGCCGACAATCGGAGTCCGGGTCATATCAGCGTGGTATCCTGCGTATTTAGCTGCTGCATCAATTACAATGAAATCACCCTTTTTAAATTGACGATCACCGGGAACCGCATGGGGCAATGCTCCATTTGGGCCACCCGCAACGATCGGCGCATAGGCTTCCCCGTCACCATACTCACGGTACCGTTTCAACAATTCATTGGCGATAAATTTTTCCGTTACACCTTCTTTTAATAACTCCAAAATTTCTTCATACACGCGATCTGTAATTTCAACTGCTGTCCGCAGGGCTTCCAATTCGGAAGCATCTTTTACAGCCGCCAGTGCCTCCACGATTTGCGTCGTTGATTCCCATGTGGTTTTAGGGAACATATCCCTCATGGACTTATACAGATTAACACTGACGAAATCCCCCTCAAAAGCCAATCTTAAACCATTATTTATCAAGTTGTTGGATTGGATAATTTTTAAATGAGGCTCACCGTCTATGAGACGTTCAAATCCTTTCACCTGTTGCCGTGACATTTCTGTGTAGCGCCCATCAGAAATAAAATATTGCCCAGCAGGTGTGATGAGACAAGAACCGGCCGAACCGGTGAAACCACTTAGGTATCTCACATTTGTCAAATTGGTTACATACATTCCATCCAGATTTTGTTCGGCAAGTACATTTTTTAGTCGCTCCTGACGTTTCAGGAAATACGTGTCACTCATGATTTTTCTCAATATCCTTTGGAGTTTCCTGCATGCGTAATCGCACATCGGAACGTTCCTGTTCAATTTTGGTATTATCTCCACCTTTTTCTGCCAGAATATCCAATACTGCCAAGGCCTGGTAATACAACCCCTGCTCCTTGAAAACTCTGGCCAGCGTCAAGGTTGCCATTCTTGGGCTGATATTAATGTTCGCATCTTCAGCCGTAATGCTAATATTTTCCATTTCGTTTTCCGTACCAATACTTTCTTGGGGGTCTTCTTCTGTCACCGGGGCTTCACTTTCGATTTCTTCAGCTTCCGGTTCATCGTCTAGCAAAACATCCTGGATTTCGACTTCTTCGTGAGACGCATCATCTCTTTCAGGTTCACCATCTTCCATAGTCGGTGGTTCATCCGATTGGGGTTCTTGCACGGGAGGTGTCACATAAATAGGTTCTGGACCTTTTGGAGGCGAAAGACGCTCAACCTCTTCCATTGCTTTTTCATGGGATGGTATAAGACGGAGAACTTTCTTCCATGATGCCAACACAGTGTTTGGAGACCGATCCAACATCGCCTGCAATTCAGCCAGTTCGATGCGCGCCTGGATGTGTGAGCGACTGAAATTCACAACATTCTTTAGGCATTTTTCGGTTTCGATTAAGTCGTCCAATTCATATTGAACTTTAGCAAGGATGTACCAGCCGGCAGCATCCTCCGGATGATATTCAAGACCAATTTCGCAAACCTTTCTGGCTCGATCTAATTCATTATCATCAAGATAGTGTTCTGCCAGAACAGGGAACATGTACGTGTCGAGGTTTTCAGCAAAATAGCGCTCTAAGTCCTGTTTATTAGAGAGGTCCATTTTATCTTCGATTTTCCTTGACCCAGGTAGTAATATAATCGATGGTTTCCTGCACGGGGGTTCCAGGTCCGAACAGTTGACCAACGCCTTTTTGATTTAACTCTTCCATGTCTTTTTCAGGAATAATTCCACCACCTGTAAGCAGAATGTCATCCAGCCCTTTTTCATTCATTAATTCTTTGACTCGAGGGAAAATTGTCATGTGTGCACCGGACAGAATAGACAGGGCAATCACATCCGCGTCTTCCTGTAATGCAGCTGACACAATCATCTCCGGTGTTTGGCGTAATCCAAGGTAAATAACTTCCATCCCTGCATCACGGTAAGCGGCGGCCAGCACCTTGATTCCACGATCGTGCCCATCCAAACCGGGTTTAGCCATGAGAATTCGTATTTTGCGTTCCATTATGTTTTCCTTAAGAACATGAAATAAAAGTTACAAGTATGCCCCTCATAATACAAAGTCGCATTCGTTTGCAAAAAATGACAATTTTTAATCGCTTATTGATTAGCGGAGGAGATACTAATTTGTAACAAATTATAAAAACACATAAAGGTCTAGTTTTTAATTAGCCGGACAAATTTGATGTAAATGCTAAGGTGATACTTTTGGTTACATTACAGATGAAGGAAAGGATGAATGATGACCCTAAAAGGAAGTGCTGAAAGAATAAAAAGACTTACAGCCTGTTGGCGTGTGGATCAACGTACCGTTTACATATAAATTAAAAAATAATTGAAACACACCGGGTCTGATTTCTTCCCGGTAAGAAATTATATATTTGCTTTGCTATCAAGCACAAAGGTCACCGGTCCATCGTTCACCAATTCAACTTCCATCATTGCACCAAATTCGCCGGACTGTGTGGGAATATCCCTGGCAGAAAAACGATTGATGAAATCATTATATAGTTTTTCACCTATTTCCGGTTTTGCTGCATGTATAAAGCTGGGCCGTCTTCCCTTACGCCAATCACCACAAAGAGTAAACTGACTCACCACCAGAACCGACCCGCCCACTTCCTGAATGGATTTATTCATTTTTCCATGTTCATCATTAAAAATGCGAAAATTGGATATTTTATCGATTAGAAAGGCACTATCCGTTTCATCATCGCCAACCATTGCACCAACCAGAAGGACAAGTCCTCCTTCGATTTTTCCAACTGTTTTTCCGCTAACCCGCACCAGGGCTTTCGAAACACGCTGCAAAACAACGATCATGAAGATACC